>JAWSUZ010000095.1:0-1218 GCA_033852165.1 Agarilytica sp. | reverse complement strand
TATCCCTGATAGTAGTGCGGTTCTCGGCTCTGGCATCCTAGATAACTGCTCCTGCGTTATTCTACTTACGCGCTTCCTGCGCTAATGCTTCGCTCTCGATTTCTGTTCCAGACGAAATTCTATCTCCCCCATCCATGGGGTCATATCTTCTGCATCGATGCAGTCGCCGTGGGAATACATACCGTACTCAGTTTTTACAAAAGCTTGGCAGAAAGATGCTGTTGAACCCCGGCCCATTCGTTTTTGATAATGCTAAACAAAACTGAATCTCTCACTCGACCATTAGGCATGATCATATGATTTCGGAGTAAACCTTCTTCCTTGGCACCCAAACGTAAAATTGCATTGCGCGAACGATTGTTCAGATAATCCGTAAGAAACTCCACACGGTTAAGTTCCATGTCTTCAAATGCGTGGGTGAGCATGAGCAACTTAGCTTCTGTATTGATTCTGCTTTGTTGCCAGCTTTTCCCCAAAAAAGTAAAGCCAATTTCTACGCGCTTATTCGCGAGGTTAGCTTTCATAAACCGCGTAGATCCGGCAACCGTGTTCGTGTTTTTATCGATAGTGGCGTAGGTAATACCATCGCCCGTTTCGAACAAAGTCTGCGCGTAATCGAAAAACGATCCGATGTCATTGGGGTGGGGTACAAGCGTGACGTGTAAATTCCATAACTCGCCGTCGGCAATGGCTGCACAAAGACCTTCCCGGTGTTTTTCGGCAAGTGGTTCTAATTTAACGTACTGACCTTCGAGTGTTTTGGGTTCAAATGTCATGGAGGGGCATCCTTGTTGTTTGACGGTTTCTAACGGGAGTGTGAGACTAAAAGTATCACAGTTATTGAAATCAGTTATTAACTTTTAGTCCGTAACAGTCGTTTGGTTTGCGAATGAATGAACGAAAAGAAGTGGTTTTCAAATATTGTCCTACCCCAGAAAGACAAAACCGCCGGTAGGCGGTTTTTGAGCCCTAGCGGTACGTTATCAAAACTATCATATAAATAGCGATAGTTACGTAACGAGCAGAAAGGAACAGTAGTGAAATTAAGTTCAGCTAAAAGGTTGGCTTAATCAATTCCATAAGCCGATGCTAATAAGAATCCTTAGCTAATAGTTATTTTTTCTAACGGGGCAATATTAAAGGATACTATTGGCTTCGATATAATATTCAGGCAAGGATGCTCTTCGGGTAAGACACAGGGCCCTCCCACTTAAAAAC
>JAWSUZ010000094.1:0-6761 GCA_033852165.1 Agarilytica sp. | reverse complement strand
AAACGACTGTGTGAATTTTGCTCTCATTTTAATGCCTCTAACTAAAAATTAGAGGCGACAACCACCCTGACACAGGGGGGTAAGAAAGTGATCAGTAATCATGACGGAAAAAAGGGATCGCTTAGAGAGTTTGAGGCTTGTCACAACGCTCATGTATTAAAAAAGGCGCTCGATGAGCGCCTTAATCCGTATTGTCACATATGGGGACGTTGCTTGATCAACTAAACCCTAATGTAAACCTTAAGTAAGCCCTAATTTTCAGTGTAGCTCTGCAACTGCCAGTCTTTACCTGCGGTCAACTCAATTCGGCGAGCAATACCCGGTCCATCGCAATAGTAATAAATAAGCGTCGAGGCATTTCCTGAGGTAAGTCGTTCATCTGCTACCACTAAGCAATTCTCAAACGTGCCCGCAGGAACTGTCACCGACTCTAATCCGAGAACAGTGCGTTTTCGAAAATCAAAACCGTTTTCGCTGCTCAATACGGGCTCGCCGCCGTAGAAGGAATAGGTGAGGGTATTAAAATTGCCCCAGGTATCGCCAACGCGTAATTGTGGTTTCATATAGGTCCACTCATTACTGAACTCTGCAAATAGATCGAGGGGGCGCCCGCTGGAGGTGGTGTATTGAAAATCGCGTATGACAATATCATGGCTGTAGTCAATGTCGTAACTAACAACTGTACAGTCACTATCGTTAGTACTGTTCTTGATAGAAATAGTTTGCGTCACAAGATGTTCGGTTTGATTGTGGCTAAATGTATCTAGCCAGTAATCGCACTCACCGGGAACCTCAGGGAAAGCATTGAGGAAGACTCTACTCGAAAGATTGCTATTGATTGAATAGTTGTAGACATCCGCTACATCGTGACGAATCTCTTCAATAGCGTGTGTATTGTCTGTTACTTGGCTGACTAGGGAGGCGTGTGAGTGTTTAAGCTGCTTGAGCTTCACTTTTCCATTGTTGTTATCTGCCATGGCAAATGCTGATCCTGATCCCACTGCGACTAATAAAGCTAGGCTTAAAATTTTCATCATTATCTTCCTCAATTAAATAGCTGTCCGGTGTCTTGATGGGAAAAGTATATCGATGCGGTGTGAGCAATCCCATTACACGACATTACAGTGTAAGTGGTTACTATTTTGTGGCTTGATAACTTTTAATCATGAACAAAATATTTTGGCGAAATACTGCTACAGAAATTTTACTGATTTTAACGTTTAGTTTTGTAGTGCCGAAAAACTTTACTGAGCTTCAGCGACCTAGGTTGTAGGTTTGGGACGATGCCTTTGGTAATTTTCTCAAAAACACACCATAATATGGCGATATAGGTATTTAGCTCGGATGTATATTGTTTGGCCTGCTTATAGGTTGGCGTTTCAGTATTTTATTTTTACTTTTTTTGACGACAGGTAAGGTTATGACCATCGCCCCGAATCTATTGGAATTGCTTGCTTGTCCAAGCACCGGCAGCGATCTGCAAATGGGTGATGGCTGTTTACTCTCGGCGGCGGGCTCTCAGCAATACCCAATTGTTAACGGTGTGCCTTGGCTGTTGCCTAACCCCCATAACTCTCTTGTTGATTGGGGAGCAAAACTTAATCACTTTAATCAGATTATCTTGAGTGAGATTAAAGGTTTGGAACAATCGCTTAAGCATGCCTCTGGCCCTACGGAAGAACGATTACAGCGTTTATTACACGGTAAACAAATCTTTCTGCGTCGCGTTTCTGAATTGATGATGCCGATTGTAAAGGCTCCGGCAGCGACTAAAAAAGCCTATGACGCTTTACGAGACAGGGCGCCCTCTACCCAAAACTTATTAAGCTATGAAGCCAATTTGTATCGAGATTGGGTTTGGGGTGAGGAAGAGAATAACCTGACAGCCAATATTGTTAGTCAGCATCTCCGTTCCGAAGATGTAAAAAAACTGCTTGTCGTCGGCGCGGGTGCAGGACGGCTTGCCATCGATTTACATCAAGCTTGGGATGCTGACATTACTGTCGCTACTGATATTAATCCTTTGTTGGTGATGGCTGCGGAAACTCTATTAAGTGGTGAAGATTTACCGTTTGTCGAATTTCCGCTGCAGCCTCGTAAGAGTGAATTTACTGCGGTTGAACATCTTATTAAAGGTGAGCGTAAACCGGATAATTTCCATTTTGTTTTCAGCGATGCAACAAAGCCGAGCTTTAAGCCGGGGGTTTTTGATACGGTTGTGACACCGTGGTTTGTCGATATCCAGCCGTTGGAATTTGGCCGGTTTTTACGGCAGCTTAATCAAAGCGTTCCGATCGGTGGTCGCTGGATTAATTTCGGCAGTTTAGTCTTTAATCAAAAGCGAGACGCCCTGTGTTACAGCATTGAAGAAGTGCAGGGGATTGCTTTGCAGCAAGGCTTTGAAATAAGCGATATTGCTGAACATGAAATTCCCTACTTAAAATCCCCTTATAACGCGGGGTATCGTATAGAGCGTGTTTGGTCGTGGTCGGCAAAGAAAATAGCAGATGTTAAAGCTCTGCAAAGCCCTCAAGTTTTACCCGCTTGGATTTTAGATACCGCACAAGCGATTCCCAGTGCACAATATTTTCAGCAGTTTTCATATACCAACCGTGTTTATTCGCAACTTGCTGCGGAGGTGGATGGTAAAACATCTGTCGTAAAGATCGCGAAGAAGTTTGCTCGGCAAAATAAAATGGACGAAGCGGAAGGGCTTCATTTGGTCAGTGAGTTTTTTGCCGACTTGCACCGGCAAAATCAGTAGCCTTTTTCTGTGTTAGTGAGAGGGATTATTCGGCGTCTACGGGGTTGAATCGTATGCTTTCCCGTCTCCCGTCTCCCGTCTCCCGTCTCCCGTCTCCCGTCTCCCGTCTCCCGTAACCTATCTATTTCTCCCGCGTCACATATTTCAAAACCTCAACGACCTGTTCCGGTGTTTGTGCCCAAGCGAGAGCTGCGGCATCAACTTCTTTGAGTGGGTGAATAAGCGATTCATCGTGCAGGGTAATATACGGCGTATCTAAAGCCGCGCAGTAGCCAGCATCAAAAGCGGCGTTCCACTGTTTGTATTTGTCGCCAAAACGGACGATCGCAATATCGCATTGTTCGAGTAAATTCTTGGTGCGAATCGCGTTTACCTTTGCGGACTTATGGTCACGCCAAAAGTTATTGTCTTCTTTTCCGAGCATATCGCCAGCGGCATCACTGTCTTCGTGGTTGGTGACGGCGGAACTGAATTCAACGGGAAGGCCTGCGGCTTCGCAACTGTTTATGATTTGTTGGCGCCAGTCTGAGTGTATTTCGCCGGATAGGTAGATGGTCCAGGTCATGGGGACTTCCTCGTTATAAAAAGTGGGTGATAATAGCGATACGATAATCGCTTATAAAAATCGGGGCCGAAATTGAAGCCTGTGTAGGACTAATATGATCCCAATAAAGGCGGCGATTCTGCCTTAAAAAGGCAGTTTCCGCTAGCGTTCGGCCTGCATCGCTTGTCCGTTTAGCTGGCAAAGTGCTACATTCGCGTTTTCTTGAACCAACCCCCAAAGAGCTTTCTTAACGTGCAACCATCGGATTATCTTGTTCCTAAAGCGGATTTTAATACGGCTGGCAAAACCGAATACGAGATTAAGAAAAGCCGCTTTATTGCCGTCGCTAGCCGTGCCGAGAACCGTGAGCAGGCCATGCTCAGTTTGGACAAACTCAAAAAAGATTACCCGGATGCGCGCCATCACTGTTGGGCCTATGTTATTGGCCACCCGAACTCGCCGCAAACCGTCGCAATGTCCGATGATGGAGAGCCAAGTGGTACAGCGGGTAAACCGATTCTTAATGTGCTTCAGCACAAGGATATCGGCGATATTATGTTGGTGGTTGTACGCTATTTTGGCGGCATCAAATTGGGTGCGGGTGGGCTAGTGCGTGCATACAGTGCCGCTACACAGCTGGCCATTTCAACATTGGAGACATCGACGAAAGTTTTTCTATCTCACTACCGCGTCGAGGGCGACTTTTCGATGGAACAGAGTCTGCGACATTGGCTGTCTTCACGAGAAGGGAAGGTCGTTGAGGTCGAGTACGCTGAACGTGTGACATTACGTGTCGCTATACGCGAGTCGGATGAAGGCGCATTACGGAATTTTATTGATGCTCAAGGCGGTGTTCTCGCTACGCGTTAATATTCCACAAATGAGAAATAACCAATTACCGATGCTCCACTAAACTGATCCCGTCCCCCGTCCCCCGTCCCCCGTCCCCCGTCCCCCGTCCCCCAGCTTTTAAAGCGTCTTCATATATTCCACAAGCTGCCAACGCTGTTCTGCATTGAGGGCTGACCGTGTTTTCCCATTCGCCAATGCTGTGTGACCCGCGGCATATTCATGCCCGGTGTTGAGGTTTCCTTCTAAGTTTGTCTGAAAAAGAAAACCCTCATAGCCTTCGGTGCGAAAGCCTACGTTGGCGGGGTCGAACTCACGGCTGCCGACCATAAATTCTGTTGGCCGATATTCGCCATCTTCAGGGTCGCCTTCTCGTTTCATTGGCAGCAGTAAGTCATACAGACTGGGTATTGAGCCGTTATGTAAATACGGAGCGGTTGCCCATATTCCATTGAGTGAACGACCCTTATACGCGAGCAGGGATTGGAATGGTGCCGAGGTAGTGTCAGCAGCGTAGGTGCCTTGCTTTATGCTTGTTTTGATATCGCTGTCGAACAGCGAGGCGCCCAGTACATAGACCCAGTCTAGCCAGCGGCGGACAAACCATTTGTCGGAGTCGGGGGTGGCGACGGTTCCGCTTGTGGTGGCGGTGAGTATGGCGGCTACGGGGGCTCGATCTGAAATGATCAGTTCACCGACTCCTGTGCTCTGGTAGGTGTATTTAAAATTGCCGGTCATGCCTTCATGTTGAACACTGTTTTGCGCCATGCGTGGGTCGGTTTGAACATCGTCTATGGCCATCATTTTGGCGATAACAATTCTATCCCAGTTATTGCGATCAATGTTCATATGGCAAGACTGGCAACGATCCACAAAAATGAGGTGCCCTTTTTCTGCTTTGTCATGGTCAATTTTACCGAGAATGCCTTCTGGCCAAAGCGGCGATTTTAAACTGCTTAAGTGCGACTCTAAGCGTTGTAAATTGATGAGATCTATCGACGAATCAAATTCAATTTTAAGTTTTTTATTCTTTTGTCCGGAGATTCTCGCCCCGAGATCGAAGCCCGGTTCGCCTGTCTTCCAGTCGAGTGTTGCGAACACGCCCGTTACTTCTCCGGCATTTCGGCCAAGGGGGCCAACGGCGGCATTACTGGCGATACCATTCCATTGAACGTAATCGGAATGGGTGATATCCCATAAAAAGGGGTAGCTAACTGGGGCATTGGGCTCGTTAAAAAGGGCTTCGCGGAGCCTGTACATATTGTCGGTATCCAGCCCCGGATAGCCATTTTCTGTCGATAAAAGGCGACTGACTATGGTGCCGAACTGTTTGTTACCAATCACAGTTTCGTTTACGCCTTTTAATACGAGATCGACTTGCTTTGAGGTTAACATTCGAGAGCCATCGGCTTTGGTGGCGAGTTTTAGGAGGGACGCAGACTGTTTTTTATTAATCACGTGCTGAAGGACACGGTTGTATATCCGCCCAAAAGCATCGAGCCGAGCATAGCCGTATTGAAGCTGGCTATGGTTAACCATATTGTAGTTTTGAATAATGTCAGTCCACTTTTGTAAATCTAGTAGAATTTCGTCTTTTGAATCGTAATCGTTATTTTGTGCGATGACGGCATCGACAAATCGTGTTTGTTTTTTTGGATCGTTTATCGCGGCTTTCATGGCGCGCTCAAGTAAGGTGAGATAGCCCACCATGTCGGCCATGGCTGGGCCACCATCAATTCGAATGGCCCTTCCCTTATAGTTGAGTTGCCCGGTATGACAGGCTGCGCAGGTGTAACCGATATAGTCTTTACCTTTGTAGGTATCTTTGGTGAATCCTACGGCTAATCCGTCGGGGTTAGAAAAAGACGGTTTCTGGGGTAGGTAGCGGTACTTATCGAATATAACGGAGGAACTCAATCGTGTTTCTGAATCCGGGGTTTCTAATGCTAAGAAAAAATCGTAGGGGATTAGATCGGAGCCTTGGGTGGTGTTGTAAAACCAAAGACTTTCGGCGGGTGACCAACCTTGTTCGAGATAAACGGGAACCGAGTAGCTCTCATCGAAAACCCCTCGATCTACCGCGATGGCCCCGCGGTCTGGGTCCTTGTCCCAGTATTGGACTGTTTTCCCGATTCCAAGTGCAATGAACATCAGAATCACAATAGCGCCAATACTTTTGAATAGGATTTTGCAGCAATATTTCAAGACGGGACAATTTGGTTTGAATCTACGCATAAATACCAGCCTGCTTTATTCTTATCGTCCATGTTGTAAAAGGGGCGCTTTCAATCGGTGAAAATGAGATAGAAGCGTCTGTCCGTGTTATTTGACGTAAAAAGAGTGCTATTCAAAAGATAATTCAAGAACCTGGGAAAATCTAGAAATTAGCTGAATGTTATTTTCAGGTTAAGAAAATAACAGCTGGATATGGGGTTTGGGAAACGGGGGGCGGGGGACGGGTGACGGGTGACGGGGGACGGGGGACGGGACGGGGGTGATGTGGCTTACTGAATCCGTACCAAGCGATAGATGATAAAATCACACAATCTATCGGATGGTTAAACGATGAACAAAAGAGTGTTTAGCAGTGAATTTAAAATTGAG
>JAWSUZ010000093.1:0-4162 GCA_033852165.1 Agarilytica sp. | reverse complement strand
TTCTTTCTTCTTGTTAAAGAGCAATCTCGAACCGGGCATGCCGTGTTGAGAGGGTGCGTATCATACACCGAGGAGAAATATCGTCAAGCCCTTTTCCGGATTTTCTTCAATTAGATCTTTGTCTTCAAAAAAAGGCTATTGGCACCTCAAACTAGATGAATATCGGAAGCCCGACACAACGGATTTTGGTATTATTTTTATATTGCTATTAGCGGTAAATTTTTGAGTAGAACATGAACAAAAACAAGCGAAAAAAATCAATCCTCATTATTCGCATCGGCGCCATAGGCGACATTATCATGTCCTCCCCGGTAGCAAGCGCACTCAAGCGAAACAACCCCAACACTCACATCACTTGGGTTGTCCACCCCGAGTTCGCCCCCCTACTCAAAGACCACCCCGACATCGACGAAGTCATTCATTTTGATATAGATGAATGGATGCGGCTCTGGCAAAAAAAACACATACCAACACTAATAAAAAAATCCCAGGCTCTGCGCTCGCAACTGCGCACCCGCAAGTTTGAGCGCGCTATAGACCTACAAGGCAATTTCATAACTGGCTTTATCGCATGGCTCTCCGGCGCAACACATAAAATTGCCCTAGGATCAAACGGCGGAAACAGCTGGTTTATGACCAAAACGATCTCTCGAAATATCGGAGATCAAACGCAGATAGGCTCTGAATATCGCTACCTGGTCAATCAGTTAGGCTGCTCTGACTCCAAATGGAAAATGCACCTCCCCCAGGACAAGCAGGCTTCAATTGACGCAAAAAACAAACTGAAAGAAAAGATCGGCGATACGCCCTACGCGGTAATTTGCCCATTCGCACAGTACCCGCAGAAAAATTGGTTTGGCGATTACTGGGAGCAAATCATTCTGAGGATCAGGGGGCGGTATCAGCTTCGCACAATTATTGTAGGCGGCGAAAACGGTAAAGAGCCCGGCGAAAAAATGTCTCGATTAACCAGCGCAGTTAACTTTGCAGGCCAAACAACGCTAGAAGAAACTGCTGCCATCATTTCTGGAGCCACAATCCTAATCGGCGTCGACACCGGCTTAACCCATATGGGGCACGCCCTCAACATACCAACCATTTCACTGTTTGGAGCAACCTACCCATACGACTACGTCGACAGCGAACTGAGCAAAGTTATATATTTGGACCGCTTTTGTTCGCCATGCAGACGAAACCCCACCTGCAACAAAGAATATCAATGCATGCGAGACATCACCCCAGATAAAGTCCTCACTACAATTAAGCCCCTCATTCAAAAATTCAATCAACACCCCAAGCTCTAAACAAGCCCAATTACCGGAGGCTCCATGACCGTTTCGTTACCGCGCTTTGAAAAAGCGCACCTGCTCGTTATCGGCGATATCATGCTTGACCGGTACTGGTCCGGCCCAACATCTCGCATCTCTCCAGAGGCCCCCGTACCCGTTGTGAAAATAGGCGACATCGACGATCGCCTAGGTGGAGCAGCAAACGTTGCCCTTAACATTTCTACGCTGGGCTGCAAAACAACCATTTGCGGCGTAATTGGCAGTGACGAACCCGGACAAAGAATAAAAAACCTGCTTGCCAAGTCTTCCATTAATGACGCCACAATAACAAACACCAAAACACCAACGATAACAAAGCTTCGCGTAATGAGTCGGCACCAACAGCTACTCAGAATGGATTTTGAAGAACCATTAAAAGGCGAAAACGACCAAGCTCTTCTTGCTTCAATTGGCGACATTCTTAGCTCCGTGGACGCAGTGATTATTTCCGACTACGCAAAAGGTACCGTATCCAATCCCGCCAAGATTATTGAGCTGTGCAACAAACACAACACTCCCATATTCGTGGACCCAAAAGGAGGCGACTTTCAACGCTACAAAAACGCATCTTTTGTTACTCCGAATTTGTCTGAGCTAGAAGAAGCTTCAGGCTCAAGTGACTCACTCGAAAAGGTCTTTGAAAAAGCAGAGGCTCTTCGCGCCGACCTAAACCTAGACGGGCTACTCGTCACGTTGAGCGAAAAAGGAATGGTTTTAATCTCGGAACAAGCTGCGCCATACCACATGCCAACATCAGCAAAAGAAGTGTTCGATGTAACTGGCGCAGGTGACACCGTTATTGCCACGCTTGCCGCTGCGTACGCCTCTGGAACCGACATACAAACCGCCATGCGCCTCGCCAACCTAGCAGCCGGAGTTGTTGTTGGCAAACTCGGCACGTCGACGGTGAGCACCGCAGAATTACGCAACGCCATAGAACTCGACGACAAAGATTTAATAAGAGGACTCGTCACCCTCGAAGAGCTAAGCATTCAAACGAGACTATGCAAACAGAAAGGCGAAAAAATTGTCTTCACAAACGGTTGCTTCGACATCCTTCACGCAGGGCATGTACGCTACCTAAAAGAGGCTGCCAAACTCGGAGACAGACTAATAGTCGGAATGAATAGCGATGCATCTATTTCCAGATTAAAAGGGAGCCAGCGACCAATAGTAACCCTAGAAGAGAGGATGGAAGTCATATCCTCATTAAACTGCGTTGACTGGGTGGTCCCCTTTGAAGACGACACTCCTCTTGAATTAATCTCAACAATCCTTCCCGATACATTAGCAAAAGGAGGAGACTACACCGCCGAAAAAATAGTCGGGCATGACTGCGTAAAAAACAATGGGGGAGAAACGAGAGTACTGCCATTTGTCGACGGCTGCTCAACAACTTCAATAATAGAAAAAATTAAATCCCTCTCATAAAGCCAGCTTCAATATTTATAGCGCACTGAAAATAATTCACGCAATAAACCAAGCAGAAAGGGCGGCCGTAGAATCAAGCAAACGTAGAACAAGAAAATGATTTCACAAAAAACTAAGTTTGCACCTGATTACGGCCAAACTCCTTTGCGCGGTATAGGGCCTTATCAGCACGCATAATAAGATCTGCTGCAGACTCACTTTTGACATCGACAACAGAAGACAGGCCGACGCTAATCGTCAAATAAGAAGCCACATCCGAGTCGGGGTGAGTAATTTTATTATCGACTATCGATTTTCGTAACCTTTCCGCAAACACCACAGCCTGATCCATCTCGGTATTACCCAGAACAATAGCGAACTCTTCTCCACCATAACGCGCCACGACATCGGTTCCGCCTCGCGCAGAATCCAGTAAAATATCCGCCACCAACCTCAAACAACGATCCCCCTCCACATGCCCCAAGGAATCGTTATAACGTTTAAAATAATCAACATCACAGAGCAGCAAGCTCAGCGACCCATTAGTGCGCCGAACCCGCGACATTTCGCCATCAATACTTTCATCAAAATAACGCCGATTATATAACCCCGTCAAACTATCCGTATTAGACAAAACCATCAGCTCTTTTGCCAACACCTCTGCACGACGATTCTGTTCTTCCAACTCCTCAACCAACTCTTTCTTCTCATATTCATATCCCAGTGAGCGCATAGCAAACTCACCAAAACGTCGAGCGGTTGAAATCATAAATAGATACCACCCCAAAGATACAGCAGCCAGCATCCAGCTATCTTGATCCAAGGAAATAACTAGGTACAACACAGAAGGAACAACAATAGGAAAAGAAAACAAAATGAAGACAGGAAGGGACATTGCATACGCAGTGACCGAGCCAGCAAGAAGAAATGCAAAATTAGCCATCAGAATCGCTGCGGTAAGCCCGCTAGCAAATGAGGCCAGATAAAGCAGAAACGCCCCCCAAAGGACGCCAGTAACAAAGATTGCCCCACCCAACCGAACAAACCAGGCTCGCGACTCGGAATTATGAATTCGAGACCTAAGAAACGCGGCTTTTAAAAAAATACGGTAGATGCCAACAAGAGTAAAGCAGACGCTCCAGCTAAGGAGAACGAAAGGGTTGGCCTGAGACCAGAATGTGCATATAAGAACAAGACCAGCTATCGCACTGGAAACCAAAGCACTTGCCGACTGGGAGAACATAAGCTCCAGACTGCGAACAAGAAGTCGTTCATCACTCACCCATGGCATAGAGTCACGTTATTCCAAAAATAGAAGTAGATGGACTAATAATAGATTAAAAGAGAAACGACAAAACAGGTAGGCGCTGAAAATACAGTGCAGATAGATATAAATAAGTTGCAAGCAATGCGTGTGGACGCTT
>JAWSUZ010000019.1:0-12716 GCA_033852165.1 Agarilytica sp. | reverse complement strand
GTACGGGTTACTATCACAATACACTCTCATTCCCACGGTCCCCGTGGGAATGCATACCTCCACATGAATTCCCGCACAGAACTGGGAAGTGGTTTAGCAGGTTTTGCATAACGATTTAGCTCGGTATGGGTTACCACGGGGACCGTGGGAACCAGGATTAGGATCTCAACGCACGTAGCTATGGGGCTTTGGGTAAGCATTTCCAATACTGTCTAATGCCATTGCCACACGGATGTGGCGTAGTGACAGTGCAGGAGCACACTGCCGAGGGATGGCATTAGACGAGCCTACAGGGACGTACTTGGAGCCAGCCCCGCGAGCAAGGCGAGTGCTTTGGATATAGCGTGTCTTGGAAATGCTTCCCGAAGTGCTATAGCGGACTATCAGCCAACTAATAAGCGCCTCTCAATCCTCGCGATCTAAAAAACTACCAATCAATAAAGTAATAGCATAAACAAGGAATATTCCCACTCGAAAGTCACGCCTTTCACACATCTTTACGCCCCACCTCCCCGTGGCCCACAAATCACAGCAACACAATCCAAACAAAATGAACAATAAAAAACCAAAACTTAACAAACCGTCACAAACCCTTGAAAAGCAACAGAAAAATAATGACAAATAATTGACGGAAGCCCACTCCTAGACTAAATATTTATACAACACCACAACAATTAACAGATTAAACACGCCACAAACCAGACAATTAACCCCCTAGTAACCAGACGACAACACATGCAACGGCGCTGTTAACAAAAATAAAACAATTCAACACCTCGGCCCAAAACTTGCAGCCCAGTAACTAAAAGGCCGTTAAAGCCCTATAAACGCCGTAAACCCAACACGAAACACTGAAGATCATGACTACCCGATTTATCGCTGAAATCTCCAGTAACCACCACCGCGACCTTGCGCGCTGCTTCACCTTTATTGAAACTTCCGCCAAAATCGGCTGCCAAGCCGTTAAGTTCCAACTATTTAAAATTGAAGAACTTTTCGCGCCCGAAATTTTAGAACGCAGCGAAAATCATAGAAAACGCAAAGACTGGGAACTCCCCCTCGACTTTCTCCCAGAACTGAAACAATGCTGCGATGAAAACAAGATCGAATTTTCGTGTACGCCCTTTTATCTCCAAGCCGTGGAGGAGTTAAAACCCCACGTCGACTTTTTAAAAATTGCCTCTTACGAACTGCTTTGGACAGACCTGCTTAAATCCTGTGCACAAACAGGATTGCCGGTCATATTGTCGACGGGGATGGCAACGATAGAAGAAATAGACAAGGCCATTGAAACACTCAAAACCGCAGGCGCAGACGACATCACCCTACTCCACTGTGTATCGGCTTACCCGACTCCGGCTAACGAATGCAATCTGGCCGTATTGCAGACTTACCGCGAACGCTACGGTATTAAAGTCGGCTGGTCTGATCATACGGTTTCTCCGGCGGTACTGAGTCGCGCGATTCATAAGTGGCAAGCCGACACGATCGAGTTTCATTTGGACCTCGATGAGAAAGGCGAAGAATATGCTGCTGGGCACTGTTGGCTACCCGAACAAATTGGCCAGGTAATTAGTGATATTCATATTGCAGAGACTGCCGATGGTGAACCAGAAAAACAAATAGCACCCTCTGAAAAATCCGACCGAAACTGGCGGGCCGACCCAAGCGATGGCCTTCGCCCCTTAATTCAAGAACGGGCGAATTTTAATGGCTGAATTGGCTGAAAATTCACAAAGCGATGCGAGTGATGCGAGTAAAATAAACCTGCAAAAAGAACACGCAGATGAAGTGGTGGATTGCGTCGACGGTATTGACGTTATCGAATGCCAGCAATGCGGTTTTCGACACATCAACCCCCTACCCTCCGTAGAGGAGTTAAAAACCACCTATCGTCATGATTACTACGAAAAGACCAAACCGCTCTCGTTAACCCGTTATATGGAAGACCAAGAGTGGTATCAACTTCAGTATTCCGACCGCTACGATATTTTTGAAAAAGAACTCGGTGACGGAAAGAAGCGTATTTTAGATGTCGGGTGCGGCCCAGGCCTATTTTTAAAATGCGGTAAAGAACGCGGATGGGAAACTCTGGGCATAGAACCCTCGACTCAAGCCGCCGAAAAAGCGCGCGGCTTTGGGATTGAGACTGTTGAAGATTTTTTAACTCCCAAGACGGCCAAAACCCTCGGCCAATTCGATGCCGTACACACGAGCTTGGTGTTGGAGCATATTCCAGACCCGACTGAATTTCTGGAACTCATTTTCAGCATTACAAAACCGGGCGGAATGATTTGCCTAACGGCACCCAACGAGTACAACCCTTTTCAACACGCCCTGCGTGAAGTCGATGGTTATAAACCCTGGTTTATCGTACCGAGCCATCACCTTAATTACTTTACGCCCGAATCACTGGGTAAATTGGTCGAGAAAACCGGCTATACCATCACGTTCAAAGAAAACACATTTCCCATCGATATGTTTTTATTAATGGGCGATAACTATGCTGGGCAAGTTGAACTTGGCAGAGCTTGCCATAAAAAGCGCATACGATTTGAAACCACTCTCAATAAAGACGGGCTAAACCCACTTAAACGTAAACTGTACCAAGCCTTCACTAAGTTAAACCTCTGCAGAGAAATTTGCATTTACGCGAAGAAGGACGACTAAGGTAATGCGACACGCGGTGGTATTGGGGGGAGGAAAATCTCAACGACCCTATATTCAAGAATTCAAAAACCGTGGCGAGTCCGTCACTGTGATTGACCGCGATCCAAATTCCGTATCGAAATCACTCGCTGATGGTTTTATCGAAAATAGCATTTACGATCTTGAATCGATTATCCAAAAGCTAAGCCCCCACCACGAAAAAAAACCGATCAGTTTGGTTTACTCTAACTCATCGGCAGAAGCTGTGGCGAAAAATGTAGCGGCACTCAACGAACATTTCGAAACCGCTCACCCCAGTTTCCCCTCGGATAGCGTCACTCTGTGTTATAGCAAAGCCAGCATGCGAAAAAGCATGGTCGCCATGGGCGTAAATATGGCGAAAGAATTTTCCACTGCGCCTCTAGAATCACATGATTTTCCGCTTATCGCTAAACCCATCTCTGGCGGCATTGGTGGCTTCGGGGTTTGTAAAATAAACACACAAGAAGAACTCAATACACTTCAGAAAGATTATTCCAATACTGAGTGGCTGATTGAAGAATATATTGACGGCGAAGAATACAGTGTCGACGGAATCGTCGTTGGGAATGAACTTGAAATTATCAGTGTTTGCAAGAAGTCATCGGGAGAATACAGAACTGACTTTATTCCCGATCGGTTTCAGCTTATACCCTCTCCCAACGATTCCAAAATTATCGACTTCGATTTATTGCACAGCCAAAGCACTCGTGCGGCGAAGGCCCTAAAAATAAACAACAGCCAAATCAGTTTGGATATTAAGATCAACACCAAGGGCGAAATCTTCATTATTGAATGCGGCCTTTTTTGGGATGCCAAAATTGACAGACTGTGGGAGTTCGCAGGCATTGATCCTTATCAGTATTTTATAGACCGTGTTTATTACAACGGAATAGACAAATGTCTGGCCCAAAACGGCTTGAAAGAGAAAGCATGCTGTATGGATTTTCTTTATACCGACACGGGAAAAACTTTTCTGCAATCTGAGATTCTAGAACAATTCCCTAAAGACCATATTGAATTTGAACGAAAAGACGGCGATCTGGTAAAGCCTCCCTCATCCGTGGCAGACCTTATGGCTTGCCGGTTTTATGGGTGAACTCGGGGTACGGGGTACGGGGTACGGGGTACGGGGTACGGGGTACGGGGTACGGGGTACGGGGTACGGGGTACGGCAAGATTATGAACGTTAATGTTATTAGAGGGGTTATTTATTCATGAAATCTATCATGATGATTGGTGGTGGAATTCAACAGGTTCCCGCTGTAGCCCGCTTAAAGAGTATTGGCTACCGCGTCATTGTCTCTGATATGAATGCTAATGCGCCCGCGTTTTCGGAAGCTGATGTCTGCGTTAACATTAGTGCGAACGATATAAAGAGTTTGGTTTCGTGGGTATTGCTGAATAAAAGCACGTTAAATATTGCCGGGATTTTCACCTTAACAAATTACGCGGTATCAGTAGCGCTGGTTGCCAACGCAACCGACCTACCCTCGATACCGGTGGACGTTGCCGTCACCTGCGACAACAAGCTCTTAATGAAACGACAGTTTCAGGAGCATGGTTTTTTATCTGCCCCTTATCGTGAGGTTAAAACAGAATCTGAAGCCATTAAGGCTTTCAAAGAATTTAACGCGACGTGTTATTTAAAGGTGGTCGATGGTTTTGGTGGTAAAGGCGTTGCAAAGGTAAAGAGTGAAGATGACATTACCCGAGTCTTTAATGACCTTCAAAAACAAAGCCTTTACCCTGAGTTAATTTTAGAAGAAGAAATAACCGGTCATTACATCGATACCCAAGGCGTATTTCACCAAGGGGGATTTTACCCTGCTGGAGACGCAGACAGTTATTTCACCACGGACCATAAAGATTATCGAAATTTTAACCCGGTGGAAAACTACAATGTTTGTCCTTCGCAACAACCCCTGAATTTAATCACTCAATCCTACGATATGCTACGGGATATCGCGAGAGCTTTGAAGATGGATTTCGGTCCTGTGGGTGGTGATTTTGTTATTAATGAGAAAGGTGTTTACGTGATTGAGGTTGGGCCACGTTTGCATGGGCCTAATGGGACGTTACAGATGTTTCCCAAGGCGATGAATATTAAGCCTTTGGAGTTTATGGCGCAGGTTTTGTGTAACGATATTCCCGACAAAGAATTTGTCGATATTTCACGGGAGTCTGTTGCGCTTTGTAAGGTGTTTACTTCTCCCCTTCCTGAGATTTCTGACGCTGGATTTTCTAGTGACCCGTTGAGTCAAGATGGTGTTTTTAGTTCTCACATATATAAGAAGGATGGTCAGACAATATCCCAGGGTTCAATGAAACTATCGGGGCTGGCTAGTGTGTTTGTTTCGGGGCCAAACATAATTGAAGCCGAAGAACGTTTAGCGCGAGTTAGTGAGAGTTTTTATGTTCGTTAGGGTTGTTCGTTTTGTGGCAGGCAGATACCGCATCGTCTATCCGAGGGGTACTTCCAAGACACGCCGTAAATACATCCCTGTAGGCTCACTAATGCCATCCATGGCATTAGATGGTCTTGGAAGTACCCCTCGAACAGCCGACGCTCAGTGCAGCAATCACTTTGGTCAAAATAAGCGCAAACAAAACACAGAGGGTTTATCAGTAATGAGCCATTGCTAAGTTATAACTGTAAAAAAACTTAGCTCTACTGATTAGGATTTTCATCTTGCATAAAACTCACATTCCTTTATGTTTAGAGACCAGAATATAAACTTTAAATCTAGTTGGATCCTGCACTGAGTTGCAGATGTTGGGGAAGTATTTTTAAGACCATATAATGCCATTTTCCACATGGATGTGGAGTAGTAGACAGTGCAGGAGCACACTGTCGAGGATGGCATTAGTGAGCTTACATGGACGTATTTAGGGCCTGCCCCGCGAGCATAGCGAGTGCTTTGGGTACAGCGTGTCTTGAAAATACTTACCCAATAACTGTAACGGACTCAAAAAATAACGGGTTACGGGTTACGGGTTACGGGTTACGAATTTTAATGATTATTGAAAATGATAGGTAAAAAATGAAAATATTTATAGATACAGCCGACGTTGATGAAATACGAAAATACGCCAAACTCGGCATACTCGACGGCGTAACAACAAACCCCGCGTTAATCGCAAAATCGGGGCGCGACATAAAAGACGTACTCAACGAAATCGTCTCGATTGTCGACGGTCCCGTTAGCGGCGAAGTCGTCAGCCTAGACGCCGACTCCATGGTGAGAGAAGCCAAAATACTCGCCAAACTTCACGACAACATGGTGGTTAAACTCCCCGCCAATGCCGCTGGTTTCGAAGCCCTGCATCGTGTAAGCGCCGAAGGCATTAAAACCAACTTTACCCTCGTCTACACAGCCAACCAAGCACTGTTAGCGGCAAAACTCGGTGCGACCTACGTTAGCCCATTTGTGGGAAGGCTCGACGTGACCTCAACCGGCGGGTCAGAACTTGTTCGCGAAATAGCGACGATATTTAAAAACTATGAATTTGAAACCCAAATACTCGCCGCCAGTATGCGCACCGCCGTTTATGTGAAAGAAGCCGCCCTTGCCGGTGCACACGTTGCGACGATTCCGCCGAATGTGCTGTCTGACATGATTAACTCTGAATTATCTGACCTTGCACTCAAAGGCTTTTTAGCCGAGTGGGATGCGATGCCGGATGAGAATAAAACCCTATTTAAATAAGTGTGGAATTGTTTGTATGAGATTGAAAGATAAAGTCGCTATCGTTACTGGCTCTAGCAGTGGAATCGGTGAAGCCATTGCAAGGCGCTATACCGAAGAAGGGGCCAAGGTTGTCGTTACCTATTCGACCAAAGCTGACGAAGCCCAAGCCATTGCCAAAGATATTGGTGCAGATCTTTGTTTGCAGTTAGACGTGCGTTCGCGTGAAAGCGTCGATGCGATGTTTAATGCCGTAGCTGAAAAATACGGTAAGTTTGACATTTTAGTGAATAACGCAGGAATAAATCGTACAGCTGATTTCGATAAGCAAACGGAGGAGGACTGGAACGAAGTCATCGATGTCAATTTAACCGGTGTGTTTCGTTGTTGCCAAGCCGCTTTGCCGGTGATTAATGACGGGGGCCGGATTATTAATATCGGTTCTTTGTCCGGCGAATATGGTGGGCCGCGAACGCCTTCTTACGCCTGCGCAAAAATGGCTGTAACTGCCCTCACCCATAATTTAGCCCGTTTTTTAGGTGATCGCAATATTTGCGTAAATACCTTATCACCCGGTGTTATTGGTAATGAGTTTACCGAGAAAACCATGTCGCCAGAGGTTAAAAAAACCGCTACTTCACTTATGTTAATCAAACGTTTTGCTAAAGTCGATGAGATGATGGGGGCAGCGGTTTACTTAGCGTCGGATGAGTCGAGTTATATGACGGCGCAAACGATGAGTGTCAATGGTGGGGCTTGGGTTAAAGCATGAAGGCTAAAGCATGACAATTCTTCTTATTATCGGCGGCGGTATTGATCAATTACCCGCATACGAGTGCGCTCACAAGCTGGGCATTCAAACCGTTGCTATTGATTGGAACGCTGATGCTCCCGCCTTTAAAATTGCTCATCAGTCTTACGCTGTCAGCACTAAAGATATTGAAGCTGTCGTTAATGTTGCAAAAAAAGTCAAAGGCAGTATTGGCCTCGATGGTGTGATGACTATTGGGTCTGAAGTGTCCCCGACTGTCGCTGCCGTTGCCGACGCTTTGGGTTTACCGGGTGTCAATTCACAGGTAGCGTTATTGACGACTAATAAGTGTGAGCGCGCTGAACGTTTTTTGCAGGCGGGTGTGTTGTTTCCCCAATTCGCTATTCTTGAAAGCGATAAACCGCAAACCTGTGTGCCCTACCCCGTCGTCATTAAACCCAGTGATAATTCGGCCTCGCGTGGTGTTCGTATTATTGAAAATGACGAAGAGCTTACAATGGCTTTTTCTGAGGCTAAAAGCCTGGCGTCGGATCAGCAGGTAATTATTGAAGAATTTATTCCCGGTGATCAGATTAGTATTGAAGGCGTGGTCGTCGACGGTACTTTGCATGTAACCGCAATTGCTGATCGTAATTATTCCCGTAACGATTATTTCTACCCGCTGATGGTCGAAGACGGTGGCGAGATGCCCACGAAACATTCTGACAGTGTGACCGATCGTATGTGTACGGCGTTTGCCACAGCTGTTTCGAGCCTTGAAATTAGTACAGGCCCGACAAAAGGTGATTTAATTATTGCCGAAGACGGTCGTGTTTATGTTATCGAAGTCACTTCACGCCTCAGCGGTGGAGGTTTTTGTTCGCGAGTGGTGCCGCGCGTTAACGGTATTAATATTGTCGAAACTACAATACAGCTTGCATTGGGTTTATCTGTTGATCTTGCGGCATTAAAGCCCAAGTTTAGTAAAGGCATGTGTCACCGTTACCATTTTCATCAAGCGGGAAAAATAACCAACATTCGAGGTTTGGAAAAAGCCAAGAAAATGCCCGGTGTTGTTGAACTGGTGATTAACCAAGCCTTTGAGGTTGGCCAATCCTTGGAGCCGGTCACTTACGCTAACCGCCTGTTTTATATCATTACCATTGCCGACGATAGGGATACGGCAATTACGCTCGCGGAAGATGCTATGAATAGCGTTGTTATCGAGGTCGAATAATGGCGAATAATAATTCTATTGATCCAGCATCGCAGCTCCAGACACAAAACCTATACGCAGTATTTCATCTGAACTTGGCTTTTTCATCAATTGATAACGATGATGATACCCATCTTGCGGTTATCGATAAATGTTATTGGCCCCTTCTTAACCTTATCGATTTACACCATATCCCCTTAGGCTTGGAACTAACACGCTATACCTTAAACCGGATTACAGAGCTTGCCCCTGCGTGGACAAATAAATTTCGCACTTTACTTGCCCAAGATCGCTGTGAAATTCTGGCCAGCGGAGATAACCAAATTATTGGGCCACTGGTACCCGCTGACCTTAATTTAAGAAATTTAAATATTGCTCAGCAGGCGTATGAAACGTGCCTCGGCGTAAAGCCGGACCTTGCCTATATTAATGAGCAGGCGGTATCACGTGGGTTATTGGATGTGTACCTCGATGCGGGTTTCGAGACGATTGTTATGGAGTGGGATAATCCCTACTCCCATAATTTGGACTGGTCAAAAGATTTGCTCAATCGACCCCAGTCACTTTTGACTGCCGGCAAGCGAAGTATTCAGGTGATTTGGAACAACGCTATCGCGTTTCAAAAGCTACAACGCTACGCCCATGGTGAAATCATTCTTGAGGATTACCTGAGCTACATCAGTAACACCATTAAACCGGAGTGCAAGGCTTTTTCTATTTACGGTAGCGATGCTGAAGTATTTGATTTTCGCCCTGGACGCTATCAAACAGAAGCGTTCACTCAGCACTCGGAATGGGAAAGAATCGTCAAGCTATTTAAGAACCTTAACGAAAGCCCCCTGTATCAATGGATTAAACCCAGCGAATCCTTAGTGCATTTACAGCCCGGGCCTCCTCTTTCGATATCATCGGCAACGCATCCAATATCCGTTAAAAAGCAGGCTAAATACAATATTACCCGCTGGGGATTAAGCGGTAGAAATGATCTCCGATTAAACACCTTATGTTATCGAACGCTCAATCAACTACGTGAACAGGACTCTGTAGAAAAAAATGAACCCTGTGATGAAAGTGCTCATAAAAACACTATTGAAAAAAATGATACGACTGACTCCTGGATTGAACTATGTCGATTATGGGCCAGTGATCTACGCACCCATCTCAATCCGAACCGCTATAGCCAGTTGATTAATCATTTTCCGACTATTGAAAAAACAGACAGTGAAAATGCGTCGCGATCTTACAGGGATAAACAAAAGTCTCTGACGCCATTTACCCCATCGGATAATTGCGAGATTAGTTTTGAAAAAGAGCGCAATAAATTACACATCCTTACTCCGTATATTCACTTAACTCTGAATGCCAATCGGGGACTGAGCATTGAAAAACTGGCATTTGCAAGCCAATCATTTAAACCCGTATGCGGCACCCTTCCCCACGGTCGATTTGATCACATTCGTTACGGCGCAGACTTTTATTCCAACCACCTGGTTATGGAGCGTTTTAAAGAACGTGACCGCGTCACTGATCTTGGAAAAGTTACCTATGAAGCGTACAACGACGAAGGGAAGTTGATTATACTCTGCACGTTGAATACCCCCCATGGCGAACTCACAAAATCGTATTGTCTCGATCAAGAATCACTTGAATGTAGTTTTGAATTTTCCCACGAGAACAGACCAGAGGCTTCTTTGCGTTTAGGCTTTGTCAGCTTACTCGATTGCAGCAGCAGACCCTGGTTTGCCTGTCATAACGGTGGTGAAACGCGCGAGTACTTTATGGCAAATGAAGATTTTGATCATGGCACGCCGGTTTCATCGATTGTTTCGGCAACCAATGCCCTCGGCGCAACTACGGGTGAAGTATTATTTGGCTCTGGAAAGAATGGGGTTTCCCTGACCTGGGATCAATCACAGTGTGCCGCCCTGCCCATGCTATCGAGTAAAGCTATCAACGATGAATACCTTAACCGCTGTTGGTTTTCACTAATAGAGGCTGATGAAACCTTAAAATCAGGTGGAATGCTACCTGCATTTTCGTACTGTATTAAACCCTGCGCCAAACCCGAAGCCGAATTATTTTTATGACAAGCATTGCCATCATTGGAGCAAGGTTGAATTCTAGCCGCCTCCCCGGAAAACACTTACGGCCGCTTGCTGATGTTCCCTTAATTGAACGTTTGGTCACGCGATTACAAACCTGTAAAAAACTCGATAAGATTATTCTCGCCACCACAGCCGACGATTTTAATCAGCCCCTTGTCGAATGGGCCCAGAAACAAATTCCCGTTACTGTCTACTCTGGTGATGTAAATGATTTGGTCGGTAGAATCGACTCGGTCGTGCAAAAAGAAAATCCGAAGCATGTCGTTTACATCTGCGGCGACTGCCCGCTTATCGACCCAGATTTTGTTGATCATAGCCTGACTCAATTAATCCAGAACCCAACAAAACACAAAATCAGCTTAAAAAAAGGCATTAAGAGTATCCACGAAGGCGTGGATATATACAGCCGGGCCGGTTGGTCAAACCTCGTTATAAACAGCACCACAGATATGACACGCGAACATGTCGGCTACGCTAATGATGTCAGTCCCTGTTTAGATATTCTCGAAATTGAAGACAGCGATGATTTTTCGTCGATAAACCATCGGATATCCGTCGATACACCAGCCGATTATGACTTTATGCAAGCGGTCTATTCTCGTTGGTATCAGAATCACCCCGCCGAGTCGATTGTCGACCTTAAGTGGGTACAAGAAGAATTGCTTCGCGACGAAGACTTACGTTCAATGAACGATCACGTTCATCAAAAAAAACCAGAACTGCAATATCAGAAGGTTGCGTTATTCTGCCATGTCAGTGAAACCATTGGACTCGGGCATGTAAAACGCTGTGCGATAATCGCCGCAGCCCTGCAAGAAAATTTGGGCGTGGGCACGACAATCTATATATGCGGTAACGAAAAACCGCTGCCGTGGTTAAATTCATCACATATTTGGCACCACGATAATTTTTACGAGATGGAATCTAATCGTGATGACTGCTGGGTAATCGATTTTCATCCTGACCATATTGATACAAAACAACTTATCGAAACCGTGACCGATGCGAAAAAAGACCGTGATACGCGTATCGTCGCCATCGATAAAATGAACTGCCTGTTAGATATATGCGATAACCTTTTTCTACCCGCCTTTTTTACCCCCATGAACAACCCAAAAATCAGCGTCGGTTGGGATCACTATTTTTTACCTACATTTCCCAACGTTAAGAAAAAGAAACAACTACTCGTATTGACCGGAGGTTCCGACGCCCTGGGCTATGGCAAATTATTGCCGCAACGTATTGAGAACATTATGCTCTCGGACTGGCAGTTGGCCTGGGTGCAAGGCCCCTATGCTACCGCCCCTAATTTGGATTCAGAAAAACGTTGGCAATTACTCAAGAACCCTGACGATTTATACGAGAAGATGGCAGAATCGAGTATTGTATTAAGTTGCTACGGTTTATCCCTCTTTGAATCTATGGCCAGCGGATCATTTACGGTCCTTCTTCCGCCTCAACACCTGTGTAATGATGTTGAACTTGCCGAATTACGAAAGGCAGAAGCGTGTCTTATTATTGATTCTATGGATGATTTAAATTCGACATTAGTGGATATCGGAAATAAGAAAGTCAAAATGGAGCGTTACACTCGAAATTCAGAGCTTCTGTTCGACGGTGCCAATGACTCGAATGGTGCGAAAAAAATATCTGCGCTTATCAAAAAACTCCTCGAATAAAATTTAATGATCGAGCATGATTGCGGCTTCGGTGGAAGACGCCTTTGGCTTTTCCATCCTACGGTAAATCACTTCAGTACCGATGGGCATTTATTTAAAGAATGAATTCAAGTACCCATGGGGACAACATATTATTCTCGTTCCTCACGCTCCGCGTGGGAATGCATACCTGAAGTGAAAACCGATCAGAATTATCGGATTTACTGGAATATGAACAAACATTACTAGAATTAAGTGCAATAAACATACTTCGGTCTGCATTCCCACGGAGACCGTGGGAACGAGGGTATTCAGAGCTTCTGTTCAATGACGCTAATGACGCGTATGGAGCGAAAAAGATTTCCGCCCTTATCAAAAGACTATTGGAATAAGGAAAAGCTGGGGGACGGGGAAAAAGGGGGACGGGAAACGGGAAAAAATGGTTACGGTATTGATGCCCATTGACCAAAATCAGCATCCATATTTTCCCGTCTCCCGCACCCAGTCACCCGCCCCCCCCTTTTTCCCGTATCCCGTATCCCGTATCCCGTATCCCGTATCCCGTATCCCGTACCCCGTACCCCGTACCTGATGTGGTCAAGCATTTCC
>JAWSUZ010000092.1:0-1121 GCA_033852165.1 Agarilytica sp. | reverse complement strand
CGATCTTCAATCCATTGTCGTCTGTGTTCATAATCTGTGTTTGTGTGATGATCGAAACCGCATAGATAGGTACGCCGAACGCAGCGGGATACGCAGTGATAATAGGGAGTTGCGGCTAAGGATATAAGAAACTTTCGAGCTTTTGGCATATGCGTCGATCCATGATTGATGCTGACACTATATATTAGAGCTGTATGTATGAACAGCTCCGTGGGGCCGGTGGTGATAAGTGATAAGCGGGACAGGCACTTTAAGCCCTAGCTAATCACTAGAGGTTTTTAGCATTTTCGTTAGAGAGTCAACGCTAGGCACCGTCTATAACTTTGATCTTCATCGGGAATTCAATCTCACCGCCTACATCAACCAGTAGATTTCGAGGCGAGTTTCACTGATGTTGGATATGCGCCGGTTGTGAGTCTAATAACGAATCGGTCTATCTTTGATGGTGTTGCAATCGGTCTATCTTTGATGGTGTTGCAATCGAACTATCTATAGTACTCTTTAGAGTGTTATAGATAGTGCTTTTGATGCTGGAGGTGATGTATGAATACGATGACTGCTAACGAGCTGAAAACCAAGGGGGTTTCTGCTTTTGAGGCCCGTCTAAAGGTCGATGAAGAGGTCGTGATCTCTGTGAGAGGGCAAGATCGGTATGTAGTGGTGGATGTTGAAACGTACGCAAAATTGCGTGAATACGAGCTGGCTGTGGCTTTGCAGGAGGCGAAAGCTGAGGTTGAGGACGGGCGTTACATCACCGAGAGTGTCGCCGATCACATGAAGCGAGTAGTTAATGGCGTATAAGCTTATTTTCCCTGATAGTTATGTCAGGAAAGCGAAGAAGTTTTTGAGAAAACATCCGGAAGTGCATGGGCAATACAGAAAAATGCTAGAACTGTTGGAGCTTAATCCGCATCACCCCTCGTTGAGGCTTCATGGGCTGCAGGGGCGTTTAAGTGATTTATCGTCAGTTTCAGTCAATATGACTTATCGCATCGTATTGGATATGGTCATTCGTGATAACGATATCATTCTCATCGATGTGGGTAGCCACGAGCAAGTGTATTAGCCTGGCTTGAGTCCGAAGGCGCACAAAGCTAACGAGACATATATGGACGATCCTG
>JAWSUZ010000018.1:0-85614 GCA_033852165.1 Agarilytica sp. | reverse complement strand
CAAGATGGTTGACGTCTAATACACGTTAGAACAATAGCCTATAGCAAAGGAAAACGTCAGTAAAAAACTAGCGATAGAATATTTTATATTGGGAATATAGTGACAAAATTAAAAGAGTGTAGACGAAAATAGTATTAACCGACAAATCGGCATAGTTGCTTATGCGCCATAACGTTAAGCTCATCAATATCGCCAACTTTGAGATTAAGTGCTTCATGGATTCGAAGCCCCATACTGAAGGTGACCAAAATAAATGTTTGATAGCGAAGCTCCCGCGTACCGTTGATCAAACGCTCTATCTCCTTGAGGGTGAGGATGCCAGGAAGGACTTTCTTTTGAGGGGGCTTCACGATGTCCACCCACTTCCAGTCTTTGTTGAGAATATGCTTATAGAAAAACTGAAGACCATTGCGGTCGACTTTCACGCTGCTCCATGAATGGGTTTTGACGAGAGAGCTAAAGTACTCTTTGGGATGTTCTTGGTTTAGCCTGTCGGGGCAGATGTCGTAAAACTCCGTGATCCGCCGTATTGCGCGTGAGTAGGCGTCAATCGTATTGTCCGCCTTGCCTTGGCGGCTCAATGCGCTAACATCCTGTTGGTACAGCAAATCGAACTTGGTTTTCTGTGCTTTGTTCATCTGATAATTCCTCTAGCTGTCGTACTCGGGCGTGAGTACGTAGAGGAATTATTATTGAAAATTTAGGGGGCGTTATTTTGCCGCGTAGCGGCTTCGTTCGACAATCGTACAACTTGTGCAAACACCAGCCCCATATGCAGCTGAATTAAACACAGCCATTAAAATAATAACTGTTTTATTAATTTAGACACTCCCAAAACTTACCTAAATCGACATCCGATAAAAAACCAAGTTACTCTGACTCCTTGATTTAAGACCAAACTAAATACGGTATCAATTACCCAGCATCGTTACTTCACGCCCATTAAGATGCGTGCCGCGACAAGATACGGAATTAAAGCGTACCCTCTCAACACCATTTAAATACTTAGTACTGCAACGTTCTCAAAATACATACCGTATCAATCAGCAACGTCGTATCACTTTGAACCGAAATACTTTTATCTAGCGCATAGGCTGTTTGTACCGCCGCAACCAAATGCGAATCTTCATTTTTAATCGCAACCTGATCATTTCGGCATATATTCTCTTGACTCCAAATAACCGGCTGTTCAAACTTGACTTGAATTAGCCCAGCCCAGCTTGGATTCATTGGTTCATCATTTGCATAGAATTTTAAACTGCTAATTTTAACCTTTGAATCAGAATGAAGATCGTGCGCCACACTATTCAAGCAAACCGATAACAAGCCCATAAGTAAAACCACTTTAAACTTCATAACATGCCTCTTTAGATTATATAAAACCACTAACACTCAATCGGCATCTATACACATTCAGAGCCATAGCTATACACTATTTAATAGCAGATACTCGAATTTGACTCCAATACGATATCGATCAACATGTTCTATATCGAATCATCCCCGTATACGATTTAGTTTCTACTCTACATCTACAGCTCAGGGCAATAAATCAATAAACTGAAGCTTACACTCTTGATTGATCCCTGCAGGGAAACGCACATCATCATCAATCACTACCCTGACTTTTTTATCTGCGACCTGAGCGGCTAAAATCATAGATATTGCAGTTTCATTACCATCGGGGACTGAAATTGCATAATCGCCTTGATACTTAGGACAATCTGGAGACTGATCAGGGTTAACCAGGGTAAACCAGACGTGTTTGCGCCACTTTTCGTCGATGGTTTGAGATGACTCAGCGTAACGTATCATTCCTACCTCGGCTGTAATATCAAATTTTTCAGCAAAGCAAACGTTGCAAAAACTCATCAGAAAATTCGCCGACATAACAATATGTATTTTATTTAGACACATCATCCACCTCTAAATATTGTAAGATTATGATTCGTAAAGAACGTCATTCATTGTGCCTTAACGTCTCAAATAGCCGGCAGTTAAACGCGCAGGTATTTCCGTATAAAAATGAGAGCGTAGCGACACACACAAAAATACAGGAGCGTTTAACGGTCCATGTTGATTTTATTTGTTAGCTATATTTTTTAAAATTTATTGCAGTTTCCGCCCGAGTTATCACAACTTTGTACAACTATAATTGAGCATTTACCCGCACCTTCATCATCAACATATATTCTCGCCTCTGAGCCAGTTGTATAAAGTGATAAAGCCAAACCATAGGCCAAACTATTTTGGTCTGTCGTTGCGTCAAGCCTCAAAAATTTTGTAGTGCCACTTACACAATACTTGTCAAAGTTGTCATGTCCTGAAACAACCAGATACACAGCATTGGACCCAGGAGTTACCGACACCCTTTCGATTTTCACTTTATCAGTCCATGCTGCTGATGCATGAGAAAAACCTGGAATTAACAAACAAAATAGAACCGGAAAAATAATTTTATTAAACATATATATTCCTAATAATTAATCATCAAACCTAACCAAAATACTTATATTCGGCATTGGATATTCTCGCTATCGTACAGCGATTGCCAAAATATTTATCTGAGTTGTTTAATACAACGGTCACAGGCTCCTTCGTCGTACTTTTTTGTAATCGCATAAGCAACCAAGCTAGCATAATCATCAGTGCTCATTATTTCTGCAAGCGTAGGATCATAGGAACCAAGAACAAAATCACCTTCAGCGGCATTAAAATCACCCCCCCTATACTAATTTTAACCACGTTCGGGTGATGCGGGTCACTTGGCCTAGAAATATTAACTTGAGCAATAATACCTCATCAAAATGCGGAAAAAGAAACAGACATAAAACCCAAAAATACATACGCAAACATTTCAAAACAGTTTCATTAAATAATTTATTATCCGTACCACCTATTATTCAAAAAACACTAATAACCTCACATGTACTAGCCTTATACCCAGAAGATACCTTACTCGGCGCCCCATCCTCATAGATAATATTTACTTATTTATCCTAAAAATAAGCAGCCAGTACGGCGGAAAATATTTCATTACCCCAAAAATCTATATAGGCCCACTTTCCACATACAGGATGATTTCCGCCATGATATATACCACTTTTGGATTCAATCATATTTGCCGTACTTCTCCCATGACTTTGTGCAAAAAATCGAACTTCGGCCCCCATAACAAGACAGGAAGTTGCAAAATAATTTCCCGAAAGCGATATGGCTGTCATTCTTATTTTCTTTATACACTATTCCTCAAAGACGAATGCTTTTCGTTAAATAAAAACACTTGAATCTAGGAAAATCGTCCGTTCGGAATTATTTAGTAAAAACACTACCTACCGTAACGTCGATTATATTACAAGAAAACAATAGGTTTCATTTCTTCAAGGTCATATAGTTCGCTTGACTGCAAGCACCCTCCGATGCAGTTAGTGAACCGTTAATATCGTTATAGATATCCACCTTCATATCAGCGGCTAGCGAAGTCAACGCGGCCGCGTACAATCGACCATGAGCAGCATTACTATTATTATCTACATAGGCCGCTGACAGGGGAAACACGATTCGCTCATTAGCACACTTCCCGGAACCGCCCGTCACGCTTACAATAAACCCGTCTCCTCCAGAAGCTGACCACATAGGCTCAATCTCACTCACCGTAGCGCCCTTTACAAGAGAACCTCCGCCAACAGCGTAAACCTGAACGGACAAAGAGGATAACAAAACAAATAAAACTGAAAATAACTTAAACATAATAAAAGCCCATTTTGCGAAGCGATTTATTGCAAACAATCATCAATGGCTAACATCGATTTCCGAGATACATGGAACCCCTGTTCCACAACATCCATTTGCCTGAATTTGAACGGGTTTATCCGCCATATACGCTGCCAAAGCGATACTGAGTTTAAATTCGCTATTACCTGAATCGCCAGTACATGCTACGTACTGATAATTCCCTGGGCACATTGCATCACTCACCCAAAGCGCGTTATTTTCGCTGTAAATACAGAACGAGCCGTCGACACCTCCAGCTTTAACCTTCGCAATCCTAAACTTACCACTTACCTCATAATCCGGGGCAGCCGCATAGCCGACACCCGACATTGAAACAACTAACATAGACACCAAACATAATATTTTTTTGTTCATTAAAATTTCTCACTATATTTTTGTATGCAACAAAATCTATAAATTACAAAACATTATTGTGAAGCAAGTACATCAGCTGCAACAATACAATCTGATCCAACATACCTCGATTTAAAGTTTAGAAATAGATCGGACTATACGCTCCCGAAACAATGCGCGGACCACTACCTGTCACCCGAATTTCAATCTCTTGGCCTAGACTCCAACTGGACAAAAGAAAGGCATAAATGGACTCAAATTCATTATTTTCTGAATCTCTTCTTAAATAAAAGACTTCATTGGTCACACTCAGCCTTAGCTGAACGGCATTAGTCCCGTTCTGAACGCCAATGTGTGTAACCACCCCTTTCAGTTCATCCCCGGCGTAAACGCTTGAACACAACCCTAAGCAAGCCAGTATTAGAAAATATGAAACCATAAATTTTTTCATTTTTTTCCTACGATCAGTTTAATATTTAACGCTGTGTTCGTAATTTTTTTATTCGCTGAACTCTTGAAAAATAGATCTAAACACCATACAAAAGTCGAGGTTTCGCAGTCACGCTATAATATTAAGCAGGTAAGAATACTGACAAACACATGGCTTCACTGTTTGATGACAGATAATGACACGCTATTTTTTATTATTGTGACTGATACTAATTAGCAGAAATTTCGCTCAACACTTCATTTGGGCTATTGATAACATAACCATTCACACCCGTCGGAGAATTATGAAAACATATCGAAGGTCATGATCTTTTTGTACTGCCACCTTGCCAACATAAGGATGTTAGCAATTGTTGACGTCAACAATTTCCGGACGATCAAGAACAATATTAACACCACGACAGATTTTACAGACTTGATTCACACCAGAAACATTACGCCTCATACTTTCGTCTATTACACTGTATTTAACGTACAAAAACCATTACACAACATTACATGTGAATTTTTAGAGAAAAAGCCTTATTATTTTTAATATCTACATGATTTGTACTTCGACAAGCATAACAACGACGTGTTTCAATCGACCTACTTCAAACTCAGCTAAAGGCGTATAATCTTCGTGAGTAGGCAGCTCGTCAACGCTCTCAATAGAATACCGTATCATCAAGCCCGACTCCCTATTGGTCCATTTTTAACCAAGCCTACCCCGATCACATAAAACGTAACATTCTGAAAGTTTGTTATATTGGAGGCTTGAGTAGAAAAGGTTACCCCCAACATAAATTCTGTGTTGACCTCTCAGACTCGCCACAAACCCATCCATGGGGGCTCGATCGCAGCATCCTCGACTGTATGATCCTGCGCGGTCTAACTACACACATCCATGTGTTAAATACTGCATACGGTCTTAGAGCGTAACTCCAAACTCATATCCAACATTTTACTGGGACAGTAGTGAGTATTACCCTACTGGCCCTTACTGCACCACCAGCGCCAAAAAAAACCAGATTAAAATCGCTATCAAGTTGCTCTGACTCCTTAGTTACTCTGGGTTTTCTATTTATTTTTATCCCCGAAAAACCATTCTCTCGATTTGCTTATTCGCGCCATACATAGAGAAGAAAATATCACCCCTATCGCCATGGGAATGAAAATATAATCCACCTCTAGAACTAATTCATCAAAACGACTAACGGCTCCAAAAACAATCACCAAAATAGAAAAAACACAAAAAACGGATACTGAATTTAAAATTGCAACACCAAAGTATGACCATTTTTTTTGAGTTGCGTACCGCATAAATATCCAAGAAAAACAGTAATTCCCCAAAACATTCCTTATCAGGATCTGATTGAAATGAATAAAAAATATTCCACCAACAGCACCTATAGCTTGACCAACATCAGGAAATGAATGAAACAATACAACCAAAAACCCGACAAGCAAAGAAATCGTCATCTCAACCAGATAGTAAACAACAAAAAACAATAAAAACCGCTTCACTCTTGGTTCCTTATAGAATTAATATCATCCATCAACCGATGCCCTAGCTTTATTCTATGGTCTTCATTGCTGATATCAAACTTAATATTGTTTTCTTCAAACTCCGTTCTTATCGCAGACTCCACCTCATTAATATTCAGCCCAAAAAACATATACTCAGGATCGAACTGTCTGCTTAATCCAGATAAAGCCTCTTCCCTATTGACAGTAGGGTTCGCCGAAAAAAACTCTTCCATATATGTACTGACAAGGGCCTGCTCCTTGTTAACAAGCGCTCTATCTAGCTCATCCCCCCTCAAACCCTCATACCCGGGAAGTTCTTGGCCAGAAAGAAGTGTTTCGTACGTTTTCTGATTATCTATAGCAAGATGAAAACTAACATACTGCATCAAGTTCTCCCCATCCGTACTAGCTAACATCGAACTTAGGGGAGCATCAAGACCTCCCAAACCACCCCAAAATGTCGTCACAGCCGAAGCCGCTGCAAACCAATCTGTCTGAATATGATCACCATCACTAGATCTAAGAATCTCGTCAAACCCGCCATAAACCATACTATTAATCGATATTAAAGATTGGTTTGTCTCCGACAGTTCAATGTATTGTCTGTAGAACTCTAGCTGAGCGAGAGAGTTAATAGTATTTTTATATTTTTCAGCTATCGCATCTGTTACGTCGTCGCCAAATCCATTATGTGCCGCAGCGTTAGCTCCCACCATTGTAGCTATATTTGCATCACCGCCAACCATCGCCACCGTAATCGCAGCAACAAGCCTACTTATATTGACCCCCTTTCGCTTCCACTCATATATGAGTGCCCCTATTTCATCTTCCGTGACATTTAAATGGCCGCGGATTAATCCCTCACTTGTCGTTGTTATCTCCACATACAAGTCGGCGGTAAGCTCCCCAGCGATTGCGCCACCCACCCCCGAAGCACAGCTACCACTTGAATCTCCATTATCAATGGCTGTTTGCGCAGCACCAAACGCACATCCAAGGGCTGCATGCGCAATATACCGACTAGCCAATCCAATATCCCCGCCCCCCCCATCGTAGGCTTCACCAATTTTTTCCGAAAACTGCTTCGCCACTCTAGACAAAGCATTCGATGCCAAAGTATTTATAAATATGTCAGAGAAATCACTCAAGCCGCCACCTGCAACGATGGTTGTCACTCCAGCGTTAACCGCAGAGTGAGTCACAGCTTGAATAGCTTGTTGCCCGAGAGACCCATTCGCAACAACCTCACGCGCAGCTTCTCCTGCAGCCTGAACAGAATCAAGCGTGGCCCCCTCCAACGCCTGCGCAGCATTCTTCGCAGTCGTCTCCGCAATATCCAAGGCCTCTTCGCTCGGAGTAAAAAACTCCGTATCCACATAACTGATCGCAGCAGCAGTAACCATCGCAATTGCCAAAGACTTCAAGGTATCTACACTAGCAAAATCCTGAAGGGCCCCTGCGATATCGCCATTCACCGCACCATTTGCCACAGCCAAAGAAACCTGACTAATAAGCGAAGAGGTCCCCGCAGCAATTGCAGTACCTAACGGCCCAGCAGCATTGCCCGCACCCAAAATCGCTTCCGCAAATCCTGATCCCGCTCCCTGAGTAGCCACCGCCACAACAATAGTAATAAGTACCATCGCCGCAGGCGAAAGCATCGTATTCGTTTCATTCCATTCTTCGTAAGCAAGGGAAACCTCGCTCCAATTGACATCGGAATATTCACCACTGTTACGGACTTCCGACATCCACTCCATGCCAGGCATTTGGCTCAATTCATTTATCTGATCATCGAAACTTAAATCGCGATTACCTTCGTATTCGACGTTGAGTCCATATAAGGCCTCAGCTTGGAAACCGCCAATAATGGTATTGGGAACGGCATTTTCGATGGTGTAACCTTGGCTGGTGGTCTTTGTGGTAAAGAGACGCTTATTAACTTCGCTATAGCTGTAATGGTCCGTTTCCACGGCCATTAACATATTGACTGACCCGCTGGAGGCGGTGACCGAGGTGCCTTCCATGGAAGCAATATCGGTCGCTTTTAGGGTGATATCACCCAAGGCGGTGTGGAGTCTTATGCCCTTCCCTGCATCCAGCACCGATCTAATGGCAACGGTTTGATAGGCTTCTTGGTTAATCTCTCGTTTACCGTAGGTTCCCTTTTTATAACTGCGTGTATGGGCTAACTCATCTTCGACAGTTATTCCCATACCGGCTAACAGTTCGATGTGCCCTTCGTCGCTAACAATTTTTGCTGCGTCGATTGTAATCGTGCCATTGGCGATTAATTTTATGGTGTCTTCGGCTGAGAGCGACGATTGTAAATACGAAACCGATGAGCGACCGGAGTCTTCGTATCGACTTTGGTGGCCGCTATATAATTGCTCTGACCCCAAATAAATAGAACCGTCAGCAACGAGTGTGAGTTCTCCACCGGCACTGCTCGTGGCTCCTTGGAAGATAATGTCACTGTAACTTCTAAGCGTGACGTCACCGTTTGTGGAGTTAAACGCGGCGATTTCACCGTATCGGTAACCTTGATCAAAGCCATTATCAAAACGATGCACGAGGGTTTGGCTATGAATGCTGTGGGCACCAATCACCAAGTCGCCTTCGGATTGAATTCGGCCAGATAAATTAGTCAGTGCTCCGCCGGAGACGATCTTTAATTCACCCGCGCCGTTGATGGTTCCACCGTTATAAAGATCATTTGCGACTTGGATAAAAGTATTTCGACCGGTATTTATTGTTACTCCATCGATTGTTAATGAGCCCACCGACACATTGCCATTGAAGGTGGTTTGATTATTGACAACACGATGCTGGTCAACGGTACTTTGCGATAAATAGACGATAGGAACGATAACGTTTTGGCCATTAATCTGGCGAACCTCTGGCCAAACCATGTTTTGAGACAACCCGCTGCCATCTTGATGGCGGCCCAATTTATCGCCAAAGACAAGGTTGGGCGTGCTTTTTATGTAACCAATGGCATTGCTATACAGCGTATTTAATTGTGCGGCTTCACTTGCATAAGCAGAGTTTGAAGCGTCAATTAAGGTACGACCTAGCAGCGCATTAACCTGCGTGCGAATATATCGGCTTTGGACAACCGGCGTACCAATGTACTTGTAACGAGGGTATTTAGGAATAATGATCTTTAATTTATTGATCATTATTGGCACATACTTTGGTGAGCCTAGCCCTACCTTGTACTCATCCTTTATTTTTTTGTAAAAGGATTTTATATGTGTTGCGTTGGGCGTCGAATTCTCAATATACGTGGGTGTTTGATACTGATAATCGTAGCTATTGACCCAATCATATACGGGATCAATACCAAATTGAGATTCAATTTCACTATCCGCGAGTTGCGCAGCCAAAGACGGCGCTACAGGCATTATAATGGTTAACAAACTCAATACGTAAGCTATGATACGGAAACTTAGGCGAGAGGTTTTTGGCTGATATGTTTTGCAAGACATGTCTTTATTCCCCAAAATATTATTATCCATTATTCCCACCACACTATTTCGTTAAAAAATTCGGAAAAGTAATTTGCCAAACGATCGAATAATTTTTTTAGTTCGTCTAACAAGGAGTAGTTATCGGTTCCGCCTAAGGATTCTTCACTATGAGAAGCGGTTCCACCCACTACCGCATCTACTTCTCTCGTCTGACTCCAAGAAACACTTATATTTCCTGCGGCCTTGATAGTATCGATATCGGTTTCGTTCAGATTTACGTTTCCATTATAAATATGCGTTGTGAAGTCAAAAATCGTACCTTCAGCTTCACCAGAAATACTGCTTGTCGTATCTTGGCTGATAATATCCTGATACTTCTGAATTTGAAGGAGATCGTCCATCGCCTGCTGAATAAAATAATCTAATGGGTTGTAGTTCGCGAATAAGGCATTCCCATCGTTTTCAAGAAAATCCGCATTGGAGGTGAAATTTCCGTGAACATAAAAAAGTGAATCCAGCTCACTTGGGTCCACCGCTTGCGTTTCAGAATTTTTGTAATGTGTTTCTGTAACGTAGTCCCCTCCTGACCCTATATTTAGGCTCGAGAGATCGATAACCGTCGTCGTGTTGGTGCTTGTTTCACTTTTAGCGATCGCCTGATTCTCAAAACCAAAATCTTTGATATAGGGGGTATCAAATGTTCCATCCCCGAAAATTTCAATATAAGCGGTACTATTTAGGAAGGATTGTGTTGATTTATTTTCAAAATCCCCCATTGCGACGATAGTCCCGGGGGGCGAGTACGCGACGGTATGTGTACCTATGAGCTCGTTAACCGTGGTTGTTGTCACCACTGTTTCAATTATCTCACTGCTTGTATCCACATTCTCTGAAGTGGTTTCTGACTCATGTGAATAGCCCATAATCGTTTCGACACGATAGCGTTCATTTGTGAACAATGCGGTATCAATTGCCACTAGACCGACAGGACTATTTTGTATGATTTGTGCTGATGAATTAAGCACATAGCTGGAAGCTTTAATCGACAAATTATCTTCGACGGAAATTCTTACCTGATCGACTTTTTCACGGCTCAGCTCAAGATAGGTATCATCGGTCACTCGCTTATAAAATGGGTTAATATTTTCAAAGGCGACGGCTTTTATTTCTAAATTTCTTGCACTTATGTGCGCGGTGTTGTTATTCGCCATCGAAACACCTGAAGCATTTGCCGGACTGTAATTTAGTGAATAATAGGTACCTAGCTTTGTTGCATTTAGGTCAGCAACATAGGAATATTGCAAGACGCTTAACAAATCATTGGTTTCTATATCTCTAGAGATGTAGGGAGTTCTTGAGCCATTGCGAACGGCACGAGTTTCTGACACAAGAACCACATGATCACCGGAAATGTAACCGCCGTATTGGTTGGCAACTTCCTGTTCGGCCCAAATATGTAATTCGTTATTCGAACTCAAATTACCTTGATTAACGACACGCTTGCCAGCGAGTGAAATTACGTCCCCATGAACTAAAGCATTGTTAATAAGGCGTCCTTGTGCAATAAGCTGCACCTCGCGTGCTTCGATTACCGCATTCTTTTCTAGTGACAAATTATCAATAGCCGATAGGGTAATCGTTCCTTCTGACTTCAATTCCGCATCCACGCTTATGGAAGCATCCACGAAACCCAACACCTCGATGCCCTCAACGGGGATATAGGTTCCGTTTTTATAGGTCACAGAGGAAATCAAATCCGAGCGTGTATCAATATATGTATAAAGATCCAGATCAGTTGAGCTGGTAATTTTTACAGATGAAGACGCCACGCTTCCGCCAAGTGATCTGGATCCGGCGTAAGCTCCGACAGCAGAAATTTGGTGCGTATCATAGTCCCAAGTAACATCCCCCAGCATAAGGCTTACTTGCCCCGACCCCACTTTAATATTGCCATGTGCGACATTGATGTATCCACCACGTGTATCTCTGATGGCGCGCTGATGAGTATCGATTGGCCCGGTAAGATCAATGGCGTTTGCAAGCACGTCAAAACCGATGGCACCTGGCGCGTAGGCGCCATTTAAAGAAACCACCGAACTCATACCCGCTGATACATTACCGATTTCCGAACTATTACCATCAAGGACACCACCTTGCGCCGCAGCAAGTGTTACTCTAAGAAAATTATTAAACGTACAATTAATGCAGGTAATATCCCCGTATTGATTGTTGGTAATAAAAATAATATCTGCTGCTGGACCAAGTAAAGTGATTTTGTTTTGTATATCAATATTGTCCGCTTTTATTACAATTAACGATGCCGGACCGGAAAATTGTTCATCCCCTCCTGACCCAGAATAACTAGGGACGTTGGCCAGCTTCAGAGACCTTGAATTGATATCAAATGCGGAAAATTCATTGAACGATATGCCAAACACATTAGGTGGACTTAATGATATTATATCCACCGAACCGCTATCAGCACTGACAACAGTGGTACCGGAAGTGGTTGGCATAATCGTAGATGCCGACACCCCAAGGCATACGCACATAAAAAGTACGCCTACGATATAAGAAGTTATATCTTTCTGCACCATAATTACCATCTCCTAGCGATTTTCAATTATTTTTTATATTTACTTTTTCTGCACAGATTAAGTAGCGGTTATCACCGACATCAACCAAAGATAAACCATACATCCGTTTCTCATACAGATCGATTACCGAGTATTACACTCGATCCGGGGTTCAGTATTTAGACCCTGATTATTCGGGTATTACTTGAATTTCATATACCAATGAATAAGCCCCATGACAATCACTCGCATTTAATCGAACAGGGGTATTTGTAGCGTTAGCGGTAAGTAAAACCGCAACGAATGTATCGTAATTTGGATTACTGCCCACAATAACGGCATTTTTTGTACTCGCACAACCGGTATTCCAGGTATGATTTTTAAGTTGAATTGCGGTGACATGCTCGCCATTATTTCCGAAGGTTAAACGTTCTATGAGAACCATGTCTGACCACTGAGCATTGGCCGGCAATGATATCCAACTAAATATCGCTACAACACTAAAAACAACATTTCGTATTATATTTCTCATTTCAATTCCTATTTAAAAGTTAAAGGACTTTATGACTGCACTACGCAACCCAAGACACGCTCTCGCATTCGACTTGGCGCAGAATTATTTTAATAAATAATGGTGCCCTACCGATATTTCGCAGTGAGCAGAACATTCGTACAAGTCTCCCGATCAAAAATACTGAGACGCGCTCACCAAAGGAAATAAAAGTATAAGTAAACCAGCTCCCCAATAGAGGCTATTTATCATCTGGACACCACAAATATATAGCGATGTATCACTCGAAAAATAAACAGCGTTCATAGGAGAACAGATACGACTAGCAGCGGGCATCTGGCATGATATTTAAACTAATTTTTTACCTCAAAATCACTAATCGCGTTATTTTCACATCGCAATCTAACTGTGTTTCCTGCAGCAAACGCCATCAACAAAATAGACTTCTTATACTCTAACGCGCGATCATGTGTCTCGTTAGTTAGGCTAGTTGGCAGACGCCACCACCCTTCCCCAACGCTCCCACAGCCTGTAGAAGTATCAATCTTAAACTTGGTATAAGACCAATGACTTACAACCTGTTCAATAGTGTGGTCACTTGACCATGCACCATTGGCAATCTCTGCCGAATTTACTGTGCAAGAGAGTAATAAAGCACTGACAAAACACGCCTTTTTTTTCATTTCAAAAGATTCTCTTCATTACCTGTATTAAAACCGAAAATCCCCCGACCAAAAACATTAAAATTGCAGTCCATCAGGCACCATATCGAAAGTCATTATCCGTTAACCATTTGAACATCCGCAATTACAAAGCATTACACATCAATATTCTTAACATTAGAGAAAACTAAAACCCCACCACGGAAATCTGCACATAGCCACCTTGTTATTTCCCATGCTATGCGCGGGAATGCGCATTGAGGTCGAGTATTGAACGGAGCTTGCGTTGCACACCAAGTACAAGATGCATTCACACGCAGAGAGACTGTGAAAGTATTCCCAAACATGAACGTTCTCGTTCCCACTGTCTCCGTGGGAATACATAAATGAAGTGAAAACCGATCAGAATTATCGGGTTTACTGGAATATGAACAAACACTATTCGAATTAAATGCATTCGGTCTGCATTCCCACGGAGACGATTACACGGATGTAATCGGTAGAACGACTCATTAGCGCAGGACGCGCGTCAGTAGAATAACGCAGGACAATTACAGGGATGTAATTGGTAGGGCGACTCAGGAGATAAAGCCGAGCAGTTATCGAGGAGACAAAGTCGAACGTGGGAACGAGGCTATTTGAGTTCAGAATACTTTCACAGTCTCAGAGTGTGGAAACCCAACTGAAGACTATGGGATTTTGTAGCATCCCTACTGAATGGTACTTACTTAAGCCTGACGCAATAGATCTAGAGGACCTGCAATTCGAAACTAACTTCTCGCTCTCATGATCCCGGCTTTGTCTCTCCTCGATAACTGCTCGGCTTTATCTCCTGAGTCGCCCTACCAATTACATCCCTGTAATTGTCCTGCGTTATTCTACTGACGCGCGCCCTGCGCTAATGAGTCGCTCTACCGCCCCCAATCCCTAAGGTCGTGCGTGGGAATGCGCATTAATGTCAATATAAAACCGAGTTTGCCCCGTACACCAAGGACAGTATGCATTCCCTCGCGGAGCATGGGAACGAACAGGACTTTTAAAATGCCGAGTTACTGACAACCCCCTCCAACTCACCTAAAGAGCCAATACCGCATTTAGTTTGACCATTATTATAGCGGGCCAAAATCACCTTACTTTCAGCATGAAACGCAGCCACTACCATCATTAGATTGTTTGCGCGATACTCCCTTTCGTTATCTTTGATAGCCCCCACATAGTTGAACACCCTAAAACCATTATCCAATTCTACAATATAGTAAAACGTTCCCGAATCAAAACAAGTTCGAATCTCATGTATTTTTGAGGCCGCGGAATATTCTGTCGCGCAAACTCCTGTAGACACTAAGAAAAACACCATAAACTTCAATAGATTACTCATATATATTCACCACCAATTAAACATTAAAAATCATAAAGACACTTATCATCTCATCACATAAAATATTATTTGGAGACATAACAATTTTGCCACACTTATCCGTACGCGCTAGAACCCAACCCTTATCCAACCCGCCCTATTTTCCCAACACATAAATACGCATACAAGAACCCATCAACACTATTTAGATTAGAGAAATGACCAGCTCCTGATAAATTAAAATATTTTTCAGACCTATGAGCAGTCAACAATACTGACATATGAAACAGCCCGCTGTCAGACGAGGTATCGACTGTTAAATGCTAGTCCGCCGAGCAATTTGGCTACCTTGAACATTTTCTTCAAGCATGATGACTGCACAGGTAGTGCTGCTACACAGCGAATCATAATGGGGGCCAATACGAATTTATTTGATTTTACAGTTTGTGCATACGCCAGCAGAAAATACGGATGGCGACAGCACAACAAGAATAAAAAACTAGTATTTTTTCACGACTAAAACCCCACAAATATAAACATACAATCACTTCCCCAAGAATATGGAAGGGAGAAATACTCAAAACACACTAATCACCTTGCACGTACTTTCCTGGTGGCCAGCAGACACTTTACCTGGAGACCCATTCTGACAAATAAAGTATATTTTTTTGATCGTTGACTGAAACGGCTAAAACAGCGGAATATATTTCATCACCCTAAAAATCAATATAAGCCCGCCGTCCACATACGGGATGATCCCCCACCACTGTATATACCGCCTTTAGATTCTGGCATATTAGCTGCCCCCCATGACTTTGGGAATAGGCTTGAGCCTCGCCCCCATAACGACACGAGAGGCTGAAAAAATATTTCCGGAAAACAAAAGCGAAGCCATCAGTATTTTTTTCATCAACCAGCCTTAAAATAATTCATTAGTTTAGTTATCAAGTACTCTGACCCCATGATTTTCTACACACTCGACCATTTGTTTTTTACTTATCATAAAGGACAACTCTTAATTTCATTGCCATGGCTATCATAATGTTTCTTTCCAGTTGCAATTACACCATGCACGTCCGACGTTTTAACTTTACCACGCCATAGCCCATCAATGAACCCTTTTCCAGACGCCAAGGCACCTCGAAAGGAAACTACGTTATCCAATATTTTTCCATATTCACCTCCAGCATCTCCAAATAAAGCTCCCGCAATTTGTGATAGTGGACCAGCATGATTAGTTTCATTAATTGCATTCAATAAGCCTTGATAACTATCCACAACATTATAAGTACCATGCACAACTAAAGCGGAACTACCTATAAACCCAGGAACTGCTATAGGTACACCAAAACCGGTTCCCAATAACGCAGAACTTGCAATAATTCCAGTACCTCCTGCAACAGCCTCTGCACCACCAAAAATTATACCCCCTGCGGAAATTGCCACGTTAACGTAATCAACCAACCCATGCGGATCAAATCTTAGAATCGGGTTACCTCGAACATACCCAAAAGTATTCACCCCACCATTTAACCCAATAGGATCACTCTGAATATATCGTCCTATACTCGCATCATAATCCCGGAAATAATTATAAGAATACCCTGTACTCTTATCGGCATATTGCCCAGGAAATCTTAAGGGTTGACTAACTCCCGAACCTGTCGAAGTCACCTCACCAAAGGGCGAAGCCTGCATCTGCCACACCACCTCCTCAGACATAGACAACAATATTTGCGGCGTCCCGAGATGATCGTTAACCACAAAAAGGACTTGCACACTTTCAAGCTGGGTGTAATCCACCATAGCTATACGCCGGTCTTCAGCATAAATAAATTCTTTCCCAATATATTGCTCTACATCACCGACACTGGTTTCGGCAATCATTCGATCGGCAATATCGTAGTGAAAGTGCGTGGTAATTCCGTCCACGAGTTTACTCACGCGCTGTCCCTTAGCGTTGTATGAATAAAACACCGCTTTACCGTCTTCACCCAAATCAACTTTTTCAAGTCGATTACGCGCACCGTACAAAAGAGATTTACTACTATCCGTTTTAACATCGTCAACAATATTCCCCACTGCGTCGTAATCTAAATACCGGTTATTCACCAATCCATCATTCCCTACACTCACCACAGACAATAAACGGTTACTGTCCTCCGCATAAGCATAGGTTTCGAAAGTGCTAATAGGCGCGCTACCTGCTGTTCGAGATTTCGTTTGTTCTCGGCTTAGACGATTGCCAACGCCATCATAAGCGTAGGTCATTTCACCATAATGTCCTTTCGCTTTGACTAGGCGATAGCTGTTGTCATAGTCAAAACGCTGGCTATTACTTGATACCAGTGCGTCATTAATCGCTGTGATATTACTCGCACTATCGTAAATAAAACCCACATCATAAATCGCGTCATTCGCCGCTCGGTTCATTACCCGTATATCAGTAATACGAGTTTTTTGATCGCGGTTGATTGATAAGGAACTTCCGTTGCCATAGGTAAAACCTTGCAAAGGACCAAAGGCTTGATAGTTAAAGTCTTTTACCAGCAATTGGCTTTGACCATTTAACTGTGTATTCACCTGAGCTAGCGCACCCTGTTGGCTATAGTCGTAATCCACGGTTCGGCCACTGGGGTATACCATTTTCTCTAGCGCACCAAAACGACCGTAATGGTAAGCAATTTGATAATCGTGCTCACCTATGCCGTAATCTTGAGTCACAACTTGTCCGCGGTGGTTATATTGATAAACCGTTTGACCACTAGCATCGTGCATTTCTGCCAAACGACCAATTAAATAGGTGTTATTTTTATCTGGTTTTATTGCGTCTTTATATTGGTCGAACACGAAGTGGATATTTTCATCGTTTGCAGCGGGATATTGAATATCCGTCACGCGACCGAGTGCATCATTTTTGAATAAATCCACTTTTCCTCGGGCGTCGATTTTTTTCGTCACCTGGCCAGCTCGGTTGTATTCAAAATACGTTGTCCCAGTATCAGGACTGATCTGCGTAATTTTTTCGCCAAAACCGTTGTAGTGATAGCGCGTCACTAATCCACGCTGATCGCGCACCAAAGTGATTTGATTTAGCGCGTTGTAATCTTGATCAATCACACCGGATGCATTGGTTGTGGAAATAATACGATTTAGAGCGTCGTAGGCGTAAGACGTTTTATTGCCTAGCGCGTCGGTCACACCAATACGACGACCTGCTTTATCGTATTGGTAGGTGGTCGTTGCGCCATCGGCACCGATACTTTTTACCACTCGGCTGAGCTCATCGAAAACCTGGCGCTGGGTATGTAACAATTTATTGTCACTTGCGCGTGTCGACGTTGCTAAACGATTGCCTTCTAGATCCAAGGTGTAATCGATTCTTTCGCCTTGACCATTAGTCTCTGAAATCAAACGACGGGCACTGTCATATTCGTAGTGCATTTCATTTCCATTAGGCAAGACTACATATTTCACCAAACCTTGACCTGCGTAATCACTAGCACCTGTGTAGGTATAGCGTGTAATTTCATTCCCTAGTGGCGCAACAACTTTTTTACTCAAGAGCCAACCACGTGCGTTATAACTTAGTTGAGTCTCGACTCCGTTAATGTCTTTTACAATTAAAGGCAGACCACGCGGGTTAAAATCAGTTGTTTCCGCTCTATGGCCCAGAGCATTAATCACCGCCGTTTTATTTCCCTTTTCGTCGTATTCAAATTGGGTAATGTCTTTTACACCTTTTCTGGGTCCGTCGATACTCGCCAATAAATTTTGTTTGTTATATTTGTAAGTCCAACGACGTCGGGTATTCCGTTCTTGTGATTGCGTATCAATTTCCGTGCGACGGGTTAATAGACCTTGGCGATTATATTTTAATTTTACGATTTTCATTGGCCCGGCTATCACAATAGGCAAACGGAAGTGCTTGTTCCAATGAGTGGAAATTTTGCGCTCTTGCTCTGTACCTATGGCTTCAATACGACTTATTTCTAATCCACGATCATTGTATTGGTAACGTGTTTCTATTCCGTTCCAATCGGTTTTACTGGTCAATAACCCTTGTTCGTTATATTTATAGCCTTGATTCGCGGCAATACAACTCGCTGACGCATGGCCTTCGATTTTAAGCGGTTTATTATTCTCGCTAAAGGTATAGCTCGTACGCTTACCAAGAGAATTAGTGACTGTCGAACGATGATTGCCATGGAAAGCAATCTTCGCAATTTCTGCACTATCTCCCAGAGCACTGAGGACAGCACGACCGCGCTCATCGTAAGCCATGGTATGAATACGCTCACCGGCATGATTAACTATGCCGGTAATAGCGTGCACAAAACGACTATCTTGATGCAAGTATTGCTTGAAGGCTGGCATATTTACGCCGGTAATAATTTCTTCAGTACTGATAACTTTTTCTAAACTCGAAAACCTGTCATATTCGTAGCGGGTTACCGTATCGTCCGGAGCAATAAGAGCCGACAATAATCCGTTATTGTTATATTCAAAACGTATCTGCTGATGAAAACTATCGCTTACCGCAACAAGCCTGCCTTGGTCAGAGGCAGAATCACCGTAATGCAGCACTTGCTCATAACCGCCCAACTCTTGAATACGAGTTAAACGTCCATCTGTATCGTAATGTTCAATGCGATTATTGGTGAGAGCAATTGTCCAGCCGTCACGCGTTTTTTTAAGGCTTTCATAACGCCCTACCGCCTTCCAATCTTTTTTATCTGTCAGCTCGAAATAGATAGCGCCCTTTTCTGATCGAATTGCTTTTACTCTGGTCGATTTTTCTGGTTTTTTAGCATTGAATACCAGTTTATTATCATAGTTTGAACGCCAACCATATCCCAAACTGGTTTTCTCTTTGGTATAACTGCTGTAGTAACGTTCGAACTTTAATAAACTTGCGCCGCTCGCTTGATAGTCCTTCATGGTGAGGTATTTTTCACCGGTGGCGATATTGATTGGATTACAGCTCGCGGTATTCCCACCACTGCTCCCACCACTATTCGTCAGCACAGAACCCACGGCCCACGTTAGCGCTGCACTTTCCGCCCAGCCTTTCATGTAGTTCTTAAAGCTACCAAAATGCCCTCCATTGGTCGCCGCACCCAGTGCGTACCCAGTAGCACGTGATATAGCAAAATTCACTACAGGGTTGTACCCAGTATTCGTAAAATCTGGCGCGATCACAGAGGAAACAAATGCCGTTGTCCCTGCCCGCCGTATGTCGTTCGGGCTTGCCCCCCGAATTAATGCAAATGCGGCCTTTGTCCCCGCCATAGCTGCAGCGTTCCCCTTGGAATAAAAAGCCACTATCGCCGTAATAACATCTCTCGACCACTTATGATTCGCCACATACCTCGTTGTATTTCTATAAATCCCAATATTTCTACTTAATATTTTATGGGTACGAATCGCAAACCTAGATGCCTCATTAGTAATTTTTTTAGTTAGCTGGTAATTTAGGCTGTACTTCAACATCGTGTGCCATGCACTTACCGCACTCTTCCTTAGTTTTTTGTACTGCTTGCTCAACCAGCTATAACCCGAAGGATCAACCAAGCTCAGAGGATTATTCCTGACGTAGCTGTACCGGTTATAAGCTTGAAGATCCGTTCCGGATTGGATAATGGGGTCCGCTTGAATAAAACGCCCGAGTTCTGCGTCGTATACGCGACCATTCATATGAATCAGGCCGACGCTGTCCATTTGTTCGTGCCCGGTGAAACCTTTATTGGTCACCGATGAAGAAAGTTCACTGGAAATAGTGGTTAAATTGTCTTTCTGATTGGCGGTTAATCCCGCCCATGGACCATGTAAAAATTCTAGTTCGTCTAGGCTTGCAGCACGCCGTTTACCCCAGGGATCAAAACTCAATTCTTCGACAATACTGCCCATTTCATCGGTAATGGTGGTGATCGAGCCGATATGATCTTTATGTAGGTAGCGTGTTTTTATAATCCCTGGACTTCCGGCACTGCGGTCTTCCATGGTTAAGATCGCAAACCCCCCAATAAAATGTCGTTCTTCCGTTTTATTCACAGCGACACCATCATTTAGGAATTCGACTTTCTCGTAAATTCCACCAACATAGGTGTACTGCGTAACCGCTATATCAACCGTGTCTTTTCGGAAATAACGCGACCTACTCGGTCCGTATAAGATATCGGTAGTATTCAGACCCTTGATGATTTGATTTGGCTTATCAAATGAAGTGTAAGAGATGCTGCGGACATCGCCCGTTAACATATTGCCGTTAGCGTCGTAGGTGTAGGCGGCATTTTTTGTGCCGTACACTTCACACACGGCATGGGGACCAAACCCATTCGCACACTGGCTGCCATATTTATAGCCCCCGACTCCACTCTTGGTGAGAATATTTCCCAGGGTATCGTAGCTAACACTTGTTGTACGAATATCATTGTTGCCGTAATTAGCACTAGAAACTAGCAACCGATTATTTGAGTCGTACGTAAAATCTTCACGAAAGTTATTTCGATAATCCTCTCGGTAGTCTAAATTACCTAAGTCATCGAAATTAAATTGTAAATTTTGGATATCACCATAAGTCATCCCAATATCACTGACGATACTATCTAAGCGACCATTTTCAGTTTTATAGCTGCGGCGAGTTTCGACGCCGTTGCCCAACCATTCTGAGATAATATTGCCACGCGCATCAAGCTCACCAAATTGATAATACAGCGTGTTGTCGATAGCGTTACGAACCTCGATAAGCATTCCCAAAGCGTTATAGATATTTCTGGTTTGCAAGCGATTGGATACACCTGGGTAGGTAACGGTTTCTGGCCGACCCAGCGTATCGAAACTGGTAGCTGTTCGATAGGTTTCACCATTGACGGATTTTATCCCTTCTTGAGCACGACCCAGGTTGTCATAAACCACTTCCTCGACATAGCCGTCTTTGCCCACTACTTTATGAAGTTTACCCAAGGCCGCTCCTTGTGCACTGTCGTAGACCCAAACCGCCGTATCAGGATTATTAGTATCACCACTGCATTGGTTTGTGGATTGACTGGTCTGACCAATGCTAGATGAAATCGCACCTTGATAATTGTCTATTCGAGATATTAAACGCCCTGATATATCGTAGGCGTTACAAACGGTTTCTCCTCGGGCATTTGTTTGTGAGATTAATTGACCCAAACCATTGTGGGTATAAGACCACGGCCCCTTATCCGGATCATTAAGCCCTATTTTTCGCCCCAATGTATCGTAGGTAACAACAACTTTGTTGTCCATCGGATCTGTAGTTGTTAGGAGATTCCCATGCGCATCGTGGGTATACGACAATTTATTTTCGTAATTATCCTCTACCCAACTCAGCTCACCCAGAATATTTTTTGTTGCAGTATTTTGTTGGTTTTTACCGTTAATGTCGGTACGGGTTGTCACGGATAAACCATTAAAGATCGTGTCGTCGACACGCCCGTCTGGGTAAGTCACTTTAAAGGCTCGACCGAGATCGTCATACTCGCTGACCGTCCAAAGACTGGCCGTATCGCCTTCAAAGTAGGGCTCCGAAACCCTATTATTTTGACCCAGGTGATCGTATTGATATTCAACATTTACCCAGGTCGGCGCATCACCAAGTTTTCTAATCACTTGTCGTTTTTCTAGAATTGTACGACCTAGTATATCTTTGAAAACGCGGCCTTCCGGACTTGCATCAGAACGACTTACCACATAGAAACTCGCCGCCGATGGACAGTTCGCATCACATGAACGATATTCGATCATTGCATCTCGCTGTACCGAAGAGCCCCAAGCCGAACTTGTTGATGTCAGTCTGCCGAAAGAGTCGAACTGCGTATGAACAATTAAGCCATTAGCATCTGTGACAAATTTCGGCTTATGGGGGTAAGCCCCAACACTTGTGTCATTTGCCGCATAGTAGTCTGTTTCTAGCGCTAAACCAGCAGCAGAAATTTTAGCGATTGGTCGACGCCCACTCGCATCAAAAACCACTTGGCTTTCACGGGGAAGAAAGTCCGGACCCAACACAGTAATCGAGAGGTTATTACCAAATACATCTACCTGTTGCGCTCCATTTATATCTTCACCGTAACGCGTCTCGTGTATGACGGTATCCGTCACAGGTTCATGAACCCGTGCAACGGTCATTCGGCTCGTATTTACGTCGTACTCCCAGCTCGCCACTTTTTTCCGGGTCGCTCTTCCGGGCACTGCAACGGTCGTGGTCAGGCGTTTTTTACGGCCGATAAACCAACGGCTTCTATCATCGTCATAGTCAAAATCCATCGTCGCCGTGCGTACAGGAACAGCACCGCCCTCTTCAAATAATTCGGTGATAATTTGACGGGGAAAACCAAAAGTAGCGTAAGCTGGTGTTCGGGTAACTTCTTTTGTGAGGAAGCTGCCGTTAAGGTCACGCTCAACCCTTGTCGTTTTACTGGGTTTCAAATGATAGCGATAACGATCACCTCCCCCCCAGCTTGCTAGGGGGTGCCACTCATTTTCAGAGCGTAATAACTCTGTGGTGCCGTCGGCGGCTATGGTGATAACTTCAAGCGTTTCACCGTGCAATCTCTGGCCGTAATCCATGCTGAACACGGTCTTCACTGAAATTCCAGTATCATCGTTTATCACCGTCATTTCAGTAAAACCTAGCATACCAAAACCTTTTTGGTGTACACGTAATCCTTTGTAGCGATAACTTGTGCTGTTGTAAGCACCCAGACCGTTACTTTTTTCCAGCGAAGAGACAACCTTACCCGAATGAACGATTTCCATTTCGGGATATGTGATTTCAGAGCCATTGGTTTTTGAATAAACGGTCGGGTCTATCAATGATTTGTAGGTGAATTTCGTTTCGACGCCTAAGCCGTTTACGATGTTTGTTATTAAATTTTGTCGATCTTGATAGAGCGGCCAAAGCTGTACTCCGTCATCACCACGATAGGCGATATCGGCCAAGCCATTGCCGTCAAAGTCTGTAATTTGGATAGTGTCATGATTATCTTCGCCGTCGCAGGCACCATGATTACTATCATTATTACCACAAATACTAGACGAATAAATTTTCTCGAACCCTGTTCCTGTAGATTTGAATATATAAATTCCCGAGTCCGAACGGAAATATAAATCTGAACGACCATCGTTATTGAAATCGGCATAGCTAATGGTTCGATAATTATCGTTATCGTTACACACACCATACAGCGAAGCATCCACACCACAAATGTCGGTGATTATGGAGCCTCCACTCCATGAATACCCAGTGCCTATTTCACAACGAACACCGGCATCACTTCGATAACAGAGGTCGGCAATTCCATCACCGGTCACATCCGGAAATTTAATGGAGTAATGATTATCTTCATCGTTACAAACATTGCCAGATTGATGGTTAGAACAGATGCCGGAAGAAAAGTGTGCACTAAATCCGCTACCGTTAAACCGCCAAACGCGAACACCGTCGTTATCTGTTCGAACAACAAGATCGGCCATGCCATCCGCATCAACATCAACATAGCTTATCGTTTTCGAATTATCGTCATCATTACAAACGCCGTACTTTTGAGAATTTTCAGCGCAAATATCGGTACTGATATGATTAACAAAACCGGACCCACTGTTTAAAAAACAATTAATACCGTGGTCACCTTGGTAACATACGTCGGGCAGGCTGTCCCCATTTAAATCGGGATATTGGAGGGTTTCTCGGTTATTGTCGTCGTTACACTGCCCCCAGTAAGAAGAGCCGTTGGCACAAATCGAGGAAGCGATAAACTCGACAAAATCATTACCTGTCGAACGCATAACCCGCACACCACTATCCGATCGAAATACGAGATCGGATAGTCCATCTCCATTCATATCGATAAATCGGATCGTACGGTAGTTATCTACGCCGTTACAAGCACCATATAAGGTAGAGTCATTTGCACAGATATTGGTGGAAATACTGGCACCGGTAAAACCCTGCGTGGTCCCTAGCCGACATTTGATTCCGCTATCTCCGCGATAACATACATCGCTGCGTCCATCGCCATTGACATCGGGGTAAAACATATATTCACCATTATGCTGATCCGAATTGTCACAGTCAGAGTCAGAATTTCCACATATTGATGAGGATATCCGCTGGCTATAATCCAGAACTGATGAAGTCGTATTGTTCGACCAGTTAAATTGCGTCGCGGGTAAGCATTCGATGGCCGAACACTCCGTGATTCGAGTTAAACGTGAGGGTGATGTAGAATTTAATTGCTCATATTTCAGATAATATTCTCGTAACAGCGAACCACCCTCAAAACTTGATATTTTATTGAGTAGTTTTGTTTGCTCTATTTTAGTTCCAACGTAGTAAAGCGTGCTGGTATCCGCTCGATCAACATATTCGAAGGTGACTCGACTTGCCCCAGCGTTGTAATCAACGCCCGTAATATAATGATCTCCGGCACTTTCGGCATAGTGGTAATTTGCGCTGTTGCCGTATCGGTCTTCTTCCTTATTAACAGCCCATGTTATGACATCACTACAACCTGCCGCCTCTACACGAGAATCTGAAGTGAAGCCGTACTCATATACCTCTCCCGAGGCCGCCCAGACTTTAAACTTTTCTGGCCCCTGAACGTTAACGCCATTACGCGTGCAGCTCCCTGCCTGCCCGTAGGATACGATTTTAGTATAGGATTCCGATCGGGTTCGATATTCAACTTCGCTATCCCCATATGCGCCGCTATATATGACTAAGGCTTGGCCGTCTAAACAAAAATGATCATTACTATCGAAATCGACACTGTCGATTGCGCCACCAAAGTCTTCATTAGCCGCGCATCGCTGAATCGCTGACAACCCACTCAACCCCCAACCTACACCTGCATGGCCATTACCTGAACCACTGCTATAAGTCAGTGATATTTCCGGTTGCACACCGCCGATTCCCTGCGCCACAGCGATGGGGATTTCGTAATTTGCACTACCATCTCCTGCGACCCCTTCACCTCCATTTATTGCTCCAACCACTGTAGAAGCTGTAGTTGACTTAAAATCATATCCGGAAGTAAAAGTCAGTTCGGTACTACCACTTAGATATCCATGTATCGCTGTATTACCCGCATAAGAAACCAAATCGTCGCGACCATCCCCGTTTGCATCAACTACGGTCAGAGAAACACTGCGATTGCTAAGTGCATAACCACTAGGCGCATCTGCTGCCTCATACACAGCACCAATTTCAGGGTAGGCAGTTCCACTATCCCCGAACAATTCAATAGCTGGAGAACTACTCGTGACGCCACGAACGATAAGATCACGAATCCCGTCGCCATTAAAATCGCCATAAAAATAATCCCAATTTTCATTAGCTAACTGTAGACCTTTAGCCTCGATTTCTTCCTTGCTAAGCTCCAAGGGCTGAGTTTCTGTACTATTGGGGTAATCGGCGTAAGGTATAAAAAAACCAACCTCTTTGGGCAGTCGTAGAGGTATTAATACTGTGGTTTTTATTAGTGTAATTCTCGTTTTTGGATGAAAATATATATCGTTAAACCCAAAACCAGTGACATCACCGTAATAGATATCATACTTTTTAGGGTTTAAATCACCCGCATATGCTTGAACACAAAAACTTACACTACAAAAAAATACAAAACGCAGAAAACAACCCATTATCCCATGCCCCAAACGCACTAATTAATACGTATTAATTTTTACTAAAGCAACGATAGGTATTTATCACTAAATTGTCGCTTAGATTACTATAATTATTGTGCTGCCAGTTCCCCCCTTCAGCACGCACTTGTTCACCACATATAGCTTGGCGAAAATGAGTTTCAAAAACGGGAAAAATATAGCGATAACAACCTCAGCATTTAACACCACGATAAAACCGAAAGGCAATTACACTCCATTACAACCATCGCCAGTCCAAATTTAAATACTCGAATTGAATATAATCGACATCCAACCTGTTAAATATAGAACGGAGGCGACTAGCGTGACCTTTGTCACAATTATTTATTAGGATCTAGGGTATAAACCCTTTCGGTTTTCGAAAATAAATTTCAACATAAAAATAATAATCAATATTTTTTCTACCATTAGCGATCAATAGCTCCGCGTTGATCAATACACCACCAAGGAATCATTTCATGATGATAAAAAAAATAAGCTCTTCCCTCAAAATATTCAGTGCTATTGCAGGTGTCGCCTTCATCGGCGCTACCGCTAACGCAGGGACCTGGCAATCAGATCAAGTAATCGGAGGGAACTTAAGCGCTCATCTGTATATACCAAGCAACCCAGCTTTAATGGTTACTGGGCGAGCCCTAATGGTTAACCTACACGGTTGCAACCAAACACATGACGATTTAAAAAATGGTGGCAATTGGGAACCGTCTGCCGAGTTATACGGTGCCGTTATCGCTATACCAAAAGCATCTGGCGAAGGCGTCGCTGGGAGCCTATTAGGCTGCTGGAATTTTCATGTCGGAATGAATGCAGATAGAAATGAAAGCGATGCGAAATATCTCATCAGTTTAGTTAACACTCTAACAAATGATCCTTCATTAAATATTGACCCCAGCCAGGTATTTATTTCTGGGTTTTCTGCTGGTGGTTCTATGGCCAACCAAATGGCCTGTCTCGCCCCCGACATCTTTGCTGGAGCTGGCGTAGTGGCCGGTCTTGCCCCCGGTGCTACCGGTATATCATCTCCCCCACCCATCATTCCAATTGGAATAGGGAAAGACAATTGTGAAACCCTAGCGGGACCAAACAAAAGTGCTTTATATAGACAAAAGTACAGCTACGTCATCGGCACTGACGATGCGGTTCTCAATCCTGCTCATGCAGAGGAGAACATTCAAGTCTTTCGTGAAGTGTATGCTGGTGATGGTAATGGCTTAGCGGAGGTATGCAGTATCGAGAGTTTATCAGGCGGTGGAGACCTCACAACGTATTGTGATGAGTATCACCCCGTCATATCGAAGATTGTCGTCAACGGTATGGGACACGCTTGGCCTGCGGGATCTGGCTCATTCGGCAACGATGATTTTATTGATTACAACCATATTAACTACCCTAGATATCTCGCGGATTTTTTCTTCAATTTTGAACCCCATCCGCCAACGCCGGTAGTGACTCCTACACCAACTGTGACGCCAACCCCAGTGATCACACCTTCCCCAACCCCGACACTTATACCAATCCCCCATCCTTGTTTTATCGAAACATCTTCGAACTGGTTACATAAGCTAGCAGGAAGAGCATACAGTACGGGCTTTTGGTGGGCACCTAATTATTATGCGAAATTCTCTGACGACCCAATGGATGGATCGACTTGGGGCGAAACGACGCTATACTCCATGAATGGGGGGCAATGGTATACCACGTATATATGTCTCACCCATTAATAGCTTTGGCATCATGCTCGGTATACGTTTAAAACCTGTCAAGTAAGCCTTATCAATTCTCGACATTAGCCTCCCACCAAATGTAATTTTGGTGAGAGGCTATTTTATTATTCGATTTAAATATTATCGGGTTCTGTCATGAACGAAGATTTTAACTACGAACGCTATAAGGGCTTTAACTTCCATAATTTTTCTTCAAAAGTAAGCGACACCATTTCTCTAGCGTTATCAAAAACCGTTCCAGCAAATAAAGAAAAAACGTGGGTACCCTACTATCATTTTTTAATTTTAAAAAACAATATCAATATAGGACATATCAATTTTAGGGTTGGAAACACAAAATCTATTTTGGAATACGATGGGCATATTGGGTATGAAATAAAACCGAAGTATCGCGGTTTCTGTTCCGCGTTTCATGCGGTTCATTTACTGCTGCCCTTTATTGCTGAGCATGGATTTGAATCCATTGTATTAACATGTCACCCTGACAATATAGCCTCGTTTAAAACCATCGAACGCTTGGGTGCTGAGTTTAAATACCACCGAGAGTTTACCAAATTCGAAGGCGGTGACGATAATGAGAAGAATATTTTCACACTAAAAATACCCATCTCCTAACCCAGTCTCCCGTCACCCGTTACCCGTCTCCCGTTACCCGTCTCCCGTTACCCGTTACCCGTTACCCGTTACCCGTTACCCGTTACCCGTCTCCCAATTTAATACCTTATCGAATCTTTGCGACGCTTAAGAGAATCCATTTTTTGCTTTAACTCAGCCATATCCACATTCATACCGTTCCCAATCAATTCAAGCTCTTTATTTTGCGCCATTAAATCTCGACGTGTTCTTGGCTCTGTGCCATCGGCAACAATTTGGTCTTCATTGTCTTCAACTCGATGCTGTAAATCCGCGAGTTCATGATCAATCTGATTATATTCCGACTGCAACCCATTGATTCTCAGCTGAATTTTATGCGCGCGAAGACCAATATTATAAGCCTTGTCAAATTCAGGGAATGCACTTGCCGGACATATTGCGGGATATTGAGATCCCCGGCTCCCGCGAGAAAAGCCATTTCCTGCGACGCAGAAAAGCGGAACACCTTTGGCGTGACCAGCCGTATATTGTTCTAAGTCAGGGGAAACACCATGCTTGGCGCAGGCTTTACGACGGTTACTGATATTGCTTGTCGATAGACCGTGAATACCGTCTTCATAGCCGATGGTGTACCAATCAGCTGTTAGGCACTCTTCTGCCGACATGGACGCACAACCATACAAGCCAATAAACGCTAATACGAGGATCGATAATTTGATGGCTGAGGTAAAGACAGGTCTCGTCATATTCTGCTCTCACGGTAAGGTGATTTAATCGATGATTAAAGCGTTAACTATCTAAGAGCAGTCTAGCAAATCGGGTGATGGGCCGGTAGGTAACCCAGCCTGAACATCGCACCCGATCGTTGTATTTTATTCGCCGATTCTTATATTTCCATTTTTGTCTTCGGCATTTTCCTTATTAACCTTTTCTATCTTCCGCTGGAGCGGTTCCCTGAAGATGCGCCTTGAGACTGGCTCGGTCGGTTGCCTGAGCTATTTCGAGGCTTTGACGAACGATTCCCTGGGCGACCAGAGCCGTTTGAAGAATTATTGCCGCCGCCAGCCCCTCGGCCTCCGCCATTAGACGAGTTGCCCGAACCACTGCGGCTGCGGTTTGCATCATTAGGATTACGAGCACCGCCCGCTGAACGTTGTCCGTCACGATGCCCTTCTCTTGGCTTTTTGGGCTTTTTCGGGCGAGCATTTAACCTGGATTCAGGAAGATTGTTAACCGGCTCATAGCCTTCTATCTCTTCGCGAGGTATTAGCTTTTGAATCAATCGCTCGATATCTGAAAGCAGCTTAAATTCATCGGCGCAGACTAACGAAACCGCTTCGCCTGAAGCGCCCGCGCGCCCTGTACGCCCAATACGATGCACGTAATCTTCTGGCACATTGGGTAGGTCAAAATTGACTACGTGCGGCAGCTGATCGATGTCCAATCCTCGTGCGGCAATGTCTGTCGCCACTAGCACACGAACCTTCCCTTGTTTAAATTCGGCTAACGCCTTGGTCCGAGCACCCTGGCTCTTATTGCCATGAATCGCTGCGGCTCGAATTTTTTGGCTTTCAAGGAATTTGGTGAGCTTGTTAGCGCCATGCTTAGTCTTTGAAAAGACAAGAACTTGCCCCCAATCATTCTTGTGAATCAGGCTCGCCAATAGTGCAGGCTTGCTCTTTTTATCCACGGGATGTATCAGCTGCTTAACTGAAGATGCGGTGGTGTTACGTGGGCTTACCGAAATTTCTACCGGATTGTTGACCATGGTTTTGGCCAATCGACGAATATCATCTGAAAAGGTCGCCGAAAACATGAGGTTTTGCCGCTTGACCGGCAGCACACGAAGTATTTTACGGATATCGTGGATAAAGCCCATGTCTAGCATACGATCGGCTTCGTCCAATACCAGCACTTCAAGCCGGTTGAATTTCATTGCATTCTGGTTGTAAAGGTCCATTAGACGGCCTGGCGTGGCCACTAAGATGTCGACCCCACGTCTCAGCTTCATCATTTGGGGGTTGATTTTAACCCCGCCGAAAACCACAGCAGAGCGAAGCGGAAGTTTAGCACCGTAGGTTTTCACGCTTTCTTCTACCTGGGCGGCCAGTTCACGGGTTGGCGTTAATACGAGGGCTCGAACTTGGTTTGCCTGGGCCAGTTCTCCTTTCGAAAGGATCTCTAACAATGGCAATGTAAAACCGGCTGTTTTACCGGTGCCCGTTTGGGCGGCGGCCATTACGTCCCGGCCTTCTAAAATCGCAGGGATTGCCTGTTCCTGGATTGGTGAGGGGGAATCGTAGCCTTTCTCGGCAACAGCATCGAGAATGGCTTGGGATAGTGGAAGTGAAGAAAACTGCATACATGCTTACTCAAATAGGGTTTTCGATTCTGGATTCTGGGATTTTGCAGAAAAGAAGAGAAATATGGAGGGCTTTCGACGGCTTATGGAGGAGATATACCCAGAAAACATGCCGGAGAGCCTTGTAAGTCGCGCACTTTAATGAAATTTAGGCCGTTTTACTAGGGCTGATGCTGAGTAGCGTGGACTGGAAGCACTTATTTATAGGGAAATTTAACCCGTAACGGCTAGTTTAGACCACGGTCTATCTGTACGCAGGTATGTACAGTAGCTTATGTACATAGTCGTTCAGTTGTGTCCAATCTCTTAGGTCTGAGATGAAAAGTTAGGTGATGTTAATGACAACACAATGGTCATTACTATTGCGCAAATGGCTTAGCTCTTCTATTTATGTCTGTTTGTGGTTCTGCCAGCCCTTTCAGTTACACGCCTGTTTACAACAGCTAACTCGAACTTAATAGCAAATCCAACACAAGTAAAACAGGTTGTAGTACCTATACTTAACTAACGCGCCGATCAAGATAGGCGAATCCCATTGCCCTCATATAGAGTTCTTAACTAGATTCCTAACTAGCTTACCTCTTCTATACATAAACCCGCATTACCGTTTCTGCCACGCAAACAAGGCGAGAACTATTCCTCACTTCGACTGTTATCTCGTTGACAATTTCTATCGATTTTTTCAAGCAAACCAATTTTTTCAATGTCATTTTGGCCCGAATCTGCGACCCTGATTTTGCAGGGTGAGGAAAGCGAACCCGATTTAACCCTAGGTTGACCACCATTCGCACATCCTCGCTAAAGCTATTATTTTGCTCTACGGATTCCGTCAACTTGGGTATCAACGATAAGGTCAAAAAACCGTGAGATACCGTAGTCCGAAAAGGTGATTCCTTTTTGGCGCGCTCTGGATCTACGTGAATCCACTGCTCATCTTCAGTGACTTTGGCGAAACGATCAATCCGGTCTTGATCGACGGTAAACCATTCCCCCACACCCACGTCTTCACCTAAACGCGCATTTAGCTTTTCATATAACTCTCGAACAGCATCTGAAACCCCCTCGAATTGAGAAGGCTGTCCCTCATATATAAGGGCGATCTTTGACAGCCACGGGCTATTTTTTGTATCAATGATTTTCTTACTTAAAATTTCAGAAAAATCGCGAATTTGTGGTTCAATTCGCTCGATCAATTCAACCTGAATTCTTTTTTGAATCTTTTGGTTCTGGTCTTTAATAAATTCGACAACACTCATTTCTCCATCCTCCCTAAAATTAATCGCACCACGCCAAAATTAAATACATTTTTAAAGGCAGAAAAAATCAACTTCAAAAGTAAGAGAGCATCAAAACAGATAACAACGACATCACATTCAAGCCCCCCTCTCTTCAGTAACTACAAAACCACAAGTTTCTACAAGCCTACTTTCAAAAACCTGCGCGTAAATATTTTTGATACAATCGGTTTATCTAAAATCGAGTCAAATATTATCAACGTTTTGTGTTCTCTCTCATGATTAACCATTTCCACTCGGTTAGGCCTCCAAATATCCTTACCGCCGACTCCAATAGACTTACGAACATCCGCAGAAGTCTGCGTTTTAAAATGAACACCCTCTTTGTCATAATATTCAATGTTAATCGCAGTATAATAATTTTGATCCACCCAAATAATACGCTTACTGTAGGAACTCTCTTTGATCCGTTTTTCAGTGACCGGGATCGCCTCCACAACCCAACATGATTTGGTCACACCTAGAACATCAACAATAGTCTCTTCTCTCAATATCGTATATTTGTGGTTCTTTACCCCAGCTACGCCATCAGCAACCTCCATATCCTCATAGGTAAAATCAGTACCCACAAAACTCTCACCGATATCAGATCCGGATATTCGACGTATTTTCCTAAGTGCAGGCAAATAGATCCAACGATCAGGATCTTCATCCACGTCTTCCTTTTCCAAGGTCAATATGCGCGTACCTTTCACGTCTTTAGGCGTCGCAAACTCTACAAATGTTTTTCGAGCAACAATATTGCTATCATCAATCCTTACCCTTAATAGGCGCTTTCTCTCTTGACCACGTTTATTCGTTAAGGTCATCGAGACGTCCGCCAACTCAGTAATACTTTTCCGAGAAGTTTCATTTAGCAACATCACTTCAACGCCGGTATAAGATTGCACCTCCCCCACAGAAAAAACAATAAAAATAAAACCAACAGAAAATACTGACTTACACCTTACATTTAAATTAAACAACTTCATCTATTACGCCTTATATACACTACATTAATCACTATTCACTAAATGTGTTTTTTACACTAACGTCAGATAATGTTTTCACATTACTAAGACTCATTCGTTGAAATTAATCTGAGCCTTACTAAGCTATAAGTCAGGTTTCATATTGAATCTAAGATCACTCGACCACCGCAACTGAAAACTCATCCAGCTTCGAGACCAATACTTTAGGTTTCACCAAGCGTAGCAGGGTCGGCAAAAGCAACAATGAAAATATTGCACAAAGAATCATCGAACAGCCAACCAGCAGCCCTAAATTACGTATAGCAGCATAATCCGAGAAAGTTAACATCGAGAAGCCAAAGGACAAGGTCAAAGAATTTACTACGATAGGACGGCATACAGCAGCCATCGTATCCCGAAGTGCTACATCCCAGTCGCCATTAGTTTCTAAGAAATAGCGCTTAAATACGCTGATAAAATGAATCGTATAATCGATACCCACTCCGAAACAGATGCCACAAATCATCGACGTACCAATATCAAGAGGAATACCAACTAGGCTCATAAAACCACCTAAAACAATAATCGTTGATGTCAGCGGGATAATGCCGATACTTCCCAGTACCAACGACCGAAAAATAACAACCATTAAAATGGAGATAAGAACCATCGATATAATAAAGCTCTGTATTTGCCCGTTTATAATTTCAGGAACAACACTTGCCGACGACTCCCCAGTCCCAACGATATGCACAGTTACACCCTCAGGTAAAATAGAATCCGCATATGCCTGAATATCGTTATTAACGGCTTGCCAAGACGAACCTTTATCTGTGTAAGACAGCGCAATAATACGAGCATTCATGTAATCGTAATCAACAACATCTAGAATTTCGCTACCCTGACCAAACTCATAAAGTAAAAAATATTGAGAAATCAGGTCTTGCCCGGCGTCTACAGGCATACGATCAGATCCGTCACCCGACATAACTTCATGAATTCGATCTAAGTAGTTTACATAAGAAATTGTATAACCAATTGTTTCATGGCTCTGCACTCGCTTTTGTATATCACGAACAAGCGCCATCATTTCAGGGGTTTTCATCGTATCTTTTGATTCTGTTTCAAACCAAATAGAAACCGGTAGCGTTCCACCGAAATGAGTATTTAATACTTTATGATCTTGCCTAACGCGTGTGGACTCAGAAAAAGACGCGATATTTTCATTATCGACCACAATTTGACTAGCAAACCATCCAGCACCAATAACAAGAGTTGAAAATATGGCGAACACGATTCCCGGCCGTGCAGCCGACAAACGATTGAGACTAAGACCAAACTTATCGATCATACGAAGCATGGAATTTTGGTTGCTCTCAGCTATTGATTTTTGCGGTGTCTTTAAAAAAGGCAATAACAGGGGCAACAATGTCACCGTAATAACAAAGGCAAATAAAACGCCTATAGCGACAAAGATACCAAACTCTCGAATAAAGGATAAATTTGACACCGATAGTGCAATAAACCCAAAGAATGTTGTCACGGTTGTCAGAAGCATTGGCACCATTAGATGATCAAGAGATTTGGCAACCGCCTCCGTCTTAGAGCTTGACTCTGCAGCCTTATAATAGGATGAAAGGAAATGAATCGCATCGGCTACAGATATCGCGATAAGAAACACGGGAATCATATTGGTAATAATATTGAGTTTAAATCCTAGTAAATTTACCGTTCCCATGGTCCAGATTAGAGTGACGACAGAAATAATCAAGGGTATCCAAACCCCCTGCCAACGCCTAAAACTCGCATAGAGGAGCAGCGCTACGACCAACACCACGAAAGGGAAAAACTTATTATTATCCTTTTCAACAATTTCTGTAATTGCAGCAAGGTATGTTGCATATCCAGCCACATGAAAGCTATCTTCAGATTCAAATTTATCGACGATATCCAGTACTATTGAGTACATCTTCTGAAGTTTATAAGAGTCTTCTTCATCGACAGATAATTCAATCTGAATCATTGTCGATTTTCGATCAACCGAGATTAATGAATCTATAAACAAGTTGTTATCGTAAGCTTCATTTTCCAATTTAGCGATACCCTTATCGCTTTCGGGAACAGCCTCCATCAGGTCATGAATGTCCAGAGTTTCACCATTTAACTCAATATTTTCCACATTTGCTATGCTGCGAATACGAATAACTGGAGCCGCTCGTATTATCATATCTTGTAAATACGCTACATCCTCAATAGCAGTTGGATATGCAGACTCATAATATTTAAGAAGGTCAGATAATTTCCTCTTGTCTTTATAGTTGATACCTCCCGTTAGAATCGAGTCGACTAATCGTTGGCTATTATCATCGACAGCCAATAACTTAACTCTCTCATGATCGTGCTCTTCTACCAATGACAAGGAACGAAACGTCTCACTTAACGACGCGACACTGTTTAAAGAGTGACGATTGAATATCGACTCCTTTTTTGTCACAACGGCCACAACAATTTGCTCACCTGACCCGGTAAAATGTTCACGGGATTGGCTCAAATAAATGCGTCCTTCATGGGACTTATCAAGAAGAAATAGAGAAGGATTAACCTTTAGACCAAGAAGTTGTATGGTGAAAAATATGGTAACCAGACCCAGAATTGAAACCAGTAGCAACCTATTGTTTTCAACCCATCGACTATAAGAAAGGGATAATTTTTGCATTTCAGCGACTCTTATTGTTTAATAATTTAGTGGATTAATTTGGCCAAATCACAGGCATTCGGCAAGTGTTTCTTGATCGGAATGAGAAAACTCTAAATCAGTATTTTTTAGTTCGATATTTTCTTGTGTAGAATAAAAAAAACAGTAGAGATCTTCCAAATACAGGATGCAGTGATCGACATCTGATATCGGACAACTTAGGGCCACGTATCCATCAGGTCTTACAAGCAAAATACTATTTTTATCAAACCCATGTTTATCGCTCATTTCTCTATCCACGTCACACAAGATTTCGGAAAAAAGATAGTGATATTCAGGGCTTAAATCCGGTGAAGAAAAGTCATCTACAACCCCAAATATTCGTAAAAAATTATGGCGAACAAATAGCGTTTCCGTCATCTTTTTTGCTGCTGCTGAAAGTCCATTATCACCAATTAAAAATAGGCTGTAATGCGTACCTTGTAACAAGTCAAATATCCGACGTTTATTTCCATGACGGGTTACCGTGTCGAAAATAGCAATATCAGCCATTCTCTGCCCGACAATTTTGTTCTCTTTTGATGACTTTCCTTTTGATTGTCTTAATGACGACTGAGACGTTTGAATTGTCGAAAAACCGACAATGCCTCCATTGGAATAATCGACTAAAAACCCACCCGCCTGCCCGACTACATTTTTTTGAAACTTTAAGCTTCCGGCCACCCGGGGAATTATAAGATCTCGAATAAAACGAAGCAGTGGATTTTTCACACTTAACAAGGTCATTTGTTGGTTGGTTCTCTGGAGTACCATTTCAGCAACAGGTCGCCGTTCGGTGTTGTAGCTGCTTAGTAATTTCTTGGAAGCACCATAACGAATATCGTGAGAAACTTTCCAGCCCAAGTTGTACGCATCTTGAATCCCGGTATTCATACCTTGCCCACCAATTGGGCTGTGCACATGACAGGCATCGCCAGCAAAAAAGATGTTTCCGGACTGATAATTATCAATGATTCGTCGACGAAATGATGTCACGGTAAGCCAGTCTGGCGATGAGAATGTCGCGTTGCTAATGCCTTTTTTACGAATATACTCGTTGACAATCTCTGTCGTTAAATTTTCTGATGTGATTGTTCCTGTGGGTTCATCAACAACAACTCGATAACGTCCTCCCGGCAGAGGAAAAAACATAACATACCCGCCATTAGCGACATAAACATGACCTGAGTGGTCATTACCTTCCCAGTCCAACATGCCATCGGCAATAATATACGGAACGGCGTAGTCATCACCAACAAAGGGAATATTGAGACTTTCGCGTACAGAACTTTTATTGCCGTCGCAAGCCAACAAATAGCGGTAATGGTATATTTTAGCATCTTTCGATTCTAGAGCATTAGCACTACGCTCAAGGCTGACAGAATTGATTAATTTGACACTAACACCGTTTTCGGTTGTTTCTAAACCCGTCAATTCAAGCCCTCGATCTAGACTTCCACCTAGCCTTTCATATTCCGATTCGAGAATTTCTTCAATATCGCCTTGGGGTATGCTCGCAACCATTTGATAGGGAATGTCTAGTACATCAAAGGTGTAATGAATTAAACGTTTTCCATTGCTATAGATACTCATCGTATCGACAGCAACGGCTTTATCTAACACTTGCTCCAACAATCCAAGATCTTCAAAAACTTCTAGGGTGCGAGAATGAATCGCAAAAGCTTTCGAGAATGTTTGTCGTTGTGAGCGCTTATCGATAATACGATGCTCGATACCGAAACGCTGCAGTTGGATGGCCAAAGTTAATCCAACAGGCCCTCCACCAACGATAAGAACTTCTTTTGTAATCGAATTATTCATCATAACGCTCACCCAAACCTCCTATTTTTTTTTGAACTAACCACCGTTACAGATCTAAACAGACAATCAAAAACTGCGATAAAACGGGTGGTCCGCAATGTCTAATAGATCTTTATCCCCACTACTGTCCCCGTAAGCATAAATTTCATACCCTTCAATAGAGCCTAATATTTCTTTTAGCCTGACAACCTTCTCTTCACCTTGACAATGTTCACCCGCCATTTTTCCGGTCAGTTTTTTATTACTGGATTCAAACCGAGAACCACTAAAAACCTCAAATCCCTTTTTTTCTGACCAAGGTCCTAAGTAGCATTCAGCTGAATTACTTATTAATAAACAGCGATGATTTTGCGCTTGATGCCAATTCAATTTGGCTATGGCTTCTGGGTTCAACCATTGATCTAGCTTTTTAACTGAGAATATTTTTCCCTTCGCTTCATAAAGATCGGATGAAACACCTTTCATACAACGACGGATCATGACTTCTCGAGCTTCCATCAAAGAAATTTTCTTTAACCAAAGTTTGATACCCGTCGGAATTAGGGTTAATCCGATTAACCAAAATTTAATGGGACCGATAAGGAATACCAAGAATCGCCAGAATGTGTGGCGATCCGTAATTGTTCGATCAAAATCAAACACGGCAATAACAGGCTGTATACGGCCTTTTGAATTCATTTTAATTTCCTATTTTTCTGTTTTTCTAACTGTAAGTAAGGTGAGAATCAAACCCTATGCGGTTTCTTCAACTCGTTTATTTGCGTATTTTTTAGTATCCATAATAAGTCCCCTGCCGGTGACTCGTCCCAATGAGCGACCATTTTGAATCACGTAGCACTGACTTTTCGTACGATTAAGAACGCCATCCACGAATAGCGTGTCGGTATATTCGGCAAGTAAATACAACGGGGCTGTTTTCTCGGCGAATTGACTAAATTGAATGTGCATGTCATCCAATACAAAGGGGCGATCCATGGGAACATTATGAAATAAGTGGGCACAGGCCAAACCAAATTGTCTGGTCGCTTCAATCAAGTAAAGCCCTGGAACATGGTCCTGTGGATGTTCGTAGAAAAACGAATGGTCGTTGCATTGGTAGACCTGTGCAGCAAACCAATCACTTTCGCCCACTCGGCTCAACTCACCGAGCAGTACATTGTTGTCTTTATGTTTGTGAACCCATTTTTTATCCAGGCGATTAACCGTCTTGGCCATGTTTGTAGATTCGTCAGATCCTGGATTCCAATCGTCCAACCATTTAATCGCTTGCTGTAGTGATTCACGGTGATCTTTTTGTGTTAGCTGTTCATCTTCTGAATTACCGCTCTCGCCCCCCGTGGCCGCAACAGCATCTACCTGCTCAAGCAGCTGGGATAATGTATATTCGTATAGCGCTTCAAAAGATAAGCGGCTTAAGGATGGATAGCGCTTAACCATTCGATCTCGAAGGTCCACGATCATGAGCGAATCGAAGCCCATGGATCCCATTAGTTGCGATTCGAGGTCGATTTTGTCTGTTTGGGTTTTAGCAATATCGGCAATCACGTGTAAGACAAAGTCACTCGCGTTTTCATAACTGCCTTGATCATCTATATTTTCTGTTTGACGAACCTTTAATACGCCGTTATTCCCCGAGGGATCGATACCATCAAACCAATAGCGCTCACCTTGGAAGGCATAACTTGGAACGGGAATTTTACGTCGGTCATATCCCTTGTCCCACGCAGCCAAATCTATATTGGGTGTTTGTCGGTAGGCATTGCACAGCTGTTCAGAAATTTCTTGCCATGGATCATCCGATGGTTCAGCGAAACCTGATACCACGACAGGAAAGTTCTCTCGACTATTGATGCGTTCTAAATCTTTTGGCGAACCGAGATAGACCAAACATTGTGCTTTAGCTGCAACAAATTCAGCATTCAAGTCATCGAGGGCAAGTACGTTAATTTCGCATTGCTCAACGCCACCACTAACCTTGCAACAACGATAAGTTTTGTAATCTGTGTTTCCAGAGCATTCGGATAAGTTTTTTTCTGCCAAAATCGCGGATAGTTTATCCGCAGAAAGATTCAGGGTAATGGCTGAAACCAAGTATTCATGCGGGATAGGCGAAATAACAACAGACGCTTTAAATCCCAAGCTAATCCATAGTTGATTAAGGGCATAAAAACATGCAGCCTGATATAACGGTACAGCAGTAAAGCCTTGTGCTGGTGTGTTTGACCAAGGTAACAATGAGAGATCGCATTCAATTACGCGTGTAATCTCAGTAACAATCTCGTCATATGCGTAGCTGAAAACTGGACTGGATGTATACAAACGACCGCATACCTGATACTCCGCCTCGCCCAAAGTCCCCAGGTACAGTGCTGTATTGATGCCTGGACGCACGGATCTGGCTTGTGGTTTTCGCGCGAGTTCTTGCTTCGCCGATTCAATTATTTCTGCACTGGTTTTTCCCGATGCCAGTATTGAATACTCGAAGTTTCGGCGACCGATATTGTAGGAGTAACAAATATCAGCAAGATTTTCACCACTATTCACGGTTAAAAATTCAATCGCTCGATCGACATTCGCGGTAAGAGCCGCTTCGCTCTTGCCCGATATTCTTAATAGGTGGCTATCACGACAATTTGCGTTTATCGCATGTTCATTAGTGGGTACATTTCGCGCTATTGATTCCATAATCAGGTGGGAATTGGAGCCACTAAAGCCGAATGAGCTAACGCCGGCTAGGCGCGGTGAAGCCGCCTGAATAGTTGGCCATGCGGTTTTTGGAGTGCAAAGCCTTAGGTTTTCAGCCGTTAAATCAATATGAGCGTTGACAGTTGAACAGTGTAAATTACCGGGGATTTTTCCCGTTTCCACCACTTTTGCAAGTTTTATAATACTGGCAATACCGGCAGCCGATTCTGCATGGCCAATATTGGTTTTAACCGCGCCGACCAATAAAGGTTGTTGTCGTTTTTCGGCTTTCCCATATACCGCGCCCAATGCACGTAGTTCGATAGGGTCACCTAATTTTGTTCCGGTTCCGTGCGCCTCAACAAACGCGACGTCTTTTGCTTGCACTTTTGCGTTGACTAAAGCGGCACGCATCACACGTTCTTGTGATGGTCCATTTGGTGCGCTGATACCTTGACTCAAACCATCTTGATTGATTGCACTGCCTTTAATGACCGAATAAATATAGTCCTTGTCTTTGAGCGCTTTAGACAGAGGCTTTAATACCACCATGCCGCAGCCTTCCGCCCTAACATAGCCATCTGCAGATTCGTCAAATGTTTTGCAGTACCCTGCTTTCGAATGCATCGCGGCTTGAGATTGCGCAATACTGGACGCTGGCGACAACATAACGTTACATCCCCCGGCCACGGCAAAATCACATTCTTTTAAACGTAAACTCTGACACGCCAAATGCACCGTTAACATTGATGAAGAGCAAGCGGTATTTAGGGTAAGGCACGGGCCTTTAAAATCAAAAAAGTAGGACAGTCGTCCTGATTGCACACTTTCATGATTACCCGTATTCATTTGCGCCAAAATTTCTTCATGGCTCAATTGCTGAATAAGTAAATCAGAATGATCTTTGTTCATCACGCCAACAAATACGCCTGCGTTTGATCCTCGCAGTGCATCTATCGGCATTCCAGCATTTTCCAGTGCTTCCCAGGTCACTTCTAATAACTGACGCTGTTGGGGGTCCATGCATTCCGCTTCGCGCGGGGTAATACGAAATAAGTCAGCATCGAAACGCAGTATGTCGTCAAGTAAACCCGCCTTTGGAGAATAGGTTTTACCTTTTGTTGGAACCATTTCATCAAAAAACTTACTGTGTTCCCAGCGTTGATTGCCCATTTCAACAACCGCGTTTTTCCCATCTAAGAGGTTTTTCCAATATTCATCGACTGAATTTGCCGAACCGGGAAATCGACAGCCCATCCCCACAATCGCAATGGGTTCGGAATTTCCGGCATCTTGATTAGCCAATTGTTTCTTTAGACTTTTTATCTTTTTAAACGCATTTTCGAGTAGCGTTCGGTCTTCACTTTTTTCGTTCACGGCGTCCATCACTCATTTATTTGTTCATGATTGCATTTATGGGTTTCATGGTTAATTGTGTTCAATTAATCCAACTCTTCGGCTAATAGAGCCGCGAGATCGCTATCACTAAGATCATCCATGTCGAGTTCTTCATCGTTTTCTTCAACCACTTCAATCTCTTCAGAGATAGGTGTCTCAACCTGAACCTCCGACTTCGGAAATATTTCAGATTCGATAAAAGTACTGATCAAGGACAAGGTTGGAAAATCAAACAGCAATGTGGCCGGTAAACGTTTACCCAGTAATTTACTGATGGCGTTACGCAATTCGAGCGCCATCAAGGAGTCAAAACCGAGATTTTGTAAGGGTTCGCCAGGGTCCAAATAATGTTCTTTTGGCAGTGCCATTAGCTCACAGATCACTTCACTCATTTTGTTCTGAACAAAAGACAGTCGATCCTCAACTGCGACAGTTTCCACTTCACTTTTGAATTGATCGATGCTGATCCCAAAACCTGCACTTACTTGATCGGAACTTTGAGCTGATATAGCGACGGGGCTGAATAACGTTGCCTTTAAGTCATCACCAATAACACTTGAAAACTCTTTCCAATTCACATCGATAACCGTGAAGTTTGCAGGGCTCTTCTGGTTATTTAAAACATGCCGATTTAATGAAGCCATTGCTTGATAAGCTTGTTCAGTATCCAGCAGCCCTAAACCTTTTGCGCGCCCAAGGTTAGTCACCACCTCTCCCGCTGCAGCCATACCGTCTCCGGACCAAGGTCCCCAGTTGATGCTCAACGCAGAAAGTTTATGGGCTTGTCGGTATTGGGCCAGTCCGTCAAGGAAGGCATTAGCCGCCGCGTAATTGGCTTGGCCCGAGGAGCCAAAGACTGTCGCTGCAGATGAGAACAGGACAAACCAGTTCAACGATTTATCTTTGCTTACCTCGTGTAACCACCAACTCCCCTGAATTTTTGCCTGCAGGGGTACTTGAAAATCTTCCCAAGACTGAGAGGAAATCAGCCCGTCTTGAAGTGCTCCCGCGCAGTTAAAAATTCCGTCTACCGGAGCAATGCTACTTTCGACTTCGATAAATAACCGTTCTACATCTTTACGCTGGGCAATATCACATTGCTTGACTGCAACCCGTGCGCCCATACTTTCCCATTCTTTGGCCTTACCATAATCTTCAAGATTTACATCACGCCGAGATAATAAAATAATCTTACGTGCTCCATGCCTGACCATAAAATCGGCCAAACCTAATCCGATGGCGCCAACACCTCCGGCGATGATGTAGCTTTTGTCTTTTTCAAATATGGCTGATTCAAACATTCCTGAGGTAATAGAATCGGATAGCAGGTTTTCTGAAGGAGAGAATCGTGCGACTTGCCGCCTACCCGCTTCGTAGCGAATATCACCATCAATATCGTTACTGCTGATTTCATCGAGAATATAAGCGTATGCACCGTCTGAGTATTCACAATCTAGCGTGAGATGTTTTACCCGTGACTGGATAGATTCATTGCGTAATACACGGCTATAACCTAATACCGACGAAGTAAATGGTGAGCGTTTATCGTCCGCGCCATTCGCACGAACAAACAACCAATTTGGCTCTGCGCCTTTTTCAATACAATATTGTTGTATCAATAAATGGGGTTGAAGTAAGTGCTCTTGGTTTAATTGGATGTTGGTTTCGTTTAGCGAAGAAACGTCACCAACCCTTGCGTCCAATAAACTAATAATTCCAGAGAAATTTTCTTGTTTGTTTTTTTCTAAAATTGCATCCAATTTAACCGCAAGCGCTTGCTGACGACCCTTTGAATCAACACCGCCTACGATGTCACCTACATTAATAGCCTCACATGCCCATGACTGTGCGCGCAGATTTTGTACCAGTCGATCATGGCTTTCAGTAGCAAGAACGAGATATAGACCTTTATTTTCACCTTTCTCGCTGACATAGCCATTCGATCTGCTAGAAAGCGTAAGTTCTTCCCATTGAATCTGGTAAATCAATTTTGTTGAAGACTTTTTGAGTGACTCTAACAATACCGTTTTCGGTGCGCGTTTACTGCGTAGAGCATCGACCCATAGCAACAATTCACCATCGTCACTAAACACAGAGATCCGATGAGTAAAGGTTTCACTGTTTTTCTGACCAAAGGCATCATTAGAGAGTAACTCTACATAGCACCAAAGCGGTCCTGTGGCCTTTTGATATACAGCCATGGCATCGACCGCCATAGGAATAAATATATCTTCTTTATCGTGCAATCTGAACTCAGTATCGTCTGATGCAGCAGCGGTCGATTGAAAAAATGCGTCCATTAAACCCGGATAGATAAAATAGCTTTTCTCGATTTCACTGCTCGGAGCGCGCAGGCGCGTTAAGGTTGCGCCCGGCTTTCGCCACAGGGCTTCAACCCAACGAAAACCTTGTTGCAAACGGTAGCCAGCCGATTCCATCTCACGATAAAACATTTCACCGGAAATGCGTTCGCTTAAGTCCTCTTGCCAGGCAATTAGGTCGAATTGAAAACCCTTCTGTTTTTCACGACCTTCCGCAGTAGAGTTTGGCAAGACGGTTGACGAGTAATGTTCTGTCCATGCGGAATCTTCTCCCAATATGCGACTAAAGGCGCTTATCTTTACACCGCCACCGTCGAGAATTTGGTGCAGGTATTGAACTTCCTTGGTTTCATCTTCTGGGAAGATCATGGCCGCCGGAAAAACAATATCCCTCACTTCATAGCCCAACTGCCAGTTTTGATCTTCGGCAATTAAGGTTAACATCGACAAATGACTAGCTCCCGGCAACACCACGGTTTCATAGAGTTTGTGGTCTTCTATATCAAAGGGGAAATTCGCCGACGCTTGTGTTTCATATACACAGTCACCATTCGCCAAAGATGTTTTGCGACCTAGTGGTGAATCCGTTTGTGGGCCAGTGTTTGACTCATCGTAACTGGGGTATAAGGTATCCCCTTGAAGTTGAGGCCAAATTCTACGGCGCTGGAAACGGTATGTGGGCAAAGAAAGCTGTCCCATCAATCCGTCACTATCGTAGACTTTTTTCCAATTAATATTGACGCGTTTTTCATACAAGCTCCCGACAGCTCGCATGATGTGATCCCACTCGCTGGCATTTCTTTTCATCGATTCTAAAAATGTCGCCGTGGTATCGGGTAGATTACGACGAGCCATCACAACGAGATGATTTGCGGGGCCGATTTCAAGAAAAGTATTAACGCCGAGATTATCTAAGCAGTCTGTTGCTGCGTGAAAATGCACACGATCGCTCACGTGCTGCACCCAATATTCGGGCTGGCAACATTCGTCTCTGACTTCTTTTCCGGTCACGGTCGAAACAAAGCGAATCGAAGGAGCATTCAATTCTAAACTGAGCACAACTTGTCGAAAGCCGTCCAGCATGGGTTCCATAAGAACAGAATGAAACCCGTGGCTGACCTTTAAAGGCTGTGCATGTTGGCCGCGTTCGGAACAAAGTTCGGTTAAGGCTTTGATTGCCGCCCCTCTGCCGGATATAACGGTATTACTTAAGCCATTTTCGGCCGCTATTGATAATTCTTTTTCTAACAAAGGTTCCTTCGCAGCAAGCTCCTTCAGCAACAACTCGGATTTTCCTGCATCTGCAAAGAGTACAAGCATTGCTCCGGTGTCACATAATTCCACCATCAAGCGAGATCGAGCACAAACCAATTTAACCGCGTCAGACAAACTGAATACACCTGCAAGACAAGCGGCAGCGTATTCACCAACGCTGTGTCCACATACAAAATCAGGTTGAACTCCCCAGGCTAACCACTGTTGCGCTAAGGAGTATTCCAGAGCAAATAATGCGGGTTGTGTGTAATAGGTATTATTGATTTTCGCGTCGTTTGCCGATTTTTCTTCTGGGCTTCCGTCTGAATGGCCCCACATAATATCCAGAATCGACTCACCTAGAATTTCTTGCATCAAACCATCGCATTCTTCTAAGGTTTTCTTGAATACGCTGCCGTTTTCGAACAGCTCTTTACCCATGGAGACATATTGACTGCCCTGACCGGTAAATAGAAAGGCTATCTTGGATTTGTCTTCAACGCTGCGAACATTGTTATTTCTAGACTCCCTTAATAAGCCGATCAGTTCGTTTTTATCTTTCGCTTTAAACGCTTGTCTAAAGTCAAAGTGCTCTCGCCCCGTTCCAGCCGTGTAACACAGGTCTTCAAGTGCAACTGTCTTATCCGATAGATATTGAATGTAGTGAGTTACACTCTCTTGTAAGGCTTCGTGCGTTTTCGCTGAAAGTGGGAATACGCACAAACGCTGAGCAAGGCTTACCGTTTGACTCGCCTCGTTATCAAGCGAACTTTTATCATAGCAATGAATACTATTTTTACTGTCAGTTTCTGTATTGGGGGTTTCCGTTTGGCTGACGGCCACAGGAGACTCCTCAATAATAAGGTGTGCGTTAGTCCCGCTAAACCCAAAGGAGCTAACTGCGGCACATTTTAGTTGGTCAGCTGGTTGGTCTGGCCATGGAATCAGGTTTTGCGGTATTTTAATTTTTCCATCTTCGCTTCTGACCGCTTCACTGAAGTGCTCATTTAACTGGTCTAAATGCAGATGCTTAACAATTTGTCCGTGTTGCAACATCAAAACCACTTTGATCAAAGAGGCTACCCCTGCTGCTGCTTCCGTGTGTCCAATATTGGTTTTAACTGAACCCACGTAGAGGTTTTCACTTCTTTCTTTGGCATAGACATTTTCAATTGAATTCATTTCAATTGGGTCGCCTAAGGGGGTTCCGGTACCGTGAGTTTCAAGGTACTGAATATCCTCTGGCTTTATTTTGGCCCGCGCTAAAGCCTTATTCATCACTCGTTCTTGCGACGGTCCATTGGGCGCCGTTAAGCCCTGGCTTCGGCCATCGTGATTGATCGCTCCGCCTTTAATGACGGCTAGAATGTTATCGCCATCCAGTTGAGCTTGCTCCAGCGTTTTTAAAGCAACCAGAGCACAGCCTTCGGAACGGACATAGCCGTCAGCACTGTTGTCAAACGTCTTGCAACGCCCCACTGGCGATAACATACGGGCTTTCGATAAGGCAATATTCGTTTGCGGCGAGAGGGTTAAATTAACGCCCCCAGCCAAAGCCAATGAACAATCGCCTTTACGTAGGCTGTCGCAGGCTAGATTGATGCTGACCAGACTAGAAGAACAGGCCGTATCGATGGCCATTGCTGGCCCCTGCCAACCGAGGTAATAGGCTAAACGACCTGCGGTTACGCTTATTGAATTACCGGTACCAAAATACGCGTTGGTACTGGCTATGCCCTTACTTTTTAAAATATGGGTATATTCATTGGGGCCGCAGCCAACAAAAACGCCTGCATCTATATATTCACTGGGAACAATATTCGCACTCTCTAATGCCTGCCACCCAACTTCCATTAACAATCTTTGTTGAGGGTCCATCACAAGGGCTTCCGGACCACTGATACCAAAAAATGTATTATCAAACTCGTCAACGTTGTCGAGTAACCCCCCCCAACGGCTATACATTTTTCCTGGCGCATCGGGATCGGCATCGAAAAACAATTCGCTGTCCCAGCGTTTTTTAGCAACATCAGTAACACTGTCTTCCCCGTTAACTAAGGATTGCCAAAAAGATTCTTGCCCGTCGATGCCTCCGGGAAAACGACAACCTAGGCCAATAATGGCGATATCGGCTTGCTCATTAACAGAAACTGACTTTTGTATTTCATCAACGTTACTATCGTCAATGTCGATGCACAGTTGAAGTAAATAGGCGGCTAAGCTATCCATACTAGGGTAGTCAAACAGCAAGCTAACGGGTAAAGACTTGGCCGTACTTTTTGCTAAAGTATTACGCAGCTGAACAGCCATCAATGAATCGAAACCCATATCAATTAGGGGTTTCGTCGCGGAATATTCCTTCGCTAAATCATTTGCTGTCGCAAGCAGTATTTTGTCACGGATAAAAAGAACCGCCGACTCTTGGATTGGTTGTGGTTTTCGCGACTCTAGGAAGCTAACAAATTCGCAGACCGTTGCTATACCAGCATTAGAAGATGACTGCGATTGCGCTTTGATAGCCAAGGACTTTGCCGGAAGTGTTAGAGCTTTTTGCGCGACATACTTTTTTAGAAATGCTGGAAAATTGAGGTCTTTAACGCTGTATTGAAGGCTCTCAATATTGAGATTTACGATAATCGCATCTTGCCCCTCACGGCATATACTTGCATCGAAACGTTTCAGCCCATCGTCAACATCTAACAATTCAATACCCATTTCTTTCATTAGAGCGGAAACCAAGCTTGTTTCTGCCATCCCTTGACCACCCCACGGCCCCCAAGAAATGGTTTGCGCGGGTAACCCCTGAGCACGACGATAGCGTGTTAAATCCTGTAAGAAGCCATTAGCAACGCTGTATGCGACTTGGCCAGAATTGCCAAACGATGAAGCAACAGAACCAAATAGAACAAAAAAGTCGAGACTATAGCTCTGCGATAGACGATGCAGACTGAGGGCCCCTTCTACTTTAGGCGATTGAATACGATCAAAAGAATCACGGTCAATATTACTCGCCAACTGATCGTCTAATACACCTGCACAATGAATTACACCCGCTAAAGGCACAGTTTCAGATAGATTAGAATTCAATAAGGATTCCACGGCTTGTGTATCAACTACATCCGCCGATAACACCTGAACATCGCAACCCAATTCACGAATTTTACCAATTCGATTGACGACTTCATTCACCAGATAATTACGACGCGTTAATAATAAAATTTGACCCGCACCTTGCTTGGCCAAGTGTTCAGCTAACGCCAGGCCTAAAGCGCCAACGCCTCCAGTAATCAGATAACTCCCCGTTGGCTTAATTCTGGGCCCAATAGCTACAGTATCCCGTTCACTTACGTTATTTTCGGAGTCGTTAAGAACGGGGATAAACAAATCGCCGTCTTTTAGAAGTAATTCATCCCCGAGGTTGGCATGCCGCATATCTTGGGTAATAAACCGTAGTGCTGATTCATTCACCCTGAAGTGTGATGCTGAATTGGAAACCAATAGTCGTTGAAATTGATGGGCCGAATACTCCAGCCTTAAGGTTCTACACAGACTACTAATGCTCTCCTCGATCGACAATACAGGCGCACCTTGCGTTACGCCGCTCATATTATGGGGTTCTTTTGACAATGATAGAAAGCACAACATTCCATCTCTGTTCAGTATATCGTTTGAAATTAACGAGTTTACCAACGCTAGAATGGCATAGGGTTTTTGTGAAATTACTGACGGAATAATTTCTTCATTTTCAAACATGGGGTCGACAATAACGATTCCAGAAAAGGTCGACTCGCCCAACGTCGATATCACGTCATCATTGATACAATCAGAAAATGACAAGGAAACGAATGTAGATTTGTTATGATTTTCGCTTCCGAAGCGATTCATGTCATCTTCAGACTCAGCAATAACTAACCATTTTTCTGTCGCAGAATTCTCTTCAATGTCTGATAGGTTTGCTATTTTTTCCCAAGACTTAATGAGATTAGCAGAGAGTATTTCTACCTCATTGGCGTCATCACCTGTCGAAGACGACTCGTCTGCATAATTGGGTCGATATTCACACCAATACGGCTTTAAGTCTGGAGCAGGAGCAGGAATAGTCAATCTTTTCTGAAGCTCTGATTCGGTAATGTTTTTAGAATCGAGAACGCCGCTCACAAACAACCCAGCCATTGCTTGATTGATTGAATCGATATCATTTTCTTTTTCACGTAAGCAGTAAAAACTATTACTATCATCGAGGTCCAGAGTCAGCGCCGATAAACCTGTGAGCGTTGTACCACTGCCAATTTCAATAAATGCTGCAATATCGTCACTATAAAGTGCGTTTATGGCCGCATGAAAATCGACTGTCGCTGAAATCTGATTGACCCAATACTCGGATTCGCACAACTCAGAATCGATTAACGTGCCTGTAACCGTGGAATAAAATGGAATACTGGGTGCGTGTAATACCACCTTATCAACTTCTGCACGAAAAGCGTTCAGCATAGGCTGCATAAGAGGCGAATGAAATGCGTGAGAGACACGAAGTAAGGTGCTTTTTATCTTTTTCTCGTCTAGTGTTTCTTTAATCTTACTGATTATTTCTGCATCACCAGAAATCACAATATTTTTTTCTGAATTAACTGCGGCTATCGAGACTTTAATTTCTTCATTATAGCCTTGCAACAGAGCTTCAACATTCTTGCGATCAGATCGTACGGCCAGCATACTGCCGGGCTCGCAGTGCTCGACCATCAGTTGCCCACGTTTAATGACCAAATTTAAAGCGTCATTTAATGACATAACTTTCGCTGCTACCGCTGCAGCATATTCACCAATACTATGACCAATGACACACGAAGGTTGAATGCCTTTTTCCCGCCAAAACTCTAACAATGCAACTTGAAGACAAAAGATAGCTGGCTGGGTGTATTGCGTATTATTAATTCTTGAAGCCGAGGTGTCAGATATAATTTCTTTTAGCGAATTGCCGGTTATGGTCTGGTATAAACCATGACATTTGTCAAGTGTTCGCCGAAATACTCGACTGTATGAATATAATGACTGGCCCATACTGGCATACTGAGAACCCTGCCCCGAAAAAAGCATCGCAATAGGTTGATTGAGTTTCGACTCATGGGCCTCTTCGGAAAACCAGGTATTTCGATTTTCGTTATCGCGTTGAAAATCTACTAGCGATGCTAATAATTGGTCACGATTTTCCGCTTTTAGCGCTAAACGATAGCTTGCCTTACCTTTCTCACCACCCTCTCCACTCTCTCCGCCACGAAAAACCTGGCTATTCTTACAAATGGTATTGAAGTTCTCGTTACTCGTTTTTAAATAGGCTTGCCAGCGTATCGCCGTCGCATTTAAGGCCGCTCGCGTTTTGGCTGAGATGGTGAGTAACTCACTACTGCCAGAAAATTCAGTTTTATCGCTAAAAGACGCTTTAACATTTGAAAGTTGCGCGTCCGGTTGATAAAAGGAAGTCACCATATGAACATTGGTACCACTCAGACCAAATGCGCTCACAGAACCGAAAGTCTCTTTTCTATCGCTCGGCCACTCTTGCGTTTTTACCGGGACCTGAAGATTATATTTATCCCATGATATATAAGGGTTAGGCGTTTCAAAATGCAGGTGGGGCGGAATACATTTGGCCTTCATCGAAAGTGCCATTTTGATCAGAGCAGCTACACCCGCCGCCGCTTCTAGATGCCCGATATTGGTTTTAACCGAGCCAATTAATAGCGGTTTTTCAGGCGTGTCCGACCTCAATGAACGTGCGAGCGCATTCACCTCAATAGGGTCACCCAAATTTGTACCGGTACCGTGCGCTTCAACATAATGAATATTTTTAGCATCAACACCAGCATTGGCCAACGCTTGGGCAACGACATCTTCTTGCATATTGCCATTTGGTGCTGTTAAGCCGTTACTCGCACCATCATGATTAACGGCAGAGCCTTGAATGACAGCATAAATATCATCACCATCCTTTTCCGCTTGCGCTAGACTTTTTAATACGACTACACCACAACCCTCCCCACGCACATAACCATCAGCATCGGCATCAAAGGTTTTACAAAGGCCTGTGCGGGATAGCGCTTGCATCCGTGACAAACCAATACTGTTTTCAGGTGTAAGGATCAAGTTGATCCCACCGGCCAATGCCACATCACATTCGCCACGTCGGATATTTTCACAGGCTGTGTGAACGGATAGTAATGAAGAGGAACATGAAGTATCCAGAGTCAGCGCTGGACCGTGGAAGTCCATCAAATACGATACGCGCCCCGCCGCAACACTCGCCGCACTTCCCAGGCAAGCGTAACCACCAATTTCAGAGTGCACATCTTTATTCAAGGTTAATCGTGCATAATCATTTGTACTGACACCAACAAATACACCAGTTTTACTACCTTTCAAGTCCTCTGGATCAATGCCGGCGTTAACAATGGCTTCATGACAAACCATGAGAAGAATACGCTGCTGCGGGTCCATAAGTTCGACTTCAGCTGTTGGAAGATTGAATATCCCCGCATCAAATTTTTCGACGTCATCAATTAAACCAAGATGCTTGGAATATATTTTCCCCGGCTCATCAGCATCTGCGTTATAGAGTAAACTCGCATCCCAACGCTCATCTATCATTTCTGTTATGGCACAGTTGCCCTCAGCAATGTACTGCCAGTATGAATCAGGGTTGTCACATCCACCAGGAAAGCGGCAACCAATACCCACTATCGCGATAGGACTGTGTTGCTTCTGAGAAAATTCATCTACTTGTTTTCGCAAGCTGGTTATTTCTGTGTGAGAAGCCAGAAGCAATTCTTTAATGTCTATATTAGTGGTGTTATCTGCCTGATCCACTGCATTGTTACTTGTCCCTTCGTTAGCGTTCATCACTTGCCCCCAACACTGTCTTTTTGTTTATGAGGACCAAAAATAAGTTCCTTTAATGATTTCGCTACTTCGTGCAGGCTCAAGTCTTCCATAGCAGTACAAACAGAAGATCGCTGTTTTTTTATGTTCGAATTATCCGGTTTTATTGGCTTGTTTTCGTTAGTCAGGCTACTGGTATGTTTTTGTTTTAACTCAGAAATATGCTTCGACAATCTTCCGATATTCGGATACTGCCATGCAACTGTAGCATCCAATTCAACACCCAGTGATATACGCACATCTTCTGACAGGGTAACTGAATCAATTGAGCTCAAACCCATTTCCGCAAATGCCGTTCCAGCATTAACATCTTCGTCTTCAAAATAGTCATGATCTTCCAACCATTTCATCAAATAGGATTTTATTTTTTCCAATTCACTTTCAACGGTGGAAATTTCTGTTACGGATTTAACGCCATCACGTTCTTTTGCTGTAGTCGCTCCACTTACATCCACGATGTCGCCCGCTCCGATTTCTGAATCACGATGCTCTTGTTTATCGTTTACACCCGTGATTTCATTTTTGTTTTCAGTTTTGATTATCGCTTTACAAGCAAGCATTGCGTCTAGAGACGAGGTTTCTGTCCTGCTAACATCGGTACTTTTATTGGCATACTGCATTAACTGCGAATCTCTTGACGACATATCCTTCGACTCCATATTAGCCTTCAACTACAATTGATATTTTTATACAACAATTTATTAGAAAACAAGAACAACTGAATATATTAGCGTTATGCGCTTATGCTCTCTTCGCTGTCATATATTTCTAAACTTCCAGAAAGCAAACGACTCTTGACAGTTTTTCGCCGTTTCTTACCACTGGACGTTTTTTCAATCGACCCTTTTGCGCTGGTATAAATTTTATTGATAACAAGATCATGAGTTTTGGCAACTTCTTGACTGATTACACGATGCTTTTCACTGATGTCTTCTGGCGAATCAAAGGCACTCCCCTCAACCACCAAATGCAAGCCCATCAGTCCCGTCTTTACGTTTTCCCAGGCCAAGATGGCGCTGGACGAGGCACGTACAAAATCGAGACCTTCCACTGTCTCTTCAACGTCTTCGGGTACAATATTTCGACCATTAAAAACGATAAGGTCATCTTTTCGCCCATAGAAAAATAGCTCGCCGCGATAACTGAAACCAAGATCTCCGGTTCTAAATCGACCATCACGTAACTTTTCTTCGGTAATATCCGGTTGATTGATATACCCAGGTGTTAGGCAGTCGCTCTCTATATTGACTTCGCCAATACGCATTTCTGGCAAGGCTTCATCATTGTCATCTCGAATGGTAATGGTGTGACGAGCATTGGGATAACCCGATGACACCAGCTCAATCGAGTCTGGCGTATTTTCATCGGTAAAACTCACCTCTCCCAAATCGGAAATAGAAAAACGATGTATTTTCAGTCCGCCGCGCATGCTGACGGCGGCCGCTAGGCTATTTTCCGCCATCCCATAGGCAGCATGAATTGCATTTTCCGACAAACCCAGTGGCGCCATCCGTTCTCTCGCCTTGCGAAGAACAACAGCGCTAATTTTTTCGGCTGAAATATAAATATGCAAGCAGGATAAGTCGACGTCGTCTTGTTTATACAGACGCTTTATCGAACGTGATGCTGTGGCTATAGCCGAATTAGTTGTGAAAGTAATTTCAACCTTTCGATCAGAAAGTAATTTAAACCAACGTGAGGGGTTACGCATATAAAATTCTGGCGTTGCCAATAGATGATTACGCCCAGCATAGACGGGATATAAAACACCATTAAACAAGCCCATATCATGGTTTATCGGCGCCCAAGATGCGACGGAGCCCTTTTTAATAGCTGAGGTATTTCGCCCATGAGACATATCAATATGAGCCAATTGGTTGACAACCATTTCATGGGTAACGATAACGCCTTTTGGAAAACCGGTGCTGCCAGATGAGAATTGGATGATGGCTATATCTGATGCTTTTGATACAATTCGTGTTGGAGAAACTATCCCGTCGATAGCGTTAATCGAATCGATCCTTTTAATATCAACGCCGACCTGCCCCTTCCACTCAGTAATATTCTCTAGAGATATGGATTCACTGACGATCAACAGATCAAATTCGCAAGAACGATGACAGCCCTTAAGAAACTCGCCGTAAGCATGATACTTACCCGATTTAGCACGTAAGGGAACCGCAATAATATTCCGCAACCAACAAGCATATAGACAAGCCACCAACTCTACACCGTTGACCAACGCAAACCCCACGACACTTTGACTACCTAAACCTAGCGATTCAAACCGAGAAGCATATTGATCAACCCGATCTTTAAGCTGCGCGACATTAACATTCGTTTCTGTATCAGGAAAATACCAATCTACTTTTGGACTAGTCAAAGACAGCGTTTCCAGGTAATCAGTTATGGTTTTCATGCGATTCCTTAAGTTCGTTATTTTTTAAATTGCAAAAAATGGATTGTCACTGCCGTCACTTAAACCATTGATAGTTTCGAATTAATTTAAAATCTAGCCATAAATTTAAAATGTACTCGATCATTATTCTCATACTGGCCCAACACCCCTATTGGATCGCCATAAAAAGCGTCTACGCCTATAGAAACAGTATAAATATCGGTAACTCGATAATCCCCGCTCACCCTAACGAGCCCATCTCTATCGTTTTCATTGTGAAGCCATTGCACCTCAGTGCTCACGGTCTCATTGAGAAACGTTGCTCGGTACAAAAATGTATAGATCGTATTATTCCTTTCTCTCGACAAGGTATCTTTGTAATCAAGCAACCGACTTTGATATAACTGAACACTTAACATAGCAGCGTCAAAACCGAAAAAGTCCAAACCTAAAACATAATTCACTTCCTCTGTTGTAAATACCCCATCTTCGTCAAGAACATCGTAATCAATCACAAACCTATCCGTTGAATATGCCCATTCGGATCTAAATACGAAATCCCCGAAACTTGTATTCGCGTTGGAACCGAACATTTCCGTTCTCTCATATCCTTCACTAATCGTTATTAGAGGGATTTCATCGCTGTAATTAATATTACGAGTAATTACCGGAGCATCAGAAATATGATTTAAGTAATTAAGAGACACATCCCAATCGCCCATTAATCGAGAAAATTCAAATCCAAAATCTGAGTCTGCTATCGTCCTATCTGGTTTATCTACCGGAAGAACATTGTAGCGAGCGGGAGAAGGCTCTCTATAGCTAGGCCTATATCTTGGGGAAGTTATAGAGAATTCACTTTTTGAGTTCGGGATCTCAGAGTAGGTTTGGTCAACAATCCAAATCAACTGTAGATCAAATGAGTCAAATTGAATTTCATAATTCAAAGACCAAAGTGGAATTCTAGAAAATTCCAGATCATCCAACACGAACTCCCGGTATCGCAAAGGATTAACAATATCTAAAACCGAAACACCATCAGCCTGCCCCCAAGCTATTTGCTGCTTACCCACGGTAAGTAAATTATCAAATACGTCAGTCCGAAAATATAGCTCTCGCAACTCCGCTAAAACATTATTGGAACCTGAAATATTTTTTCGATCGCCAAATGGGCTAGGATCACCAACCTCTAAACGCCCCCCTAGGTCACCCACAATTTGAGCCGAAAAAAACACATCCGTTCCATCTGAAAAGGAAACCTCAATGTCAGACCTTAACCCCACATCAGATTTCGACAAATAACTTTCAGAGGTATTGTATGCATTCGCATACCAAGTAGTTAAATCAAAAGATGACTCATACGCGACAACATCTTTACCATTTACAAAAAACAACACTAATACGGACAGAATACGCCCCAAATAACTAACCGTCATAAAATGTTTTGAAATATCCACTTACCCCCCTTAACCCTTCAACCCTTTAACCTACCGAAACGCCACTTCAAAAATTCCGACAAAAACACAAACCATCAGAAAAATAAAAAACAACATTACAAAAGATACACTTTTAGATAAATGTAAATATTCACCAAAATAATTTACACATTAAACTGGACAACACAAACAAACATTAAAAACAAAAAGCATTGCCCAGCCTTAAAAACCCAATCCAGATCACACATCCAACAAGACAAAAATTCCGAGAAAAATAAAACAGTGATTGTTTTTGCAATTAAAATATTCCGTAACGACAAACGCTATACACGCCAGAAAATATTTGGCGTGAGTTTACCCACCAATAAAATGGAAGCATGCAAGTCATGACTAAACATTAAAACGGCGTAAACCCACAGAGAGTCAGCTTACGGAAGCAATTCCAACATCAGATACAACCCAAACTAAAACACAACGAACAACAAGAACAACCACACAATCGAGAAATACCGATAAAACCCAACAAGCACTGTGACTTTTTACGCCGCACATTAAACAAATAATTGCGGATTAATTAGGGGCCACGTTTCATTTAAAAAATGTTTTCACATACATATAAATGGCTACTGCCGAAAAAACCAAACCACGGTGGCTTTTGTCGTCTATTTAAAACTTTTAACGAAATATTTTCAATTACACACCATTACATTAAGGCACCGTCCAACCATTAACCCAGCCCTTTGCGAAGAAAATATCACCAATGAATATGGCGAAGTCTCCGGCATTTTAAATTTCATGTCAACACACGACAGAACATTCACTCTCGTAGAAACGCAGTACCTATCGGTGAACTTTCAAACCTGGCACCAAACTAGCCAAAAAACAGAAACAATGTCGATTTACCTGACAAATAATATCGCCTATATCGATTTTCTTTTTTACAAGTAAACATAATAAATTTCGAAATTTACTAAATTAATATTTATAGTTTTAACTTTTATATACGCCCAATATATACATCCAACATGTACGCCTGAGACAAACACACAAGATATACACAAAATATATACAAAATTTTAAAGTTCAGGATAAAACAATAGACACCTAAACCTTACGACAAGAAAATATTTCTTGCTATAGTTTAAATCGTAAAAACACTAATCGAAAAAATTCACACCTAAAATAATTCGAGATGTTGAGTTACAAAAATTACCACCACACCTCCAGATTCCGAAAGCAATAGTTAATCACTCAGGCCTACCAACATATTCACTGAGCAGATCTGACATATCATCTCCTATACACATAAATATATCCGCGCAGATCGGAACTCAATTAAAAACACCTACATTCAGGAAAAGCGTAATCTCGTAAAACCAACCGATCACACGTAAAGTTTCTCTATGCATACGACAAAGAATTAAAACTGGATGACTCCAGCTCACCTAATCCCAATATATTTTCGACTTACCCATCAATTTTTAGGCGAAAAAACCCCCTCCCAGACAACACAAGAGAATACTTATCTTAGTTACATTAAGTTGGTTTATTTATAGGACTAATATAAATAGCAGAAGTGATAAGAACCTAAGATCCATTGCCCCTAAACGAAGAAAGTCAAACATTCCAAAACTACTACTGGCAAATAATAGTTAATTTAAAAATCATAACAAAAACAAAATTCTATATTGCTGACTTATCTGCCAAGCTTTACTACTAATCTCTCAATAAGAAATTCCTATATTTTCAGGATGGATCTACGCCCAGTGCCTCCATTATGGAGCCATTCCAAAGGAATCGGGAGGCAGTCTCTAGCATTTTATTTTTCAAGTCAACACGGCATAAAAACTTCCAACCAAGAAAAAAGGCTTTTGACGCGCCAACTTTCAAGCTTTGGCACATGAACCACCAGAAACGGTTAATTATGCTGTTTTAGCAGTCAAATTCTACTGCATATATCGATAATATTTTTCTGAAAATAGATACTATTGACTAATTGTTTTCCTTAATACGAATGCAATTCCGATTTTCTTTCTATAACCGAGATATCTGTACTCAGTAATATATTGATCTGTTAGTTCCAATAAAGCATGCCCCAAATATTTTTCAACCTGGCTATCATTTAAACATTCGCCTAAAGACCAAGAGACAGAAGATCCATGTTTCCGCCGGTAGCTACCGTATTTTCCGTTAGACTTTTCTCTTGTGAATATCGATAAAGGTAGTGCGGACCTCCTGCCTTCGGCCCGGTTCCGGACAATCCTTGCCCACCGAAGGGGTTAACACCAACCACAGCCCCCACCATATTTCTATTCACGTAAATGTTTCCAATATTCACTTTAGAGAAAATATAACGAGAACGACCAGTAAGACGAGTATGCACACCCAGTGTTAATCCGTATTTACAGATGTTAATGTCATCTAAAACCTCCTCTAGATTTGACGCGTCATATTTGACCACGTGTAGAATCGGTCCAAAGACTTCTTTTTTTAGGGTGAGTAATGAATTCACTTCAAAAATATGCGGGCCTATATAAGTCCCTTCGATAGGTAATTTATTTATTGGATGTTGATACAAAATTTTCGCTTCTTTTCGCATTCGCTCAATATGAGCCTGTAATGCCTCGCGCGCAGCGTTGTCTATTACCGGTCCGATGTCCGTTTCTAACTTCCAAGGCTGCGAAACATTTAATTCTTCGCACGCTCCAACAAGCATCAAGATCAACTCGTCCCATATATCACTCTGTATATACAAAACACGCAAGGCTGAACACCGCTGGCCCGCACTTAGAAATGCCGAGCTGATAACATCATCAACAACCTGCTCAAGCAAAGCTGTTGAATCCACAATCATGGCATTTATACCGCCCGTTTCCGCGATAAAAGGAATTATCGCGCCATCACTATCGGCTAAGGCACGTTGAATATTTTTTGCCGTTTCGGTAGACCCTGTAAATGCAACCCCTGAGACACTTTTGTCTTTCACTAAAGACGCCCCCATGGCTCCACCCCCAATGATTAGATGCAATACCTCTTTCGGCACTCCCGACCGGTGCATTAGCTCAATGGTTTTTGAAGCTATTAAAGGTGTTTGCTCTGCGGGTTTAGCAATAACGCAATTTCCGGCGGCTAATGCGGCTACTATTTGCCCTGTAAAAATGGCTAGAGGAAAATTCCAGGGACTGATGCAAACAAACACACCTCTTCCATGAAGACTTAATTCATTATTCTCCCCCGTCGGCCCCGGCAACTGGATTGGCTGCGAAAAATGTTTACGAGCAAGCAATGCGTAGTAGCGGCAAAAGTCTATCGCCTCGCGCAACTCACTTATTGCATCTCCGATTGTTCGTCCCGCTTCATAAATAATGAGGTACAGTAGTTCAGCTTCCCGCTCTTCTATTACACTTGCTATTTTCTCCAATATTTCTGCACGCAGGTCTCCTCCAAGACTATCCCAACTCTCCTGGGCTTCCTTGGCGACACAGAATGACTTATCAATATCCGCTTGGCTTGCATTGTATGAATATCCAACAAGATTGTTTCCCGCTGGTGAATACACAGCCTCCTTACCCCTCATCTTATCCCCATTAATGATTGCCCCTTCAATATGTGCATTCTCATTGTACGATTGAATTTCTTTCAATAGAGAGTGACTAATAGTGCTGTCATTCAGATCTATACCCTTCGAATTTATTCGAGGAAAATCTGAATGCATAAAAATCCGTTCTGGGATCGGTATTTTTGGATGCCGGTAGGCTTTGTTATGCTCGGCCATATAAACCACATCGCGAATCAACTCCTCTACCGGCGTTGCTTCATCCAAAAATCGATTAACGAACGAACTGTTCGCTCCATTTTCGAGTAGTCTGCGCATTAAATACGGTAGGAGATCTTTATGAGCGCCCACAGGGGCATAAACCCGAACAGGATACGGCTCTTCAATATCGCGGTTTAGCTCTTCGAATAGTACATGGCCCATTCCATGAAGCCGCTGAAACTCATAATCTTTGTTTTTGGCCAAATATTTGATGCACGCGATGGTGTGCGCATTATGAGTAGCAAATTGGGGAAAGATATAATCTTGAGAATCGAGAAGAATCTGTGCACAAATTTGATAAGATAAATCCGTATTGACTTTTCGCGTATATACCGGGTAATCCTCAAACCCGGATTCTTGCGCGTGTTTTATTTCACTATCCCAGTAGGCCCCCTTAACCAAGCGAACCATTATTTTTCGTTTGGTGTCTTTTGCCAGTGCAATTAGCCATTCTGCCACAAACGTGGAGCGTTTTTGATAGGCCTGCAATACAAAACCTAAGCCCTCCCATTTGCCTAAGCATTGTTCTTTTGCAAGCATTTCAAATAACGTTAATGAAATATCCAAGCGGCTGGCCTCTTCCGCGTCAATATTTAACCCAATATTGTATTGTTTTGCTGTTGCAGCCAATTTAACAAGGAGGGGATAAAGCTCATTCATAACGCGTTCGTATTTTAATGATTCGTAACGCGGGTGTAGAGCCGACAATTTAATTGATATTCCATTTGAACAGTACACATCCTTATCTACACTTTCCTGCCCTAAAATATGAATTGCGGATAAATAGGACTCAACGTATTTATCCGCATCTTTTTTAGTCCGTGCCCCCTCCCCTAGCATATCAAATGAGAAACGCGTATCAGGCGTATTTTCTTTCCGCCCATTAACCATAGCTTCCGTTACAGTTCGCCCAAGTACATATTGCCCACCTAGAATTTTCATTGCTTGCAACAATGCATTTCTAACAACAGGCTCTCCAATTCGGTTCAACATGCCTCCATACCAATGATTTTCATCACCAAATTCTTCCGCGTGAATAATTTTTCCTGTCAACATCAGGGCCCAGGTGGACACGTTGACAAATATTGAATTTGAATGACCGAGGTGTTTTTGCCAATCTCCGGTCGATATCTTTTCTGCGATCAGCTTATCTGCCGTTTCAGCATCAGGAACACGGAGTAAAGACTCGGCCAAGCACATCAGCGCTACCCCTTCTTTATTGCAGAGGCCAAACTCTTGTAGAAATGCGTCCAGTGTTCCCTTTCCATGTCGATTGAGGCGGGAACGCTCGACCAACTGTCGAGCATCGATCAATATTTTGTCGCGGTTATATTTTTCGATTTTATTCGCATTTAATAGAAATTCGACGCACTCAGTCTCATCCGCATAAAGGTGTCGTCTAATTTCAGAACGGGCGTCGGATAAAGAATTCATCTAAGATCACCATAGAATTCAATGCCTTTTCCGGATGATTAAATCGCTCCAGAACAAGGCGTACAAACTCGGGTGCTTTGCAAACAATTACATTGGTCTGATTTTTCCCTACACGTCACATCGACAACCTTACAACTCCATGCCCATAACACGTAGCCAGAACCTTTCTCAATCGTTTTCCAAGGGCGCCCTAGCCTCTTTCTAAAATTATAGTCAAACAACTCAATACAGGAACTGGACATTACGAAGGCTAAAATCGGCGGCATAGAACAAATGTCCGGTGTACGTACTTTCTTTGGTCGGTCTTCCTTTGGACATACCCACTTATAAGCGTTAGTCTTATTCAATAGGTAATAATAAAAAACAGCTTTGGGATGTTTGCATGAAGAAACTCAAAAACGAAAAAGAACTGGTCAAAAAGGCGATTGAAGAAGGCGTTAAATACGCAGAAAAGCGCGGTGTTGTTGAGTTTGAAGCGACGGATTCAGCCAATGATAAGGTCGAGTACTTATATCGCTTATTCATTCACGATAAAGTGATACATCCTCTTCCTGAAGATCAGGTATCGATAAAGTCCATGCGGCATAAATTGGCGATTTGGGCGTCAAAACAATAAATTCTTACCAGACATGTAAAAAAAACGCCGATCAGGTCTCTCAACCCAACCGACGCAAAGGGGTTCATTTAACTGTTTAGGCTCATAAAGCGTTAGACGGTCCAAAGACTTCATGGTGGATGGTGGAGTCGTTAAAGCCGAGACGACGAACTATCTTGTTGACCGATGTCATAAACGGTCTCGGTCCGCAGAAATATACGCCAACGCTGTCATCTACCAGATTCGCCATATCGTTAGGCTCTCCCAGACCACTCTCACAACCTCCCTCAGCCTTAACAACACAAGAAAATCCAGCCTCAAGTATCCAAGCTTTTAAACATTCATCCGTTATATGACCACTATGATGATCTCCGAAATTTTGCTCAAGACACTGGCGATAGAAAAAAGGACTGGTCTTGTTCAAATCACTCAGCTCTTCACGAAAAATCTGATGTTCAGGGCTGCGCGAACATTGGATAAACATAAGCTTGTCGGCGGGTATCCCGCGCTCAAGCGCTTCGTAGAGCATTGATATTAAAGGCGTGATACCAACACCAGCGGCAACAAAAATATGCTTGTCATGCGCATCATTCAGTGTGAAGCTGCCGCCGGGAGCGCTTAGGGATACAAGATCCCCTTCACCTAGCTTATGTAGGAATCGAGATACTAAACCGCCCTTTTCCGCTTTTGTTGTGATGCGGTAGTGAAGCTCTCCACTTTCCCCCGAAAGTGAATATTGACGAATCGCGTCGTAGCCTGAGGATAGCCCTTCGAATTTCACCGCTACGAATTGCCCACCTTCAAATGCTGATATCGGTTTATCGTCTGAGGGCTCTAAATAGAAAGACTTAGCTTCGGGCGTCTCTGTCACAACCTCACTGACCGTAAAATCACGGAAGCCACGCCAACCTCCTGCCTTTTCTTCATTCTGGCTGTACGTCGACTCTTCTGCGGTTATCAATATATCGGACAAGGCCCCATAGGCATCCGCCCAAGCTGCTAATGCTGGGTGCTCATCGGGTAATTCAAGGACATGCTGAATGGCGACCATTAAACTGGCGCCAACAGCTGCATATTGCTCAGGTTGGACGCCGATGCTCGTATGCTTGCTCACGATTTGCTTAATCAGTGGCGCTAGCGATTCAAGGTCATTCAAACGTTGCGCATAGGTAACGATAGTCTGGGCTATTACCTGAGCCTGCTGCCCTTTCGCCTGATTGGCGTGATTAAAAATATGCTTAAAATCAGGATTTTCGCGCAAAAGGTGGCCATAAAAATAGATGCCTATCGCTTCCCCGTGTTCAAGCAACAAGGGAATCGTTGATTGTACAGTTTGAATCGTTTGTGAACTCAGCATGAAAATACCCCGTTAAAGATTCATTTCAGATGAAACATTTAAAGGTGCATTCTACATGTATATTTGATCGGCGCAAGACTCTATAATGCGATTAAATCAAAAACGTGTACAAGACAGCGCTATGCAACTAACAAAGCACACCGATTTTGCCTTTAGAATTCTTATCTTTCTGGCCACGCTAGAGGATGAATTAACGACGATCATGACCATTACCGAACGATTCGCCCTTTCGAAGAGCCACGCGACAAAAATTGTAAATAAGCTGGTCCATCACGGCTGGATAAAATCCGTTCGAGGAAAATATGGCGGAATACGACTGGCTGTTCCACCAAGGGAGATTTCGGTACGAGAATTAGTGGAGCTTATGGAGCAAACCTTAGAGCCTGTTAATTGTTATACCCCGCCCTGCGTACTCAACAATGTTTGCCGATTAAAAGGTGTTTTGTGGCAAGCACAAAATCATTATTTAGATCACCTCGAAAAATTCACGTTAGAAGATCTACTCGACAGAAAAACCACCCAGGCACTTCAGGTAATATCCATTCCGTAGAATGACCCAGCACTTAAGACATTAACCTTTTCTATATTGAGCTTCTCTCTATATATAGAAGAAGAGAATTCGAACCAAGCCTCTAAAGCGTCTCGCAGTTCGTCATACGCGCGCCTTCTGCTTCGCTACCCATTATTTCGAGAACAAAGCAGTAATTAACGCGTTATGTTGTTAGTTGCATGCCTACACTGCTGATCCGTTAGCATTCATTCAGCAATAGAAACAATTGTGATTTAAAGCCACAACTTGTCGCCTATAGAACGTTGCATATATTATGGTTCCTTTAACTTAACTAACTTATCGAGACCATTTATCGCTGGCGCGCAAAACAAAGCGGATGTTTTGTCGTTATTCGGAGTAATTCTTAATATTTTTTCGTTCATACAGGGAGCTTTTTATATATTTTTTAATGCTAACAATTGTGTGTATTTACAGCACAAATATCTATTTTATCGTTTTTGATCGCTTTTAAGTATAACCCGATATTTTTATATTCCTTTGCCTTCCTAAGGCACATATTTCATCTTCTTATGCTTTTTTTAAAACTATTTTCTTAGAAATAGGTGTTGTTATACTGATATGCAACAGGCGACAAAATGTCGCACATCTATATGTCTTCCGAATGATAAATGCCTCGGATGGAAATCGCGGCTAAGAAACGAGAGGGAAGTTTGTCACGGTAAGAGAGGTGTGTCTTATGAAGCGTCATTATTATCTAAGTAATGATTTAATTGATTTAGAAGCTGTAGAAGTCGAGCTTGAAAAGGCCGGTGTCGATGTCGAGCAAATTCATGTGCTCAGTGAGGATGATGCCTATCTAGAAACTCATCACCTTCATGCAGTGGACTCCATATCTAAAAAAGATGTAATACATTCTGGTTTAATCGGCCTGATGATCGGCGCCGTCGGCGCTTCAGCCATTCTATTTATGTCCCTTCAATTTGGTATCAGCGAAAATTATACATGGGCACCCGCACTATTCCTGTCAGTCGCATTTTTAGGGTTTTGCACCTGGGAAGGTGGATTATGGGGGATACAAAAGCCTCACCACGAATTTGCTCGTTTCCAAGACTCCCTTAAAGATGGCAAGCATGTCATTTTTGTTGATGTTAAAGCCTCACAAGAATCCACATTATCACAAGTGATTCAGGGGCATCCAATGTTGCAGTTAGCCGGAGAAGGCGCTGCGACACCAGAATGGGTCGTGGGGGCACAACATCGCTGGCATAAATTTACACGCTGGGCTCCCTAAGCGTAGTGCCAATGCCCCATTTTCTTTGGGGCATGTATTTCTCAATACCATTTAAACTCACAAGCGCATTGAAAAATGCGCTAATGCCAGGTTTTTTGTGGGCAAAAAGAAATTAGGAAAAAATAATAATGAAGCTAGCCGTTGTGTTGGTCCTTTTAGTTGTTGGTTCTATTATTTTTCATTTTGTTAGTCCTTGGTGGTTCACCCCTCTCGCCTCTAATTGGGGCAGTATCGATTTTACGATTACTCTGACTTTTTGGGTGACTGGTTTTGTTTTTATTGCGGTCAATTTATTCTTGGCTTACGCCGTTTATAAGTTTCGTCACGACAAAAACCGTAAAGCGCATTACGAACCCGAAAATCAAAAACTTGAAGGTTGGTTGACCGCAATCACCACATTAGGCGTGATCGCCTTGCTAGCACCGGGGCTTGTGGTCTGGAATGATTTTGTATCCGTGCCTGAAGAAGCGGATGTAATAGAGGTCGTTGGTCAACAATGGCAATGGGGCTTTCGCTACCCCGGTAAAGACGGAAAGCTTGGTGACAGTGACTCTCGCCACGTTTCCATGGAGAACCCTCTGGGAATCGACCCAACTGACGAAGCCGGTCAAGACGATATCATCGTATTGGAACACGAGATCCATCTCCCCATTGATCGCCCGGTTAAAACCCTTTTACGTTCAAAGGATGTGCTGCACGATTTCGCCGTCCCTCAGTTTCGCGTAAAGATGGATTTAATCCCCGGCACTGTTTCCTATTTATGGTTTACCCCCACGGTAGAAGGCTCGTTTGATATTTTGTGTATGGAGTTGTGCGGCATTGCCCACCATGCGATGCGCGGCAAAATTATTGTTGAATCGGTAGAAAAGTACACCGAGTGGCTCAGCACGAAACCGACTTTTGCTGAAACACAGAATGGAGGAAAAGGCGATCCGATTGCAGGACAAGCGAGCTTTGCCATGTGCGGTTCATGCCATGGCCAGCAAGGTGAAGGCAATATGGCGATGAAAGCACCGCAATTAAGTGGTCAGTCTCCATGGTATCTCCGCCGTCAATTGCATAACTATAAAAATAGGCTTCGCGGTACGCATAAAGACGACACTCCTGGCCAACAAATGGCTTCGATGGCGGCGATGCTACAAGACGATGTAGCCATTAAAAATGTCGTTGCCTATATCGATAGTCTTGCAGCTCCAACTCAATCTTCAACACTTAACGGTGATACAGAACATGGGAAATCGCTCTACGTCACCTGCGGATCTTGTCATGGAAAACAAGGCCAAGGGAAGTTTTCTCTCGGCGCACCAAAACTTGCCGGTATGCAGGATTGGTATTTGAAACGTCAGATCAACAATTTCAAAACAGGGCTTAGAGGCACACATAAAAAAGATAATTACGGGTCACAAATGATTCTCATGGCCAAAATGTTAAGCAATGATAAAGCCGTGGATGATGTGGTTTCGTACATCAACACACTATAAAAACAAATATAAAGGGCCTGTGATAGCAGGCCACCGTCACCATTAAGGATCGCACATGCCATATGTCGCTATTGCAGACCAAGTACCAGAGCTTCACGACCCGCAGAGCTTTATTACAAAGTACGTTTGGAGTCAGGATCATAAAGTCATCGCCATACAATACGGTACAACCGCAATTTTGGTTGGCCTGGTTGCCTTGGTTTTAAGTGGTTTGATGAGGCTCCAGTTGGGATTTCCCGATACCTTCGATTTTATTGACCCCAATAGCTATCTGCAGTTTGTCACCATGCACGGCATGATTATGGTGATTTATTTGCTGACGGCTCTACTGTTAGGCGGCTTTGGTAACTATTTAATCCCGCTGATGGTCGGCGCTCGCGACATGGTATTCCCGTATCTCAATATGCTGAGTTATTGGACCTATTTGCTTTCGGTCATCATATTAATGGCGAGTTTCTTTGTTCCTGGGGGGCCGACCGGTGCTGGTTGGACCCTCTACCCTCCGCAAGCCATTCTTCCTGGAACACCCGGCTCTGACTGGGGCATAATTTTTATGTTGGTATCGCTGGGTGTATTTATTGTCGCCTTTACAATGGGTGGTTTAAATTACGTAACAACGGTATTACAAGCACGTGCACGTGGGATGACGTTAATGCGTATGCCGCTTTCTATTTGGGGCATATTTGTTGCAACCGTATTGGGCTTACTCGCTTTTCCGGCCTTACTGGTCAGTGCGGTAATGATGATGTTCGATAAAGTACTGGCAACCAGCTTTTTTATGCCTGCCCTCGTGTCTCTTGGTGAACATTCAGAAACGGTTGGCGGAAGCCCTGTTTTGTTCCAACATTTATTTTGGTTTTTTGGTCACCCTGAAGTTTATATCGTGGCCCTGCCCGCCTTTGGAATGGTTTCTGACGTCCTTTCGGTACATGCGCGTAAAAATATTTTCGGTTACCGAATGATGGTGTGGGCCATCGTAGCGATTGGCGCTCTTAGCTTTGTGGTCTGGGCTCATCATATGTACGTCAGTGGCATGAACCCCACTTTCGGATTTTTCTTTGCCACGACGACCCTAATTATTGCGGTACCAACAGCAATTAAAGTTTATAACTGGGTACTTACCTTGTGGAGAGGCAATATTCATATGACGGTGCCGATGCTCTTTGCTATTGGATTTATCTTTACCTTTACCCATGGCGGTTTAACGGGATTATTTTTAGGTAATGTGGTCATCGATCTGCCCTTATCCGACACCTACTTTGTTGTCGCCCACTTTCATATGGTGATGGGGGTATCCCCGATCATGGTGCTATTTGCTGCTATTTATCACTGGTTCCCCTTAGCCTCTGGGCGCATGTTTAATGAAAGGCTTGGGCAGTTACATTTTTGGTTTACATTTTTGGGGACGTACGCGGTGTATTTACCCATGCACTATTTAGGTTTCTTGGGTGTTCCACGACGTTATTTCGCGATGGGGAATACCGATTTCATTCCGGAATCTGCACAGACCTTAAATTCGGGAATTACTGTAGCCGCGCTGATCGTTGGTTTAGCGCAAATGTTCTTTATCGTCAATATCATTATCAGTATTCGCGGCGGCAGAAAGTGTGATAAAAATCCTTGGAATGCAGCCTCGTTAGAATGGCTAACGCCTGACATGCCGCCTCACCACGGAAACTGGGGAAAGCAATTACCCGAGGTTCACCGCTGGGCCTATGATTACAGTGTGCCGGATGCGAAAGATGATTTTATTCCGCAAACGACACCCGAGTCTGAAGTTGTTAAGGAGAATGGTTAACTCATGAATATTATCGGTACTCTTTCCCAAAAACCATGGTTGGATAATTCACCAGGCGAAATCATCGACGAGACGTTCGGTAATGGTCTTCGCCCAAAGCAAATAGCGCTTAACTTTTTCCTCGGCGCGGTGACGGTGATGTTTTCGCTATTTATCGTGACCTTTGTCGCTCGATCTCAGTACCCTGATTTCCAAGCGCTTGCGGGGGATGTCTGGCAGCCTTTCTACGACCCTATGCGCCTTTGGGTGAATACAGGGTTGTTATTTATTGGCGGTATTGCCATTCAGGCTTCCTCTTATTTTGCCAAAAAAGAAAATACCAAATACGCCGTTATCGCCTTAGCTTTCGCTCTCGTTTTCACTTTACAATTTTTAGTTGCGCAGATGATGCTTTGGCAACATTTGCATAACCTGGGTTACTACGTCGCCAGCAATCCAGCGAACAGTTACTTTTACGTTTTAACGGCAATACATGGCATGCATTTGGTGGGTGGTCTGCTCGTATTGATAAACGCCCTTCTTAGCTTCTACCGTAAAAATTCATTTATACAATTTAGTAATAGTGTTCGACTCTGCACACGCTACTGGCATTATTTCTTTGTGGTATGGCTGGTATTATTCGCGTTGATGACGAGTTCAACTGAAACTTTCAAAACCCTTGCTGCACTTTGCGGATACTGAGTTTAACTATGGCAACAGAAGAAACTTCAACAGTAGCGAAAACTGGTTCAGGCTTGCGAAGCCTTGTCAGTGATTGGAGCGATGATAAACAAACCTTCGAGATCCACTGGGGCAAGTTGATGATGTGGATCTTCTTGCTCGGGGATACCTTTATTTTTACGGTATTTCTCACCGGGTATATGAATGTTCGCATGAGTGCTGTCGATGCCTGGCCGAACCCCAGCCAGGTTTTTGCTTTGACTTTATTTGGTACCCACTTACCGCTGATACTCATTGCGATTATGACATTCGTACTGATTACCAGTAGCGGCACCATGGCGATGGCGGTGAACTTTGGTTATCGCAGAGACAAAACAAAAACGATGGTACTGATGCTCGCGACGGCTGTACTGGGCCTAATGTTTGTCAGTATGCAGGTTTTTGAGTGGTCAAAGTTAATTTCGGAAGGTGTCAGGCCATGGGCAAACCCCTTTGGCGCGGCACAATTTGGTTCTACCTTTTTTATGATTACCGGCTTTCATGGTCTCCATGTATCCGTTGGGGTTATTTATCTAACAATTGTGGCGATTAAAGTTAAGAAAGGCCACTACGATAAAAAAGGCTATGAGATTGTCGAAATAACGGGGCTTTACTGGCACTTTGTCGATTTGGTCTGGGTCTTTATTTTTGCGTTCTTTTATTTATGGTGATGGTTTAGTCGCACTTTTTTACATGGTGTTTCTTTCTAATAGTTTGCTAGCCGTCTTTTAGCCGCTTCGTGGAAGCTTCGGAGAATTTATATGAGTGATGAATCTGGTCAACAACATCCTTTTGCTATTTACATAAAAATTTGGGTGCTGTTATTTGTACTCAGTACTTGTTCCTACATGGTCGATTTTTTCCAGTTCCAGGGCTATTTACGCTGGACTCTGGTCGTAATATTTATGCTGTTAAAAGCGGGCTTCATTATTACCATTTTTATGCATTTACATTGGGAACGAACCGCATTGAAGTATTTACTACTCGGTCCCCCAGTCGTCCTCTTAGTCTTGATCGGTATGATGGCCATTGAAGCCGATTATACAAACTTTTCAAGAGATTCATTTTTCTCTGAAAGTGACAGTACGTTTATTGAACCTCATAGCCCGTCTACTCACTAGCATAATAGTGCGGGTAGAAAATAATTATAACGAGGAGAATACATGAATTCTGATAGCAGAGAAGCGGATGCAACAACGGCCACAAAACCTTTGCTGCTGAACATCGGTTATGAACTCTCGATTTGGCGAGAGTATTACCAACTCTGCAAGCCTAAAGTTGTGATGCTTCTGCTCATTACTGCCGTTGTCGGTATGCACCTAGCGACACCCGGTTGGGTTCCCTTTGATGTGCTTATTATCGGAACGCTCGGCATCGGCCTAGCCGCCAGTGCCGCTGCCGTTGTTAATCATATTGTCGATGAAAAGATCGATATGTTGATGATGCGCACCCAGGGCCGCCCTATCCCACAAGGTAAAGCCGACCCTTATAAAGCGATTATTTTTGCCGTCATCATGGCAACACTGTCGATGATATTGCTGTCCGTGTTTATCAACATTTTGACCGCTGTGCTTACGCTCGCGGGCCTAGTTGGCTACGCTTTTGTTTACACGATGTATTTAAAGCATGCGACACCACAGAATATTGTGATCGGGGGGCTTTCAGGAGCGATTCCTCCCCTATTAGGCTGGACCGCTGTTACGAATAGTATTGATCGAGAAGCTATTTTGCTGGTCGCCATTGTGTTTACGTGGACGCCTGCGCATTTTTGGGCCTTGGCGATTGATCGCGTTGAGGATTATCGAAAAGCGAAGGTACCGATGTTGCCCGTTACGCATGGTATTGAGTTCACCAAAAGTTGTGTTATTTTTTATACCCTCGCGCTGTTTGTTGTTACCCTCATTCCCTATTTTATTGGGATGAGCGGGCTGATTTATTTGGTCAGTTCAATTGGCCTTGGTCTTTGGTTTAGTTACTACGCGTTTAAGTTGAAGTTCGCCGCGAATGATAAGACAGCGATGAAAACATTTTACGTCTCCATTCAATACCTCTTGTACTTGTTTGTTGCCTTTTTAATCGATCATTATATTTTCTTGTGAGGCTTTGATGATGAAAGTCTCTATTTTCAAACGAAAGATCAGCTCATCGCTCATACTCTGCGCGTCTCTATTTGCGATATTGATCGGTGTTAATGCCTATGTATTGTTAAACCCCCAGGGTTTGCCGAAAATACAGGGGGTTATTATTCCCGATGCACAAAAAATATCGGCGTTCACTCTTGTTGATCACAACAACCAGCCCTTCACCCAAAACAATTTGCAAGGGAGTTGGGTTTTACTTTCTTATGGCTATACCGATTGCCCTGACGTGTGCCCTATTACTCTGAACATTATGGCCAATGTTGAAAGACGTTTACGTGAATCCGGCCAGTTCGATGATTTGCAAATGCTGTTCTATACCATCGATCCTCTGCGCGATACCGTCGAACATTTATCGGAATACGTCACTTTCTTTAGTGAAGATTTTATTGGGCTAACATACGGACTTCAACACCAAACAAACCACATTCCCTTTGAGCAGAGTTTAGGTATTGTTTCAGCAATCACCCCACTTGCAGAGGATGAACAAGGAAGTGGCTTGAAAGACTACAGCGTTAGCCATGGCGTCGTTCTTTATTTGATCAACCCCGACGGAAAACTCCAAGCAATATTGAAACCTGAAATAACAAAGTATGGATCACACTTTTTTGAGTCGGATACGATTTATCAGGATTATATTTCTATCCGAAAGCATTTTGGCTAGCGAGTGGCGACACAATTCCGCGTCCAACCTCTATGGACGGGTTTGAGACGAAGCCTGATCCATCAAAAATGAATTCATCTCAGGAGTAAGGCATTCTGTTGAATAGTCCAACCCTCCTCCCCCTCCCAATGCTGTTGATTTAATAGATCGTAGGGTCGTAAACTGAAACGCCTTCCACCATTGTCCAATACAAATACATCATTAGGATGGGGAGCAGTCCTCCAGTTGTTATGGTGGTTATTAATAATGGGGAGCAGATTGGGTTGCCTATGTCGGAAGGCACTTCGCTTTTCCGACCTACGAGGGAAAAACGACCACTTCCCACTTAAGTCAACAGCAATGCCGCCCCCGCCCTCTAAAAAACCTCTGTATTTTGAACAAGAACAGATGCACGTTTAAAACGTTTTATATTTGAAATAGACGACAATTTTGACGTCATGTGGACACTTATGAACACATGAATCACCGGCAATAGACCTATACGTGATTTATTCACGGCAATATCCCAGAAAGACTGTTAACGTGATATATTCCGCCAGCACAATAAAGCTCCAACATTGTATTTCGAAGCGCCAAAGATCAATATGAATAGGCTTCTGTGTAGACTAAATAATGAACTTGCAGTGATCGTTGACGATAAGCCTTAACATGTTTGCTTTTGAATGATATTTGTACGCCCTCTTTTTCGTAGGCTTTAGGGCCGCTTCGAGGGTATGTGGGCATAAAACCACGACCGGTTATCAATCTCTATCAGTTTGAATCTTGTACAATAAATTCCCACAAAAGGGGTATCACGTGGCTGAATCAGAAGAGCTCTCGAAGACTCAACAAGATGCGTCTCAGACTGAAGCGCCGCGCAAACCCCTCGAATTCGAAACCGTCGATTTTACTGCTGGCGACGGTATGCAACTTAACCTTCTCCACGTCAAACAGACAAAAAAAGCGACTTTAGGCCCTGTACTGCTTGTTCATGGTGCGGGCGTTCGCGCTAATATATTTATGGCGCCTGTTGAAACAAATATTGTGGAATATTTATCCCGCAACGGTTACGACGTTTGGCTTGAAAACTGGCGAGCCAGCATGGAGTTTGATCCCAATATTTGGTCTTTGGATAAAGCCGCTCTATTCGATCACCCAAAAGCCGTTGAAAAGATTGTCGAGCTAACAGGTGCAAAAACAATAAAGGCTGTTATTCACTGCCAAGGGTCGACGAGTTTTATGATGTCTGCCGTCGCAGGCTTGGTGCCGCAAGTCGATACCATCATTAGCAATGCGGTATCTCTTCACCCAGTTGTCAGGCGCTTTCCACAATTAAAAATCAATTTGGCTCCTAAGCTTGTTGGCTTCTTAACAGATTACCTAAATCCCCAATGGGCTAAAAACCCCCAAACATTTATCGCAAAGCTGGTTAAATTCATAGTGGAGCTCACTCACCATGAATGTGATAACAGCGTATGTAAACACGCGAGCTTCACTTACGGCTCAGGCCACCCCACTCTATGGCGCCACGAAAATTTAAATGACGAAACTCACCAGTGGCTTTCGGATGAATTTGGCTTTTTACCCCTGAGTTTTTACACACAAATGGGGAAGAGCATCAACAAGGGCCATCTGTTGTCGGTCGACAATCATCCGACACTACCCGATGATTTTGTTGAGACGATACCCAAAACAGATGCTCGTTTCGCTTTTTTTGCAGGTAAAAAGAACGACTGCTTTCTACCTGAAAGCCAGGAACGTACATTTGCGCACTTTGATAAAATGCGCCCCAACTTTCATTCTCTGCATTTGGTGGAGGATTACGGTCACCTTTGTATGTTTATGGGGAAAAATGCCGTCAATGATGTTTTCCCGTTAATCCTAGAAGAATTGAACAAAAAGAAAACTGTACCACCACTTCAAGTAGATCAAGCTCTCAATTCAACAGAGCCACTTACCCGACCCCAACCCAAGGCGAAAGAGGAAATGCCCATGTTATTCTTTGAAAGTGCAAAAAAACGAATCAAACGATTAGCGGGTCACCACGCCTTAGTTGATGGAATTCCTTATGTTTTGCCAGTTAATAGCACCAACTCCCCGGCATTTATGTCGTTGTATTCCATCGATGCTGAAAAAGCGAAGAAATACATGGTCGGAGATGAGATACACCCGCTTCGACTACTAAACGGGCGCGCCGTATTGGTGTTCACGGTTATCGATTACCGCGAAACTGATATTGGGAAATACATTGAGTACAGTATCGCTATTGCCTGCACTCATGGTCCTAAGCCAGCCCCTCGTTTACTCCCAGCCATGCTGATGAAAACCTTTAAAACTGGGCAGTGTGTTATTGACCTTCCAGTTAGCTCTGAAATTTCGGTTAAAGGCGGTCGCGGTATTTGGGGGATGCCTAAGCACCAACAGAGCCTTAACTTTTTAATTAAGAAAGATACGATCAGCGCTCAATATGATTTGGATGGTGAACTTGCCGTGAAAGTCACGATTCCCAAGCCCAGTAAAGCATGGGTACCGATCAATATCGGCGCTGCTAATTATTGTGCATTTCGCGGGATGCTGATGAAATCTTACGTGTATTTCAAAACGAAGTTAGGTTTCTCCCTTGGAAGTAAGAATAAAAGATACGCGGAATTAATTGTTGGCGACCATCCTCGAGTGCAATGGCTTAAAGATCTCGATATTGCCGACAATCCGATGGTTACAGCCTATTTACCCACTTTTGAAGGCAATTTAGATGATCACTTCGAGTGTTGGTTTTTAACGTCGAAAGATAAAACTGCTGAAATGCCGGAGGGACTGGAAACAACCCACCCACTTGGCTACGGAGAAGATTGGCCGCCACCCATTAAGATAAATGAGCAAGAACAGGCGGAAGTTGAGCAAGTAGCAGAAGCCGATTCTAACGAAGCAAGACCTGCGGGGATTACCTTCTCTGAAACCATGGCTGGTGGCTTTAGCTTGGATGATGATGACCCTGCTGAAGGCGCTAAAAAAGGTAAAGCTGTCGGTGATGTGTTGGCGATGCATGCAACGATTAAAATCGATGATATGGAAAAGTTCATTGATGATCCGGAGCATAGCGGCAGCATCACAGGCTCTATCGACTTCACGCCTTTTGGACAAAACATTAAGGCCACTTCAGGTGTGTTTAATCTGTTTAACCCAACGGATTCACCGGAGATGAAATATATGGTGTATGAGTTTGGTTTTACCCATGCTGGCCAAGATTATTATCTTGCTGGTCGCAAAGAGGTTAAGCAGGATAAAGGCTTTGACCTTTGGTCTGACACAACGACCTTATACACGCGGATGTACGAGGGAAATAATGCTGAAGGTAAATTGATTGGAGCTGGCATTTTGTCGTTAGGCGTTACGGATCTTTTGGCAATGACGCGAACATTTAAAGCCATTAATTCTAATTCTTCGGCGGACTCTATTCGTGCGCTGAGTAAATTTGGTCGATTTTTCATGGGCGAACTTTGGTCCAGCTATGGGCCAGATAAAGGCTCTAGAAAAGCCAAGGATAAAACTAAAGATAAAGCGGATGAGGAAGAAGAGGCTGCCGTATAGGTTCAATGGTTTGAAGATGGCCCTGTGTAGCGTGTGTGGAGAAAATTCGTTCCTAGTAGTTTAGCTTTAGCATCCATGGGTAATTACTCCGGTACTACCCTACTGCGCCACATCTGTGTGGTTATGCTAATGGCACTTCTTTCAAACGCCAACACTAACTACTCCGCTCGTCTAGAACTGATCCGTTTTGTTTAATATTTTTTAACGTAATGATATGAAGTTCTTCTTGATTTGATCCGACAGGGTCTTTCATGGAGGGTGTCATTAAATATTGTCATTTATAAAAGAAGAGAGCTAAAAAACCTATGGTTCCAAGTAACGCTAATGATGGTTGTGAACCGCCCGAAATACCCCGCGAAGAATCTGTTGAAGCGATGGGGTTCGAACGAAAACCGATGGTCAATTGGTTCTCTCCTGTCCGCTTACTTTCAATTGCTGTTCGCGTCGTTGTTTCTATGCTCTTTGGCAACTATGCCGATAAACGAGAAATTCAAGCCGCATTAAAAAAACCGACGTTATTTAAGTATGACGATAATGATGAGATTTGGATTGATTACATTGCCGATATTGGCGATGGTTTTGACTCGACTTACACCTTAGCCAAACTTCTCGCTGAACCTCAGCTTAACCCTAAGTACAACAAGGATGCTGAGTGCGAGACCGAACGTGGGCGTTTGTTGATTATGGGTGGAGATGAGATATATCCCTCGGCATCACGGGATGAGTACCGCAATCGCACAGAAGGCCCTTATCGCGCAGCCCTGCCTTGGGTCGACGATCATAATCACCCTCATCTATTTGCCTTGCCAGGCAATCACGATTGGTACGATGGCTTAACAAGCTTTACACGGTTATTTTGCCAAGAACGGTGGATTGGTGGCTGGGAAACTCAGCAATCCTGCAGTTACTTTGCGATTCAACTTCCCCATAACTGGTGGCTATTTGCAATTGACATTCAGTTATCTGCTGACATAGACAAACCCCAGCTTGATTATTTTGATGACGTTATTTCGAATATGTGCAGCGGTGATAAAGTCATTTTTGCCACAGCTTCTCCGTCTTGGGTTACCGATAGCCTAAGCGGTGCTACCGAACACGAAAACATTAAATTTATGGAAAATCGTATTCGGCAAAAAGAAGCTGAAATTTACGTCAATATTGCGGGCGATTTACATCATTACGCGCGTTACACTAATGAGGATGACTCGAAACAGTATATTACCGCAGGCGGTGGCGGTGCATTTTTGCACGGCACGCATATGATGCCTAAAGATATTGATGTTGCTGAAGATTCGGAAACCCGCACCTATAGCCGAAGCGAAGACGGGCTTTTCCCTTGCGCAAAAACATCGAAGAAATTACTGAAAGGCAATTTTAAATTCTTCTACAGAAACTGGAAGATGAGTTTATTCTTTGGGTTTATGTCCTTAATCACGTGCTGGGTAACACAAAGTGCCAGCCTTTCTCTTGGCCAAAACTTCCTTGTCTCGCTAAGCCAGATCCCCTTTCAGCCTGGGATGATCTGCGAAACCTATACCGTTTATCTAAAGGTATTGGTTCATAGCCCTGCAAGTTGTTTCTTTTTTGTGTTCTATATCGCGGGCTTGATCGCTTTTTGTCAGCCCTTTCCTGATAAGAATAAAACCAAACAATTGATCAAGCAGGTTATTCTAGGGGCTTTGCACGGGTTTATACAAATCAGCTTCGTTCTCGGGTTAACGCTGTCATTTGTAAAACTCAACATTTGGGCTGGGTTAACAGTCGATACCGCAGCGCATACCGCAGCATTAATTTTTGAAATTGCAACAGCGGGAAGTTTTTTGGCTGGTTTCATGATGGGTATCTATTTGTACTTCTGTAATTATCTCTTTTATTTTCACACAGAGGCTGCATTTTCAAGTAGCTCCATTGCGGATTACAAAAACTTCATTCGCTTTCATATTAACCGTGAAGGCGATCTGACCATCTATCCAATGGGCGTTAGAACCGTTGAGCGCGACTGGAAGCTTAATTCAGAAGGAAAACCGGGCGACTCTTGGTTTGTACCGACGTCAGGCAAGGGCATACACGAATATGTGCACCTAATTGAGCGCCCTATTACGGTAAAAACCAAGTAGAAAGTTTTCTTACTTGCCATAACTATTATCCTAACGAAACGGATACATGTATGAACGAACAATATGATGTAATTATTGTCGGTAGCGGTTTTGGCGGTGCAGCGAGTGCTTGCCGCTTAAGTGAAGCCGGGAAAAAAGTTCTCATTTTAGAACGTGGCCACCGCTGGGACCCAAAAGACTACCCAAGAGAAATTGGCGATAAATGGACCTGGGATGTCGACGAACCGGAAAAACAAAACGGCTGGATCGACATTCGTTTATTCGGTGATATGACCGTCGCTCAGTGCGCAGGCGTGGGTGGAGGCTCATTAATTTACGCAAACGTCTTTATCGAAGCGAAGCCCGAGATCTTTGACCAAGGCTGGCCTACTGAAATCACCTACGACGCATTAAAGCCCTATTACGACGTAGCAGGAAAAATGCTGAACGTACAAACCATTCCGGATAATCAATTGCCTGAACGCTTTCGGGTGATGCGTGACGGAGCTGAAAGCTTAGGGTACGGCACCCGACACCACAAACTCGAACTTGCCGTAACCTTTAATCCTGAATGGACTTACGAGCAAGACGATCCGTTTAACGATAATAAGTCCGTAACTTGGGTCAACGACCAAGGGCAGGAACAAGGTACCTGCGTCCATTGCGGCAATTGCGATATCGGTTGCCAAGTAAGCGCCAAGAATACCTTAGACCTTAACTACCTTGCGCAGGCTGAAACGCACGGTGCTGAGATCCGCCCTCTTCATGTGGTCTCCCATATAGAGCAGTCCTCAGATGGCTATATTGTTCACTTTGAACAACTCGACGACGGCAAAAAAATACCCGGCACTCTTCATGCTAAAAAAGTGATTCTTGCAGCAGGGTCTTTAGGCTCAACCGAATTACTACTCCGAAGCCGCGATGAGTATAAGAGCCTCCCAAAGGTCAGTAGAAAACTGGGCTTAGGTTGGTGTGCAAATGGTGATTTTGCGACGCCAGCGATTCACCACGACGGCAGAGAAGTATCTCCGACCCAAGGGCCGACCATCACCAGTTCAATTGACTTACTCGACGGAAAATACGAAGGCCAAAATCTCTTTATTGAAGATGGTGGCATACCCGACATATTGGGTAACTACCTAGAAGAAAAGCTCAAAAACCCTCTGGTTAAGTTTTTCGGTTTTAGACGCTTTCCTTTCTTAAAAGCCTTCGTAAAAGACCTTCGAAACAGAAACCCATTCAGCTCAACGATGATTTGGTTTGGTCAGGCTCAAGATGTCCCCTCGGGCCGTATGTACCTGGGCAGAACGTGGTACGCGCCATGGAAAAGACGATTGAAAATGTCATGGGACTACCGTCCTTCTGAAAAGGTTTATAGCGCGATGGCAAGCTTGCACCGCAAACTCGCGGAAGTGACCAACGCAACGCCTTTTGTTACGCCGACTTGGACAGTATTAAAAAATATCGTGACTCCCCACCCCTTAGGCGGCTGCATTATGGCCAACACTATTCACGAAGGTGTGGTGGACCATAAATGCGAAGTCTTTAACTACCCCGGCCTGTATGTAATGGATGGTTCGGTTATTCCTCGAGCTCTCGGGTTAAACCCATCGAGAACAATTACCGCTGTATCAGAACGAGCGGCACGGATTATGATCAATCAAACTGAGACAGTCGCTACGACCGAGGATACTGATACTCGCTCTAAAGGCTCAGTTTCTGAAAGCGAAGCTCAGGTAGCGTAGCGGTATTAATAGGCTTATCTATTTGCTTCATGCAATTGGTTAAGACGATTAATCAGGGCAGCCGAACATTAAATACGCCCCAAAAAGCACAATCTATTAGAAGACCAGTTAAAGAGGTAAAGTATGAAAAGCAAGCTAATCGCACTTAGTCACGGATATTATTTTTGGGGAACATCCATATACGTTGGCTTGCTTTGGTCTCTGCATTTTGTTTTTTATCCCAGCTGGACAAGTATCAATACCGAAAGCGTAGAAGCGCATTTTTTGGTGCCCGTAAATGCCGCTACGGATTTCTTTACCATCGTCGTTCCAGGGATGCTGTTAACCGGCCTCATTATGGTTTACACAGAATGGAAAACGAAACAACGCTGGACTGCACTCCTCGCTTACGGATGCTTACTGGTGATGATGCTCGTGGGGTATTTTTTAATTCGCCCGGTTAACGAAAGCATTGCAGAAAGTATTGCTGCTGGCACCTTACAAACGGATTCATTGAGCAATCAGTTGAGTGACTGGATGTGCTACAACGATTTAAGAGGCGTAATCATGACCACCATGTGGCTTATTATTCTTTTTTATTACACCTCTAAGGCCGGTCTGCTTTGTAAAAAATCAGACTCTTAAAGACCACAACTAACTTCCACACAGAAAACATTGGGGACATTATTATGAATAAGAACCAGATCTTATTAAAAATCGTTTTTTTTATCGGTGTTATTACTATCGTGAGTGGTTTTAGCCAGATGGTAAAACCCGATCTTGTTCTCAGTATTATTGGTGGAGACCAATCACCCGGCGGCAATCACTCCTTCGCCATTATCGGTATGTTCATGGTGTTATTCGGCGGATTATTGGTACACGCCTTAAGCACAGAAACACAAGCGCCGACAGCTGTTCTATGGTGCACAATACAAAAGTTAGGAGCGGCCATTGCCGTGGGTGTCGGATATAGCAAAGGTCTTTTCTCTTTTCTGGCCCTAGCCGTTGCAGGCTTCGACTTACTGTCCTTTTTTGTCATGTTTGCCTTCTGGCTAAGTATCAAAGATAACATCGCAATGGGGTTCCAGCATGCTAATCAATCAGCCGCTTGATAACACGGAGCCAAATCGCTCTCTCATCCTCGCTGGCGGCGGCATGCGTGTCGCCTATCAAGCTGGCGTTTTGCGAGCATTAGAAGAAGAGTCCTTGAACTTTTCCCATGTCGATGGCACCTCCGGCGGCACCATGAACACAGCCATGCTCTTTTCCGGTATCACTCCGACAGAAATGTGCCGTCGCTGGAGCAGTCTCGATATTAGCGGCTTTGTATCACTACTCCCGTTAGCCAACTACTTTAAGCCCCATAAACTCAAAGCCATGGGCGATGCTGACGGCATTATTAGCAAAGTTTTCCCTCACCTGGGAATTGATCTCGAGAAGATAAAACAAAAGCAAACAACCGAAGCCACGTTCAACGTTTGCAATCACTCCACCAAACAAAACTTCGCCATACCCAATACCGAAGTGACCCTCCCCCACCTTATTGCGGGAATCTCCTTACCTATATTTATGCCCGCCATTGAAATAGATGGAGACATGTATACCGATAGCGTATGGATTAAAGACGCGAATTTAATGGAAGCGGTTAAACGCGGTGCAGAAGAACTCTGGCTTGTGTGGTGTATTGGCAATAGCCATGACTTCAAAGAGAACTCTTTTCTACAATACGTGCACATGATCGAACTCAGCGCCAACGGTGCTTTACTCGAAGAATATGATCGTATTTTAGAAATTAACGAACGCATTAAAAATGGCGACTCGCCCTACGGGCAAAAGAATCCCATTAAATTGCACGTCGTGAAGCCCCCCTACCCCATCCCCCTCGATCCAGACCTTTACCTCGGCCGCATCAGCGGGCAAGAATTGGTCGACATGGGGTATCAGCACACTAAAGCCTATCTGGCCTCACACAGCGAAGACGGCGTTGAACTAGACTGGCGAGCTACTACCATGAAGGAAGCCGGAACAACATTAATCGCTCGGCAAACACTCACAGCGAAATTTCAGAATGAAAAACTGGAAGTCGCACTTCACCTTCGTGCTGAGGCTTACCATGTGGATGCGGAAACATTTACCGATTACAACCAAGCGCTAACCGTATTTTCGAATATGAGCTTGGAAGGCATATGTGAAAACCAATCCGCCGTAAGTGGTTCTCTATTGCTTTCGTCCAATGAAGTGGAAGGCCCTATTTTTGAAACTCATTCAATAATCAATAATATTGATTATCGAATCGTGGGAAAAATTCGACCGGTAGCCTTTTGGCAAATGTTTTTTGGTGCTCGCACGAATATTCAAATTGAAATCTATCGAGAGAATTCTAATATCTGTTATGACACGGCGGATGTTAAGTTATCCCTGTTTCAGTTTTTAAAAGTTTACGCAGGCATACAAGTTAAAGAAGCTTCGAATTTGTGGCAGTCTCTAGGTTTGAAATGGAAGTTTGCGCGTCGGTTGTTGACTCGCCAGAAGCAGATTGTTTTGGTGAGTGAGGAGGTTTTGGGGAGTGATTAGGGGCTCAAATGATGTCGTACTCACCTGACAGATTCTGGTCGGACTTCATTCGCCACATTCTTGTGGCTCTCCCTGGCCCCATTCTTTTTAAAGGAGCCGACGGCTTCAATAAAATATCAGGACGAAAAGGAATCATCTTTTTCAAAGATCATTACGGCACTGGCGATCAAGGAGAACACATTGACCTATGGAATGAATCAAGACTGACTAAATATAAAACTTGGATTGAGTTTGCTTTCCGAGGAGGTAAACATTATGCAAAAGCTGACATCTGGTTTTGGCCACTTGCAGACTAAAATAATGCCCCTAAAAGCCTTTTTCCTGTGTGCTGCAATCGGGACGCTTTTTGCGTGTTCAGGAAAAGAGCGCCCATCTTATAATCCAGTTACAAATAATATTCCTCAAGGCGGCATTACAATCAATTATGACCCGGCCTCCACTCTCACAAACATTGATGAGATTAACTCAGAATTAAGTGATGATAATAGAGATATATTCAGCAACTCCCTTGCCTGGTATGGGACCGAGGCTACTTTTGGTTTCGATGCTATTCATGGCAAAAGCGCATCCGAGCTTATCGATATTGTAAATTGCCTTAAAACATCTCACACAGATACTCAGTATAAATGCGTAGAGTAATTGCGCTTATAGCCGGGATTGTTTCTGCCATAGTTTTGGCGTTTATCCTTACGCCTCAGACCAATGACCTATACATTTTTATTACAGGCGCTGAACGAGGGCCAGATACAGAAGATACGCTTATGGATTTGTTCTTCTATGTTGAAGTTCCAACTTATTTCGTTATTGGTGCTGTACTGGGATTAGCTGTTTATAAAAAGCTACGTAAATCTAACATTACCTCCCCCTAATTCAGCCATCCCGAATAGACCAAAAAAACCGCGCGATTAAAGGCGGTTTCTTTTTGTCTGGTTGTGGTGGCCGGATTTCACTCGCCACATCCTTGTGGCTCGCCCTACGGGCAGCTACGCTGTGTAAAAATGCTGCCCTGCATTTTTATGAACCGGCTCTAAGAACAACGTCCGGCCGCTCCGACCACTACACCCCCAGTGGTGTAAAAGCGCATTTATTGCGGTTTATACAGTGCTTATACAGTGATTTTTTACCGTAAATTGACGCTTAAAGCCTTATTTTCACCACCAAAAACCGGTTGCTCGTTGCGGTTCGTTGCGGTTTTTCATTCCCAGACCTTTAGTGTTGTGATTAGGCATTCGATCCCGGTGGGTGATACCCCGAAGCGGTGGGTGGCATTTGGCATGATCGCTATAAAATGTTAAATTCGCAGCTGAATGCAAATTTTCGTGAGCCATATCCAACAATATGAATAGTCTTAAAAAGGAAATACATCAGGCACTGTTAGCTATTGAAGGAGGCGAAGTCCTCACTAAGCGAGAATCGATTTCCTCTGTGGAAGAGTTTTCACAATATGAAATCGAGCTGTTGCTACATATACTGAAAGACAGCAAAAACAATTTACTAGTTAACGCCTATATTCAAGGCATTATCGACCCAGAAAAAAGTTGGCTGGCAAAAGAAGTGTTTTTCGATTTGCTCGATATGAGAAAAAGCGATTCCAAATGGTAAGAAAACCTAATCAAGTATCCGGGGGTCTCTAACCTTTCTTCCTCCTGCATCGGACTTGCATACGCATTAACCACTACAGGCCGACTCATTGCAGTCGGCTTTTTTGTGCCCGCTATTTCTCTGCACTGGCGCGCCGCTACACAAGAGCCGGCAAGCAAAAGTGTATCATTCAGATATAATACGCCTTAAGGATTTTTGCGATGAGTGAGAAGAAAGAAGAAGCCCTTTGCTGCGGGTTGGTGATGCCAATTTCACCAATTGACGGATGCAGCATGCAGCACTGGGAAGAGGTTAAAGGGATACTTACTGATGCGGTAGAGGGGGCTGGACTTCAAGCCAATCTGGTGAGCCATGCAGATGATGCTGGCATTATCCAGAAACGAATCATTCAAAATCTATACGAAAACCCGATAGTGGTTTGTGATGTTAGCTGCAAAAACCCTAACGTTATGTTTGAACTGGGGATGCGACTAGCATTTGATAAGCCGACCATTATTATCAAGGATGACGAAACTTCGTACTCGTTCGACACATCCCCAATTGAGCATCTAGAGTATCCTAGAGATTTACGGTTCCCAAAAATCGTTGAATTTAAAGCGGCGTTAACAGCAAAAATTCAAGCTACTTTGGAAAAATCTAAAAACGATCCAAATTACACGACTTTTTTAAAGCATTTTGGCACGTTCACTGTGGCAACGATTGACACTAAAGTGCTGTCGAAAGAGGACTTCATTATCGAAGAACTCAAAGAGCTTAAGAAAGCAATAATTTCTTCATCATCGATCAAGACGCACGTGAGGGTAAGCGAAAAAAGGACGCTCGCGTACAATTGGGAAGCTATTCATTCATTAAAACTCATAATTAGTAAGATATTAGAGTCATATTCTCCGCAAGAACCCTTGCAGGGGAACAAAAAAAAATGCGCCGCGTTTAGAGCTAAGATCCTAGATCAAGTTCTACTAGATAAAAGCCTTCCCAGCCTTTATTCTGACCACGATACACTTCTAAGTGATTTTCATGGTGTATTTGAAAGTCTGACCTCACGCACAGGACAGCTCGATCCTGCTGATTCAGAATGATCACTACAACCCAGCATGCGCATTAGCCATCATAAGCCGACTCGTGCAGTCGGCTTTTTTGTACCCGCTATTTCTCTGCGTGGCGCGCCTCTACACAAGAGTAATCGGAAAAAAGGATATCATTCCCGCCCCGCAGCAAATCGAGCATGCAGGATATTAGCAATATTATGTTTTCAAGGCGCTCATAGAGCACTACCTTTCAGAGATAATAATGAACAATCAAAAGCAATTAAAAAAATACGCAAATTCTTTTATTTCTTCTCTTAAGTCCAATATAAAGAGCGGCTATGTAATATCTTCGCGCATTCATCCTGCGAATGGCAAGGGCGCTGTATTGGAGTTTGAAATAAATAGAAACAGTAAGCCTGAAATTTCTTTCGAAAATACAGCCCCTACAGTCAGTAAAACCCTAGAAACAATTGAACAAAGGTTGATTGGTGGAAATATAGCAGGAGTTACCTTTTCTGGTACAAATGTTTATATGGCCGGAAACCGGATAGTAATAATCAAGGGTGATAATGAGCATGGTAGCTGGAGCAATAAAGCTGCCGAGGCAGATGCTTGGCGTGTAATCTCTCCGCGTGGAGAGATTAAATGAATGGTCAAGTAAGAAAAGAGGAAACTTTAGGCTCCTTAGATCAGAGAATTCTTAATCTAGAAAACAGTAGTAAGTGGGAATTACCGGTTGGAAAAATCCCGCTCGCGGCGCTAGGAATCGTTTTAATGGCAATTATTTCTGCGGCCTGGCTTTTCTATACTTGGAATATAGAACGACTTGATAAAAGACATCAAATCGAATTAACTAATTTACAAAATCAAAACAAAGAAAGAATCAGCTTGTTAAAATACATGTACAAAACTTCAACAACCTCAGCAAAGGAAAAATGTTCTTTCGAAAAGGATAAAGTTAACTTACCTCCGG
>JAWSUZ010000091.1:0-29463 GCA_033852165.1 Agarilytica sp. | reverse complement strand
AACGTTCAAGTTTGGGAATACTTTCACACCCTCGGAGCGTGAGGAACGAGAACGATGTATTTGACCTTTGTTCCCACGGTCTCCGTGGGAATGCAGACCGAAGTATGTTTATTGCACTACCCTCGTTCCCACGCTCTGCGCGGGAATGAGAACGTTCAAGTTTGGGAATACTTTCACAGTCTCGGAGCGTGAGGAACGAGAACGTTTAAGTTTGGGAATACTTTCACAGTCTCAGAGCGTGGGAACTGAGAGCTGAGTGGTGGAGCTTGAGGCTCAGCTTGATATGGCAGTGGATGTAGGCGCTCGGCGGGAGAGTTTTAATCTTCGGGATATGAGCAAAGAAACAGCTGTTAGGCGTGTTTTGAAAAGTGAGAATTTTGGACAGTTCGCACTATCCCTTCTCTGGGAAAGATGTTAATTTAGCCGCCTCTGGGTGTTTTTTAGGCGCCATCTGAGCCTTATACCCATGGATACAGTTGTTAATTATAAAAATATACGTAACAGGGAACTCTCAAATGAATGACATGGCCATTGATTCTCCGGCATCAGCACAACAAACTCAGAAGTTAACTTTCGAATTCCGCGGCGACGGGTTGGAATATTTCAAAATCTGGATTGTTAATATACTCTTAAGCATCGTTACTCTCGGCATCTATTCTGCTTGGGCTACTGTACGCAACAACCGATATTTCCATTCTAACCTTTACCTTAACGACAACAATTTTCGTTATCTCGCGAAACCGCTTACCATCTTGAAAGGTCGCCTCATCGCGATTGCGGTGTTCATATGCGTTGGTACTATTAACGCATTATATCCACCGGTCAGTATTATTTTTGTGATTGGATTGTTTATTGCCATGCCTTATTTTGTCAATCAATCGCTTGCGTTTAATCGTCGTATGTCATCTTATAATAATATTCAATTTCGCTTTAAAGCTTCTTATGGACAAGCCTTTATGGCGTTATTCGTTTGGCCGTTTTTGGGAATGTTAACGATGGGTATCTTATACCCAATGGCGTTTCTAAAAATGAATGAGTACATAGTCAACAATAGTGCCTACGGAACCCAAAAGTTTACATTTAATGCGACTTACTCTGACTACGGAAAGATCTTTTTAGTCTGTCTTGCTATCGCGTTGGTACTCGGTATACCAGCTGGTTTGATTATGAATTTTGCGCCGAGCCTCAGTGTTATCTCTTCGATTTTAATCATATTGATATATGCCGGTGTTTTTCTATATTTTACGATGCAAGCTGCCAATTTATTTTATCGTAGCCTCGCTCTAGCGGATCATGGCTTCGAAGCGAATATTACGATGCAAGGCTTGGTGCAAGTTATCTTGACGAACATGTTGCTAACGATTGTTACCTTCGGCTTATATCTGCCTGCCGCTAAAGTACGAGCGACTAAGTATATTTGCTCGTGTATTACGATGAACGCTAGTGGCTCTCTGGATACCTTTACTGCTGCAGAGAAAGAAAATGTCAGTGCTCTCGGTGAAGAGCTTGGTCAAGTCTTCGATTTCGCTGTGTAGACGATTATGATTATTGCAGGGACCTATCTTGATGGTATCTCCTCTAAGCGCATTGCTGCGCAACTACAGGCGATGCACGATTCTCCGTTGATACTGCGTATCTGTCATGAAGACAAAGCGGTTGAACGAGTGCACCTGCAATTTGACGAGTTAAGTATTGAATCTCGCCTTGCTGACACGCCAAGGGAAATTAACCTGGGTGATGAAAGGCTTTTCGTTACCGACGATAATGACTCGATTGACGAGTTGATTGAGCAGAATGAGGGTTCAAATTTTCAAACCGGTTTATTGTACCGGTTAGAGAAAAATTTGGGCCTTATCGTTCTGGCAACTCTCGTCACTGTTGTGGTTATATATTCAGCTATTACCTTTGGTATTCCAAAGTCGGCTGAATATATAGCTTACAAACTCCCTGATTTCACGCACAAACATTTTGGCAGTAGTCTGGCGATTTTAGATAAGACTCTGTTAGATCCCAGTAAACTCGACGAAGCACGTCAACAGCATATTCAAGACCTTGTTGCTCCGTATCTCGATGAGTATCAGCATTTAAATCCAAAGCTTGTTTTCCGTTCAGGAATGAAGGCGAATGCACTTGCATTGCCTGATGGGCATATGGTCTTCACCGATGATTTTGTGAATTTAATTCGTGATGATGACGAACTTCTGGCGGTGCTCTTTCATGAAATCGGCCACTTGGAATATAAGCATATGTTGCGACGTGTGCTGCAAGATTCCATGGTTACCTTGCTTATTATTTTGGTGACGGGTGATATTGATACCATTGATTTGATCACTGGTTTGCCGACCTTACTGTTAGATTTGTCTTACTCTAAAGACTTTGAACGAGAGGCCGATCAGTTTGCTTTAGAGCAGTTGCACAAAGCCAATATTGACGTTGATGCTTTTGGTAGGGCTATGACGAACCTAGAGTCTTACTATGTTGACGAGGCTGAGGGCCAGTTGCAAAGCGAAAAAAGCGCCTATGGCAAAACCCTTTCTGACTTTTTGTCGACTCATCCAGCTACGGAAGACCGGGTTGAGATGGTGGAGATTTTTAAGAAGTTACACAAAGCTGAGAATTAATTTGTCAGTTTGGAATGGTTGCTTAATGTCACCTTTTTTGTTCTGGTTATAGCGCTATTTTTTCGTTAAATATCCGGTACATCGTCAAATACAAACTTACTATTCCGTTTGCTCTTGTACCAGGTTTTGTTCTTTTTTCCTCGTGTTGCTGCCCAGGTTAAAATGTCGGGGTATGCATTGGATAAGTCCACACGTTCCTTCGTATGGTGCCACTGAGACGGCATAATCATGGCCCAGGGTAAATTGCTCTCGGTTTGGTAGTATCGGTCTTGTGTTGAATCGGAATCATCATCGTGTAGGCCAAATTTTCGCTTTGATGCTTTTGATGTTGGGAAGCGACCGGGAAAGTGGACTTCTAATAATTCACCGTTATCGAGTACCCGTGAAATAAAACTATTGTAGGGTGGTGCACCCATAACAAGAGGGTCAATGGGGGATCTAAATGTAATGGTAATGGTGTGCAAATTACCGTTAACTTTTGGGCTCCCCGATAATGTATTGGACAATTTAAACCCTGGGGGAGGGGGAAGGGCATCTTCAATTTTGTCGATAAGAATAAACAGAGTTTTGTTTCCATCGGCTATTGCCGGTAATGGACTGGTTTGTCCTAAGGTTTTAATTGTCGAACTTTCAATATTGCTAATTGGGGTGTTGATTAGCAGTCGAAGAGAATTGTCGTAGATCGCGCCACGTGCTGTAGGAAGCAAACGGTAGACAAAATACTTTACGAGCCCATCGATTTTACTTTCTTCTATGTTGTAATTAAAAACCGCATCATTAAAATCATAGTCGCCTATAATTGGCCACTCGTCTTCAAAAGCCATTGTGCCTTGTTCACCCGATGCGGGTGAGAATGAGGTACTGGTGGTTGGAGTGCCGGGGGCATCGCTTGCAATTAAGGGGTCGGTTGCATAGTAATTGACTTCATTGCCATCACTGAAACCGTCGCCGTCAGAATCCGCTTCGTTCGGTTCTGTGTTGTATATATTTATTTCTTCATTATCGGATAAACCATCTCCGTCGGTGTCCGCTAGTGTGGGGTTGGTATTGGTAAGGTTGATTTCTTCTTGGTCGGTAAATCCGTCACTGTCGGAGTCGATTAAGGCGGGGTTGGTATTTAATTCGTTTACTTCGACATAATCGCTATAACCGTCATTATCGGTATCCATAACCAGTGGATCGGAGTTATATATTACGGCTTCTTCGAAATCTGTTAGGCCGTCACTATCTGAGTCGATGACCAATGGATCAGTTTGGTATATGGCGACCTCCTCTTTATCGGTAAGCCCGTCGCTGTCTGTATCGGCTACCATGGGGTCTGTGCCTAGGGAGGTTTCGTTGATATCGCTTAGCCCGTCGTCGTCACTATCGGTGTAGCCGGCTGTTATCGAAGCGCTGTTTAATGCAATTAATGTGCTTTCTAAAGTGATTTCACTGAGCGTGGGTTCTGTATTGATGTTGAGGTCATAGGTATAAGAGACGCCTGACAAATTGTTGGGCATGGGCTTGCTGTCAGCACCGATCACAAAATTATTATCTGATAGGGCCACAGCGTTGCCAAAATTATCCTGGGAGCTGCGGTCCGATGCATTGATTATTTCGAGTTCAGACCAGCTACCTTCGATGTTTTCAAATATGTAACTGGAGCCGGATGAACTATCCTTCTTTTTTGCGCCGACAATAATGTGATTCCCTGATACCGTAACCGCAGAACCAAATTGGTCGCCTTTAACACCGTCGCTGGCCAGCAGTTTTGTTTGGTGATGCCATTGTGTGCCTTCACGCCGGTATACGTAAGCTGCGCCTCGTTTCTTTGTTTTGTTGTTGTCGGGGTCATTTTCCATTTGTGCGCCGACCACTGCGTAGTTTTCGGAAATCGCAGTGGCAAAACCAAATTCTCCATTCCTTGTAATCGTGCCGCCTTTAAGTCTCGCTTGTCGGCTCCAAATATCATCGTCTCGTTTGTAGATAGTTGCAGAGCCTTCGCGGTAACGACCGTGTTCATAATTACCAATAATTAAATATTCGCCTGACAGCGCCACCGATGAACCAAAACGCCTGTTATTCTCACCTGCGTCTGGCGATATTGTGGTATCGAATGCCCAGCCAGTGTCGTCCCGTTTAAATATGTACACGGCTCCATCTCTTGATGCGCCTAGTCCTTGTGAGCCTACTGCTGCGTATTCACCTGAGATGCTGACGGTTTCCCCGAAGGTTCCATTAGTGACCGAGTCGGGGTTCAATAATTCAGCGTCCTGAATCCAGGCATTATTTTGATAGCTGAATATGTAGGCCGCCCCTGTGCTGTTGCTATTATTTTGTGTGGCCCCGACAATAATATAATTTTCTGATATGGAAACCGCATCACCAAATTGCTGAACGTTGCTGGCGAAGGTGGGAATGGCCGATAGGCATGTACTTAGCTGCCATACTTGGTCTTCTTGCTGGTAAATGCAGGCTTCTCCATTACTGTTTGCTTGGCCGGGGGCGCCGATTACTATGGTGTTGGAGTATATTGCGACTGCCGTTCCAAATTGTTCATACAGTCCGCCGTCGAGAGAGGATTGTTGGATTTGAAATATAGGGCTAGCCGATTGTGAGTTTGCGTGTGGACTTGACATTGCCAGCATGAAAAGCGTCATTGCAAATACGAGGTAAACAAGAGCACGTTGGGAGTTCATACTTCTATTCCTCAAAATAATAGGAGAGGGTATTGCTTTGGGAAATGGGTATTGCAACCAGACTGGATAGTTGTTCGTTTCTCATAATATATAAGGTGTTAAATTCATTCGCGACGGAGAGCATGCCTCGGTACCGGTGTGAGCTCGTAATATGACCTTGTTCAATGAGATTGACCGGGGTTTTAGTGTCTTGATCCAAATCTGTGTAAATTGCAATATCGTGATCTTTTTGTACATCTGAAAATTGAAGATCGATTGCCACATTTCTTTGGTTATCAAATTCGAACCCTCTATACACTTCGACGATTAAAATAGATTCAACGGCCATTTCTTCTATCTGTTCTTGGTTTGGCTCTGTGGGTGCAGGTGTTGGGCTGGCGGTAATGCCTGAGGAAATATTGCTTGTGGCATTGACTGTTTCGGCTTGCTCTCCTACGCCACCGCAGGACATGAGTATCATGACAATTAACGACATCACGATTAAATCGAAAATCATTTCAGAAAAAGATACTCGCATATTTTTCATGGTCCTTACCTTCCAGTCGGATAAAAATATTTTGTAAAAACAATTTAATAGTTAATGGGGAATGACGTAGTTGGAGTGAATATGCAATGCATGCGCCATTTACTGTTTAAGGCGGCGTTTTAGATTTTTTGGCGAGGGACTATTAATGAATAACCTTGGCTTCGCTATAATAAGCAGGGAAATATGCGCTTTGGATAGACGTGCTGAACCGAAATAACTTGCCTTTATTCACGACAGTCACATCCTAGGATTTGGTTTCCTGAATTTCCTCAATGTCTATTTCCCATAGGCATCCCGATCGATTTAAGAGCCTTGAACCATGGCGTGAAATCGGCAGCTAGCCTTACCCGAAGCGCATGATTTTTCCCTGCCTGGTCGTCTTTTGTAAATTTGTGGTTTTTTCTCAATTCGATTGGCTCATTGTTCGCGCACTTTGGTGCGTATTTTATTTGGCTTTAATTCGTTAACTTTTCTATAGGTGAAACGCTTGCAAATTGGCAAAATCTTGCGGTTTGATTCGCAAACTGCAAAAAAATAGAAAACAGATAATGGGACGTTTAGGTTTTTCTTAGACGTAAATCGTTTATGCAGAAGTGTGGTTATTCGTAATGGCTCTTTCCTCAAAGCGGTTTTTAAGAGGCTATACTCAAAGGATGATCCTTATGAATTCCTAAGGGAGGTCGCTGTTGATGACAGCGGTTGGGAATTGTTTTCTGGAGGCTGTATGACGGATGTTTTCGATAACCCCATGGGACTGGATGGTTTTGAGTTTGTGGAGTTTTCAGCACCGGAGCGTGGTGTGTTGGAGCCGGTATTTGACGTGTTGGGTTTCAGCCTTGTTGCCCGTCATCGTTCAAAGGATGCAGTCCTCTATCGTCAGGGGGATATCAATTTTATTATTAACTATGAGGTTAATAGTAGAGCCTTCTATTTCGCTGAAGAGCATGGCCCCTCGGCCTGTGGTATGGCCTTCCGTGTCAAGGATTCCCATCAAGCGTATGAGCGCGCATTATCGCTAGGTGCTCAGCCAATTGAAATCCCAACCGGGCCGATGGAACTGCGTTTGCCTGCTATACGAGGTATCGGCGGGGCGCCGCTTTATTTGATTGATCGCTATTTGCCGGGCAGTACGATTTACGATATCGATTTTGAATATATAGAGGGTGTTGATCGGAATCCCGAGGGTTGTGGATTCAAACTGATCGATCATCTGACTCATAATGTGTATCGCGGCCGCATGGGTTTCTGGGCATCATTTTATGAGAGAATTTTTAACTTTCGCCAAATTCGCTATTTCGATATTAAAGGTGAGTACTCGGGTCTTCTTTCGAAGGCGATGTCTGCACCAGATGGTTTAATTCGTATTCCTCTCAATGAAGAAGCTCCCAAAAGCGCAGGTCAGATTGAAGAGTTTTTAATGGCTTATAACGGTGAAGGCATTCAGCATATTGCGTTTTCGTGTGACGATATTATTGCATGTTGTGATAAATTGAAGGCGCGTGGCGTGGAGTTTATGAAGCCGCCACCGGATGCGTATTATGAAATGCTGGAAGAGCGTTTGCCGAACCATGGGGAGCCTGTGGATGAGTTAAAACCTCGCGGTATTTTGATGGACGGCAGTACGGATAATGATGATCCGCGTTTGTTGTTGCAGATTTTTTCTCAGCCTTTGGTTGGTCCGGTGTTTTTTGAGTTTATTCAGCGGAAAAAAGATGAGGGTTTTGGTGAGGGGAATTTTAAGGCTTTGTTTGAATCGATTGAGCGGGATCAGGTTTCGCGTGGGGTTGTTTCTGGTGATGAGGGTTAGGTTTTTTGATTGAGATATGCATTCCCACGCTGGAGCATGGGAACGAGAGTAATGCAAAGGAAACTGTTGCGTTTTACCAGCGTGTAATTCCTAGTTCCCACTGTCCTCCGTGGTAACTCATATCGAGGTCCGCATTCCCACGGACTAGCCCAAGGATGGGGAAGATAGAGCGACTCTAGAGACAAAGCCGATAGTATGGTAATGAGAATATGCTGTGTAATTTTAATGAAAAGGTTAAAGCTTAAAGGTTAAGTGTTAAATGCTAAAAAGAATCCATCATGTCGCATACCGTTGTCATAACGCAAAGGAAACGGTTGCGTTTTACCAGCGTGTATTGGATATGGATTTTCAATTGGCAATTTCCGAAGATAAAGTCCCTTCGACGAAAGCGGATGATCCTTACATGCACGTATTTCTCGATGCGGGCGGCGGTAACGTTTTAGCTTTTTTTGAAGTGCCTAATTCACCACCTATGCAAGCTGATGAAAATACCCCCGCATGGGTGCAGCATATTGCCTTTGAATTAGAAGATGGCGAAAACTTATTAGCCATTAAAAAACGATTGGAAGGTGAAGGGCTTGATGTGCTCGGTCCTGTTGACCATACGATATTTCAGTCGATTTATTTTCATGACCCGAATGGTCATCGCTTGGAACTGACTGTTAACAGCGCAAAACCGGGAATGTTAGACAGCTTGCACGAAGTGGCACCGGATATGCTGGAGGAATGGAATAAAACCAAAAAGGCGCCGAAGCATGCGGCTTGGCTTCATCGTGATTGACATAAAAATTCTGAGAATAAAACCTTAGATAAACTGAGTGAATCTTGGCGTAGGTTTGGAGTAAATATAGGGTACGTTTGGAATACGCCCAGAGCAGCCTTGAAGAACGTCTGAAGATTCAAAGTTGCATGGGGAAAATCGATACCAACATTAAAGACTCACCGGAGTGAGTATGAAATTAGCATCACTTAACAATGGACGCGATGGCCAGCTAGTTGTGGTTAATAAAGACATGAGTCTTTATAGCCCTGTTACGGATATAGCCGTGACCTTGCAAGCAGCTTTGGATAACTGGGATGTCTGCGAGGAACAGCTTAATGCGCGATATCAGGCTTTGGAACGCGGCACTGATGCTGGGCTGGGGTTTGAGACACTGGATTGCCATTCACCGCTGCCGCGCGCCTACCATTGGTGCGATGCTAGTGCCTATGTTACCCATGTTGAATTGGTGCGTAAGGCCCGTAATGCCGAAATGCCAGCCAGTTTTTGGACAGACCCGCTAATGTACCAAGGTGGTTCGGATACGTTTATAGGCCCACGAGAAGATATTCTAATAGCGGATGAAAGCTGGGGTATCGATTTTGAAGCGGAGGTCGCGGTAATTCTGGATGATGTGCCGATGGGTATTGATGCGGCCAATGCCGGGTCGCATATTAAATTGGTGATGTTGGTTAACGATGTTTCTTTGCGAAATTTAATTCCCGGTGAGTTAGCCAAGGGCTTTGGTTTTTATCAATCGAAACCTTCGAGTGCGTTTTCGCCCGTTGCTGTCACGCCAGATGAGTTGGGTGAGCATTGGCGTGAAGGGAAATTACATTTGCCGTTACGTGCGAGTTTAAACGAACAGCTTATCGGGTCGCCCAATGCGGGTTTGGATATGACCTTTAATTTTCCGCAGTTAATTGCCCATGCGGCCAAATCACGGGATTTGTGTGCGGGGACGATTATTGGGGCAGGTACGGTTTCCAATAGCGATAGGAAAAGCGGGTCGTGCTGTTTGGCGGAGGTTCGTATGTTAGAGATGTTGGCGGATGGGAGTGCGACTACCGAGTTTATGAAATTCGGTGATCGTGTTCAGATTGAGATGCTAAGCCCGGAAGGTCAATCCATTTTTGGATGTATTGATCAAACTGTACGACGTTATGAAAATTAAGAAAGAATCATGAGTGAAGATGAGTCAATAAAACTATACAGTTATTTTCGTTCATCGGCTGCTTACCGAGTACGAATTGCGCTTGCCATAAAAGAACTTCCCGTTGATATCATCCCCATTAATCTCGCGGGTGGTGAGCAGAGTTCGGATCATTATTTGTCGATTAATCCTCAAGGGCTTGTGCCGACGCTAGCGGACAAAAACCTAATTTTAAATCAGTCACTCGCGGTGATTGAGTATTTGGACGAAGCCTATGGCGATTATCGTTTATTGCCTGGGAATGCAATAGCGAGGGCGGAGGTGCGCGGGTTGGCTCAGCAAATAGCGATGGATATTCATCCGCTCAATAATTTACGCGTACTCAAATATTTACAAAAGGAATTGAATGTTTCTGAGGAAGATAAGACTCGTTGGTATCAGCACTGGATCGCTGAAGGTTTTACTGCATTCGAGCGAACTCTAGAGCGGATTCAGATGCAAAACCTGAGTGGTGATAAATGTAAAAAGTTTGTAGTTTTAGAAAGCTGTGAAGGATTAGAAGGACGTGAGGGCTTAGAAGGCGGCGCAGGGAAATTTTGCTGGAAAAATACCGTTACCCTGGCCGATATTTGCTTGGTACCGCAAGTCTACAATGCCCGACGATTTGGGTGTGATTTAGCGCCTTACCCTTTGATTCAATCCATTGATCGACACTGCTGTCGGATGTCTGCGTTTATGCGGGCCCACCCTGAATCGCAAATCGATTCGACAGTTTAAACTGGAGCAACGGAAGTGCAAGACAAAAAACAAAGTCAACAAGAAACCATTAATACCTTACCTCGGCATTTGCAGCCTTTTGTTGCTTTTCAGGATTACGGACTATATACCGCGCGGGATCATGCGGTGTGGCGTTTTTTGTTGGCGCAATTGCGAGAGAATTTATCGAAAACCGCATTGCCTGTTTATTTGGCGGGGCTGGATAAAACGGGGATATCGTTAGATCGAATTCCGAAAATAGAAAACATCAACCATAAACTCAATGCACTTGGTTGGCGGGCTGTGGTGGTCGATGGTTTTGTACCTCCTGCAATTTTTATGGAATTTCAAGCCTTACGTGTATTGGTGATTGCCGTCAACATGCGCAGTTTTGAACATATGCTTTATACACCCGCGCCCGATATTGTTCATGAGTCTGCAGGCCATGCGCCGTTTTTGGTGGATGTGGATTATGCGGAATTTTTACAGGCGGTGGGTGAGTTGGGTATGCATGCTGTTGCCAGTAAAGGGGATTTTGATGTTTATGAAGCGGTTCGTCACCTATCGATTGTGAAAGAATCGGCGGAGTCTTCAGATCAGGAGATTACTCATGCGTCAGCATGTTTGGATGCTGCTGTGGCGGAGAATAAACCGCCATCTGAAATGGCGCTGCTGTCGCGTTTACATTGGTGGACAGTGGAGTACGGTTTGGTTGGAAAGCCGGAAAACTATCGCTTATTTGGTGCCGGTCTTCTGTCGTCGCTGGGGGAGAGTATAAATTGCCTCGACGATGAAAAGGTCAAAAAAATTCCGTTAACTGTCGATGCAATCGAAACACCCTATGATATTACCCGTGAACAACCCCAGCTTTTTGTGACCCTAAATTGCCGACATTTGAGCCAAGTGTTAGCGGAGTTTGGCAAACAAATGTGTTGCAATGTTGGAGGCCTGAGTTCAATTGAAAAAGCTATTAGCAGCGGCTGTATCAATACGGCGCAGTTGGATAGTGGGGTGCAGATAAGTGGGGTGTTTTCTAATGTTCATACCGATGCCGTGGGTAATATTAGCTATTTGCAAGTGAAAGGCCCCACGCAGTTAAGTTACGATGATGCGCAATTAGAAGGACAAGGAAGTGAGTACCATAGCGCTGGTTTTGGTTCGGCAATTGGCAAGTTACAGGGCTTGGAACGCTGCCTTTCCTGGTATACCGTTGATGAATTGGCTCGCCATGGTATTAAGACCGGTTATCAAACAGAATTGGTTTTTTTATCGGGTATTCGGGTGTCTGGTCATTTGCGTCAGGTATTACGGAAAAACCAAAAAAATATACTGTTTAGTTTTACCGATTGCACGGTTACTACGGCAATGGGGGAGCACCTGTTTAAACCCGCTTGGGGAACCTACGATATGGTCGTGGGTGAATCGGTACTGTCTGTCTATGGCGGTTCTGCAGACCCGAGTCATTACCCTCTCTATACATCGCCATCGCGCGCCGTCACTCTTCCTACTGAACATGATACTTACCACCAAAGGCTATTTGAGCTTTATGACAAACTCCGCGCTTTTCGGGATGGTCCGGATGTTACTCAGTCGGATGCTGAGCTAATTTTGGATGAGCTTAAAAATCTTGAAGACCAAAGCGGAGAGGGAGATCCGGAATGGCTATTGGTTTTTGAGGTTTTAGAGTTGTGTGAAAAATGTGGTTTTACTAAGGTATTTAAAGCGGAAGTTGTTCGGCAATTGAAAAATTATATGAATCTAAGTCCAGATCTTGAATTGTTAATTACGCTCGGTTTAAAGCGTCTTGGTATTAGTGATGTCGCGTAACTTTTTTCAGTTGGTATTTGTTTTTCAGCTGGCATTTGTTGATGGGCGGTGGCTGGTCAGTGAATAATAGTTGGATATTAAGATCGGAATGAAAAGAACAAATAGAACGATAAATAAAAATTTGTAGAAAATAGAAAATATAAGTGATCTGTTTATGAGCCGTTCGGTATGTATAGAAGTTGACAATCAATACCTGCATTTTTCCGCTGCGCATTTCACTATATTTTCGTCGACGGAAAGGGAGCGTTTGCACGGGCATAATTTTACTGTAAGTGCAAAAGCACATTCTGAATTGCAAGCCGATGGATTAACTTTTAATTACCAAGTGCTCAAACAGTGCTTACTCGACATTTGTGACAGTCTAGACGAATACACCTTAATCGCCAGCCACTCGCCGTATTTACATATTAGCGAAGAAGGCGAATATTATGCGGTTACTTTCAATGGTCAAAAAATGCTGTTGCTACAATCGGATTGTCTGCTGTTACCCCTGCACAATATTACCCTTGAAGAGTTGGGCTACTACGTTATTCAGCGTTTAATTGAAGAGGGGCTGTTTGAAAAACTGGTGATTAGTTCGCTGGCGATTGCGGTGGCCTCTGGCCCTGGTCAGCGAATTGTCAGTGTTTATCAACCATGAAGCCACTGCGTTCTAGTCGATATGTCGGGTATGGGAAATATGAATAAAGCGATCCCTAAACTATTAATCGTTACCGGAGCTAGTCGCGGTATTGGCGAAGCCATCGCGAAAAAGTTTTTGAACAAAGAATACAGCGTTGTTAATCTTTCCCGAAAACCCTGTTCATTGGAGGGTGTGATCAATATCCAATGGGATTTGGCTGCAAGGGAATGGTCAACCGAGCTAACCAAAGAGCTTTGTAAATTTTCGGAGCAAGCCGAACAAGTGTGCATTGTTCATAATGCCGCGTATTTTGTCGCGGATAATATCGCTGATACCTGCCCAGAGACGCTACGAGAGGTCTTGGAGGTGAACGTCGTTGCACCCCAGCGCCTTAACCGCCTGCTATTGCCGCATTTGTCATCTGGCTCATCTATTATCTATATCGGGTCGACGTTGGCCGAAAAAGCGGTCAGTAATCGATTCTCCTATGTGGTCAGTAAGCACGCTAGTATTGGTATGATGCGCGCAAACTGTCAGGATCTTGTCTCTAAACAAATTCATACTGCGAATATATGCCCCGGTTTTACCAATACGGCAATGCTGCAACAGCATTTTGAACATGATCCCGAGGGATTGCGAGACTTGGGACAACAAATGGTTCTTGGTCGCCTTGTAGAGCCAGATGAAATCGCGGCGCTCGTGGCTTTTTGTGCGGAAAACCCTGTTGTTAACGGTTCGGTTTATCACGCGAACCTTGGTCAAGTTGAACGTTGAGTCCGTTTAAAAGTTTCTAACCGTTTATGTTTCTGAACGGTTTCTCATATTCAATCGGTGTGCGGTTGACGCGTAAAAAGTCGCGACGATCCCCTTCTTTCTGTTTCAAAATGTTATCGTTTGGTCGTCGCTTTTTATGGGCTTTTCGGCATGAGTAGTTATGTGCTGGCGCGCTATCATTCATTATTTTAAAAAGCCGCCCTAAATGCCTCTCAGTCGGCCTGCAACGTAGTAAATCAAAGGTTGATTTACTACGTTGCAGGTTAAGAGGTTTTAATGAGGAAATGCTAAACGTATAGAACTCATAAGCATAAAGATAAAAATAGAATAAATTTAAATAATACAAATTGGGGAGTGTATAAATGTCAAATATTTACCGTTGTATCCTAGGCTCTTGTTTTTTAATCGTTGTTTCTTTGTCGACGGCTTGTTCGCGTAGTGAAGCCGTGCATGCATCCAGCGGCGCGAAAGGTATGCCAGGGGCAGAGGGAATTTTTGAATTTAAACCAAATGATTGGATCGCAAATGAAAAGAGTTGGTGGAAAGATACCGATGGCGTAAACCCTGGTGTTGCTGGCTGCCACATCGGAACCGATGAGCAGGGTAAACCCAATGGGCGCATGTTTGGGGAGGCCTGCCTTTCCGATGACATTTTAGTCGAGTCAAATCCGGGTAAGGGTGAACTGCATAGCCATGAAAACGATATCGGTCATCCTGACACTTTTGACTGTAATGCTTGGTGTGTCGGGAATGGAGAAAAAAGTGGGATGTGTAAGACGGCTACGGCGCCGCCATGTGAACAATCGGCTTTGTGTGTTTGTTTGACGTAGTGGATTGTCAAAAAACAGAAATTATTTATGAATGGGAATAACAATATGTTCAGTCGTTTCATGAAAGCTTCGAAAAAGATAACGGATAACCCGTATACCAATATTATTGTGGGGCTGGTTTTGCTCTACTCCGGTGTTTCGGAATCCCTGCATGAGTTTAAGGAGTTAGCAGGATTTCGTCTTGGTGTTCACCACGGGGTTGTGTTTTTTTCCGTATTACATCTTGTGAAAAGTTTACATGAGGTGGTTGATGCTGTAGAACGTTTTCAACGGTTAGAAGCGAAAGAATAGCATCTACTGTGATAATCAATAATCGATAGGGGGGTGGATGATTCTCCTATTCCAAACTGCACATTCAAATAAGGAATAATTATGAACGTATTGAGAGGGCAGTGTCTTTGTGAAAAAGTTGTGTACGAAATAAGTGGAAAATTGGGTCCGATATATAATTGCCATTGCTCCAAATGCCGACGGTTTCATGGGGCCGCATTTCGTACTCGGACATCTATTGAGCGCACACAACTTACCTGGATAAAGGGCGAAGACAATCTTACTGATTACGCTTCTTCTGATAATGTCACCAAAAGCTTCTGTAAAACCTGTGGGTCCCCCATTCTCAGTTACTATAAAAACACGCCGGACGTACTGGGTATTCCACTTGGAGGCTTGGAGGGCGAGTTGGAAAGAGTGCCCGAAGCGCATATCTTTACAGCTTCTAAGGCGAATTGGTATAAAATTACCGATGACTTGCCTCAGTACGGAACCTGGCCGGGCAATGAAGCAAGAGTCCGAAAGACAGCTGGCTCAAAAGAGTCAAAAGGTTTAAGAAATACAGAAAATTCAAGAGTAAAAGAAAAAGCAGCTAAGGATTAACGCGTGGTAATGGACCAAGCAGTGAAAAGTAAGCACTATTGTGAATGTAATACCGTAGCCGTGTCGTCCAATGCAAAACCTCTGGTTCGGCTTGTGTGTCACTGCGAGACTTGTCAGCGATACACGAAGCAGGACTCTAGTGACGAGTGTATTTTTTGGTACAAAGATGTATCGCATGAAGATTTAGACAATATTACGTATAAAAAATATCAACCTTCTTCGCCCGTTGTTCGGGGCACCTGTAATCGCTGTGATAAAGCCATTATGTCGGTAGCGAGTGCGTTATCCTTTATGAAGTTTGCGTTAATACCGACAGAAATCGTCGCCGATACGATTGAATTGCCCCCGGTAGCCGCTCATGTCTTCTACCATCGACGGCTTGCCGATAGCAGTGATACCTGCTCAAAACACAGCGGTTATTGGAAAAGCCAGTTGGTTACTCAGTGGTATATTCTAAAGTCCTGCATGTTTTGAAAGCCCTACTCGTTACTGATCAACAAAAGGCATTGATAATCCTAAGCTCGGCAGGCGTAATAACCCGCAAGCCGAGGACGTAATGATCAAGCCTCTATCGTTATTGTGAAAAAACAGTTGGCCTGTCTTTCACTTACTATTTTAAAGCTTGGAATTTTCAACCTGACGCATTAATTATCTAATATTTTAGTAATCGCGCCATCATGATTTTTATCGTGACAAATCTGGCGCTTTTTCCTCATTTGTGACTAGGCTTAAAAGCTCGACAACCACGTTTGTCGGCGTTTATATAACTGAGGAAATTATATGAGATCTGTGAAATCGCTTCCTGCCTATCTGTTGTTTCTTGTCTCACTCACTTTTAGTTCTTCATTACTTTCTGCTTCTGCTTCCACGTCTACTTTTAGCTATGACTATTGGATATCCCCATCTGGTAGTGATGAAGCCAAGGGTAGCCGTGATAAGCCCTTTAAAACACTGTATAAAGCGAGGGATGTGATCCGAGCGCACCGATTGGCCGGGCATCATAAAAAAGATTATGTCGTGAATTTGTACGGTGGTGAATATCGACTTGATAAAACCTTTGTTCTAGAACCTAAAGATTCGGGAAAGCCCGGATCTGAACTCGTGTTTAAGGCTGTCGCTGGCGAGCACCCCAAAATTATGGGTTCAAAGGCGGTTAGCGGTTGGGAATTGTATGATTCTGCTTTGGGAATATACCGAGCGCAAGTGGGGGCTGTAGAAAGTCGACAGCTGTATATTAATGAGACACGCGCGCAGCGTGCGAAAACTGCAGACTACCCCTCGGGTTTTCGTCCGAGCTATATCGACATTCCCATTGGGAAAAAACGTCTCGATGGTGTGCCACCGATGCTGCCCATAAAAGGCGGTATTGAATTTATTAGTACGGATCTCAACGCAAGTGCATGGAAAGACCCGTCAACATGGAAGGCTCCAAGTGATGTTGAGGCCGTTATTATTACGCAATGGAAAATGATGCGTGTACCTGTACATTCTGTATCTGCTTACAAGCCTGATCCTATTTTTCAGCCGGATTATGAGCGTGGCTTAATAAAAATGCAGGAGCCCGCTTGGAGCAATGCCAATCTCTATCTGGGTAATAAAGATGAGCCGAGCCTGTGGAGTTTTTGGCAGGTCACCTACTTTGAAAATGCTTTAGAATTTCTCGACACGGCAGGAGAGTGGTATCTCGAAAAATCATCTGGGTATTTGTATTACAAGCCAACGCCAAAACAAAGACGCCAAATGAATACACTAACAGCGGAGTTAGCCTTACGCGATCGCCTGCTATTTGGGCTTGGGGAAATGGGTAACCCTATTAGTCATATTCGTTTTGAGGGTTTACATTTTGCCTATACAACGTGGATGGAGCCGAGTGGTGCTAATGGCTATGTTGCTGATCAAAGTGGTTTTCGTGTGATTGGTGATGGCCATAAACCGAATATTACCGGCCATGAAGAGCACGTTCATCCAACGCCGGGTAATGTTCAGTTTAATTACGGTCATCACATTGCGTTTGTGAATAATCACTTTAGCCACATGGGTGCGGTGGGTTTGTACCTGGCCACTGGTAGCCAGCATAACCGTGTGGAAGGGAATACTTTTCGTGATATTGCCTCGGCGGCGATTCAGTTGAGTGGTGTTGGCAAGGTGGACCATCATCCGAAGAAGAAAAACCGTCAATATCAAATCAGCCGGCACAATAAAATTCACAATAACGATATTCAGTATGCCGGTGTGGAGTATGTCGACGCGGCGGGAATTTTTGTCGGTTTTAGCGAGCATACCGAAATCACACATAACACCATTAAATACGTGCCATGGTCGGGCATTGCCATGGGGTGGGGTTGGGGCTTGCTCGACTACCCTGGTTTTCCCGGTGTTGGTGGTGCTGTTGTGGGTGAGTGGGGTACGTATAAAATCCCTACTCCGAATCGTCATAATAAAATTATTGGCAATCGAATCGAAAACTTTTTAGAGGTGGTGTGGGACGGTGGGGCGATTTATACAACCGGTTCCCAGGGTACTTCGATGGATAATGCCTTACTGATAAAAGATAACGTGGCGGCCCATAAGCGTCCCTCTGGTGGTGGGAATATCTTTTATACCGATGGTGGTAGCCGTTATATAAAATTGGTTAACAATGGTCAATACGACAACCCGAAAGGCATTGCTTACTTTGGCCCTGAACCGAATAAAGATGATCCGTTGCCCACAAACCGAATTTTACCGCTAATCAATGGTTTACCGTACGGGGCGGATAGTGGTGGTTGCCGAACCTATGGCGATATTGTGTTTAAAGACAATTACGTTATTGAGCCCCGTTTTTACGATATTTGCCCCTACAGTAAAGACGGCATTAAATACCCGGTGAATCTCACCTATGAATATATTCCAAAAGATATATTGGATGGTGCGGGAATTGTTCAGCGGGATCATTCGGTGGTGAGAGGGGATCGTGCCTCTAGGTAACTGCCAGCCGGTAAATGATTTGTGTGAAAAGCACATGGATACGACGCACTATGTATACAAACACTTATTTCATGCCTTAACGGGATTTGAAAAATAGTAAGGCCTTGAATAGCCTGGTTCCCACGGTCCCTGTGGTAACTCATATCGAGGTCTGCATTCCCACGCAGAGCGTGAGGAACGAGGGTCTTGGGGCTGATTATTCTAGTTCCCACGGTCCCCGTGGTAACTCAATATCGAGTTCTGCATTCCCACGGAGGTGCGTGAGGTGTGGGGCAGGTTTTAGCGTAATTTATCCTAGTTCCCACGGTCCCCGTGGTAACTCATATCGAGGTCTGCATTCCCACGCAGAGCGTGAGGAACGAGGGTTTACGGCGCTATTCTAGTTCCCACGGTTGCCGTGGTAACTCAATATCGAGTTCTGCATTCCCATGCACGAATGCATGGATGCAGGAGGTAGAGCGAAGCAGGAAGCCAGAGCCGAGGAGCGTGAGGAACGAGGGTTTACGGCGCTATTCTAGTTCCCACGGTTGCCGTGGTAACTCAATACCCTCATTCCCACGGTCTCCGTGGGAATGCAGACCTAAGTATGTTTATTGCACTTAATTCGAATGTTGTTTGTTCATATTCCAGTAAATCCGATAATTCTGATCGGTTTTCACTTCACGTATGCGTTCCCACGCAGAGCGTGGGAACGAGAACGTTTAAGTTTGGGAATACTTTCACAGTCTCAGAGCGTGAGGACCGAGGGTCTTGGGGCTGGTTATTATCCTAGTTCCCACGGTCCCCGTGGTAACTCATATCGAGGTCTGCATTCCCACGCACGAATGCATGGATGCAGGAGGTAGAGCGAAGCAGGAAGCCAGAGCCGAGGAGCCTGTGGAACGAGGGTTTGCAGCGTTATTCTAGCTCTCACCGTCCCCGTGGTAACTCAATATCGAGTTCTGCATTCCTACGGAGGTGCGTGAGGTGTGGGGCAGGTTTTAGCGTAATTTTATTCAGTTCGTTGCTGCTGCTTTATGAGCAATAACGTTAATCTCATGATGCCTAGAAAGCATGCTTAGGGAGGGCTTGTGCGCCGAAATCGTCGAGTGGGAAAATGCAGGCAAGGGTCTTGAAACAAAGAATTATTTCTTATTAATGCATGAAAGCCGCCGCCGTGGCGCTATATGTCGTGGGCCTGTTTTAGGATTTCTTGAAGGGCATTTTCTTCTACGCCGAGTACGTCGATAATGGCGGTAAATAAATCTGCTGAAAACATCCCTTTATGTGTTTTACTACGTAGGTTTTCTGGGGTCATAATGATGCCTTTCTTAGCGAGACTTTCGCTTAGATCGTCATATTTCATGCCTTTTAACGCAAGCGATGCACGAATATAGCGTGTTATGGCTTGTTTGTAGGGGGCCAAAGTCTGGCGGTTTTTGATGCTTTGAACTTGATCCATTATGGGGCCTGTCGATAACAATTGGTGCTTATATTACATATTAGTATGCTATAGGGCAATATTTGTTATCTTTGGTTGACAATAATTATTTATTGTTTATATTTGTGACTTATAAGACACGCTAATTTAAGGAGACGACTTATGTCTTGGAGTAAAGATTCACTTAAGGCTCTTGCCGAAATTCAACCTTCATGGGTTGTAGAGGCAGAGGGCGATTGCCTTAACGTATCAAATGACGAAGGCATAGACGTTTTTGTTTATGTGGGTAATCAACAAATTGTCGTTGAGACAGCCTTGTTCCCTGCGGCCTGCGTCACTGATAAGGCCGCACTGAACGACCTGATTTTGCATACGCACCAGTTGGTGCCGTTGACGACTATTTGTATTCACGAAATTAGTGGTGAAGACTACTACGTTGCTTTCGGCGCGCTTTCCACCGATAGCAAAGACAGTGTGGTTGTAGAAGAGATCGAAGCATTATTTGGCAATGTTGCTGAGTTTTTGGATCTGTACGGTGAGTTTTTAAATATGGAGAATGTAGCATGAGCTTAAAGAAACTTTGGACCGCTTTGCGCGGCGCAACAAACGAAGGCATAGAGGCTGTTGCTGACTCTCAAGCTATTCGTATTTTGGATCAAGAAATGCGTGATGCGAAAAAAGAGCTGCAAATTTGCGATGAAAATTTAACCAAGATCATGGCCAAGCGTAAGCTGGCAGATGGGAAGGCTAAAGCGCTTAAAGCCGATATTGATACGTATACTAACCATGCAATTGCCGCCAGTGAAAAAGGCGATGAGGCTCTGGCCATCGAGTGTGCCGAGCGTGTGGGTGATTTGGAAGGTTCGCTGGATACCGAGCAAAGTATTGCCGATAGCTTCTCGTCTTCAGAAAAGACTTTAAAAGCGAATATTGCGAAAGCAAAAAGCAATGTACGTCGCATGGAGCAGCAAATTGACCAGGTGAAAGCGACTGAATCCGTTCAGCGTGCACAGGCTGCGGTTTCCAGCCGTCATGTTGGCGCTAACAGTAAGGTTAAAACCGCATTAAGCAGTTTAGATCGTATTAAGGCCAAACAAGCGGAGCGTAGTGCGGAATTAGAAGCGGCAGAAGAGCTTGCTGGTGAAGAAAGCGGCAGCGGTTTGGACGCTAAACTTAAAGCAGCCGGTATTCAGCCTGGTGGCAGTACTAATGGTAGCGATAAGTTAGCGCAACTACTTGCAGCCAAAAAAGCTTAAGTTATAGAATGATGCCCTATTAGGGATAACATCATTAGGTAACCATGTGCTTCTGTTCAAAGTCCGTCGCCTTATGGCGGCGGTGTTTTTTAAGGCAAGCTTTCTTTCCGTCGTCTGCGGGTTGCTGTGTTACGTACTCATTTCGTATGGCCTGCTATTCTTGGCGGGTGAAAAAGACCTAGTCACATCCGAAAACTTTTTCTATTGGTTGGTCGTCACCTCGTCAACAGTCGGTTATGGTGATCTTTCACCCACCACTCCCATGGGGAAGCTCGCGGTCAGTTTGTGGGTCATTCCTGTCGGTCTTAGTTTGTTTGCGTTGCTTTTAACGCGTGCAGGATTTTATCTCTCTGCTTTAACCCTTAAGGGGAAAAAAGGATTCCGTATGATTCGTATTGAAAATCACTGCGTCATTATCGGTTGGAACGCGGCGCGAACACTTCGTTTGATCGATCTTCTTTTGTCTCGGGCAGGCGGTGAGCGTGAACGAATCGTTTTATGTGTGACGGAAGACATGGAAAATCCGATGCCAGGGCAGATTGACTTTGTGCATGCGGAGTCGTTTTCTCATAAAGAATCGATGGCGCGGGCAAGTCTGGCCAGTGCGAGCCGTATTATTATCGATACGCCGCTGGATGATGTGACGCTGACCACAGCGCTGTATTGCGATAAAGTCAGCCCTAGTAGCCATAAGACGGCCTACTTCCAAGATGAAGATGTGGGCGATTTATTGCATTCGCACTGCCCTAATATTGAAATTATTCCCTCTGTTTCTGTTGAAATGTTAGCCCGTTCGTCTATGGACCCAGGCTCTGCGTTACTGCACAAACAACTGTTAGATAACACCTACGGCATGACGCAATACTCGCTAGCCTATGATCGTTCAAGCACCTTGAACTTCGAACAAATTTTTATGCATTTTAAAACTAAGCTCGACGCCACTGTGATTGGCGTTAAGCGAAGCGATAGTAAATTTATCGATCTTAATCCTGCGATGGCTTCTGAAGTGAATCAAGGTGATTTTTTGTATTATATTGCAGCAAGTCGTATTGATCCGTCCCGCTGTTTTGATATGTGAAAGTGAGTGAGAGCTTTGTATGTTCAGTAAAATATTTGGAAAAAAAGAAGAAAAAAACCCGCTAGAAGACGCCCCGTCAATTATGGGACTACGGCTTGGCGGATGTTTTGAAGTTGATCCTTTGCTATTAAAACTCACAGAAAATGATTTAATTATCAAAGGGGCTACATCGACTCAGATCATAAAAGCCGCTGGCATTGCTGAGCTTGACGGCTCGTGGATGTTTCGGTTTTATACCGATGATGACGCGTTTCTTCAAGTGATTGCCGAAGGTGGAAAGTCTGAAGAGCATGTCGTGGATGTCAAACTCTTTCATTTTTACGACACTCAAGATGTGAGCACGCAGGGCGTTTGGGATTCGTTGTTAAACGAAAAAATCGGTGCACCAACCTATAATCTCGAAGGGCAGACTTTCGAGCGCGTGTGGACTTCCGCGAGCGATTATCACAACCCCGTACATGTGGCAGAGAAAACCTACGATTCCGAGGGCGAATTTTCTGAAACGGATCAATTTATTATGTTGTTTGAACGCTCCATTTCTGGCGATCAAACCGAGTCCCTGTTTCTTTCTGCTGAAGAAACATTGGAGTCTGGCAATTTAACGCGCTGTTTTGTGCTGAGCACTGGCATTACCTTGACCCCGGCACAACTCACTATTCATGGTTAAATAACCTTTTTATCAATCCCCAATTTACTTAATAACAACAAGGATAACTTTATGGAAAATCAAGAACTCATTACGAGCGTTCTTCACTTCAGCGCTTACTTCGGCGCATCGTTACTATTTTTGGTGGTGTTTAAATTTGTTTACACGCTGGTAACGCCTCACGATGAGTGGAAGTTGATTAAAGAAAATCAAAATACCGCTGCGGCTGTTGGCTTCGGCGGCGCGGTAGTTGGCTTCGCGATTGCCTTAGCGGGCGCGGCCAGTAACTCTGTATCGTTGGTCGATTTTGTGACCTGGGGTGGGATTGCCTTGGTTGCACAGTTACTTGCCTTTGTTTTGGTTCGTTTTGTTTTTATGCCTCGCATTGTTGAGCGTATTGAAGGCAACGAAGTGAGCGCAGGCATTATGTTAGCTGCGACGAATATCTCGGTAGGTTTGCTGAATGCCGCTTGTATGGCGTACTAAGGAGGGCAGTGCTATGAAAAAGTCTAAAACGATTAATATCGACATGATGCGAAAAACCCCACGCAAAGTACCGCGTTTGGGCCCTTTGGCTGCGGCCGTTGCAGCGATCACCTTAACGGCGTGTAGCAGTAAGGAAGAAGCTATAGTCGTAGAGACGGTTGATGACTGTGTGTCGAAAACGACCATGACTCGTGAACAATGTGACGCGGCATACAAAAGTGCTTTGGTTGAGGCCGAGCGTACCGCGCCGAAATATCGCTCGCGATCTCAGTGTGAAGCCGAGTTTGGATACAGCCAGTGTCAGTCGACGCGAAGCGGTGGTATGTTTATGCCCTTCATGGCGGGGTATTTAGTTAGCCAGGTAATGAGTAATCGCGGTGGTTATTACGGCGGTACTTATAATCCTGTTTTCCATTATCAGCGTCCATATTCCAGCCACAATAACCGTATTATGACTGCCGACGGCACTGTTATTGGTCGTGCAGGGCAAAGCTCTTACCGTGTTGGTAAGTCTAGCTTTAAGCCGAAACCAAAAGTCACACGAACGGTTTCGCGCGGTGGCTTTGGTTCTGTTGCTTCAGCGAAGTCTAGTTGGGGTGGTGGTAAACGGTCTGGCGGTTGGGGCGGGTAAGCGCATGTTGCGCATACCCATTGCTGAGCGGGCAGGTTGGCAACAAAAAGCCGAGGAATTCGGCTTTAAATTTCATACCATGCACGGAGAGCGGTATTGGGATGAAAGTGCTTACTACCAATTTACCTTAGAGCAAATCGAAAAGGGTATTGAAGAGCCGACCGAAGAAATCCACCAAATGTGTTTGGAGGTGGTTGAAAAGGTTATTGCCGATGATGAGCTAATGCGGCGTTTTTGTATTCCTGAAAAGCATTGGGACTTGGTTCGTCGTTCTTGGAAAAACGGCGATCCCAGTCTTTATTCACGTTTGGATTTTGCTTATTCGGGTAAAGGTCACGCAAAGCTATATGAAAATAATGCCGATACACCGACCAGTGTATTTGAAACGGGTTTTTGGCAGTGGTTGTGGTTACAAGACAACGTGGACAGTGGTGCACTGCCGAGGCACGCCGATCAATTTAATAGCCTGCAAGAAAAGTTAGTTAACCAATTTAAAGACCTGAAGTTCTTAACGCCGGACCGCACACTGCATTTCGCTTGTTGTAAAGAAACGGACGAAGATAGGGGAACGGTTCAATACCTCGAAGATTGCGCTAAAGCGGCGGATATCGATACGCGGTTTGCCTTCATTGAAGATATTGGTCGTGACCCCGAGGGTAACTTTAGTGACCTTGACGATAATATGATTACCTGGATGTTTAAATTATATCCGTGGGAATTCATGTTTCGCGAAGAGTTTGGCGATTATCTTGGGGGCAACAATATTCGTTGGCTGGAACCTCCATGGAAAAGTATTCTATCGAATAAGGCATTACTGCCGTTGCTGTGGAAAATGTTTCCTGATCACCCGAATTTATTGCCGTCTTTTTTTGAAGATGAGCTGTCGTTAGCGAGTGACTATGATTCGTTGGTGAAGAAGCCGATTTTCTCCCGAGAAGGGGCGAATATTTCGATTATTAATCAACAATCCGATATTGTAAAAGCGAAAGGCTCGCATGAATCAAGCGGCCCTTACGGTGAGGAAGGCTTTATCTACCAAGCTACACACATGCTGCCTAAGTTTGGCGAGCACTATACGTTGATCGGTAGTTGGCTTGTGGATGGTGAGGCGGCGGGTATTTCTATTCGTGAAGACTCTGGGCCGATCACCCAGGATATGAGTCGTTATCTTCCCCATATCATTCTTTAATTATTCGCCAAATAATATTTGGGAGCTGTAATAAGCTCCCTGATGTGTGCGTTTTATTCTTCAGTACTGCCGTTATAAGCCTTTAATGAGCGAAGAAAGAGCCCAAGGCCGCCAATGGCCAGTACGAGAATGACAATGAGATCGAAAGCGCTCATATGACTAAAGCGAAAATGAATCGATGAAATTACGCCAAAAATAAGTGCGGCTATCGAGCCGACGAAAAGCACCCAGCCAATAATGTTTTTGCTGTTATAAAACACCATCCCTATGCCAAACATGAGGGGTATCATGACCATGCCGCTCGTCATCGCGTATTGCCCACCAAAAGCGGAAAATCCGTATAAGCTACGCCCCATCCCAAAGCTGGATGTTATTTTTATCGCATTGAGCAACATATAAAACCCTCCGCACATCATGATGATGCCAATAAAAAACTGTCCGATTCCTCCTGACGATCCACCTGCGCCTCTCATAATAAACCCTTCATAATCGTTAATTTAGCTGCCAATTAGAGTGTACCGTATTTACGTGTAAGGCGCATGTCCGTTGGTCTGTCGTCAAAGTTACGTGCATGCACGCAGTGCGATATGGAAAACGTATATTCTAGTTCCCACGGTCCTCGGCTCTGGCTTCCCCGATAACCGCTCGGCTTTATCTCCTGAGACGCTATCGAGGACGCCAGAGCCGAGGAGTGTGAGGAACGAATGTTTGCGATAAAAACATTCACTGAGTTTCCAAAATAATTAATTGAGTTTCTCTTCCGTCATTCGACTTTGCTATAACGGGTAAGGACTTCGCTGTTTCATTGGCGAAGGCCAATAAAAATGCCTATACATAATCTGGCATGCCAAATACTGTTGTGCCGAATCGTCGGGGTGAATCATTTAATGGCGCCTAATGATTTATCTTTATCAAAAATTAACGCGACAAGAGAACTGCGAAATGATTATAGAGATTTCAAAAACAACCAATACGGCTTCTATTTCTGGTGGGGACGCTGGCCCAGGTACGGGCGATCCATTAGGGCAGGGCAATATCTATAAGTGGTCGTTGGGTATTGCTGATATTGAGCCAGACAGTGGCAAACGAGAAATCGTTATGCAAACGCTGGCGAGTATTATGGGGGTGATCGGTAGCGTGGCACAATCGAGTTCTCAGTCTGTTTCGATGAGCGGTGGGGGGGATTACGATGGTGTACATTTTTCGTATGGCGGTTCATCTCAGTTAACACTTGGGCAAGGTCAGCTTCAAGCGATTGGGAGTGAAATCGATTTTAGCTCAGTGGAAGATCCAGGCTTTGCAGAAATTAGTAAACTGCCGCTTGGTCGTTTTATTGCTGCGCCGGTTGATAGTGTGACTAGCCGACCACTTGTGGTAAATATTATTCAAGAAATTATTGTGGATGGGGACGCTGGTTAAACGCCTCTTTTTGTCTGCCTGCGATTTAACGAGAGGGGTAAGGGGCTATCATCCCCATGGTTGACCATGGGGATGATGTTAAACGCTAAAGTCACTCATAAAATTCAAATAACGACTTTCAAAAAGCAAACGAAAATGCGCAATATTAGCAAATCGCGAATTATTTTTGTGATCTAACCAAGCCGAATTAAATCCTGACCCCCTATCCGTTTGATTCTCAAGACCTTTGTGATGTTGGTCCGACGATTGCCTGACTTTATGAATAATTTATTCAAGAGTTCATCCATTCTTGCGGGGAAGGTTTCGTTAAAAGAATGTTGGGTTCTGTATGGTCTTGTTTGGAGGTGCTTATGTCGCATTCTGTCCGATTATTGTCCAGTCAACAGATGAAAAATTTGGATGTTGAATATATTAGTGATGGTATGTTCTCTTACATCACAACTGCCATCGATCGGTATTTACGTTTAGACAAGCTTGGAATAGTGGATGTGGGTGGTGGAAGTGGCAGCTATGCGGACAGGTTACTGGATTCCTATGCGAAATCATTAGTGACAGTTGTCGAGCCTGACAAATACCTGTTGAACAAAAATAACCGTCATAAACGTAAAATTCTGTACCAAGGACTGTATCAAGATTGCCAGCTTTTACCTGAAAGTTACGATGCTGTGGAATTTAACTGGGTGTTGCACCATTTCATTTCTGATTCCTATGAAAAAACCGTTGAAATGCAAAAAGATGGAATTAAAAGCGCTTACCTGCAACTCAGAAAAGATGGACTATTACTGATTTTTGAAAATTTCTACGACGGATGGTTATTGAGTGACATACCCTGTCGTCTGATATACGGGCTTACGGCGAGCAAGAGATTGGAAAAAATCATTCGTTCCCTTGGCGCTAATACCGCAGGCGTGGGGGTGTGTTTTCATTCTGAAAGAAAATGGATTCATATGATTAAAGAACAGGGCTTTACAATTATTGATTGTCATCATCTTTACGATTTTGGAAACCTATCATGGATTAAGAAAAAACTTTTGGGAATAAAGCGGCAGCATGTAGGGTTAATTGTGGCAAAAAAATAGAACAGTCACCTCAGTTGAACGAGGGTGCGGCGAATGTTATCGGCAGAATTCATAATAGAATAATAATAATCAAGACAATAAATGGCGTAATAATCGCAATGCGTATGCCTCTGGAAAAAAGAGAGGAAATGTTTAAGTGCGAATGGGCTCTCACATGAAAAATATTGGCAAGAGCCGTTGCGGGAATCGAAAATAGGCTTAAAATAAAAATTCCCAAGCCTACCCACGAACCATTGCCTGTGTTCGTCACAACAACGATCAACACAACGAAACATTGTAATAAAGTGGGAATGAGAACTCCGATCACATAACGCATGTTTAAAACCCCCTGTAGGCCCTGAAATTATAGGGAGTTTTAGCGTTAGTAACAAAAAGATATCGGTATTTAAACCCCGCGTCAGAGGGTTTTCTCAGTGATATTAAATCACAGAGTCTTAAAATGTTATAAACGCGCCAGCGTGTGCACTTCAACTATACTGAAAAAGTAACACGTTGGAGATGTCTAGGAGGAGGCGCCATGCCAGACCCGTTTTCAAGACGAGGTTTTTTACCCCCAGCAGACCCGTGCACTCATTTTGGCCTTGGTAGCCGATACTGCCTGCTAGATGAGATAGGCCGAGACCTACCGAGCCGCCTGCTAGAATCCGATTTTCGTGCCTATGCCGAATCACTGGCCATACCCCACTGGTTCGAAACCCGTTCGGAAGAGCAGCATCTAGCGGAACTCCAGCTTTACTTCTTACGGCTATCCTTCCTGGCTTCAGGCTACATCAACCAAGTGGGCCAGCCGAGCACCGAGCGATTGCCGGCCAATATTGCCGTGCCCTTGGTGCATGCGGCCAATCTCTTGGGGGTGCCGCCGATATTGAACTACGCGGCCTATGCCCTCTATAATTGGAAACGCTATGACCCTTGCAAGCCTGTAGCTTTAGGCAATATCGACACGATTCAGAACTTTGTCCACCTATATGATGAACACTGGTTTATCTTGATCCATGTTGAAATAGAAGCTCAGGCGGCGAGTGTATTAAAAGCCGTGCAAAGCTTTCATCTGCAAGTGGTAGACACGGGTAGCCTAGAATCTGAAACCGTAAATGTATCCCTACGCGAGGTTGGCGATTGCCTAGAGGAGCAATTACGGGTGCTAAAACGTATACCTGAGCGCATGTCGCCAGACCTCTATTTCCATACCTTCCGACCCTACATCCGCTTCTTTGAAAATGTTGAATACTGTGGCGTGCCTGCAGCGCCCCTTGCTGGTATCGGCGTGGGAGCCGGAGCAGACGCCAAAAAAGGCCGAGTTTACTACCGAGGTGAAACCGGTGCCCAAAGTTCCATAATGCCGGTGCTTATCAACCTCTTAAAAATTGAACATAAACCTTCAATACTCGTTGACCACCTGATGGATATTCGACAATACATGCCGCCCAGCCATCGCGAGTTCATCGAACGAACAGCCAAACTCCCCAGTATTAAAGCCCTAGCGGAAGCCGAAACCTTTGACCGAGTGCTAGAGCTAATGGCTCAGTTCCGTGAAGTACATCTCAACTGGGCAGTGGGTTACATCAATAAACACGTTAAAGACCCCAGAGGAACTGGGGGAACGCCGTATATGCAGTGGTTACAGCAGTTGATTGATGAGACGCGGGAGCATAAGAATAGCCACGACTAGCCTGTTCAAACTAGCTGTTCCCAGACCGCCCGGGCCGGGAGTCAGACTTATTGATTTTCCCTTCTCGTTGGTACGTAAATAGAACCACTGATTCCCGAGTTGCCACGGACCGGGGTCAGACTCATTGATTTTTCCGATGGTCGGTACAGAGGCAGTCTTGCGGATTAAGCCCATGCCTGAACAAAAAACGAACCATGTAAATCAATGACTCTGACCCGAATGGCACTTCCTTAAGCGTAAGGCATTGATGTTATTATGTTTTTGTTCTCGTTCCCACGGTCTCCGTGGGAATGCATACGTGAAGTGAAAACCGATCAGAATTATCGGATTTACTGGGGTATGAACAAACAATATTCGAATTAAGTGCAATAAACATACTTCGGTCTGCAT
>JAWSUZ010000017.1:0-33864 GCA_033852165.1 Agarilytica sp. | reverse complement strand
TCAGAAGCGAGGTGTACATATAGGTATTTATATTGCATCTTTCAAATCAAAGGCGATCAACAAGGACCGCCTACAGCAACGTACTACCTAAACCGATCACTTAAAGCCCCCCTATCAGTAAAGCTGCTTACATGAATAGCTAACCTCTGCTAATCCTTCCGAACCCCCTCAACCGACCAAATCAACTCAACCGTCCCGGCACTAGCATCAACCCCAAAATCGGCCGCACTAATAGTTGTTTTTCCTTCAAACCCTTGGCGATAACCGCCCCAGGGATCATCTCCGCCGCCAATCACTTCAACGTCCAATACGATTTCTTTGGTTACACCTAGCAAGGTTAAATTACCGGTGAGCTTGGCTTTGCCTTCCGAAAGGGTTTCGTATTTAGTGCTTTCAAATTTGGCTTGACCATACTTGCCAGCATTCAGGTATTTTTTGCCTTTAAGGTGCTTATCCCGTTCGGAATGATTGCTGTCCAAACTGGTGATATCAACAGTAACAGCGACTTGATTTTTACTGTCATCTTTTGCGTCGTAAACAAACTCACCTTCGAACAGATCGAAGCGGCCGTAGAGCCAGCTGTAGCCCAGATGTTTAACGCGGAATTGAACGAAGGCGTGCATACCCTCAGTATCTATTCTATAGGTATCCTCTGCGGCCACATATGCCGATGGGGCCATGATAAGCGTCAGCACAGTGCTTATTGCTATTTTTTTAAACCTTTGAACTATCTTCATCTGTCACCTACCCCAGTTATAAAATGAAAGTTATAAAATGAAAGTTATGAAATGAAAGTCATATGAAAATTCAGTTAATTATTTTACGGATTATCTCTGCAATCAGTTCTTTAGACTCTTTTAGTGTGCTCAGGCGAAGGCCATTTAGCTCATTCTAACTTAGCCTAACCTAAGCCTAACATCCGTTTAAGTGTGGCATCTTTGTCAAGGAAATGGTGCTTCAGCGCGCCTAAACTGTGTAAGACGACGAGACCAATGATCGTATAGGCGATGATTTCGTGTATTTCCCCCGCTACATCTTCTAGATTACGGATATTGTCGACGACCGCTGGAATGGAGAACCAATTAAAAACGTGCAGACTCTGCCCTTTGGCCGTGGTGATAAAATAGCCTGTAGGAAACATTAAAACGATGAGCAGGTATAACACATAGTGTACAACCGTCGATGTGAGTTTTTCCCATGGTTTGTGGCTCGGCAAACTCGCTGGGCGCGCGTGACTCATTCGCCACACAAAACGGAAACAGACAGCAGCGACTAGAACCACCCCCACACTTTTGTGGATATGCGGGGCCGTTTTATACCATTCATCCATGTAATCTAGCCCCACCATCCATAGACCTAGAACAAACATAGCGAGCAGAAAAAGGGCCGTCAGCCAGTGCAATACGACACTAACGACTCCGTAAGTCTTTTTGGTATTTTTAATCCGCATTGTGGCTCCGCGCTACTATGTACCATATCTATTATAGGCATATTTCATCGACCTAAACTGCTCGAACATCTCTGAACAACTGCCTTACTCACACAGAATTCGTAAGTGTTTTTCAAACGTATTATAGAAAGTCACGGCTGAAAATTAGAAAACCTCCTCATAATTTAATGCCCATCATCTTCATCCGTGAAGCTAAGGTGGTAGGCTTAACACCCAACATTTCAGCTGCACCACCAGAACCCGATATTTTATTGTTCGAGAGTTCTAGCGCCATTTGTATATTTTCCTTATCTCGCCCTACGCGTTCACTTTCACTATATGGCGCTGCTTGCAAAGATTCCTCCCCATCTAATAGCGGCGATATCTGAACAGATTTTATTAGCGGTTTCACAGAGGTATTTTTTGACGACTCAACAGTAGGGAGCTTAAACTCCAAACGGCCGCCTTGACTAATAATAAGCGCCCGCTCGATAACATTCTGCAGCTCTCGAATATTCCCCTGCCAACTGTATGCTTGCAGCTGTTTAATATTAGCTTTGCTTAAACGTGGCTTGGGTAAGTTTAATTTTTTACAAAACCCAGCAATAAAATGCTGCGTTAACAACGGCACATCCTCTAATCTTTCGCGTAAAGGCACAGCTTCAATGGGAAATACATTTAATCGAAAATACAGATCTTCGCGAAAGGTATTATTTTCAACTTCGGTTTTTAAATTTCGGTTCGTTGCCGCAATTAGGCGAACATCGACATGCCGCGTTTTTTCATCGCCTACCCGCTCATACTGCCCTTCCTGCAAGACGCGTAGCAGCTTACTCTGAAGATTTAAGGGTATTTCACCCACCTCATCTAAAAAGATAGTGCCGCCATCTGCCAGCTCAAACCGACCGGCACGATCTTTCACAGCTCCGGTAAACGATCCTTTTACATGACCAAAAAATTCGCTTTCAAATAACTCATCGGGAATCGCAGCGCAGTTCACACGAATCAATGGGCGATTACTACGATCACTCCTATCGTGAATTGCCCTTGCAACCAACTCTTTCCCGGTACCCGATTCCCCCGAGATTAAAACCGTCGCCATTGTTGGCGCCACCAACTCGACTTGATTAACTACTTGGTTAATCGCATGGCTTTGACCAACGATGTATTTAAAATCATGGCTTGCGCGAATTTCTTCTTGCAGATACACGTTTTCCAACTCTAAATGTTGCTTCATGCTTGCGACTTCGGCGTATGCTTGCTGTAAATCTTTTTCGCTTTGTTTACGCTCGCTAACATCCCTAAAGACCACTACCGCCCCCACCAGCTTTTCGGACTCATAAATTGGTGTGCTCGTATATTCCACAGGGAAACTACTTCCATCTTTACGCCAAAAGACTTCATCGTCGCACTGATGAACCATACCGTCATGCGCAGCAGCATAGATGGGACATTCTTCACGCGGGTAACGCGAGCCGTCCGGCCTAGAATGGTGATGTAAGTCGTGAATGGGCTTTCCGATAATATCGTCGGGTGTCCAGCCCGTCATAACAACTGAAGCAGGGTTAACAAAGGTAGCCAGTCCGTCGGTATCAATGCCGTAGATCCCCTCCCCAGCCGCAGACAAAATAAGTTCATGCTGGCGCTGTATAACGAGCAATTCCTCAACACTTAGAGGTGAAACCTCCCTCTTCTTAGGCCCTGCGTCAGGCTTTGAAATCTGAGTTTGTCGATTCAAATCATCTTTGCCATTCACCATAAGCGCCTCGCTATTAACAATGGTTTTCCAAACCATAAATTAACGGTATTTCGTAAACATATCAACGAGATTTCGTTAGTAACGATATCTCGTTACTAAAAGCTCAGACAATCAAAATAAATTCCTTACATATCAATAAGATAGCGAAACATAAAAACTGGCACGCTCGCTGCAATAACAGCAACAGTAGTAGTCATCATTACAAAAAAATCCATTAACCCAAAACAAGAAGAGCTAGATATCACTATGAAAACCCTAACTCCAATCGCCAAGCGAGCGAACTTCGCAATCACACTGAGCACTATCGCTATCAGTCTACTCGCTACATTTTGGCTAAGCTCAGCCTCTGCCAACCCCCAGACATTGCATAAAACAATCACGATTGACGGAGTTGAAATTTTCTATCGAGAAGCCGGAGCAAAAGACGCCCCGACTCTATTACTGTTGCACGGGTTTCCGACTTCTTCACACATGTTTCGCAATCTTATTCCGGCACTGTCTGATCGCTACCATCTGATCGCGCCAGATTACCCCGGCTTTGGTAATAGCGCACAGCCATCGATGAATGATTTCGACTACAGCTTCGATAATTTAGCAAACATTATGGAAAGCTTTGTGAGTGCTCTAGAAATCCAAAAATACAGTATTTACCTGATGGACTACGGCGCCCCTATTGGTTTTCGATTAGCCGCAAAACACCCCGAACAGATAGAGTCTCTCATCATTCAAAATGGTAATGCTTACAAAGAAGGACTGCGTGAATTTTGGAACCCAATTCGAAGCTACTGGAAAGACCCTAGCGCAAAAAACGCAAAACCCTTAGCAAATTTTATTAGCCCTGAAGGTGTTAAATGGCAGTACACCCACGGTGTTCGAGATGCAGAAACGATTAGCCCAGACAATTGGAACAGTGACCTTCGCCACCTAACGCGTGAAGGCAACCCGTCAATCCAGCTGGCTTTGTTTTTCGATTATCAAAATAATATGCCCCATTACCCTCAATGGCAAGCATATTTCCGTCAGCACCAACCGGCGACGCTAATCGTTTGGGGACAGAATGACTATATATTCCCCGCAGAAGGCGCCCACCCTTACAAGCGCGACCTTAAAAATCTTGAGTTTCACTTACTCGATACAGGTCACTTCGCCTTAGAAGAAGACGGAAAAAAAATTGCCGACACGATTCGATCCTTCTTAAATAAAAATGTTAACCGCTCTTAATCCAAACCTCGGCGAGCTCAACATACAAAATAAATTGAGAAAAATGATGAATATTGAAATGTACACGTCTCAACGATGCTCATTTTGCAACAATGCGAAAGCGCTATTGCAAAAAAAGAACCTCGATTATTCCGAAATTAATATCTCCGAAAGCAATGAAAAAATGCGTGAAATGGTCGAGCGATCTAGCCGCATGACCGTACCGCAAATTTTTATTGACGGAAAATCCATAGGCGGCTTCACCGAGTTCTTTGAAAAACATCGAGCTGGCGAGCTGCCCGAGAGATAAATCCGAAAGTTACTAACGGGGCAATATAAATGAATACTGTTGGCTTCGATATAATATTCAGGCAAGGATACTCTTCGGGTAAGACACGCTGCACCCAAAGCACTCGCCATGCTCGCGGGGCAGGCCCTAAATACGTCCCTGTACGCTCGGCTGCCGCGTCCATGCGGCAGACGGTCTTACCCGAAGAGTATCCTTACCTTCCGCCCTGGTAGTAAGCCCCGATGGGCGTAAGACTCGCCCTCACGCCCATCAAAATCGAGAGTATAAAATAATGAACAAGAATTTCACTTCGTTAGCTTTTAGTGAAAGCGTCAAGGCTCAGCAGGAAAAATACGGTACGAGAAAATCTTATTCGCGAATGGAAAATTCCGGAGACAAGTATATTCTCGGACAAAAGGAGATTGATTTCATTCAGACAAGGGATAGCTTTTACATGGCGACTATAAACGAAGATGGCTGGCCCTACGTCCAACATAGAGGCGGATTAAAAGGCTTTGTACATGCAATCGATAACACCACATTAGCTTATGCTGATTTTCGGGGAAACGGCCAATACATTAGCACCGGAAATATACTATCCAGCAATAAAACAAGCCTTATATTGATGGATTACCCCAGACGTCAGCGGCTAAAAATCTGGGCTGAATCTCGCATTATTGACGTAGGGAAAGACAAAAATCTAGACAAAATAACGAAGGTACAAGACGCTCCAGCCAAAGCAGAGCGCATCGTCATTTTGGATGTTCAAGCATTTGACTGGAATTGCCCCCAACACATTACACCCCGCTATACAGAAGAAGACTTACTGCAATTACAGCAGGAGATGATATAGATCAGCCCACACGGGCTTAAAACACCAACAGATTAATCGTCGCTCCTATAATTAAAGTCGCACCCATATGAGCAATCACAGAAGAATGGCACCTCCTTAAGAGCCAAATCTAATGATTAGCGAGATACCGCCCCCTCGTTCCTCACGCTCCGAGTGGGAATGCATACGGTACTCAGCATTCAATATTAGCGATGTTATTTTCCTCGTTTGATATGCATTCCCACGCGGAGCGTGAGGAACGAGAATAATACTCTGCAACCCCTTTCAGTTAGTTGAAGTAAGACCTTAAGGAAGTGCCATCCCAATCACAGAAGAGTCAATATGACCAAGCCAAGCATTTCAGTCATCAAGAATATATTTCATCGTCAGCAAGCCAGTCAAAGCTTGTCGGATAATATTAAATCCGGGATAGGTGGCATATTCGCTATTGCTAGCATTGCCTGGCTAAGCTCCCTGACGAATAGTTTATTGTTAATGGCTCCCTTTGGGGCGAGTTGCGTATTGCTGTTCTCTCTCCCTAACAGCCCGCTTTCACAACCCGCCAATGTCATTGGTGGGCACTTAGTATCCTCACTGATAGGAATCGTACTGGCTCAACACCTTCCTTCAGAATGGTGGAGCCTTGGATTAGCGGTAGGCTTATCGATCAGCGCTATGGGGATATTGCGCATTACCCACCCGCCAGCAGGTGCCGATCCGCTCGTCATTTTCATGGGTGGCTTTGGCTGGGAATACCTAGTATTTCCCGTCATTTCAGGCTGTTTACTTCTAACGCTTATTGCATCGCTATTTCATAAATGGCCGTTTCATAAATGGTCATCAAAGATAAAATACCCAAACAAATGAAAAACCGAATAAGTGACGAAGAGATCACTGGCAATAGAAGTAGAAGAACCTAAACTCGCCCCGGAAACACACGAATAGTTTACCGGGGCGAAGATCTTGCGGTACAGGGCTAAGGAGGAATTCAAGCGCCTGCAGAAAAACAACCTTGAAAGCAGAGCTGCACTATCGCTCTAGTTTGACAGGCTTTTCGTTACCACCTCAAATACATCTTTCGATAGATTCTCTTGACCACGAATACGCTCCAATTGCTTTTTCATTAACCCTTTGCGCGTGTCGTCGTAACGGCCCCAACGGGTTAGCGGCGTTATTAGGCGAGAAGCAATTTGCGGATTGGTTTTATTAAGATAAATCACCTTGTCGGCAAGGAACTTATAACCGTCGCCTTGTAAGCGATGAAAATTAATGGGGTTTCGGGCTCCAAAGGTGGCAATAACCGATCGCACTTTATTGGGGTTATTTATATCAAAGGCAGGATGCGCAAGCAGCTCATTTACCTTTGACAGTGTTCCCGGTATCGGGCTACTCGCCTGAACGGCTAACCAGCTATTCACCACTAAAGACTCGTGCTGCCACTTATCGTAAAAGCTTTGAATGCTCTTTTCTTTAAGTTCGCTAATCGAAGCTTTAGAGGAGTGAACAATTGCAGAAAAAGCCATTAACTCATCCGTCATATTCGTTGAGTTTGCGAACTGCTGCTGACACAAGTCTATCGCATCACTTTTTCCGCCAACCATCAAATAATGCAGGGCCGTATTTTTTAAACTTCTACGTGCGATTTCAGAAGCGGCTATTGAAAACTCACCGCTCGACTGCAAGCGTTGGTACGTATCCAAAAATTCTTGTCGCAGAGCTTGGGCTATTTTACGTTCAACACGATTCCGTGCGTGATGGATGCCCTCTACATCGATAACGGGTGAAATCTCAGCAAGAAAGGCTTCGCCCGGCAGGCTTAGCATCTGCGCAACCATGGCCGCATCCAAGCTTTCGTCAGCTAATACGCTGCGATACGCTTCGATTAATCGCTCATCGACTTTTGGTGCAGGATCTTGCACAAGTGCCGCCATCACTTCCTGAATAACTTGAATGGCTAATTTTTGTGAACTATCCCAGCGATTAAACCCGTCATCGTCTCGGCTCATTAACTGCATTAAATCATCACGAGAATAATTGTAATGTAATTTAACCGGCGCAGAAAAACCTCTCAACAATGAAGGGACAGGTTTTTCCTTTATATTCTCAAATACAAAAGTTTGTTTCGCTTCTGTAACATCAAGAATAATCTGGGTATTGTCTTCTGTCTCAGTATCCGCAGGCTCGCCCTGCAATTTGATCGGCAAAGCTCCTGCATCGCCCAATAAACCCATCGCAACAGGAATAAGGTTCGGTTGCTTATCTGAGCATTCCGCCGTGGGTCGACACGACTGAGTAAAGGTTAAGCTAAAGGTTTCGGCGTTTTCATCATATTCACCTTTTGCTTTAAGTTCTGGTGTTGCCGCTTGACGGTACCAATTCATAAATTGCGTAAAGTCACGGCCCGACACTTCGGACATGGCCGCGATAAAATCTTCTATCGTTACCGCACAGCCATCGTGGGTCTCAAAGTATAAATCAGACCCCTTACGGAATAAGTCTGGTCCTAACAGGGTATGAACCATACGCACAATCTCAGCACCCTTCTCATAAATGGTTAGGGTGTAGAAGTTGGAAATTTCAATAAAAGAGGCTGGCTGAACCGCATGAGCCATGGGACCACCATCTTCAGCAAACTGCATGGTTCGCAACATTCCCACATCTTCAACACGCTTAACCGTGCGCGATCCCATATCGGCTGAAAACTCTTGGTCACGAAAAACGGTAAAACCTTCTTTCAGACTAAGCTGAAACCAATCACGACATGTGACTCGATTACCCGACCAGTTATGAAAGTACTCATGAGCAACAACCCCTTCTACACGCTGAAAGCCTGCATCGGTTGTGGTTTCTTGTTTCGCCAGTACGCAGGAAGTATTAAAGATATTCAAACCTTTATTTTCCATTGCGCCCATATTGAAATCATCAACCGCGACGATCATAAAGGTATCGAGATCGTATTCTCGACCGTAAACCTCTTCATCCCACTTCATCGCATTTTTAAGCGACTCTATAGCATGAGCACATTTATCCGTATCTTTCGCTTCAACGAAAATTTTAATCGAAATCTCACGACCGGACATTGTGGTAAATTGATCGTCTACACACGACAACTCACCCGCGACTAAAGCAAATAAATAACAAGGCTTAATAAAGGGATCATGCCATACGGTAAAGTGACGACCATCGTCGAGATCACCAGAATCGATTAAATTACCGTTTGACAGGAGTACAGGGTATTTACCTTTATCGGCCGTGATTTTTGTGGTGAATTCACTCATTACATCGGGGCGGTCTAAATAATAAGTAATCTTGCGAAAGCCTTCGGCTTCACATTGCGTGCAGTACATTGTTTGCGAACGGTATAAGCCTTCTAACGAAGTATTATCTTGTGGCAGAATCCGCGTTACAGTTTGCAAGGTGTTTTCTTGTTTAAGCGAGTGAATCGTTAGAGACTCGTCATCAACGCTATATTCTTCCGGTGTTAACTCTTTACCATTTAACGAAACCGAAACCAACTCTAAGCACTGACCGTGTAAAACCAACGAAGCACTGCCATCAGAATTTTCATTTCGTATTACCGACAAATTGGCGGAAACCAATGTGGCGTCCTCACCCAGGTCAAAATCTAGCTCCGTTTTCTTTATCCAATAATTCGGTTCTTTATAGTCTTTTAAATAGATCGCTTTCGGGTTCATGTCGCTCATAATTTTCTCTCTATTTAGCCCATTTCACTGGTTTTTCGCTTTCATCACCTGGTGCGCATGGCGTGGGTTTTGGCGGTACATAGGCCGTTCGCTCGGTTTCTTCGACGTTCTGATGTTCGTATGCGATGACTGCCTGCATGCAGGTTTCACGCTGCTCTTGGCTCAGCTTTTTGCCATCTGCCCATTTACCGATTTCCACCGCTGTTTTAAATTTTTCAATAACATCAGGCGTGAGCGCCTCGGTGTATTTATCTGTTGTCATAATGTAAAACTCTTAGTGCTTTTAACTTTCATTTAAACCTAATTTATCGATTACGATTTACTGTAGGAAGGCGATAAAACTGAATATACGGTTACTGACTCTTCCCGTTCAACGCCCGATAAAATCCCGCATAGATAACCCCAGCCACTAAACCACCTAAATGGGCCCAATTCGCAATACTTCCGACAATAAAAAAATCAATGAGTCCTGCAAAGCCAACGGCCAACCAAACCATCATAAACACGTAAATACCGGGTGGCATAAATAAACCAGGGTGGAGATATAAACGATGTAAAACGAAGACGCACCCGAAATAGCCGTATACAACCCCCGACAAACCGCCAAAATTTAGCGAGCCTCCTAAACCGTATTGAAGAATATTGGATACTAGGGAACAAACAAGAAATAGCCCTAAGTAATGTACCTTGCCCATAAAAGGTTCTAGACGCTTACCCACTTCCCAAATCCACAAGGCATTAAAAATAATATGCATTTCACCAAAGTGAAGAAATACGGGAGTTACTAAACGCCAAATTTGCCCAGTGTTAGCAATATACTCGAATGGCGCAAACATCACGCTAACCATCAAAGCCCTGGCCTCAAAAAAAACCAGTAAATAGCCTAGTACACCGCAGATAATTATCGTAACAGTCACAAGGTAAGGCAAAATGTTGATCTGCCGCTCAGGCGCCGGAGATGAAGTTTGTGCGGCCTCTAACTTTAATGATTCGATATCATTTAACCACTCATTAATCTCGTCAATATGACGCTCGTCTGGCAACCAAAATTTTTGCACGCCCCCCTCCTCGGTAAATCGATGAGGGATATTATGCGCGTTAAGCTTTCGGCTTAGCGCACTTAAGTCCTGATTAAGGGGGTATTCAGCGAATAACATATTGCGTTCTTTTACCTATCTCTTCATTGCTATCATTTACATTTAAAGATGCTTTACGCCGCACCTAAGACTTGTGGTCATGCTCAACATCAACCCATTCGAATTTCGATTCATCAAGGCAGGTTTCACCATCAAAACGATAAGTCACCAAGCGTCCGTATTTAACGGCGCTGTAGTCCAAACAGGCAATATTATTGCGCAACGGCTTGGGTTTGTTTTCTAGCCAATAGTGACCGACAAACACAGGTTTTTCATCTGTTCCGTAATAAATTAATGACTGCTTATCTTCTTCGGTTAATGAAAACGCTGCAATATCGATCGGCAAAGGGTCTGGCTGAAATACGACGTCCCTAAAAGTTTTTGGATTCTCGGCCCAAAATTTAGTTCGGAAAATGCGTCGTTGATAACCATCCCGCCCCAGAATCCAGCGGCCTTTCGGCAAGCGCATATCGGTTCCTCGCGTAAGGCGGTCTATAAACCGCGCTTCTAATGAACTGCGATCAGAGGAGCGTTGTAAAAAAGCTTTATCAAATAGTGGAGACAACGCTTGAGCATCGAACTCTTCAATAAGTTGAGCATCCCAACACGCATGAACAACCCGAAAAGTATCGAACTCCAAATATACCGGTAAGGACCGAAACCAATCAAGAAACATTCGCCACTCTTCAGGGTAAGAGGCAAACTGCATAAGCGTGTCAGAAATTAAGAGATTGTGTCGGGCATTATGAGGCCGCACATATTCCACCGAGTCCGTCCCTTCGGATTCCGCAGTCGGGGTCGTATAAGCCAAAGCATTGTATTCATGATTTCCCATAATGCACTGAGCCGAACCTGCATCGACCATATTTTTAACGATATGCAAGGCCTCCCGAATACGAGGACCACGATCAACAATATCGCCTAAAAATATCACCTGTCGAGATGGATGCCGGTAAGCGAATTTTTCACCCCCAACACACTCATTCCCAGCCGCACCATCACTCTCTTGGCTATATCCTAGGTTACTGAGCAGCTGCTCTAAAGTCAGCGCGCAACCGTGAACATCACCGATGATATCGTAGCCCTGGATCTGCCTCATGGCAGTCACAGAGATCGTCCCATAGCTGGAGCCATTTGATGAATCATATCCATCATGCCTGGCTCGCCCAACCGAGCTTTGAGCGGCAGGTTTCGTAAAAGTCGTAGCTCTCAGGGTGAATCAGTTGCAGCTTCCGGTCAGACTTAGAAACAAACACCTCATCGCCAGGCTGCGAAACCACGTGGGTTTGACCGTCGCAGGTCACATGGGGATGCAATTGATTGGAAGAACTAATCACCAGTTTGATTTTGCTTTCGGAATTCACAACAATCGGACGACTGCTTAGGGTATGCGGGTTCATCGGCACCAAAACGATCGCTTCAAGATGAGGGTGCATAATGGGGCCACCACCACTGAGCGCATATGCTGTCGACCCAGTTGGCGAAGAAATAATCAGCCCATCTGAACGTTGACGATAGACAAACTGATCGCCAATGTATAATTCAAACTCGATCATCCTGATGAATTTACCAGGGTGAACCACCACGTCATTGAGGGCGATGCCTTCTGAAACCGTTTTGCCCTCTCGCTTAACTTCTGAATTCAAAAGCCAACGCTGCTCAGTGCTGTATTTCCCTTCTAGCACTTCCCCCACTTTATACTCGATATCCTCAGGTGAAATATCGGTAAGAAAGCCCAAACGGCCTCGGTTAATGCCCAGAATTTTTACATTGTGGCCAGCAAAGGCCCGCGCTGCAGACAACAGGCTACCGTCCCCACCCACCACAATAATCAGATCGCAGGATTCCGCCAAACCACTTCTTGGCAGTATTTTTAGATCAGATTCCGGCATCGCCGATGAAGTTTCTTCATCAATTAGAACGGTGACATCCTGTTTAGCCAAAAAGGCCACAAGACGCTGCAAAGAAGATTTGGTACTTTCACTAGCCAAACGTCCAATCAACCCAATGGTCGAGAATTCACTCATAATCTGCCCTAGCGGTAAAAATCAGCTGTGAAAATTAGCTGTAAGAAGTTAGTTTCGAAGATCTAGTTACAAGAACTAGTTGTAAGAATTAGCCACAAGACCAATACGGAGAGAGGGAACTATCAGCAATGAAAATCCCCCATCCAAATCTTCACCCGTTAATTTTACACGAGATACGCCCATGCGTCGCTTTAACTGAAAAGCTAGCAATTCATCCCCCCTCAGCCGACTAATCACGTAATTCGGCACCGAACAAAACCGCATTTTGAAACAATCCAGCTCAGCCTGCTAAACTGTGTAGGATCATATAGAACTTAAGACCGGAAACGATCAGCACGATGCATAAAACGTTATGGCTTCACTATCAGCACGCAAGCGTACGAGATTTAGCCTGGCTACTGCTCTCCCCTAGCTTATTTACCGGCAAGCTCGGCGAATTCGACACCTGGCACCTTGACTTAGAACCCGACATTATTTCCCAGTGGCTCACGAAACTCGACGCTTCACTTGTGAAAAACCCTACGCTATTCCCTGAAATTGACCGTTCACAGTTTCGACGACTGGGCCTTTACTGCGAAGCCTTATTGAATTTTTACTTACATCACGCCCCACACGAACATACCCCAACAAACGATCAACGATATTCCACTATCGTGAAAGCCTTTCGTGTACAGAGTCCAGAACGCACCATTGGCGAATGTGATTTTTTGATTGCTAAAGCAGAAAGCCCTTTGACTCACATCGAGCTGGCCGTAAAGTTTTTCCTATTAACGGAAGAAGGCAACCGTGAATGGGATGCTTGGGTTGGCCCCAACGCGATAGACCGATTGGATTTAAAGCTTCAGCGGATGATCACGCACCAACTGCCTCTCTCACAACGCAAAGACACCGAAGCAGCTTTTACTGAATTAAAACAAGAAACCCATAGCCCCGGCAAAATCGAATCACTCCACTTTATTAAAGGCGTTTTATTTTTCCCCCACGATGCCAAAAACCCTCAATTACCCAACTCTGCAAACCCCGATTTACGGACTGGAACCTGGATGCGTCTCAGTGCATTTCTGCGTTACGCGAAAGGCTACCAGCCACAATGTATTTTATGTGAAAAAATGGACTGGCTAACGGGACCAAACAATTTGGAAGAGGCTTGGAAGGATGTCGATACTGTAATTTCAGAAATGAGAGAGCTTTACGATCATCAATCCCAGCATAAACAAAAAGCCCTGCCGGGTATGCAGGTATGGGTCAAGAACCCGGTCAGTACAGCACAACTCATCATGGTGGTTCCCGATCATTGGCCGGAAACTAATTCGCCATCGCGCAAAATATAATTTTCATCCGAGACCAAGTATTCCTCCAGCTCCTGCCCCGCTATGCCACCAGCAAGCGCCATCACATTGTAGCCCTGCTTGCCCAATAGGTACGCTGCAGCACGACTCCGGCGCCCCGTATCACAATAAAAAATGTGCGGTTTTTCTGGAGCCAACAGACGCTTTTTAATACTCAACAACGAAAGCGGTACATTTGCAGAAAATGACAAATGACCTGAGCTGTACTCATCTTCCGTACGAACATCTACGTAGATAGGCTCTTCCAGCATATTTTTGATCTCATCACATGTAATTTCATCGACTGCAGGCTCGTTTAGCAATAACAAAAAATCGCTTTTTTCGAGCCGCATTAAAACGCCATCGCAGGTCATCGTAATAGTGGCGTTGCGCGGTTCATCATTCACTAAAGCATCTTCACCAAAACATCGACCAGGGGTAATTTCAGCGACCAATTCAGCTCGTAACATATCCATCTCCTTGACCGTCACTTTTGCAGAGCCTTCTTTGATAAAGTAACAGCAATCACCCGACTCTCCTTCGCGAATAATGACTTCACCTTCTTCCACAACCATTGGTGTTAAGCGAGTGAATATTTTTTCGGCATTTACAGGCGGGGCTTTTAAAAATAAATTGGAATTCAGAACCGTTTGCATCCACTCGATATCTTCATCGTAATCGCGCTCCATCGACAACTCAGATAGTAAATAATCGGAGATTTGGCTCCAGCTGACGGTACGGTCAAGTCGGTCGCTGTCGATTCTCAATACCGTACAATCAACATTCGCAGTACAGCGTGCAGGGCGTGGCTGCTGATGCGCCAAGGGCATAAAACTATTCGCTGCACGAATGACTGCGTTATGACCACTGGGGTATTCGAGAATCACTTCTCCGCTCTGTAAATAAATGTGCTGGTTATCGACAGTGCCGTCATCAAAAATGACATCACCGGCAAAGACAGAATGTACCGAAACGTGTTTAAAAATATCTTCTAGAAAGGTCGGACGGAGTGATTTCAACGGCACAAGAGTGTCCGCAGTCTCATATGCATCGAGAATAAGACGACCGTAGGAATGTGACAAAACTTCAAAGGGCATCATTTACGCTTTTTTCTCCAGATTACTATCAAATGCGAAACCAAAACCTCTCCTGCCCTGAAGACCACCAGAGTGTACTGCAATAATGTTACTGCCTGCGGGAAAGCGACCCTGCTTAACCTGATCAACAATTGCCCACATTACCTTTGCAGTATAGACCGGATCAAGATCTAACCGAGTTTGTTGTTCAAACTCCTGCATAAAAGACGCCAACTCATCGGGGAATTTTGCGTAACCACCCGCATGGTAGTCCTCAAGTAAACACCAATTATGAGATTCGCCGCCAAGGTCACTAATCATCCTAATAATGTCACTTTTTAGCGCTGTGTGACCTTTAAGTACCGGCACTCCATAAGTCTGTATACCAGCGACAGGCTGCCGCTCGAAACCGGCGATTAAACCGGCTAAAGATCCACCCGTTCCACACGCATGAAAAACAATTTCAGGCCGGAACTGAGCACTTAAGGTAATCCCTTCCGCTAAAGAAATGCAGCCTTGTGCGCCTAGCTTACCCGAGCCACCTTCGGGAATAAAAAACACATCACCCAATTTATCTTTTAACGTTTGGAGATATTCGGCTTCGTGACGACGACGGTATTCGCTCCGGGAAACAAAAACCAATTTCATGCCTAGGTTTTTAGCGTCAGCCAAAGTGTCACTTAAAACACCCGGCTCTTCTCCGCGAATCACTGCAACGGTAGGAATATCGTGCAGATTCCCTGCAGCGGCTAGAGCCAAAACATGGTTAGAATAAGCGCCACCAAAACTGACGATCGGCCCCCGGCAATCACTATCGAGATAAGCCTTTAAATAGCCGTGTAATTTATAGAGTTTGTTGCCGCCCATTAACGGGTGTAATAAATCTTCCCGTTTAACAAAAACGCGAATCGATTTTTGTTCGAAAAGATCAAAATGGATTTCTTGAAGGGGCGCGAGGCAGGCAATCTCACTGAGGTTGTGATCAAGCCAGTCGTTTGGCAGCAGCAAAAGAAGTAACCTTTTTACAAATGGCGGTTAGCGGCTAAGAAAGACGTGCTAGTCGAAAGCCCAGGTTTATTGATTACCGGCGATTTTGAGCTTAGGCGCTTTGATTGCTTTATGTTGATGACAACAATCGGATTCGCCCACAATATAATCCGCCGGAGATTCAACGCGAATGATATTTCCGCCACACAAATTACCATCGTTCTCCACAGCTTGGCAAACAGGCATATGAAAATGTTCCAACCATTCGTCATAATGGTTTTCAGAAACACCGCATTTGTTGGCGACATAGGTCGTAGGATTGTCCATAAAAAGAGGAATTTCACTCACTGGCAGAGTGATATGACCAGCACCAGGCTGGTAGGTGACAAAACTGATGCCCGTTTCGAGCATGCGACCTAACAAATGGTCTCCGCTGTTGGCAATCAGCTCTTCATTTTCTTTATGCACTCGGTCGAGTTCTTCGTGTACTTTTGCCTCTTGCTCGTTGCGATAGAGGATCTCCACCTCTCGCATCTGAAGCATTTCTTTGAGTTCTTTCGTTTCTGATTCTAACTGCGCCTCCATCTCCAGCTCGTGGCGGGTGATCAGCTCTTGCAGCTGATCATGGTCAAAGGTTTCAGCTTGCTCAACCTTCACTTCAAAATACTCGCGCAGGCCTTTTATCTTTTCAGCCTGGCCGTCAATCGTTTCCTTGAGTGCGGAATTTCGATCGCGAAACTCATCGATTAAGGATTTATTTTGATCCAGTATTAACCGATACTCTTCAATCCGGGCATTGTATTGCTGCTTAAGTTCTGCAACCGATCTTTCGCGTTGAAGTAAGAGCGCATTAGCCTTTAAGCGCTGCTCTCTAATGGTATGCGCCATACGATCACGCAGCTCTTTATCGAACTCTTTGCGAAGGCGATCTGTCACCGCCAGCTCTATCGCTGCCCGCGATTGTCGGTCGTCTTTCTGCTGCTGAATCCGCTGGCTTTGCTGAATTTTTATTTCGGGGTCCGGCTCGTTAAAATGAATCGCCATCCGATTGCGAACAACAGCTTCATTCAGCACTTTAAATTCGTGCTTGGTGCGCAGGTCTGGGTCCCACATATATGCCGACATATGTTTTATCGGACACTGAGCCGCACAGACTAAGCCTATCGGACCATGCCCAAGGTTTACGCCTTTACGCGAATGCTGCGCCAATTGAATGAGGGGAACACTGGTGTCTTGATCGACAAAACCACTGGAGCAAAACCGGACTAAATAAAAGACGGCGTTAACAATATGATATTGAGAGTTAATTTCGACATAAACGCCGTTCAGCACTCGATTGGCTAAATCCATCGCAGGGACATAACCATCAAGGAGCGCCTCGAACTCTGAGTAGTTCATTTCTCTGATCAAGTCTTTATCTTCAGAAAAAATGAATACTGCGCCAGCTAAATCAGTATCGTCGTATATCACCAACCAAACCTTTAATTATCACTCACAACTTTTCTCATAGTTTGCAGACCCATTTGAGCTTTGTTTACACGCTTTTTCAGGGCCTGGATAAAGTTTAGACCTTAACGCTCAGTCTTCTTAGCGCGAATTAATTATGTAACAAGAATACTCTTAAAAGTGTGAACTGCATCTCCTCACTTATACTTTTTAACGATATAAACGATAATTTTATGAGTAACCGGTCACACTTTTCCTTAGGTTTTGACATGTCTCTCCACATACTTATAACTTCTAGGAATTTGCGAATCATTCCATTGATAACGCTAGAGCAGCAATTCAACAGGTGACGAACTCATATCCTATACTTTCTCAATTCGATTCCGCTTTCACTCACAATAATAAATAAGAGAATCACTATGAGACACCTAAACCTAAATCAAAGGTTCGTTACTCCGTTTTTCGCCGCTCTTTTCATTTATGGGCTTGCTCTTCATTGCCAAGCCATCACTCCGCAGGGAGCGGAACGTCTCATAACCGATCATCCTTCGATAAACGGACATCCAGGTTATGCCGTAGCCGCCTATATCAGTGGTGCTCTCGACAAGGTTCTTATCGTGGTTTCTGGCTTTGATACGGATAACAACAATCGCCCTGAAGATGAGCTGAACGATCTCGGTAATCGCCTTCAAGCAAAACTTAATAGTTTGTCCGCTGATGGCAGGGATGTGATGTGATGTGATGTGATGTGATGTGATGTGATGTTTTTTGAATAAGTCGACGGCGGCATTGACCTAAAAGATAATGTCGATAACCTTGCCCATTTTATTGAAGTTTTGAATGCTCAGGCAAAGCCCGGTTATCACTTAGCATTAATCGACGGGTCCATGGGAGGCATTGTCATTCGCACAATGTTTGTTCAGCAGTACAGTAATATGGGCGTGGATACATACGTTTCTTTGGACTCGCCTCACCAAGGTGTCACGTTTAGTAATTGGGCAAATGCTTCTGTTGTTGGAGGCCTTGCCTTCTACATGCGGCAACACCCTGCGGGGCTGTAAATGCTCCATGGTCACATCTCGTATTATCAGCATTACGGTTGGTTAGAAAATATCGAGAATAACGCTGGATTTATGGCTGAGATTATTGACCCCATGTCGACCTGCGCCATTGCATTGAGCGACGGAGAGTCGAGCTGGCGAGTTAAAAACAGTGAACTAATGATGCATAACAAATGGTATCCGGTTGCGTCTTACGTGGAAGCTGAAGGACTCAGATCGACCTATATGCCTTATCATTCCGTAGTGCACATGGATAACGCATCGACCAAAATTCGCTTTACTTTTAGAGGCATAAAATATAGCTATCGTAATACACATACATCGTATTTTGACACGAAAATCCCCAACCCGAAGGACAAACACTCGGGTCCTGATTATGCAATTTTACAAGCGATAGACTTTGCTGATGAAGCGTTTAGGTCGGGGAATATAGGATATGAATGATATGTAAATATAAAAATTAACCTGTGGTCTTTTTATTTAATTAGCGAGTTCAATAAGTTCGCTTCAATCGGCCACAGGTTTTTCGTTTTTATCACTTCTTCTATCTGTAATTTTAATCTGTCACTTTTTGGCGCCAAACTCTCATACTCCCCAATAATGAGCACTTAATAATTAGGGAAGGCATTGAGTCTATACAGAGCAACACTCATCAATAGCGCTTTCAGCATAGGACATTTCCGCATCGATGTAGGCATCTTCAGCGGGTTCATTCAATTGCGACAGTTCTAACATTTCTTCTAAATAATCCTGCATTTAATAAAACCTCTTACTCTCTTCTCTTTAATTACGTTAATTTTTATTTGTTGCATTAAGGTATATAACCTTATACGGATTTATAACAGGAAAAAGTCAACAAATTATAAAGATTCTGTAAGGAAACCATTTTATTATCACGAATTATAACTAAATGGCGTTAGAAGTTGAATTTGGGGAATCGGGGACGGGAGACGGGAGACGGGAGACGGGAGACGGGAGACGGGAGACGGGAGACGGGAATCGGGAATCGGGAATCGGGAATCGAAATAATTATGGCACGTAGCATTAAATCGTCGTGGAAAACTCACCAAACCACCTATGCTACGTGCCATCACCCTTAGTCAAAACTAAGGACGAGGAATAAAAACCTGACTAGTAGTCCGCATATTCAAATGGACTCAACAACGACCCAACCCTATTAAACCGGTGCCAATTCTACTTTAACCACTAGTCAGGAAAAAACGTAAAACCTTTTCGTTAACACGACATAAATTAATTCGTCATATGATCGTGAACCATTCGATACTGGTAATAACCCGTTAAGTTCTTCAGCCCCAAATGCCCATAAGGTACAGATGAAAATTTCTTCTCGCCCGAATGACGCGGAATTCGGCATGTATTTTTACCCCATACCTTACAAGCGCCACCCACAAGCTGATCCACAGTCGACCACATTGAATAACGATAACTACCTTCATAACGTGAAGAACTGTTCAGGTCTTTTAAGAATTTCGACATGCCATAAACGCGCCACCACACCATATAACCAGGATAAAGGCCGTTTGTTGAACCACATGTTGGTGTACTTGGCCCAGAAAAATAACAACTTGTTAATCCTTGGTTAGCACCGGCAATACCGACGAAAGTATCAACACTAGACGTTAGGCTTGAACCTACGTTGTAACTTCCTCCGGCCAAAGCATCGGTCGCAGAACCGCCTTTAATGGCTTTTCGAGCAACAGTCACGCCCATGCTGTGGCCAATAATGTCGACCTTGTCTGCACCGGTATACGCTTTAACGGCTTCAACCATTTTGCGTATACGCATAATGAAATCTTTTGAATGGTAATAAGACGACGCTGATAATGCGGAAGCCGAACCATAAGTTGTGCAATACAATTCCGACGATCTATACCCTTTCGAAAGGAAGTAATCGACAGAATCATCCCATCCCCCCATCAAACCACCAAAACATCGATCGGCATTGCCGTGAATATAAATAACCGGTTGATTCTTGGCACAATCCGTATTTGAGACTTTCCCCCCGAAACTTCCCCCCTCTAGATCGCTGCGATCTAATCCGTAACCACCATAGCCGTTATTGTCCAGCCAAGTGTTAAAGTGCGAAGTGATCCCATAGTCCAGATACTGGCCTTCAGTGGAATTACAGGTCGCGCCAAAGGCATGGCTTCCCGCAAGCATGCACACGAGCAGTGCAACGCCCTTAATAAAGAACTTATTTGTTGAGTTAATCATGATGACTACCAATTTATTATTAGATTTATCGATAATGCACTGTGACTTCACTATCCCTGGGAATCTGCCATCATCGAAAGGCAGAGACATATCCATAAACAGTGTCGGGGAGGGATATTAAAAAGGATGGGGGTTATCGTATATGACAATGGCGGGCAATCGAGCAGGACAATTTCGCTCACGGAGAATAAAACAAAGTAGAGAACTAGAAGTGAAAGTTTACGAAGCGTGGACCGGAATAACTAGTGCCCGTCCATAAAGCGGGTCGTAGCGAGAGCGATTTTAAAATGTCAGGTTTGCACCGCAAGATATGGGCGTTTGGTCATTCCAAACAACGATATCTTGTGGTGTGAAAATGGCGTTTTAAATTCGTTCGTACGACTGCAAGGAAGCAGAAGGTAGAGCAACGCAGGACAATTACCAGGATGTAATTGGTAGGGCGACTCATTAGCGCAGGAAGCGCGTAAGTAGAATAACGCAGGAGCAGTTGCCGAGTAGGCACCTGTTTATGGATGGGCACTAACTAGCCTTTTCTCTCCCGGTACTCACTGGGAGTAGTGCCATACCAGCTTTTGAAGGCGCGAGAAAAACTGCGCAAATCGGAAAAACCGAGCTTTTCTGCCACATCATCCGTGTGATATCCAGCGTCTAATAAGTGTATTGCCTGTGTCTGCAAAACATCCTGTCGAACTTCCCGAAAGCTTGTCTCTTCCTCTGATAATCGACGCCGCATAGTAGCAACGCTCATCCCCAATTGACTGGCGACTTCCGATTGATCTTTGAATCGTTCCAGTAAAACCCCTCTGACCTTTTCTTTGGTCATAAAGGAATCTGTCTGGATTTCGGCGGTTTTGCACAGGTTGACCATTGATGCAAATAAGGCAGCAGCGGTAAAGCCCCCCTCCGGAACTTTCATGGGAATATCACCGACAGAGGCATCATAAGACAAAACATAATTACTCGAATTATAGCGAATACGATCATTCCAAAAACGTAAATGCCTAGCGCTCGCGTCTACGGAGCGTTTAATTGAAACAGAAGGTTTTGATACCCCATCAGCAAACCCTGTAATGTGGCAGAGCATACCGTGCGTAAGGATCTGCACACATTCCATGCCAAAAAACAGAAACGACTGGGTTTCTAATAAATATGGGAAACGGCTATCATCCGTTGTAAACATTAACTGGCCGTCGACTTCCTTAACCTTGTTATAGGGCCCACCGTTCAACAAATTGCTCACTTCAGCCACTTTATACAAGGCTTCACGCAAATTTGAACAGGAATTGAGGTGGGTCAGCGCAAACTGGGTGGTTCCAATAATGAGTGGACGCTCGGACAGTTTACATGTCTCATCGTAATAAATGAGTGAGAGTTCAGCTAATATTCGAATGTAATCGGCCAGTAAAATATAGCCTTCCGGCTTACTCAGCAAGTCTTTGGCCAAACCTAAGCGCAAAACAATATCTTGTAGTGAGATACCTGCATCAATGGCCATCTGGAACACAGGCCACACATCCACCAAAGACACTTCAAGACCGGTAGAATAACCGCTCGCGGAAGTATCAACGTTGTCGTGCTTAGAATCAGGGCCAGGCCCGGTAGGTGCTGTCATGAGAATAATATTAGCTAAAATTTGTACAACAACCAAGTTGCGAAAGTGACAGCAATATAATCTTATTGTCTTAATAATACAAAAAATGATGCGGAATGAAAAAAAGCCACGTGTTTAAGGTGGCTTTTTTTGTTTGAAATCCCGCTCCATTATTCTCCCTTTTAAATTCCTTTATTTCTAACCTCCCTTATACAATTCCTTTATTTCTACACTCCAATATCAACCTCCCTTGCATAACACTCCTGAATCCTTATCGACATTACCCGAATCAAGGCATAAACAAACCTGACCGGCGCTCAGCCGACCACATCACGATCATCAGTACACAACCGTCATCTGCACACACAACTACCATCGGTACAGAATACCGAAATCACTCAACAAAATTTCCCCACTCGCCTCCTGGTAACCTTTGCGGTATAGCTCCTGCAGAGGGATTAAATCAAAGCTGATCGATCTTCTCTCAATGCCATCGCACGCGTCTTCCGTGGGATTACTCAGAACAGTAGCAAGCTGTACCGGCAAACTTTCCATAAAAGCACCATCGGTAGACAAATAAAATTCATGCTCCACACAACCACCGCTGTACTGCACTTCCAGCGTTAACACATCACCATCAAGCAGCGCTTGCAATACTGTGGTTTCAAAACCGGCATCGAGTAAATCGTCAGATGCAACGATAACTATCGGTCGATCAGAAAATGCTAAGCGATCTTCAATACTCACACACTCCCCATCAAAACTCGTTTCCGCCCCAGCAGAACCCGCATTACAGCTATTGCCGTAGGTTGAATAGTCATGCGTCGGACAAGGTGTCGTAATGCAGTTGATCGTAACCGGGGCTTTCGCACATACAGGGTCGTATAAGGCAATACACGCATAACCGCCCGCATCCCCACCGTCATCACCAGGCGAAGGGCTGCTATAACGGTCCCCCTCTCCAGATTGCTCGGGAGAGTCATAGGAACCTGAACCGCCACAGGCGGTTATCAGCATTGTTAAAAAAACAACACTCACACATGAACTAAACAGCGTAAAAGACCGAAACAGAGGCATACGAGTTACCTATCAAGCGAAAAATAGTTGAAATAATTGGCTCCCAATCTACCACAGTAAATTTTTGCGTCTGTAACAAAATGTAAAAACTAAACTCTCAAGTAGAATGGCTTATTGAGAACATAAACAACACGGATACAAGTCGTTTGGTTCTTCAACAGGCTGCTAGCCCAACAATAAAATTTTAAAGTAGGCTCTCCGAAAAATTGGGGCCACAATCTCCAGCAAAAGGCTCTTGTAGATCGTAGTAATCTTCACCCCAAATTTCAAAATGTAAATGAGGGCCTGTCGATTTCCCTGCACTTCCCACCTCAGCAATTTTTTCGCCGCGCTCTACGATGTCTCCAGCTTGCACCAATACCGATCCACTTTTGAGATGGTCGTAACGCGTCGCGAATACCTCGCCACCAGGGTGTTCAATTACGACTACATTTTTACCGTAAAAGCACCAAAAACATAAAGACTCATCATCATTTACAGAACAGTAATTACCGGCTTCAGTACACACGGCATAACCGTTATCCATTCCGGGAAACAAATCACTATTCGGCGAAAGACATTCTTCAACGATGCTATTTTCAGTACAACGGTCACTAGCCTCTGGGTGATCAAAAGCCCATAAAACGACACCGCTATCAGCAGCATATACATCCACCCCACGATCCATTTGTGACCAAGACATTAATGATATGTCCGTACCTTGGTGACCGACATATCCAGGGTCGCCACAGTTAAACGATACGCCGTCTTCGTCAATATCCGCATGCTGAATTGTACAGTCTTGCCCAAGGATACAATCGATCGGCCATAATAATTTACCAACCTCCTGAGTATTTTTCCCATATCCAGTAGAAGCCGTATTCCCCGAATACTCCAAAAATTCTTTTGTTACGGGGTCAGAAGACGCATCTTTTTCTGAAGATTCACCATTACAGCCCAATAAAAAACAAAACGATAAAAACACCACTGCCATTTTCATTTTAGATACTCTTAAAATTTTTAATGATTTACAGATGGCTTTTGTGACTAGCAACTCAGACGCACGGGGAAAACCCTATATACGGAGATAGACCTAACCCAATTGAAAAATCATGGGCATAAATCGACGCCATATAAGTACGGAAACTTATTCAAAAACCTTAAAATTTAAATGCGAAAAACGGGGAAAAACCTGAAAATAGCTACAGAGAAATCAAACTAAAACAAAGAGATATAATATCCATTATTTGAAGGTGATCCTTTATAAAAACTCCAATGTACAAATTCCGAAAAGACTGGCTCCAATAGAACAAAATTTAATCGTATTCAATAGTACAAACATCCATTTTAACGCAGCAGGCATAGTAACCTTTGGCGCGTAAATCACAATTCAAAATAGTACAAATTGTGACTCGTTCCTATGTTTAAAAAAAAGATTGGATTATTGTTGAGTGTTTATTGTTCACGTGAACAAAAGTATTCACTTAACCTATTAACAGAGCAATCTGCAATATCGTTTTCATCGGATTTCAAAGTATGGGAAATGATTCTTAAGGGGGAGAGAGGCGAACAGGTATTGACCAGAAAGTTTCTTTCGATACCAATATCATCACCGCCTCAATATCGTTTATAGCGAATTAATACAATTTAAAGCCTGCTCAACTCCATCATCGATTCTAGCTCACGCTCTTCTTTTGCGGTAAAGGTAACCACGACATTAGCCATCCCGCTAAACTAAAACCATTTTTCATAAAAAAGATCGTTCTGGTTAAGTTTTATGCAACTTAAAGAAGCTCGCGTAAGCCATGTTCTTTTGTCAAAAAAAATCGCTACTTCGTTAATGTAGCCCTTCAGACAAAACAACAGAGACAACAGAAACTATGGCGCATCCATATCACCACACGACATTAAATCAGGAGCTAGACCGAAAGTCAGAGCTAGCACCCAAACTAACTTCAGCGCCTGCCGCGCTTAAACCACGATCAATAAACATATCAATCAAGGACGATACCTCAGCAGGACGGGTGATAACAAGCCCATGATCATAGCCTTGGTCTGCCTCAATATGGACTAAATCTACATGAGCACCAACCCGTGTAAAATCTTCAAAAGTAGCCATAAAAGATTCATCGTCGATAACCAAGTCTCCACGCCAATTCTCAATATCCGTTTTTGCTTTAACCAACAATATCCGTTTACCAGAAAACACGTCGATAGTATTGTCTGTTTCGATTTCAACAACTTCTCCATCACTATTTTTACGCGCCTCTAATTTAACCCCACTGGCATTATAGGTATGTGCATAAAAAAGTGATTCAGGCATATATTGAATATCTTGGCAATCGCTAAGCGCATTAGCGTAGGCTGGATTGTCGTACAAGGCGGAGTGGCCTGCCAAGTTATGAGTTGGGTCAAATTTTAGTGCGTCATTAAAAACAATCGTATCCCAAATCCCTTTAATCGCTATAAACGAACGATTGCTACCCTGCCATTCCCGCTGATGAAAAGCCGCTGCATCGATACCACTGTGGTCATTTTCCGTAGGTAACCAATCGCCCTCTTTCCATTCTTTACCATGCTGATCGACACCAACATTAGTCGCGTTAAATTCTGCTCGAATACCTCGCGTTCCCACAGGAGAAAAACCTAGCAGAGAAACGTAACGTTTTGGGTTCATTTTTATCAGTTCAATACCGATAGGAAAGCCAATGGAATAAGCCACGACACTGACTTCATAGTCTTTTAAATCTGAAAATTCACTGAGCGCCGCATCTATGTCATGAGAAAAATCGGATAAATCTGTAATAGGCTGATTGTAAGACGACTTTCCACTACCACGATAATCAAAGGTTATTACGGTATAATTTCTGTTGAGTTTTACGTCCGAGCGAAATTGATTCAGGATACCGTCGAACACTTGGCCAGAGCAATTATTACCAGGCAATAGAATCAACAGGTTTTTCCCGTGGCCGACTTTTTGAAAGTGAATACTCTCTTTGGGGCTTCCTTTATGAACGCCATTTACCGAAATTAAGCCCGTGCACGATACCGAACTCAGGAAACGTTTTTTAGGCTTTAAGCAATTCACACGACAAACCAAAATCATTCCAGCAACAACAGCGATAAATATACTGAAGATATAAAAACATAACACGGTCTTAACCCTTTATGAAATTATAGGCCGATCGTGATCGGCCTATAATGTATTTATTGTTTAAGGTTCATCATCACTTTCAGTCGCACGTTTTAGAATCGATAACTGACATTGGCACTATAGGTTCTAGGCGCGCTGTAATAGGCCAACTCGACACCGGGAAAAGCAGACAGATCAAACGCATGGCTGCGGTATTCTTCATCGGTGATATTTTTCACCACAAAAGACAAGCGCCAGCTTTCATCACTGGATGCAAAAGATGCTGAAGCATTCCAAAGGCTATAAGAATCTTGCGCGAGTGTTTCACTACTGTTGACTTCCAGATATGTTTTACCCCGATAGCTAAGGTCGCTCGACAAATCAAGGGTTCCGAAATTGCTTAGATCGATACTGTAACTTAGGCCGATAAGCGCATCCCACTTCGGCGCATTGACAATTTCTCGATCATCACTAACATCAACCGGCATATTCGTTTCCGAATCTGAACCCGCAAAATATTCCGTGTATTTCGCATCAAGAAAACCGACATTACCGTTAAGTGTCAATTTCTCCGTTAGTAACGCTGTAATTTCTAATTCAACACCTTGCAGCTTCGCTTCACCAGCATTGGTAAAAACAGGCAGCAGTGAAGCCCCATCTTCGGCAGCTTCAAAACTGCTGACTTGTAGATCTTTATAACGATTGTGAAAAACCGCTAAATTGGTACGAAGACGATCGTCCAGTAACATCGTTTTTAAACCCAACTCTAAACTGGCTAAGGTTTCTTCACCGTAGGGATCTAATTGGCCATCCGCTAGACGGCCATTAAAACCACCGCTTTTAAAACTAGTCGAGTAGGTAGTGTAAATATTAGTATCATCACCCAATTGATATTTAAGCCCAACTTTAGGCGAGAAGTTATCAAACTTAGCAGGCTCAGGACTCGCCACTGAGCGCGCAACACCAATACCGCCCCCAAGTTGTAAATCGTCGGCTCGCGGGTTAAGCAGGTTCGGATTGGCATAGCTCACACCACCTTCACCATCAAAACTAATTCCAGCCAATGCTGTTAGGTCAAAATCTTCAACAATACGGCTATATTCCTTTTCTTCTTCGGTATAGCGAAAGCCAACAATGCCACTTAACTTATCCGTAATATCAAAATCGAGCTGACTGAATACCGCATAGCTTGTTGTGATAAATTCGGCTTCGCCAGAAGACGCTATTAAAAAATTCCCAAAGGTACCACCATCGTAGGTCTCGCCCTCTTCTTTAAAATAATACAAACCGGACACTAAAGACCAACGATCGGCATTGACGTTAAGTTGCAGTTCCTGACTCTTTTGTTCCTGCTTGTTAAAGTAAAAAATACTGAACGCGTTGAGGGGCGTCGCATCAAGGTCCACCTCAGTTCCGTAATCCAGTTCGCGAAATGAAGTGATGGATTTTAATGTTAGCGTATCCGTCAGTTCCCAAGTCGCGTTCGCACTAAGCCCCTGAGTTTCCGTAAATTCAGTGGTATTAAAATCTGCATTAACACGAAAAGGATCCTCGTCAGCGGCAAAGGTTTGTACCGATGTTCCAAACGTGTAAGGGTCGACTACGACAACATTAATAGGGGTTTCTTTTGCCGGAGTACGAGAACGATCGGGGTTGCTGTCAGAATAATCGGCAGCGATTTGTACATTAACCGCATCGCTAAAGGCAAAATTTAAAACGCCACGAACAAAATTCATATTGCGATCGCCGTCATGTTCACCATCAAAAGTATTTTGAGAATAGCCTTCTCGCTCTAAGTGGGCCAAGGTTAGACGTCCGGTCAACAGATCCCCAGCAATCGGCCCCGAAATTGAGGCTTTAATATCGCGCTGATTATAATTTCCCAAGCTCAGTGATACATTTCCACTAAGCTCTTCAGTCGGTGCAGACGAAACATACTTAATGGCGCCGCCGATGGTGTTCCGGCCATAAAGACTGCCCTGAGGGCCGCGTAACACCTCTATACGCTCCACATCCACGACATCTAAAAAAGCACCCTGAGCACGCCCTAAATAGACATCGTCTAAATAAATTCCCACTCCGGGTTCAAAAAAAGCAATCGAATCGATTTGACCAATGCCACGAATATAAACCACTGCGTTATTGGCGTCGCCTACGTGGATACTCAAGTTAGGCACCAGTGATTGTAAATCACCAATGTCATTGACATGCTTACTCGCCAATTCTGCTTGCGATAACGAACTAACCGCAATGGGGACTTCTTGTAAATTATTCTCCCTGCGTTCAGCAGTAACAATCACCTCTTCAAGTGCTAGAGGTTTTTTTTCACGTTCGTCGCTTTGAGCAGCCGTCGATATACTCGTTAAAGCCAGAAAACCCGCTGTCGCCCAATAGGCTCGAAGGTCTTGAAAGGTTCGACGCGTGTATCGCCGTTCAGGCGGTAAAGATTTTATAGGGGGTCTTGCTGGCATTGTTTTCTCCGGCTAAGTTCGTGAGGTGAATAGTGGTTGGGGCAAAATTTTGACAGCTGCTTATCAATCACTGTTCTCTATTCGTAATTCGTTACTGCCGTGATCAATCGGTAGGGGAAGAGGAAAAGGAAGTAATCCAGACATGCTCATTTGTTTTTTCATCGCGCTCTCCAAAAATCAGTAAAAGATATTCGTATAGGACAGGATAAATATTACTGCGCCAGCGGAGATCCCGATATGACACATAAGATCGAGTTTTAGGGGATAGTTTCGCTCAGAATAGGCGAATGGAGTGATAAAAGTGGCCTCCCATTGACCGCCCCCCCCAGGGTTTGTCCAAGTCAATTCTAGTCTGTTTGGCGGAAAGCATTGCCACACGGCCCTTGAAAGACAAATTTGCCAGAAAGGAAAAGCCCTATTGGTTAATGTGGTTTTTTGGGTGGGGTGATATTGTGTGATTTGAGAAATTCAGCAGGCGTTTCTCCATGCCAACGACGAAAGGCCCTCTTGAACCCGCGAATCTCGCTATAACCCAGGGTTGTCGCAGCGACGTCTATAGACTTATATTCGTATAGAATATTGACGGCCACCTCTGCAGAGGCTTCATCAATCAATTGCCGAAACGAGACCCGGCTATCTTGTAGGCGCCGACGTAATGTGGCAACACTCATATGCAGTTTTTCCGCAATTAGACTTTGATCACGCGGTTGATTTCGAGCAAATTGCTCCTCTATAAGTCGTTTAACACGAATACCGAAGGGGTCCTCTTCTGAATCAGGATAAGCACTTCGCAACATAGACATATTGTAGGCAAAGACATTTCCACTTAGGTCCATATCGTCTTCAAAAATCAAAGGTAATGATGCCTGTTCAACATCGTAAACCATTTCATAAATACCATAGCCGAGACGAATCTTTGCGTTAAACAAATTTAAATGGTGGTTGAAATCCGGTAATGTTTTTCTCGGCGTAGAAAACCGAACGACCTTTAAAGGCTTTTGGGTCAAAAAAGAAAGCGCACCGTGAATGCCCAACAACGCAAGTTCAATGGCAAAAATTTGCGGCTCGCGATTGTAGGGGAAATCACGATCATCCACGACGAAACTGATCGTATTGCCATGTTTTCGAATAGAGTTAAAATCGCCACCGTGCACCACGTTATACGATTCAGCCAGAGAACGGAGCCCATCTTCCAAGGTATTACAATGAAGTAAATTATTGAAGATTAAGCGGGTAGTGCCACGCGACAAGGGCCTTTTCGCCAATTGGTGAGACTCTTCAGCAACCATATTGTAATGCGCATTCAATATACGCCAGCAGTCTTCTAGTGCTATTTTAGCAGTCGGATCGCTTAGGCAATTATCGGCTAACTTGAGAGGTTTTAAGAATTTTTCAAGGTCTAAACCTGCAGTGATTGAACATGACAATAAATCCAAGATTTCACCTACGCTGACGCAGTAGCTGCTTGAAGACGTAGACTTTAACTTGGGTTGGCTCATTATTGGATTTTCGTATGAGTTGTTAGTGTCTTATCTAGAAAATTGAAAACCGTGAAGACGGGCATTCTTCATTGGCAAGTTTAGAACTTAGGCTTGATGAATACCAGTGCCTTTAAATTAGAATACTACACAGCTAGCACCCATCACCATCACTACTCTCAGTCCAACACGAACCAAACTTATACAATGTCACACTTGAAGAGTAACCATTAGCACTACCACAACTTATAAATTCAGATACCGATAAACGGCCTGCCATATAGTGCGCAGTACAGGTACCAGAGGCTTCTTCATCGAAGTTTGGACCTGGTCCATTAACCGTGATGGTAATCGTTTCAAAGTCGCTAGCACCATCTAAATCCGTCACGCTATAAATAAGCGTATATGAACCAGCTGCGTTACAATTAACGCTACCTGAAACCCCAATATCTGCCGTTAGATCACCATCCTCAATATCATAAGCCGTTGCACTTGGAACACAGTCATCGCCCATATCATAAATATAAGGGCCTGCAGGTAACGAAATAACAGGAGGGTAATTTCCTGGAATAACGATTCCACCCGCGCGGAGGTTATTTTCAAATAACCATTGGGTTAAATAGACAGGATACGCAAACCCTGACTTATTCACGTAAGCGCCGCCAGATATCCACTCCGTACCTTTATCGCCTCCGGGCCAAGCATGTCCAACGCCGTTCAGCTCTATCAGACCGACCACCTCTTGTCCGCCTCGCAAGCTCACACGAGCATCCGCTGTCTCGCCACCGTTATCAATTAAGACTTCAGTCGCCCCTAAACTCCCAGCACCGTAGACACTATTCATTATTGCCGCGTTATCTTTTACCCATTCGACATCGACTAATGCAATTGTCCCTTGGCCGTAAGCAGATGCTCCATTACCATTTTTATCCAAATCACCATAGGCCATTGATGAAATCTGTGTTTGCAAATCTGGGGCGTTAGCTCCAGCAAGCTGGTTACATTTTGCAATGCCGCGCGAAACATTATGGGCCGGAGCATCACCTAAAGCTTCGGCATCTTGATCACTTCCAACAGACGACCGTATTCAAAGCTAGACAAGCAGACACCCGAAGAGTTTTATTATAAATCGTTTCCAACGTTAACCGAGGCAGCATAAACTACCGTGGACTTATGGACAAAAATAGAAATTAGCAGCGACATCACTTATAGATTGGTTTTTGGTGTTCAAAGAAAGGAGGCCAGCTCTCTTTTGTTTTGAGTCAAACGTAGAACCGTTGTGATGGGTAGGAATGAACCTTTCGCTCGGACGGGACTACCCCAAACAACAGAACGCTCAGAAATAATAATCAAGTGTTAGGGAAAATCTAACCTAATTAGCGCTCTATTTTTGAATAACCGTTAACTGACACAGTAATATTTTTTACTTTTTAGTTGGCCCAGACGGGATCTGAATATGCATGCTTTCTTTCACTTCTTCCATGACCACATAACTCGTCGATTCTTGCACACCAGGAAGGGTTAACAGCGTCTCACCAAGAAAATCGCGATAAGCCCCCATATCGGCGACACGCGCTTTAATCAAATAATCGAAATTCCCCGAGACCAGATAACACTCCTGCACTTCCACCAGCGCCCGGGCCGCTACCTTAAACTCGGCAAAAATACTTTGTGACGTGCGAGACAGTCGTATTTGCACGAACACCACTAAACCCGCACCGAGTGCCGATGGGTCTAGGGTTGCGGTAAAGCCCTGAATAACCCCCGACTTTTCCAGCTTTTTTACTCTCTCCATACAAGGTGTAGTGGTCAAGCCTACACGACGGGCAAGCTCTGAATAAGTCATGCGCCCGTCGCATTGAAGCTCGCGAAGAATCTTGCAGTCTATCCTTGTAAGATCTACCTCTGCATTCATATATCCACCAGTACATTTCACTGTTATTTATCAATATAGCAGCTAATTGTCCTGTTTTTCAGCCGCTTTAAAGAACTCTTTCTTCTTAGTAAAACCTATAATTTATGAGAAGAAGCATTCTTATTCTGTCTGGAGAAAGCTCATGTTAATTGCAGTTCCAAAAGAAATCATAAACCATGAGTATCGTGTTGGTATGACGCCTGCGGGTGTGCAAGAGCTGGTAAATGCTGGTCATTCACTGATCGTCGAATCATGTTGCGGTGAAACAATCGGCTTTCACGACCAGGATTACAAACAAGCCGGGGCAGCTATCGTCAAAACGGCTGAAGAAATATTTCAGTGCGCAGAGATGATCGTAAAGGTAAAAGAACCTCAACCGAACGAAGCCCGCATGTTGGTTAAAGACCAAATCCTATTCACCTATCTACACCTCGCCGCAGCGCCTCAACTTGCCAAACAGCTGCTCGCCTCTGGCGCTACCTGCATCGCCTACGAAACGGTTAGTGATGCAAATGGCGGCCTGCCCTTACTCGCCCCGATGAGCGAAGTGGCTGGACGCATGTCAATTCAAGCCGCAGCACACTGCCTAGAAAACGCACAGGGTGGACGCGGTGTACTCTTTGGAGGGGTGCCAGGAGTCGAAGCGGCTAAAATCACCGTCATCGGTGCTGGCGTTGTTGGACTTAACGCCGCCCGCATGGCAATCGGCATGGGTGCCGATGTCACCATTCTCGATCATTCCCTATCTCGCCTAAAACACATCGACGAAAGTTTTAATGGCCAAATTAAAACCTTATTTTCAAATAAAGCGACAATAGAATCCCAATTGAAAAATGCCGATGCGGTAATCGGAGCTGTGTTAATACCGGGTGCCAGCGCCCCCAAACTCGTCACGCGAGCAATGCTCAAGCTGATGAAGAAAGGTTCGGTTTTGGTCGACGTCGCCATTGACCAAGGCGGGTGTTTTGAAACCAGCCATGCCACCACCCACCAAGACCCGACCTATATCATCGATAACGTGATTCACTATTGCGTCGCTAATATTCCCGGTGCCGTGGCCCGCACCTCGACCTTGGCCCTTACCAATGCCACCCTTCCCTTCGTTATGGAGCTGGCAAATAAGGGCGCCCAACAGGCGCTATTGGATAATGCTTATTTGCGGGAAGGCCTTAACGTGTATGACGGCATCTACACCTGCAAGGCCGTTGCAGAAGCCTTGGCTGCACGATATGTGACTCCGCTCCAAGCCATACAAAATGGTGGCTTGGCGTATTCTGCTTAGTGATTTTATTAGCGAGGAGAGGGAGGGGGAAAGAGGAGGAACAAAAACTGGGGTCAGATGAGAATGGCACTTCCTTAAGAGCTAAGCCCATTATCTGTAAGACATACAGACAGGTACTACCCCTCGTTCCCACGGTCTCCGTGGGAATGCTGACCGAAGTGTGTTTATTGCACTTAATTCGAATAGTGTTTGTTCATATTCCAGTAAATCCGATAATTCTGATCGGTTTTCACTTCACGTATGCGTTCCCACGGGGGACCGTGGGAACGAGAACGTTCAAGTTTGGGAATACTTTCACAGTCTCAGAGCGTGAGGAACGAAAATAATGCTTTGCAACCCCCGTGGTTACTTAAATCAACACCTTAAGGAAGTGCCATTCAGATCTAACCCCTTACTCCCTACCTTACAAAGTTAACTTACCTCCGGCAA
>JAWSUZ010000090.1:0-15074 GCA_033852165.1 Agarilytica sp. | reverse complement strand
CATCACCCACCGCCAAACTGGTATAGGCATTGGGATCGACCGTCACAATATTATCGACAATGGTAATTCCCGAAGCGTCACCGGAATCGAGGGTCAAACCCGAAACCGTTAATGCGTCGCCATCAACGTCAGAAGCATTGTCTAACAAATCAATGGTAAAACCTGCATCGTCTTCGCTTGCCGTTGAAGTAATCGCGGAAGAGACAATTGGGCCGTCATTTTCTGGGGTTATGGTAATTGTTGCTGTTTGCGCAACACTGCCGCCGTTACCATCAACAACGTTGTAGCTGTATTGAATTACAACATCCGCATCACCCACTGCCAAACTGGTGTAAGCATCGGGATCAATTGTCACAATATTATCGACAATGGAGATTCCCGAAGCATCACCGGAATCAAGCGTTAAACCCGAAACTGTTAAGCTATCGCCATCAACGTCTGAGGCATTGTCTAATAAATCAATGGTGTAACCGGCATCGTCTTCGCTTGCTGTGGAGGTAATTGCAGAAGAGACAACCGGCGCATCGTTTTCAGGTGTTATGGTAATCGTTGCTGTTTGTGCAACGTTACCGCCATTTTCATCGATAACGTTGTAGCTGTATTGAATAACAACGTCCCCATCGCCCACCGCCAAACTGGTGTAAGCATTGGGATCAACCGTCACAATATTATCGACAATGGTAATTCCCGAAGCGTCACCGGAATCGAGGGTTAAACCCGAAACCGTTAAGCTATCGCCATCAACGTCCGAGACATTGTCTAATAAATCGATCGTGTAACTAGAGTCGTCTTCCGTAGCGGTTGAGGTAAAAGCAGAAGAAACAACCGGTGCATCGTTAACAGAAGCAACTTGCAAACTCCCCGTATTTTCAACTTCACCACCGTTATTATCGATAATCGTATAAGAGAATTGTGCTTCGCCAAACCAGTTTTCACTAGGAACATAACTGAAACTTCCGTCATCATTCGCAACGACATCACCAGAACCAGAATCTAGCCGTACACTGGAAACGGACAATACATCGAATAAATCTATATCTCCTGCGCCAGCCAGTAAAGCAGCAGCATCAAGATCTAGCGTATTATCTTCATCGATTTGACCAAGGTCGATCGGAGCACCTATAAAGGGCGCATCGTTTACATTGTCAACGCTCAAGGTAAATTCGGTGGTAACAGAATCGTTAATAGCTCCTGAGTCATCAGTTGCTGTTACCGATATAAGATATTCGCCACCTTGAGCAAATGCTGCATCGTTTGTCGCAGCTCCACTGATTATTCCTGTTTCGCTGTCAAATACGAGGCCATCAGGTAATTCATTTACTGTAAAAGTAAGGACTTGCCCGGCGTCATCATCAGCAAAAAAAGCAGACAGGTTAAGCTCTGCCACAGAATCTTCGTTAACCGCAATATTGGCAATACCGCGAGTAATAAAAGGTTGAGAATTAAAAAACTCAGGATTATCAATAAAGGTTTGTGTGGCAGAAGTGACAAAGCCGGAGGTTTCAAAACCGCTTTCTGGCTTCACGGAATCTGCGGTCATTGAAATTCGAGTGCTTGAGCCCCCGGCAGAACCCGCGCTAGAGGGTGTAGTTTCACCTCCCGCTGCGGTGGCTGGGAGTAGCTCTTCTATCGAGCCTCCACTTTCAATGGCCTGGGCCAATAGTTCAAAATTAACACCATCGCCGATACTGCCGTCGATAATGTCTTTCATGCTATCGAGTAGTTGCTGGGTTAACGTCAGCGTTTCATCATGGCCCAAACTGATAGGGTTATAACCATCCAGCTGTAGAACAACAATACTGCCTCCCAGCGTTTTTACGGTACTCCCTAAAAGCAGATCATCTCCGGGGCGACCATTTACTTGCTCGCCATTCGGCCCAACAAGTATCACCTTGCCTTGGACTCCGGTAATTTTTCCTAGAACTCCACTTACATCACTTGAAGTCTTATCTGCCATAGGGAAACCTTCTATAAATTTCAGTCGTAATTAACATTTAAAGCTGTGAGCAAAGCCCCTGAAGCATTAAAAATTCGGTAATGTGCATAAAGTTGGTCGTACTGCGCATTAATCAAAGCTCGCTTTGACTCAACCACTTCAGTTTCAGTGTTGAGCAAATCGAGCAAAGTTCTTCGCCCAATATTGAATTGTTTAGTGTAGGCCGCTTTCGTCGCCACTGCGGCTTTCACATGACTCAATAAAAAGGTCATTTGCGCATTGAGAGCGGAATACGAATTCCACGATAAATTCATACTTTCGACGATTTGACGTCGCGCGTTGTTGCGGATGTCTTTTGACTGCAATATCAGTTGTGCCGTTTGCTTTCTACGTGCACGATCAGCTCCGCCGTTAAAAAGGTTGTAACGCAACCGCAGTGCAACAACAAAATCTTCGTCTTTACCTTCAACACCCACATTATCGTCCCAACGTTTTTCGGCTTCTAATTTTAACGTTGGCCAATAGTTACTGCCCGCCGCTTTATGCTGGGCTTTGGCTGCACTAAAGTCAGCCGAAGCCGAATGAAGCGTTGGGTGGTTTTTCTCAGCGGCGGCTACCGCCGCGTCCAATGAAGCCGGTAATCCAGTCGCTACTTCTGGCTTTTGCATGTTCTCTAGGTTCGGGTAAAAACCCGTCACACGAAAAAAATTGGCTTGGGAGTCTGCCAAATTATTTTGGGCAACTATCATATTGGCATTCGCCAGAGCCAAACGAGCCGCTATCTGATCCAGGTCCGCTTTGCTACCGACTCCGGTACTGCTGCGCAGCTTCATCTGGTCGTATATATTCTGATGCTCCCATAAAGTCTTGCGAGTCAAGTCCAACAATTCGGTATGACGCAACACGTTTAAATAAACCTCAGAGGTCCGTAATGCAATATCCTGAGCCGTGGTTTGCGCAAGATACTCTAGGCTATCAACCCGAGATTTTTGCCGACTTACTTCAGCAATCGATCCGAAGCCGTCGAATACGAGCTGCTCAATCTGTAATGACAATTCTTCGCGATCAAAGTCGACTTTTTCATTCGCCGTTTGCTGTTCTGATTTTCGCGTCTCTTCACCTATACCCGCCGTCAAATTCACTTTCGGCAAGTACGCTGCCCGTGCCTGAGAAACCTCATGACGCCGAGACTGTAATTCATGAGCCACCGATAACATCTCGGGGTTTGTTCTTAATGTTTGATCTACTGTCTCGCTTAACGAGAATCCCTGCGCCCCCACGGCAATAAAAACCGACCAAAGAGCAAGCGCTCCCCGTTGTATTTGACTGTGCATCTAACCCACCTTAGCTATGCGTAAACTCTAACCATGCAAATAATGTGACAACTTGATCATTCAGGATAAGATATTCCTAAAAATGATATATATCACGCCCTGATATTACTAAAAAGAAGGTCCTGCTCGATTGTTATTCGCCTTTTCTACAGAACCATCCCAAAAAACAAAACGATATAAACGACATTTTGATTAACTTCATCACCCAACGTAAAACAAACCGACATAAAATAAAGGGATCTCTCAAACCACTGAAAGAATAACAGCGGAAGGTTTTATCAAGAGCTCGGAAATATCACTACCATAACGATGACTAATTATTTCGACTAACAGATAACACTATCGCTCTCGCAGAGCCAGCTGCTTTGTCTTCAAAATCGGTTTCATCAAATAATCCAGTATCGTCTTTTCACCCGTCAGTACGTCAACACTAACGGTCATTCCCGGAATAATGGGCAACTCCGTACCGTCTGGCCCGGTAAATACTTTTGATGTTTCGACGCGCACCAGATAATAACTCTCGTTCTGCTCATCGAGAATCGTATCGGGGCTGATATGAATGACCTTTCCATCCAACCCTCCCATCACGGAAAAATCGTAGGCTGTAAATTTTACCTTTGCAGCTTGCCCCGGATATAAATAAGCAATGTCCGCTGGACGAACCTTCGCTTCGATCAATAACGTTTCTTCACTGGGGACAATTTCGGCTATATCCATACCAGGCTGAATAACTCCACCAATGGTGTTGACGAGCAAACGTTTCACCGTTCCCGTCACCGGAGATCTCACCACTGTACGTTTTACACGATCCACCAGCGCCTCACTCGTTTCCGTTAATCGCGATAATTCTAGAGTGATGTCGTTTAATTGTTCACGCGCTTCACGGCGAAAAACCAAGGCCAAGTTGGCAGACTTTTCTTGCGACTCTATTAAGCTCGAACGGATACGCGGCAAGGCGAGTTTTGCCGCATTCAGCTCACCTTCTAGGTCATTGACTTGTCTCTCAAGTCGTAATAATTCCACTTCTGATACCGCCCCTTCCGACACTAAGGGTCTGGTCAGTTTTAATTCGGTTTCCAATAATTTATAACTTCTCCCTAAGCGTTTTTTCTTCTCACCTAGCTCTGAAAGCTCCTGCTGCTTTTGGGCGACTTGTTGTTCGAGAACCTGATGATTGCCTTCATACTCATTTTTGCGCGATAAGTAAAATGCCTTCTCCTCACGAATAAGCGATGCCTCCCAATCCGCATTGATTGGAATAATAAATGGTGCAGCATCCGCTTCCGCACGTAATCGTAAAGATTTTATTTGCAGCTGCGCTAGGGTTACCCCCGCCTCACGTAGAGATGAGGAAAAGCGCGTATCGTCCAATCGCACAATAGCCTGACCACGCTCGACAATATCCCCTTCATTCACATACCGCTCGGCCAATATACCGCCTTCCAAATTTTGAATGATTTGAATTTGTTGAGATGGAATAACCTTTCCTTCACCACGAGTGAATTCATCAACACTCGTAAAAGCGGCCCAAAGAAAAAAGCAGATAAAAAAAGCGACAATCATACGAAGTAAAGTCGTGGCGCCTTTGGGTGACTGAGCAAGCACTGCCGTTTTCGCCGAAGACACGTAATTCAGCTCATCACCAGAAAGCGCAGGTACGCTATCATCGTGATGCAAGATTGAATATTTAAGGGCTTTATATGCAAGCTTAAAATGATTACTGGACACGAATTTGTCCTTTTTGTAGCGCTTCTAGTACTTTGTTTTTTTCACCATCAGCGATAACCCTTCCCGCATCAATAACGATGACACGATCAACTAAGCTCAGTAAGGAGGTTTTGTGTGTAACGATTAAAACCGTCCTGTCCGATAGTTCTGGCTTTAACAGGGCCATAAGTTTCGTTTCGCTCGCATTGTCCATAGCGGTGCTAGGCTCATCCATAAGAATAATAGGAGGACTGTTTACCAGTCCTCGGGCAACGTTAATCGCTTGACGCTGGCCTCCGGATAAACTCTCTCCACGCTCACCGATTGTGCGCTCGTATCCTTTTGGATGCTGATTCACAAAATCACTAACGCCCGCGATATTCGCGACCCTAATAATCTCTTCATCTGAAATTACTTGGTGACGAAACGAGATATTTTCTCGGATATTGCCATAAAACAAAACGCTATCTTGGGGCACGTAACCGATATGCTCTCTTAACTCAGCTGGGTCGATTTGCGTCATATCGATGCCATCGATCAGCACGGCTCCCGTGGTAGGCCGATACAAACCCATCATTAACTTATGCAGTGTTGATTTACCCGAACCTATTCGTCCAATAATGCCCACCTTCTCACCGGACTTAATTTTAAAGGAGAGGTTTTCTAAACAGGTATACGTTTCGCCGGGATAAACAAAACCGACATTTTTGAACTCTATATTTCCTTCAAAACTGAGCCGCTCGACAAACTTTCTGCCATCGGGGCGTTCTTGCTCACACAGCACGATTTCATCAAGGGATTCCAATGCGAGTTTTGACTGCTGATATTGCACCAATAATCCGGATACTTGAGCCAGCGGCGCCAAAGCTCGACCAACCAAAATCACACAGGCGATCAACGCCCCCTGAGTCAGTTCATTTTCCGCGATACTGTATACGCCAACAATCACCACAAATACCGATGACACTTGTAATATAAACGAGGCAAAAGTTGTTGCACTGGTGGAAAAGAACCGCCAACGCAGGCCCCAATAGGCTAATGTACCGACCGCCATTTCCCACTTGTGAAGTATTTTACTTTCGGCACCCAGGCCCTTTAAGGTTTCTAAGTTTGTAAGCGCTTCAACCAAGGTGGCATTTTTTTGCGCTGAAGCCAGAAAGGTGTGGGAAACCAGCTTTTTCAGTTTTGATTGAATCACCCAGGCGTAAAGTAGAATAATAGGAATCGCCACTATCGGCACCCATACAATAGGGCCACCGATATAAGCCACAAAAACCAAAAACAAGCAAACAAAGGGAAGATCGATAAAGGTTGAGATGGTTGCCGATGTTATAAAGTTACGGACTGTCTCAAACTCACGGATTCGGCTTGAAAACGCACCGACCGATTTAGGATGATGCGAAAAGTGGGCACCTAAAACTTTTTCCATAATAAAGGCCGATAAAAGCACATCCGCTTTCTTCCCCGCAATTTCGATAAAATACGTCCGCAGTAACCGCAATATAAAATCAAAGCCGAAGAGAAATAGCACGCCGATCGCCAGCGCCCACAACGTTTCAATTGAGTTGTTCGGCACCACCCGATCATAAACATTCATCACAAACAGTGGATTTGCCAGGACAAACACATTGATCATAAATGAAGCGACCAGGACATCTCGATAAATTTTCCACGATTTCCCGAGCGTCCCCCAAAACCAATGAACCTCAACCGAACTCAGGTCAACCTCGACTCTGGATTCAACGTCTTCCATCGCTTTGGTCAAAATGCAGAATCCGGAATAACGCTGTTTTAGCGCTTCGAGTGAAATACTAACAGTGTCTCCCTGAACAGGGTCGAAAAGCCTAGCATCGTCACCCTCAACGCTTTCAAAAACCGCAGCTTCATTGTTTTCCATTAACAATATAACCGGAAGCGAGAGTACCGAAATGTCGTGTATTGCACGTTCGTTGATTTTTGACTCAATACACACGCGTTGAGCCGCGCGAGGAAACAACTCTGGCGTTAAACGACCGGCCACTAAAGGGAGACCTGCAGTTAACGACGCCCGCGTCGCTGATCGTCCATCTTTTTGACAGATAAAAAGGAGAGATTCGAGTAGCGAATCTTTACTCTTATTAGAAGATTCTGGCGACAGCTGTTCTGGTGTATTCAAGTTGGTCCCAAGCTAAAGCTTTGTAAAAGCAATGTGTAAAAGTCAATGGTGCCAGCCCATAAACAGACCTCTGCTGCGACCCTGTTTCTTGAGGGCCGCCAATGAGCATTATCGTTTCGCTAACACGTTACGTGTGGTTGTTTTTTGTTCGAACAAAGTTTTCACCAAAATCTCACACCCAAAAAATAGCGACGGTTTTAGCCCCGTACTAAGACAGTATTGACCAATTGTATTAATAATGCCGTTTTGATGCGGAATTCTTCGGAATAGTAGGTGATTCAGGCGAAAAAAGACAGAACGACAAAAAGAAGCCTGGAATGACAAGGACTGAGATTCAAAAAAAGGGAGGGGGCTCAAAAGCAATCGATCGAGCAGGAAATAAACAAACCAAGAAAGAGGATTAAATTTGTATCCGTGGTTCAGCGGAACACATTATTTATGTGCTCGCCCACAAACTGGGACTCAACGAGGTAAGGTTTCTGTGGCCTGGGCTGCAGATCTCTATTCTGTATGGCTTTCGATATCGGTTTATGGACGGGTACTAATTAGATAACAAGCGAAATACACTTTCCGGAGTAAATCCCCTAGAAACCATAAACCGTATACGACGTGCCTTTTCTTTTGTGTCTTCGAGAGGCGTATCGGAGAATTTCTTGTTGTAAACCTGGGCAGCAAGCTCAAACCAATCTTCATCCTCTTCATATACATACGAAGCAATCAGATACTCACTAATCCCTTTGTCGCGCAATTCCTGTTTAATGAATTTGGGGCCTTTACCCAAAGATTGCTTTGCCCTGATAAAGGATTCAATAAAGCGCTCTTCGCTCTGAAGGTTGCTTTCTTCCAAAGCAATGAGCTGTTTTTCAACTTGCTCTACATCTGAGAATTTGAGAGAAAGCTTTGAGCGCAATTCATATTTAGAATGTTCTCGTCGTGACAACAATAAAAGCGCTGCATTTTTTATGGCAGCGCTTTCTTTAACGGGGTTACTCACTGTTGTCATACCTTCTCACTCGTATTTCGACACCGCGACATATCATAAATACTGGCGGTGTCGTATGTTCTTCTGAACAAAAATTTAGAATTTGTGAGGCCATCAAACCAAGCTCTAACGCAGCGAAACCGCCAAGCTAGGGGCTAATCCCCCCTAAGCTCATGCTAGAAACCGTATATAATTTAAGCCTCTTCCGCTGAGACCGGTTCTTTCACTTCAGGTTCCTCGCCCAACAGCTCCTCTTTGATTTTATTCTCCAGAAACGCTGCAATGTCCGAGTGTTCCCGCAGATACTGGATAGAATTCGCCTTACCTTGGCCGATTTTATCGCCGTTATAGCTATACCAAGCCCCGGCCTTATCGATTAAACCGAGCTTAACACCATACTCAAGAACTTCACCTAAACGGTTAATGCCATGGCCATACATGATTTGAAATTCAGCTTGTTTAAACGGAGGCGCGACTTTATTTTTAACAACTTTAACCCGAGTTTCAGAACCGACAACTTCTTCACCGTCTTTAACCGCGCCAATACGGCGAATATCCAAGCGTACAGATGAATAGAATTTAAGCGCATTACCACCCGTGGTAGTTTCGGGGTTACCAAACATTACACCAATCTTCATACGAATTTGGTTGATGAAAATGACCAAACAATTAGCATTTTTGACGTTCCCGGTGATTTTACGTAGCGCCTGAGACATCAAACGAGCTTGCAAGCCCACGTGATGGTCGCCCATATCACCCTCGATTTCAGCTTTTGGCGTTAGTGCTGCAACTGAGTCGATTACGATGACGTCGAGAGCACCTGAGCGAATCAACATATCCGTTACTTCTAATCCTTGCTCTCCAGTATCGGGCTGAGAAATAATAAGATTTTCAACATCCACGCCTAATTTTTCAGCGTAAAGTGGATCAAGGGCATGTTCAGCATCGATAAAAGCACATGTTCCACCGGCTTTTTGCGCTTCAGCAATAACCTGAAGTGTTAGAGTCGTTTTACCGGAAGATTCTGGGCCATAAATTTCAACGATACGGCCTCTTGGAAGGCCGCCGATACCAAGCGCAACATCCAAGCCCAAAGAACCGGTCGAAATACTTGGTATCGCCACGATCTCTTTATCCCCCATTCGCATAACAGTTCCTTTACCAAACTGTCGATCGATTTGAGTTAATGCTGCTTCTAGCGCTTTCTCTTTGTTGTTATCCATTGCTGCCATCACCTTTAATAATCGTTTTATATTCTTTTGTTTGTTTTAGCTGATTAGTTAGCTGCTGAACTCTTAGCGCATTATCCGCTGAGCTCTTATTCGTCTTAGACACTGACCACATCGCCTTAACAGCCAACCTTATCGCTTAAGATATGTACCACCGAATCCACTAAACAGAGGATAAGACAATTTAACTGTATGCGCAAACAGTATTATATTTTATACAGTGTTTTGTGCGCTTCGCTCTTCTAGATAGTCAATAGTGAGCCGTAACGCTTTCTCTACGGACTGCTCACGAACAGCCTCACGGTCCCCATCGAAAGAGCAAGTAACGCTATGGGCAGCCTCTTTAGCACCCCAGGCAAAACACACGGTGCCAACCGCTTTTGTCGTCGTTGCCCCACCTGGGCCAGCGATACCCGTAACAGCAACTCCGACATCGGCTTTAGAAACATTAAGCGCCCCCAGCAACATGGCTAAAGCCACCTCTTCACTCACCGCACCAAACTCCAGCAACAAACCTTGATCCACTCCTAATACAGCAGACTTCATGGCATTACTGTAAGTAACAAAACCGGCCTCAAACCAAGCTGAACTTCCCGCTATGGCTGTAATCGCACTCGCGACGCCGCCCGCAGTACAGGACTCAGCGGTTGTGACTTGCAGGGCTGCGGCCCTCAAGTGTTTACCAAGAAGAGTGGCGAGAGAGTAGTGGCTGAAATTCATGCGCGAAACATAGGCTAAGGCAGCTTAAGATGCAACCAGCTTTTGGGCTGAGACAGGCAAGTTGGGAAGGACGTCCCAACCCATTATTGAGCAGGCGGACTTAAAATCATCGCGATATTGTCATTTTATCGCTAGAATTAAGCCGCTTGGCATAGATAGAAAGAAAGCCATTATCAACCAACAGAACCACCCAGGACCCCTGCCAAGAAGGCAGCTAAGGAATCGTCATGAAAAAACTCATCATAAAATGCATCATCATGGTCATCGTTTTTATGGGAGTGTCCCAATATTTTGTTTACATCATGACCGGCAAGTCCCCGTTGGATAACTTCAACATACCCAATTTTTCCCTTGATAAGGCAAGCATCAGCAATTTTGCCTCGGGCGGAAAACAGACGGTGTATAAATGGGTCGACGAAGATGGCGTAACGCAATATTCCGCCGAAGCCCCCTCCGCAGATCAACAGGTCAAAACACTCGAACTCGACCCCAATACCAATATCGTACAGGGAGTCCAAATGCCCGAAGACGAAAAAGAAGAAAAAACATCCAAACCCGAGATCTCAATGCCTACAGGAGCAATTTACAGCCCTGAGTCCATCAAAAAGCTCGTTGATGACGCTAAAAATATTGAGAAACTGTTACAAGACCGCGTGGATACACAAGAAAAAATACTGAGCACTTACTAAACGATCTGGATACTTAGAGCCGGACAATTAAGAGCCCGACAAAATTCCAGCGCATGAAGCAAAACAAAGCTTCATCTATTTAAACCTTTCGCTTCGACTTTTTGTATAATCTTCCCCGCCCAGTACTTCCCTCAACCGAAAATACTGGGTTAGTCACAATATCCGCATATTAACTGCCTATTAACCCCCTAAGCCATTCCAAAATATGACCGCCGAAAAACAGCACACACCGATGATGCAGCAATATCTGCGCATCAAATCTGAACACCCCCACGAACTTGTGTTTTACCGTATGGGTGACTTTTACGAAATGTTTTTTGAAGATGCGAAGAAAGCCTCTCGCATACTCGATATTACGCTGACGGCGCGGGGAAAATCCGGTGGTGAACCCATCCCCATGTGCGGCATTCCCTATCATGCCGCGGAAGGTTATTTAGCCAAGCTAGTTAAAGTGGGCATATCCGTTGCCCTCTGCGAACAAGTTGGCGACCCAGCAACCAGCAAAGGCCCGGTAGAGCGCAAAGTCCTGCGCGTAGTCACCCCCGGAACCGTCAGCGACGAAGCTTTATTAGACGCGTCTCGCGATAACCTGCTGGTTTCGTATTACCAGGGCAGTGAAGGCTTTGGGGTTTCCAGCCTCGATATGGGCAGTGGTCGTTTTATTGTATTCGACGTACCCGACGAGTCTGCTTTAATCGATGAAATAGCCCGGTTACGACCAGCTGAATTACTGGTCCAAGACAGCGTATCTCACCCACAGATATTAAGTGATCGCCCAGGCTTTAGAGTGCGTCCCGAATGGGAGTTCGACGGCGACACGGCTCGAAACCTACTCACCAAACATTTTCAAACCAAAGACCTCAGCGGCTTTGGCTGTGAAGACTTACTCGCAGTTAGTGCCGCCGGCTGCTTGTTCGCCTACGCCCAAGAAACACAACGTACATCGCTAGAACATATCGCATCGCTACAAGTCGAATACACCGACGACCGCGTGACAATGGATGCGGCCACTCGTCGAAATCTGGAAATCGATATTAACTTGGGTGGAGATGAAGAAAACACACTGTTCAGCGTATTGAATACCTGTAACACCGCCATGGGCAGCCGGTTAATGCGGCGATGGTTGAACATTCCCCTACGCCAGCAAGAAACCCTTGAACTCCGTCAACGCTGCATCGCTGACCTACTTGAAAGCTACCGCTTCGAACAGCTGAATACCCCATTAAAAGATATCGGTGATTTAGAACGCATACTCACTCGCGTTGCCCTACGTTCAGCTCGACCACGAGACCTTTCACGACTATGCAGCTCACTTGCTCAGTACCCAATACTGCAACAACATTTGAAAGCTGCTGAAACGGAAGCCTTAACACCACTCTCGGACCAGATCGGAGAATTCCCCGAACTCGTTGAGCTGCTGGATAAAGCCCTTGTCGAAAACACTCCCGTTGTCATTCGTGATGGTGGCGTTATCGCAGAAGGCTACGACGACGAACTCGACGAGCTAAGAGGCATCAGCACCAATGCCGGTGATTACTTGGTGAGGCTGGAAATCCAAGAACGAGAAAGAACGGGCTTATCAACACTCAAAGTCGGCTATAACCGCGTACACGGTTACTATATCGAAATCAGCAAAGGGCAGTCTGCCAATGCTCCCGCCGAGTACATTCGTCGCCAGACCCTCAAAAATGCTGAGCGTTACATCACGCCAGAATTGAAAGAATTTGAAGACAAAGCCCTATCGGCCAAAAGCCGCGCATTGAGCCGCGAGAAAGCGCTCTATGATGAGCTAATCGAAACCCTGAACAATCATCTCGGCCCGCTTCAAATCGCAGCCGCCGCTGTTGCTCAACTCGATGTATTGAATGCCCTTGCTGAACGCGCAGAACAACTGAACTTGGTGTGCCCAACACTGAGCCATGTCCCCGGCATAGAAGTTGAGCAAGGTCGGCACTTAGTGGTCGAACAAGTTTTGGACTGCCCCTTCGTTCCCAACGATATTACCCTCGATAAGACCCAGCGTATGCTTGTGATTACCGGCCCCAACATGGGCGGTAAATCGACCTATATGCGACAAACAGCGCTTATCGTTCTGCTAGCCCAAATCGGCAGCTACGTTCCTGCCAGCAGCTGTCGACTCGGGATAGTGGATAGAATTTTCACGCGGATTGGTTCCTCGGATGATCTGGCCGGTGGCCGCTCGACCTTTATGGTCGAAATGACCGAAACCGCCAACATTCTCAATAATGCCACCGAGAAAAGCTTAATCCTGATGGATGAAATTGGCCGTGGCACGAGTACCTACGACGGACTTTCTCTCGCCTGGGCGGCGGTTGAGCATTTGGCCCATAAGATTAAGGCATTTACCCTTTTCGCCACGCACTATTTTGAAATCACCGGCTTGGCTGACGAGCTCGATGGTGTGGCCAATATTCACCTGGACGCAACCGAACATAACGACAATATTGTATTCCTGCACAATATACAGCGCGGCCCCGCGAGCAAAAGCTATGGGCTTCAGGTTGCCAAACTGGCAGGAATTCCAGACATTGTGATTACACTTGCCCAAAAGCAATTGCATGCACTGGAAAATCAAGCGCCGGCTCCGGTATCACAACCACAATCATCGACAAGCGCTTCCTCCTCGGTGCCCACGCCAGCCGCCGCGAACAACATTATGCAAGGCGAACTCTTTGGAAGCGGCGAACCCAGCGCTGTAGAAAAAGCCCTTGATTCGATGATTCCTGACGAGTTATCCCCCAGGGAAGCCCTGGAAGCCCTGTATACGCTCAAATCGCTACTAAAATCAAAATCCTAGTCAAGAACCTCCCCATATTCAGGATCAGCCCGAAATTAGCTATTTCGACAAAAGGCTGATCCTGGTAGAATACGGCCTCAAATTTTAGGAGAGTGACTCTATGACGTTCGTAGTGGGCGAAAACTGCATCAAATGTAAACACACCGACTGTGTCGAAGTGTGTCCTGTGGATTGCTTTTACGAAGGCCCTAACTTCCTCGTCATTCACCCCGATGAATGTATCGATTGCGCATTGTGTGAGCCTGAGTGTCCGGTAGACGCGATCTTCTCTGAAGATGAGCTACCAGCAGGCCAAGAAGCCTTCCTTGAACTGAATACTGAATTAGCCGAAGTCTGGCCCAACATCACCGAGCAGAAAGAAGCTCCAGCCGATGCTGAAGAATGGGATGGTGTTGAAGACAAGTTGAAGCTGCTGAAACGTTAAGTGTTTTAGTGAAGTTCCAGATTCGACACAAAAAAGCCGCGAAATTCGCGGCTTTTTAATTTCTGCGTTGTTATCGTTGAATATCATTTTCTTCTAACTTTTGCAGATACCCTATAACAAGTAACTTGCTTGCTTTTCCTTCTTGGAATGCATGTTGAACAGATAACGGGTGCTCACCAGGTGAGTCGATAAAAATATTACATAAAAAAGGCGCTGAATTGCTTCCGCGCCTTTTTAATAAGCCCTTTTCCACCGCAGGTCGACAAAAATGGCGAAGCGTTCGATTAGCCCATTTCTGCCTCGTTATTTACCAACCGTAGGCCCAGTCTTCCATTGTGTCTGGATAAATAGTGCAATCGTTTGTCCCTCTTGCAAATATTTTATCGCCGCTCGCTTTAGCCGCTAAAGCTAAAGCAAAAATAGCTTTCCCGCCAGCAGTGTTCGTATCAAACGCAAGGGCTTTTGGATACAACGATCCGCATGTAGGCAAGGTTCCGCCCTGTGCAACGAGCGGACTAACAAACTCGACATATCCAGTTCCAGACTTATCGATACGAACATGATTAACATCGAAGCTCGTTGCTTCTCCCCTTGCCAATACAAGTGACGAAAACAAACATGCCGCAATAAATACTATTTTTTTCATTTTCACTAATCCTATTTCCATAACACTAAAACAAACTGAGCCTATCTAATCATTTAGATGAACTCTTTAATTTTTGGGTTTTTATTTTTGTCTTTTTCTTGGACGCTTTAAACACGAGGAGCGAGCGACTACTGGTTAGCCAGCCCTTACTCAAATACTCCCACCGCTATTAAGGCTCTAGCCCTGCATCGCGTAATTTTTTGAGTAAGCGTTCATTTTCTTCCGATTTTAATTTTTCGCGTAACTGTGATGCTTCTTTTTCGGATCTCTCACTTTGCTCGCGCTCTAAAGCCGAATCCAACTCCCCCTCCAACCCCCTCAACGCCTCCAACTGCTCATGAATAACAATCAACGGCAACTTCTGCTTCTTCAAAACAACCAAATCCAAAACCACCCCCGGCTGCTCAAATCCATCCGAAAAATTCTCCCCCGGA
>JAWSUZ010000016.1:568-39982 GCA_033852165.1 Agarilytica sp. | reverse complement strand
GACGACAATGGATTGAAGATCGTATTCACTTCCTAGCCAAACACTTTGCCGTCGACGTGGCAGCGTTCGCGATAATGCACAACCACCAACACCTCGTTTTACACATCAATAAAGTGAAAAGTTTAAATTGGAATGACAAAGAAGTTTGCCAGCGCTGGCATCAAATTTACAAAGGGACTGTACTAACCCAAAAGTATTTGAAAGACGAAGCATTAACAGAAGCAGAGCTCACTGCCGTAAAAATTAGACTAGACCTATGGCGAGAACGACTGTGCAGTATTAGCTGGTTTATGCGCGCACTAAACGAACCCATCGCCAGACAAGCCAACGCAGAAGATAAGTGCACCGGCTCGTTCTGGGAAAGTCGTTTTAAATCTCAAGCTCTATTAGATGAAAAAGCATTAATGGCCTGCCTTGCCTACGTTGACCTAAACCCCGTTAGAGCAAAAATGGCCGAGACACCCGAAACGTCGGAACACACGTCCATTAAGCTACGCTGCGAAACACTGAAAGAAAAAGATACTCCAGAACAACCCGATACCTTAATGCCTTTTGTTGGCAACCCAAGAGAACCCATGCCTGCTGGCCTCCCCTTTCAGCTCGAAGATTATATTAAATTGGTCGATTGGAGCGGACGGATAATACGAGAAGGGAAACGCGGAAGTATTTGTAACGAACTTCCGCCGATTATAGACAGGCTGGATATAGACCCTGAAACATGGATCAATTTAGTCACACAATTCGAAAGCCGATTTAAAGGCCTTGTCGGAGGGAAAGATACGGTCAAGCGTGCGGCGCAGATAATGGAGTTTAAACGGACACCTGGGCTTGCTAGCTGCACAGCGCTACTGCATTAGCTCCACCGATTAAGTAATCCACCTTAAATTACCATTGGCGCAACGGCCAAGGTACTACCACGCCTAAATCATTCGTAATGCACATGTTTTAAAAGAACCAGCCGACAAAATGATGAAAACAAAACCAAGGCGAGAAAGCCTCTAAAAACCAGATGTAACACATCCGGAATTTAGATTTTTTTGATTTTATTTTCTTTACGATGCCTGTCTTGTTTATTATTGCGGCCTTGCTATTTTTCTTTTTTAAACATGCCTGTCTTGTTTATCTTTCTACCACGCCTAAATTATTCCTACTGAAGATCGCCTAAAAGAACTAAACGCCAAAACAACGAAAATAAAACCCAGCCAAGAAAGCCGCTAAAAACAGATGTGTCACATCCGAATTTTCGCGGCCTTGCGATTTTTATTTTTTAAACATGCCTGTCTTGTTTATTTAGTTTTAGGCGGCTAGGTGCGGATCTCATTTGGGCGCGGAGGTGGCCACCCACCTCCCTTGTTGACGCCGGATATATGTCTTCGTTACCGCCTTCTTAAAATCAAAAAGATGGTTGATCAAAAGACTAGAGTGACATTGAAGTAAATTAATAAACCTCCCTGTTTTGAGGTTTTTGGATTACTTTACTTGACGAAACGGGATCGTCCATATATGTCTTGTTTGTTATTATAGACACCTTCAGTAGAAATTAAACACGCAGCAATCCAAAGAGTATGCTTCCTCCTCACAAACAACAAAGCTACCACCAATTATCCTCGCCACTTTAAGATTCATAAGGCTAGCCCCCGTTTCAATTTGTTCTTTCCATGCAACATCACCGCCCTTGTAAGATATACAAAAATATTTATCTTTATTTGGAAGCAAAACAACACATTTCTCTTCAATGGCCCCCCCTTTTTTAGGAATAGGAGGGTGAACTTTTTTTAATATTGAAAAAAACAACCCAGTCACGCTATTGTTTAATACTTGAATATAACAATATTCTCGTAACTCAGAGTCAATGGTTCCGGGTATTTTTCGTGCCATACGTATAACCTAATTAGCCTATTATTTTAGCTATAAACATTGTTAGTACTTTTCTGCAGGAGTAATAATAAACTCAACATTAGTAATTCCCTCGTCTTCAAACACTCCAGAATAAAGTTTAGCAAACTCCTCACTATTCGTATGATAACGAACCTCATCAAAACCGTTACTATACGCCTTAGCCTGATCGACCAGTTCTTGCTGAGCGTTAATTGACCAAGGCCGATCTCCGCTTACACTACCCGGATTGCTAATCGAATTACCCCAGCTATCGACATACTTCGATTCTATCGCAATACGGCTACCCCCTTCTTCAATCACGTTATCTGCAATGCGATCCTCAAGCTCTCCTTCTTCGTTAACTACTACAAAATTTCGGTCATCTACAGTACCGCCATATAACTTATCATTGACTGCTCCTTCATAGGAGCGTCCTCGGTCAATAGGGCGATCCCCACTCACAGAAACCCCATCAGTTGCCTCAAAACCACTTAGGTTAAACAAAATCGAATCAAGAGGATTCTGTTCAACAATAGGAAACTCCGTACGCCAAGGCACGCTTTGCTCAGGAATAGGACTTCCTGGTAAGGTTGAATCAATCGGCTCATCAAGCATTGCCCGAATCAGTGTCGTAATAGATTCAATATCAGGTATTGGAAGAATTGTGTCCGTCGACAGAGGCTCATCGTTTATAGGAAAGCCTGGAGGACTACTATCCACAAGATCTACCATTACTCGTAGACTGGGGTAACGGGCAAGAGTTTTAGCAACCACACCTAACTGTTCACTAATCAAGCCCTCTAACTCATTCACCATAGACTGATTATTTTTGTCTGAAAAATATAACCGGTCTACTTCATACCCCTTTAATTCCTCGACCGCACTCTTCAAATCATACGCAAGATATTGAGCCTCCAACGCCGTCAACGGCTCAGGCGTAACTCCAGTACCAATATTTTCCGCACCATCAATCCACTCGCCATAAGTCGATACGACTCCTAACAAAACAACCGCAACATACGCTTCAACATTCTCTTCCGCATTTTGAAAACCAGCAGAAGCCGCAGCAGAAATCGCAGTACTTAATGTAGGATATTTATCTAGCTCAGTCCTAAAAAAGTCATCACTAAGTACGTCTAGTGTTTCACCACCTAAAATTCGAATAATTTGATTAAAAGAAGTGCTGAGAGCATCACTAAAAAGGATCGTCGCGGGATTGGCCCGAATCTGATTCATTCGAGAAACGAAATTAAAGCTGGATCGACTGGTTATCTGGTTTATGTTGCGGTTTGAATTGTATCGCGCCGCAATATCAGCCGCCCCAAGAGCAATATCCCCATTTATGCCAGCAGCAAAAGCAGCAATTGCGGTGGTAAACCGGACAAGGTCAAGGCCGCGATTTAAGAATCCACGAATATCCTGATCGAACTCAGCATAAGTGTAATCACCAGGCTCACCAAGTCGGGATTCCACCCACGTAGCGAGATCATCATCAAGCTCTTTTCTGTACTGCTCGTTAACAAACTCGCCCAGTAAAGCGCCGCCGGCTCCTGCGCCACAACCTTCTGATATATCTACACTTTCATTTAAATCAGCAGACAATGCGCCATATATACAACCCGAACCGGCATGAGCGATGTACTTAAATGCCGTATCCATCGACGTAGGGTCTGTCACATCAAAGGCATTGCCGATAGTTGTCGCCATATGCTGTCCCAGCATAGCAATTGCGCTTTCCTGAATTGCGTACCGTATTGTTTCACCATCTATGTCACCAAGGTCACCGCCGTTAACAACAATACCAATACCCGTCCGTAGTACTGAACGCATTACCCTTTGTTGAGCCTGATCAATTAGGCTTATTTCTCCGCCTGCCCCAATGCTAAAGAAGTGCGAATTACCCGCGGGGAAATTCGACATAACTCCAGCTGTAATCATTGAAATCAATAATTGCTTCGTGTACTCGCTTTGAGACATTTCATCAAACAATTGAGACGCGTTCAGAACATGACCATCCAATAGGGCATTCGTTTGAATTGTCACGGCCTGAGTTATTAGCGTTGTAACTGCTGCATTTGCGATGTAGGCGGTGGCTGTGCCTTCCGCTGCGCCGACCCAACCAGCACCCGCTCCATTGGTAACTATCGCCACGATAATTGCTAATACAGTAGTGGCTTCTTCAGTAAGATCCCGGTCAACGTCTCGCCAGTCGCGATAGACTAAATCTGCTTCTGCCCACGCTACAGAATCCAATGGAATTTCCGTCATCCATGCCAACGCGCCAAGCTCTTCAAGGTCGGCCTTCACATCGTACAAGTCAACGTTACTCGACTGAGCTTCTAGCTTTCTGCGCAGACTAGACTTTGTCTCATACTCGATTTCCACGCCATATAAAGCATCGACAGAAACACCACCAACTATACTGCTGTATACTGGCGTCACCCTTTCGTGACCAGACTCTGTTACTTTAATTCGTACTTTATTTTCTTCAACTGAATTTTTGAAATAATGATCTTGCTCTCTCGCCATCAAAAATCTTGCAGTACCATTTTTTGCAGAAATATCCACCCCGTCTTCTGAAGTGAAGTTAACCGCTCGAAGAATTACATCGCCCTGCCCAGTGGTTAAGGTAATACCAATACCAGCATCCAAGAAAGCACGCACCGCGCTTGTTTTATATTCATTGATATATTTTTGATTATCGCCGGTCGCATCCCTTCGCTCTTGAGAGTATTCACTATAACTATTGGTGATATAAATACCGTAGTCCGCAAGCAATTCAATATGTCCTTGACTGCTCACCAATTCAGCCGCATTAATTTCAATAAATTGAGCTAGAAGCTGTATGTTTTCTTCTGCAGTTAATCTTGTCTGCAACAAGTCAATCGAAGACTCACTGTGTGATGTCCATTCGTCATCATCTCCAAACCGAGTGTGCGAGACCAGCCTGATATTAGACAAACGAATTCGCCCGCCAGCACTCAAGGTAATTGAACCCGGAGAATTAATTTCACCGCCATAAACGCTAATATTTTGGAAAGTGTCAATCGTCACATCGCCAGTTTGGCTGTTGATATCAGCTATTTCCCCAGCACGCTTACCCCAACCAAAATAGTCATCATATACATGCACAACGGTTTTATGAACCAAAGAATTTGCAATAATATTGACATTGTCGATCGCCGTAATTTCACCAGAATAATTCCTTAAAGTGCCACCAACAATCAGGTTGAGTTCACCATCTCCAGAGACTACGGCCCCTTCATTAACAACCAAATCTTCTCTAACGATCAAGAATGCATCCCGCTTAACGGATATTTCACCTAAAATAATTTCTATTTTTTCAAAGCTCGCATCGCCTTCGAACTCCACCAAATGACCATTAACTGCACGATTTTCAACTGTCGCAGGAGACAAATAAACTACAGGTACGAGTACCTGCTGCCCAAGAATATTTCGATATTCAGGCCAAACCATATCAACGCTAATTGAATTTTTTTGTTCTTCTGTGAGTGGGCGTCCAAACTCAACTGATTCCATGAAACTATACGTTAGCGCATTGTTATATAGGTCATTCACCTGCACGGTTTCATTATCGATAACAGCCGAATTAATGAAATGACGACCTAAAATACTGTGTATCTGATCTCGCACGTATCGTAGCTGAACAAAGGCGTCACCCACCCTTTTATCAACGCTCTGATAGGGAATAAAAATAAGTAGATCGCCAACGCCTATCGGGACTAACGAGGGTTCAGGTAAAGCCGATTTATTTTGGCTTTCAATCATGCCGAAAAAATCTTCAATCGTGACAGCGTTCGAAATAGAGCCTGAACTTAGGTATTCAGCCTTCACATATAGAAAATCAGACTGATCGGTTTGCACGAAATCGGGATTAGATGAAATTGCTAGCTCAGCATTCCAAAACACCGAATCCGCACTAGCAACTGTTGAAACAAAAGCCGTTACAGCAATAAATGCTGAAACAAGAATATTCTTAACCTTTAGATTACTTCGCATAATTTACTCCTCCCACCAATCAATCATACTATCCAACATCGCATCTAAGCTTTCCTTTAACTCATTAATATATTTCACAACGGAGTCCCAGAAATTGTATGATTTCGTTATTTTATTTGTGCATCTTACTGTTGCATCTAGGTAATCAAACACAGTTTTTGGAGTATTCCTCCATTCGTTGTCAAAATCCCACAGATCATCAGAGTTTAATTCTTCATAATTTGGCCAATAGTATGTATATGCATCTGAAGAATTCGGATCATAAATAGCAGCAATAGCCCAAGAATCTTCTCTAGCAACATTTCTATTAGTAAGGATAGGAGTTGAACAGCTAGAGCCGCGGGTACAAAAACCAACTTCCAAAACAGAAACTAACAAACCCAAAGATTCACGAGCAATGCGATAATCCCAATCATAGACATTCGCACGGATATGCGCCGCATATAATGCTGGGCTTTTCCGAACTTTCCAGGACATACCTGCCGTAGCGGTACAATCTTCATAGCTAACTACAACGTTATCAGGGTGACTCTCATCAATAATTTTTCGACCGTATTCGACTTTAATGAAATCATCACTGTGGTCGATGTATTCGCCCTGAACAATCGTTCCAAAAACATCATACCGATAATACTTAATGTCATCTCCCGAATGATCGACCACTCCTTTATCAAAAGGGATTTGAGTTAGATTCCCTACGACATCAACGCTCCCCGCCACTCTCTGACCCCAGTCAGGGCGATTAAGACTATCTTCATCAGGTCGAAAAAGTACATCATGACGAACAATAAAATCGCTCTGGCTCTCCCCATATTCATCATCGAACATTTCATCGACAAAATTAATAACAGGTCGCTCAAACCCAGTCAAACTCTCCTCATTTCTCACAACCAATTTCTTTGCAACAGTATTTCCATGCACAAAAAATAGTGTGTCAGTTTCCTCTTTGAAGGTATAAGTTCTTTCGTACGTATCAATGAAATAACTACCATCATCACCGCAATAATATCTACAGGTATAGAAAATTTCTACATAAGAATGAAAAGTTGCATCTTGAATTTTTATGCCCGATGTTTTCGTATAACTGACATCCAAATACGCATCACCATATACTTCAAAAAATGACAACCTATTGAAAAACGATTTTCCTTTTGCATTAAAATCGCCCATTGAATACATCGTCCCCGGAGGGGAATATATAACTAACTCAGAGCTTACCCCCTCCTCATACAAAACCGTCACACTTCCAGTATTTTGGTTCAAATAAGTATCCAGTGCCACTTGAACACGATACCGTAGATTGTAGATATCACGAGCCAACACCTGAAAAACTCCGCCTCGCTCCATCATTCCAATAATACCAGAAGCATTTTCAAAGACAGAAGCAGCCTCTAAGAGTAACCTTTCACTCGCGCGTATTGAAACCTGGCTTGCCTTTATTGTGTCGATAGGAATTCCTGCAGACCAATCTTCAACGCTGGTCCTAAATTCGTAATATGGGTTAATATTTTTTACATTTATTCCCTTAACCGCTACACGCTTACCAATAATCAACCCCCTTAAGCTATCAGCTCGTACGCCCTGCGACTCATCGACACGTTGATAATAACCTGCGTCCCCATTTATATAACCTCGACCGATCAGCTCTTCGCCTTCCTCCCACTTATCGCCATTGAGAATAAATGGTAACTTCGATCCATTTATAACCGTGCCTAACTGAGAAACAATAACAATATCGTCTGCAAAAATTTCGCCGCCATAGCCATTATGGATTCTTTTTTCTGCGATAACTTCAACAGAATCACCCTTGATGCGCCCACTATTAAAAAATTTGTTCGAAGCAACTTCAACAAACCCACCCAGAATTTCGCCTGTATTCTCCAATCGATTATTTGAAACGATAACAATGGCATCAGCATCTAGCACACCGCTGAGGATAGTATCCTCATAACTACGAAGTAATATTTTGTGGCTTGTTATATTGCCAGATATTGATAAGAGCCCCTCGTCCCCAAGCGACTTGATAATAATTGACTCTGACGGAACATTGAAATGATCACGGTAAAAGCTGGTTGCTAATAGATCTGAAGAAGTATCAATATTGGATTTCACATTAAGGGGCGCTAACGATGTGATATTCACCGAAGCAGAACGAATTGAACCATTCAACGTTACAGCCGCTAGCTCACCAGTGGGGAGCTGCAAAACTTGTATTTCGTCGTAGTCATAGACTAAGCCATCACCAATATATAAGTTCACACCGCCAGAACCTAAAACAAGGCTCCCGGACTCACTGATCTCATAGCCACCGTCAGGATGAGCATTTGCTAAACGTTGCGTCGTTATCTCTCCGGCGAGTGATACAGTCCCCGCAACAAGCTCTACGGAATTCACACCCGGTGCAGAGAGGTTACTGACAACGATCGAGCCTGTAGACGCAGACAACTCGCCGACAGAACTCATACCAACAGAAAATCCAGAATAGGAGGCAGTCGCAATAGTCACTCGACCAAAATTTTTGAAGCTACAGTCATTACAGTTAATTACGCCGGAAGACGTATTTCCAATAATGAGAATGTCCGCCGGTTTCCCCAACAGTTCTATTTCCTGAGCAAGCACTATTTGATTAGAATGTATAACGATAAGGTCTGCAACCGTTCCATTTGGGTTGTTTTCCTTCAGGTTAACAATCCGAAGAGCTTTACCATCAACCTTAAAGCTAGCCAGGTTATTGTAGGATATCCCACTTGAATTCGCTGGAAGAGGGACCAGAACATCATAGCCCTCTCCAACAATCGTATTTGCTCCTGAATATTCAGAGGCGAGTACTGAATTTGCACTTCCCCAAACAAGCAATATGAAAATACTTATAAACCGACTAGCCATGTTACCCCCAAGCCCTTTTAAGACCCGATCATTATAAAAAATTGATGTAATTAATATTCCCAGGAAATCCCCGCCCACAGAGAAGGGGGCAAACCTGTCACTCTTATTTATTTTAATCTCGAAAAACTGAAAGCTTTATCGTTTCCCACAAACAACAAAACCCCCTTAACCCTGACCAAAAGGCCAAACGTTAACGCTCACTTCATTTAGCGCTTTCCAACAACCTCAATTCACCGAAACCTCTAACGCATTGCATGTAGGGCCATGCCAAGGAGATGATTCAGTGTTATAGGTTACCGTTACATCTGTATTCGAAAACTTTGCCGCCAACAACACTGCTATTGAAGTTTTATCTTCTGGCGCGACATAAAGTAACGTACAACCCGACGAAAGCGCTGTATCAAGACTGAAAACCACATGATTGCGAGCAGCTGCTACAGACTGGGCCTTTGGAAAGGTTCGGAAAGCACTAACCTTTCCCGTGACCGTCAATGCTGAAGCGAAATTTGATATCGCTAGCGCTAGAATTAATACTACGTATTTCATTTTTAAATTCCGACTATATATTTACGATTTACGTTTTAATGTCAAAATATAGTATTCCGCAATAGCCGCCTCCGGTAAGGCCCATACTAGTATCGATTTGCACAGAAACATCCTTACCAGCCATGTAACTTGCTAAAATAGCAGAGTAGGTAGCTTCGTTCCCTTCTAGCCTTATATACCCGCCTTTGGTACACCAGCCTTCATGTGCCATTGCTGATGTTTTTATTGTCACTACATTCTTGAAATCGGCTTGCACTGTAGAAGTATGTATTCTTATGACATCAATTGCCGATGCTCTAAAATCTTTAATGGCGATAGCCGCAACAGCATTACTCGCGACAAACGTAAATATCAAAAAAAATAAACTTTTCACAATGACTCCTTAGATAAAATTAACATTTTCATGTTGACGCACGCGTATTTAGCCAACGTGCAACAGCAACTTTTTTATTTAAAATAAAATTTTTACAAGAAGCCAAAAGCCTCTCCACACCAGAACGCTCATGTGGGAATGCGCTCACGGACCTGCTCAGAAACTCCACTAACAAAACGTCTAAACGATCAACTTTTAAACTACTTTTCGGCTTCGTTCACGAAAAACACACGGACCTTACGCACAAACCACACAAAGCCCCCATTTATTTCAATAGGAATTCAAGCAAACACAAGAATCCTTGCGAGAGCACAATATTTTTATAATTAGCACTTAATCTACAACCACGTTTTGCGCTAATTTTCTGTCAAATAGGCGCAACTTATCAATGCTCAATTTTGGGCATATCGTAAATCATATTAAGGAAGTACACAGGAAGGGACGAGTCCATTCTGCAAAAACAACTCCTAACATCTGAATGCGCGAATTCTGCACTATTTTCCATTTACGCGCCAGCATTAAACGGAAAAAGTTCCGTTTAATTGCACACTTTCATTTGAGTTTTGGGGGGACGGTATTCTAAGACGTATAGCTGGGGTTTACAGGTTAGTTAGCACTTACGAAAGTGCTTTAATTGCAATGGGGTCAGACACGATTGAACCATTCGAGCCTGCCCCATCAAGTTCTATCGAGTTAAGATTGAGCCCATTTTTTAAAAATAAGCGAAGTATTAATCCCACCAAAAGCAAAGTTATTCGTCATAAAGTGATCGCACTCAAAATTGCGCCCTTCACCCATAATGTAATCCAGATTTCCACACTTCTCGTCTGGCTCAGAAAGGTTCAAGGTCGGCGCAAACCAACCTTCGCGCATCATATTAATACTGGCCCACGCTTCGATAGCGCCGCACGCTCCCAAGGTATGGCCAAGGTTACCTTTCAAAGTACTAATCGGAACGTTGCTGCCAAACAAGTTTTCAGTTGCACTCGTTTCTGCAACATCGCCCCGGTCCGTTGCGGTTCCGTGAGCAGAAATATAACCAATAGCGGATGTGTCTAGCTTTGCGTCTTCTAGCGCTAATTCCATTGCTATTTGCATGGTCACTTTGTTCGGCTGAGTAATATGTCCGCCGTCGGAATTAGCGCCATAGCCGACTAGTTCGGCATAGATGGGCGCACCGCGTTCTAGGGCATGCTCCAGCTCTTCAAGAATAAGTGTTCCCGCACCTTCACCGATCACTAGGCCATCTCGGCTACCATCGAATGGCTTCGGCGTTTCGCTTGGCGTGTCGTTTAATGTGCTGGTCGCGTATAAGGTGTCGAACACCGCCGCTTGAGTCGGGCATAGCTCTTCAGCGCCGCCCGCTACCATTACCTTTTGCTTACCAAAGCGAATGGCTTCGTAGGCATAACCAATGCCTTGGCTACCAGAAGTACAGGCGCTAGAGGTTGTGTAGACACGGCCTTTAATACCGAAGAAAACGCCGATATTAACGGGAGCGGTATGCCCCATCATTCGAATGTAGGTGGTTGCGGTAATGTTTCCCATATCGTTATTCAGCAACATGCTGCCAAAATCCAGTACAGCATCGGTACTGCCTGAGCACGAACCGTAGGCAACACCGACCTGCCCTTCGCCCAATATAGGACTGCCGAGCAAACCTGCATCTTCTAAGGCCATTTCACTCGCCCTGGTCGCCATTAATGAAACACGGCCCATCGACCGCGTCTTTTTGCGAATGTAATGCGAGGGCACTTCAAAATCGTTAATCACGCCAGCCAAGCGGGTGTTTAGCTCTGGGAATCTATCCCAGGCAGGCATGTGGCTGATGCCGCTTTTGCCCGCTCGTAAATTTGCGCTAAATTGGTCCCAAGTGCTGCCCAGCGAGGAAATAATCCCCATTCCCGTCACTACAACTCGATTTTCCATCAAAACATTCCACCGTTTACAGAGATAACTTGGCGAGTTATATAACTGGCCTCTTCAGACATAAGAAAATTCACTAAGGATGCGACTTCTTCAACCGTACCGATGCGGTTCATCGGCACCATTTTCAGCGCCTCGTCCATCCGAACATCTTCTAGCATGTCGGTTTCGATCATACCGGGTGCTACACAGTTGACCGTAATTTTGCGTTTGGCCAATTCAATTGCCAAGGCTTTCGTTGCGCCGATTATCCCGGCCTTCGCGGCACTGTAATTAACTTGCCCACGATTGCCCATTAATCCGGAAACGGAGGATAAGGTCACAATACGTCCCGGCTTGCGGCGACGAATCATCGGCATGGTTAGGGGCTGTAATACGTTGTAAAAACCGTTTAGGTTTGTGCGTATAACGGAGTCCCAATCTTCGCCAGAAAGCGCAGGGAAAGCGCCGTCACTTGCCAAGCCAGCGTTACATACAACTCCGTAATATGCGCCGTTGGCCTCAACATCAGCTTCGAGGCAAAGCTTAGTCGCTTCACGGTCGGCAATATCAAATTGGAGGATTCGGCCCTTGCCGCCATCGGCTTCGATTTCTGCCAGTACTTGTTCTGCTGCATCACGCTGACTTCGGCAATGAATCACTATCTCATAGCCCGAAGCGCTTAATCGCTTGGCTATGCCTTTACCGATCCCTCGGCTAGAGCCGGTTACTAATACCGTGTTCATATTAATTTTTAACCTTTACTATATCTTCAGGATTTTCAGGCTGAATCGCCTTAATATCAGATGTCGCTAATAGCTTGCCATCGCATGTTATTTGGCAATGAAACTGCACAATATTGTCTTCGCTATGATACGTCTGCTCGGCCCGCACAATAAGCTGATCGCCAGCATTGAAACACTCGGTAAAAACCTGATATTTACGCGTTCCGAGTAAAAAACCGATGCTGACTGGCAAGCCGTTTTTCTTTGATTCGATACCCGCGAAAGCAGCAATCGCCTGTGCCATATACTCGATACCTACCCAAGCAGGAACGCTGCCATTTTCATCGGTATAGAGTGACGGCGTGCTGTGGTCGACGGACACTTCTATAAAGTCATCACCCCAGTCCAATAGGCTGCTGAGCAACATCATGGGAGCGCGATGAGGCAATAATTCCTCAATATGTTTACAGGGAGCAGTCGGTGCCATGGGTCAAAGATGGTTCTATGTCTAACAAAGTGCTTTTAATGATTATTTTAACTTGATCAACAACGTCAACATATGTGATCTCACCCACCCAGGGGCACGTCGAAGAATAATCCACGTAGCTCGCCAATTCCCCTCTAAAATAGAGCTCTCGGCGTTGAGCGCGCGCGATTATACTCCATTCGGAGTTCAGAAAGAATTGCTCCAAGGATGATTCTGGCCAAAAAACAACCTGCAAGCTCTTCACTAAGCGCTTCAAAGGTACCGGGCTGGAAAACACCCCCTCTCGCTTCATTGTCACTTCGCTGCCATCAATGCTGATAGTCGCCAAATGCTGGCTAAGTTCAGACAGGATCAACAAAGACATCTTCCCTTCACTGAACTCTATAGCCGCGTCAAAACGGCGATACTCTTTTCCATAGCGCACTTCGATTTGCTGAAATGCTGCCAAACCCACCTGAGCATTTTGAACACTAATAACGGGAATGTTTCGATTTGAAAAGTGCTGACAGGAAGACAGCGCCGCAATAAAAAAAATGGCAAAACCTAGTTTTTTCATTGAGAGGTCACACTGTTTAATTTCGATATTTCAGAATCCAAAGTTCTGGAATCCGAATCTCCAGGATCAGCTTCTTTAGCTTCCTCTCTTCGAGTCTCCCCCAACAATGAAACGAGCGGGACCAATAGCAGATTAAATAAACTGCCCAACAATATCGTCCCACCAAAAGCATTAATCATCGGAATACTGCTTAGGCTGAGCAAACCAAAAGACAAACAACTGGTAATGGCAGAAAGGAAAACCGCTACCAGCACTCGCTCTTTTTCACTTGATGGTCCTGTGAGAAAAATTCCGTAGTCCATCCCCAAGCCTAAAACTAAAAACAAACCGAACAGATGAAACAAACCAATTTCGATTTTTAACAGACTTAAAACCGCCACGGTTAATAAACTGGCCAACAATGGAACAACGATCAACAACAAGGCTTTCGCTCGACGAAACCTAAGTAACAACAAGCAGGCGATACCAAAGTAAGCTAGCGCCAAAAGATAGCCTGCCTGGTCTCGCTGGGAACTTAAGCTCAAGGATATATCGGCAACCTTATCCACAAATAGGACATTTTCAAAACGACTGGCAAGTGCTTCCAGCGCCACCACTTCAGAAACGCCCTGCAAGGCGATGATCGAGGCATAGCGACCATCCAAATCCCCTAACCACAACATTGCCAATTCAGGGCTTGCCGACTTCAACCATTGCTCTGGCGTCAATACGGAATTTTTCCCTTTCTCAAATGCCGACATATATTCGCGCATCGCTTTAGCCGAAAACCCCAGCCCCTGCATAAAAGTTTCCATAACGCGGGAATCGGAGAAAAACGTTTTTTCAATTAATTGATAATTGTCGATCTGGCGTTGTTCTGATGGCAAATACGATGACACGGCATCATAAGCTTGAAGCGCAGGAGTTTTCGTTAATAATGTTAAGGCCTCGCTAAACACTTCTTCTTCACGTAACAAAGCCTCTGGAGAATCTGCAGCCACAATGAAGAATTGATTCGCCCCCTGCCGCTGTAACTTTTGCCGAATACGCGCTTCTTCTTGCAACAGTTCGGGTGAACTGACATTTAACGAACGGATGTCATTCGACCACTGAATATTCAGCCATAAAATAGCGATGGCAAAAACAAACAAAAGAAAGTAAATCGCCTTCACTCGGTTAAGCCCCAGCCGCCTCCAAAAAACAGACGGCGCCATCGCAATAATACTCAAGGCCCGAAACCGCTTAGCAAGGCTTGGGCTGTTTGGTGTGCCGCATATGCGCGGATACAGCACCACGACAAACAACCAAGAACTGGCCAAGCCCACCATGGAAAATAATGCGATCTGATCTAACCCTGGCAGCGTCGATTGTAATAAACAACCAAAACCCACTAACGAAGTTAATAAGCCAGCCGAAATTTCAGGAAAAATCCCCGCAACGGTATCGTAAGCAGAGCGTTTAGTGTTTTGTGTGTCTTCAACTGATTGAGAGCCTTCAGCGGATAAAGAGCCTTTAGCAGATAAAGAACCTTCAGCGGATTGAGAGCCCTCAGCGGATAGAGAATCACCAGTATCGGGATAGTAAAGACTGGCAAAAAAATGTAACGAATAATCAATCGCGACACCGATTAAGCTAGCGCCAAAAACAAGGGTGAAAACATGCAGTTCACCAAACAGCGAGTGCGTAATAATCGCCCCGGCAGCGCAACCGAAAAAGATTGAAGTCAAACTAACAAGTAAAGGCATCGGCGAAATAAAGGCAAAAAGAAATAAAACAACAATTCCAATCGTCGAGCCAATCGCAACAAGCATAATATCTTGCTTCGCTTTAGCAGCGGTTTCAGCCGCATGAAAAATCATTCCCGAGCGCGACAAGGTCACGCCTTCAGGCAAGGCTGCATACACGCCGCTCATAAGCTGGATGACGTGGTCTTGAACATTTGTCCCTAAAGCATCCCCAACCAATTCGGCCACGATGAGGATACTAAAAGTAGAAGAGGCTTTTAGCTCGCCACTCAACCCATCACTTAATTCCCCAACAAGCTTTGCCGAAGAGCCAGAAACAAACAAGAATCCATCTTCACGTAAAATATTATCAGGGGGGGAATATGCCGAAGAAAACCAGTCATTAAAAAGACCAACGGGATCTTGGTCGGGAGGTAATACTCCGTCCGCGCCGACTAAATCGAAGAGCGCCATATGCGCATCGTTGAGTAGAACCGACACCTCTCCCTGGGAAAGCTGCTGCCGATGATCATCACTCAAAAAGTTAAAGGGTTGCGAACCTAAGGTATTCAACAACACATCCGATTGATGCTGAATAAAGGTATCGTCAATCAAATGAAAAACCGGGCTAGCGCCAAGCCTTTCTTCGACTTGCGCAGCCGCTTGTAGCACCAGCCGCCGATCATCACTTTCAACTAACAGAACAACTTTATTGCCACTGGCAGCAAATAGCTTATCCGACGCTAGCTGAACAATTTTGTGGTTTTTATCTTGAGGCAATAACGCCTGTAAACTTGTCTCTATTTTAATGCCGTCACGAAATATAGACGAGGTCAGCAATGCCCCCACGCAACAAAGGAGAGCCAGGAGAAAGGCGCAACACCAATACTGATATCGGAAAATAAACACAGAACGAATAAACGAGATTATTTGGCTAGACAAAATAGTTACTGACACATCTCTTCCGTGGTTTGAGGATAATACAGCTCACATTGTTTTTTTAGCGGTTGTTCAAGCATGTTTGGACCTGAAAACTGAATATGTGTAATGCCACCATTAGAGGAGGTCACTCTTATTTCATGAATCGATGTACCGCCAATCAAATCCAATTGTTTGAGCGCCTTACGCGTTGCAAAATCTTTTGGCTCAAGCTGCATACTCCAGGTGAGTTTTTTTGCAGATGCCTCATCACGTTCACCCGCCTCTCCGTTATCCGTCACCCCTCTTTTATCCCCCTCTTCACCCCCATCCGCCACCGGATTGTAGTGAGCCGTCGCGACAAAGTAGCGCTGAAGGGTTTCAATATCAGCGCCTAACACCGCGATGAGAACTTTACTGATTTGTTTTTGAATTAACTTGGGAGCCGTCGAAGATGAGACCTCGCCGGGTGATGACCAACTGATGGTTAAATCATTACCAAAGGTTGTTGCTCGAAAAAATGGCTTTTGAACTTCCCAATACAATCCGTGATCTTTCCAAAAATAATACTGACCAGAGGACACCAAGGTTCGATTAAAACCCTTCAAGGTCCGCTCTTGCCGAAAAGCCCCTCGTAAAAATGGTTTTAGCTCTATTTGATCGGTGATTTTCTCAAGGGTAAGCGCATTTTGGTTCGGCTCTACATTAGACTTTTCAACAACCTTTGCATTAGCCTTTTCATTTACATCCGCATTCACATCTGCGCTCGCGGAGGCGAATACTGAAGCTGATAGCGACATGACGATAACGAAGGTACACGACAATACGGAAGCTACGTTCACTCAGTAGCGCCTTTCGTTTTTCCCTCTTGAGACTCTGTCTTTTTGGGTTCCGACTTTTTTAGGTCTTCTTCCAAAGGCTCCAGCCCCAGTTTTTCCCGCAAAATTGCTGGGGATTCAAAGCAGGTCTCCTCGCTTTCAATATCGATGGCCATCTGGGTGGTATAGCCTTTACTCAACTTTTCATTTGTCTCTAAGTCTCGCACCTCATACGCTATTTTTATGCGGTACTCCCATTCAACCAACTCAGCATGTACGACAATTTTTTGCTCGAAGAGAAGCGGGCGAATGTACTTGATTCGTATGTCGACAATGGGCCAGGCAAAACCAGATGCGTGCATCTCCTTGTAACCATAATTAAACAATTCCAACAAATCACAACGGGCCAATTCAAAATACTTAAGGTAATGACCGTGCCACACCTTATTCATCGGATCAACATCGTGAAAAGGAACTTCAATTTCCGTCTTTACGCTATACATAGCTATTTCTCCGTCCCGACTTGCGTCTAAAAAGAAGCTGAGGGAATCTTATCAACATGCCAAAAAACAATCGTGTGTGCATAATGGAAATCCGAACATTGTCTCGCCACAGGTCAAAATGAGACGGGATCTCATCGCTGTACAAGGTGCGACTCTTAACATGCTCAACATCCGCCCCGCGCCAATATAATCGGACCAAAATATCCGTATCAAAATCCATACGCCGCCCAATATTACTCGTTGCCAGTAATGCACACGTTTGCTTCAAGGGGTAAACCCTAAAGCCGCACATGGAATCTTTAATACTTAGCGACAAAGTGTTGATCCACACCCAAACATCCGTCACCCGGCGACCATTGCGCCGCCCTTTGGGCATATCGGCATAATCTCTCCAAGCCGACACCACCGAATTTTGGTGCGCTTCGGACTTCGCTAACATCGCGGCTATATCCGACAAATCATGCTGGCCATCCGCGTCCACCTGTAAAGCATGGGTGTAGCCGTCTTTTTCAGCTTGAACAATGCCGTCGCAAACCACAGCGCCCTTGCCTCTATTCTGATCCCAGCGCAGTAAGGTAACACCTGGTTTCGATTGAAGCTTTTGAAGTTCTTGCTGACTCGGCGCATCGCTACCATCATCCAGCAAGTAACAGGGCAGACCCATTTCAAGCAGGACGTTAACGATATGCGCTATTTTTAAGCGGTGGTTATAGACGGGAATAATGATGCAAGGTTTAAACATCGAGCGAACCCAAAAGTATTCGCCCCTGGGAATAGCTACCTTCATCATCTAAAAATTGGAAATCAACGCGGCTATTAGAATGCGTAACGCTTAAGGTAAGGGTAATGCGACGCTCGGGGAAAATGGGCCTCACGAATTTAAGTCGCTCTACGGAAAAAAAACGTCCATCCACCCCTAACGACCTCGCAAACGTCATCACCATGTCCACCTGAGCAATACCTGGCAATAAAGGGAAGTCAGGAAAATGTCCCTGAAAATGAATTAACGTCGCCGGGAAATAGAGTTCATACTCGGCGGCAAACCCCGCCTCCGAGTCGTTTTTTTCAAAACGTAATATTGTATGCTTTTCGTGAGTTGCCATCTTCATTCACTGTAGGTAGCTTTGAAAAGCCAACGCAATATCGATCATCTGCTCCGCAGAATTGAGTTTTTATCTAACCCGCTTATTCAGCACTAGCTGCACTATCGTCATCTTTGAGCAATAAAAGGTAAACGGCATCGACAACATCTTGCACCGTTCGCACATCTTTAAATTCTGAGGGTTCTAGTCTTTTCTTATTGGTAAACGTTTTGAGCTTAACGATCATGTCAATGGCATCAATGCTATCAATATCGAGATCATCATAAAGCCGGGATTCTGGTTTAATATCGCCCGTCTCTATTTCAAATAAATCAGATAGAATTTCTTGAAGATGCTTATAAATGGATTCTTTAGATTGCATGTACTTTAGGGCTCTTATTTGTCTTTCTGACGCTTACTTCGGACTACCTTTTATGAAAGCCCAGCCGTCTATTTTTAATAGTAAATTTTGTTACGATGCTTTTATAGCTATAGCAAATATAGCAAACCTTTTTATCGCAGCCCTTTATTCTGGCCTTGCATGGCAACATTCGCCATAACGACCCGAATCACTAAGAACCACTTTCAGTTTCGCCTAGGCTCCAGCGTGAGAACACGGGAAGTTTTCTCTGAGAAATAGGTCACCAAGTCTCTCGTTAACTGCCTTGCAACTTTGCACTGAGGCTCATCAACTTTTAGGTAAGGGGCCACTTCAATAACCGGCTGAAAATGGATCGAAAAATGTGGTCGTCGTGACGACACATCGTACCACTTCTGATGCTTCATCAAGATCGAAGGGTTGCACTCAATAACGACGGGGACTATATCACAGCCCGCCGCCAAAGCGATATTGGCGGCACCGCGCTGAAAGTTGAAAAGCTTACCAGGCTGACTACGAGTCCCCTCGGGGAACACGATAAGCGGCGAACCTTCAGACAACGACGATACGGATTCCTCAAGCAAGCCCGGCGCACCGTTACAAATAAATCTCGCTGCCGTAATGGGTGCCCGCGTAAAAGGGTTTTTAAACAGCCCCTCCTTTACAATACAACACGCGCCTCGCAACACCGACACAACCAACACTACATCTAACAAAGAGGGATGGTTAGCAACCACAAGTTGCCCGCCCACCGGGATATTCTCCCAACCCTTGACCTCAAACGAGATCAATCCAATCCCCCTCATAAAACCAAGGTACAACTTAAAAGAAGATGTGATGGCTTTTCGCGCAATGTAGCACTTGTTGGTTTTCGATATCGGCACAAATATTAACGCAATCGTTAAACTGAATGCGATGATAGGCCCGCCAAGCCCGAATAAGGCAAAAGCCAATCCGGTGCCAACAACTCGCCAGCCATAAAAAAGTTTGTTTAACATGCGATTATTCGTTTCCCGCTAGCGGCCCTATAAAGCCACTGCCAGTTATAGATTGCCCCTTATAGATAGCACAACCCATCTATCTCCACCTCTAAATCACTTCGGCAAATATCCCCCTGAACATACAGGATCTGGGCGCCGATGAAATGCTGATCAATGACGGGCATTAACTCCCGCAAATCTTTCGGGTTACGCACATAGACTTTCACAGACGCAAGCTTAGGTGTCACCGCCAAGCTTGCACCTTCAGCCACGTGCGCTAACAAACGATCAATATTATTCAGCGTGACCGTCAACTGCCCCGCGCAATCGCCTGGAGAAATCGTCTCGTGGCCTTTTACACTGGCAGTACCGGAAATATATAAACATGCGCCCACAGGGCTATCGACAATTGTCGCCCTCGCAAAAGAAGGGCTAATAGGCCCATATTCTCTAGGGTAATGATAGGCACTTAGCTGTTCGGGGTTTTCAAAATGAGCGCCACTTTGCTTGGCGGCAAGAATATACACAATACCATCACGTTGCTGGTGCCCAATGGCACAAGCAGCTGGGTACAGCAAAGCCGGTTTTTTTTCTAATAAGTCCTGAAACGCGTTGTGACGTCCCAAGCAAAATTCTTTATAACGCTCAGCGTCACCAAGGCCTTTATTGATCGCCGCAAAATAATTCCAAGCCCGCACGATAAACGGGAATTCCCGCAGCTCAATAAAATTCAACAAAGACTGATAGGCATTCTCGCTAGCGGACTCAAGATCAGCAGCCTCATGCTCATCAAGATGAATGGAGCAAAACAAAAACTCTCCATTGTCTGACCAGCTAATCGCATCATCGCGACCGTGAACAACGGGTTCCGCACTGCGCCAAACTTCAGTTAAGGGAGAATCGCCAGAGATTTGCTCCAGGCCGGTGTGGGCTAAACGAGGGTCGTCGGCTTGACCAATCTCACCCGTAAAGGTGAATACAGCCAGGGTATGTTCAGAAGCCAAGCATTGAGCCACCGACTCATCGGTATAATCACTGCGTAAAGCAGCGCTAGGCTTGATTGGAATTGCAGTACAGGATATATCCATCGGAAAGCTAAAGGCCCCCATTTAAGCCATTTTTTTCGTATTTTAGGGCTTGAGCCTAGATTTTATTTACGGTGGCGGATTGTATCCTAAGGTTGTTGTTTTTCATACTTCAATTATGCGGTTCCGAGACTAGCTTGCCAATCACATAAAGCTACCGTAAAGTACGCGGTTTTTCGGCGAATGTTAATCATAGCGGCTATATGACCACAGAAAATAAGAACAACGTTGCTCCACACCCAGTCCTTTCCGAATATTACGATTCAGAAGAAGATCGACGCGTTAAAGTTGATCAGATGTTTGATTCATCGGCAGAACACTATGACTGGATCTGCAATGTCATGAGCTTTGGCTCTGGCAATATGTACCGCCGTCAGGCCTTGCTGCGCAACGGCCTAAAAGAAGGTATGAGCGTTCTTGATGTTGGTGCAGGGACCGGTGTCGTATCGTGGTTAGCCCAAAAGATCGTCGGCGAAAAAGGCTTTGTTACCGCTTTGGATCCCAGTAAAGGCATGCTTAACGAAGCCAAAAAGCTTGGCGTGACTCATGCAACTCAAGGCCTAGGCGAAGCATTACCCTTCCCAGACAATACCTTCGATATGCTCACCATGGGCTTCGCCCTACGGCATGTTGCTGATTTAACAAAAGCATTTGAAGAATACCAACGCATATTAAAGCCGGGCGGCAAGATTTTATTACTTGAAATCAGCAAGCCCAGCAGCTCTATTGCCACATGGCTACTCAAAGTCTATATGAAAGGCTTTGTTCCCTTGGCCACGCGCCTATTTCGCCGCAGCGCCGATGCGCAAGAGCTTATGCGTTATTACTGGGACACCATTGAACAATGTGTACCCCCTGCAACAATCGTCGCAGCCCTCAACGAAGTCGGCCTATTGGACGCGAAACGCCATGCCGTCATGGGTGTTTTCAGCGAATACACTGGTATAAAGCCAGAGTAAAGCCACTGCAAAACCACAGCAACACAATAATATTGCCTTAGGTGACCTCAGGAATAACACCATGTCGACTCAAACAGAAGCAGAACTAAAGCTCGCACTCATCCTCGTTGAAGCGTTGGATTTAGAAGATATTGAAGCAGCCGATATCAAACCAGAAGCCTTACTTTTTGGCATGGGAGAAGCGGATAGCTTAGGCCTAGACTCGATCGATGCACTTGAAATCGCACTGGCCATTTCTCAAAATTACGGCATTCAACTAAAAGCCGACGACGAGAAAAACAAAACCGTATTCACAAGCCTGCGCACTCTGACCGACTACATTAATTCACAGCCAGAATCATAATTTTAATATTAGTCACGTCCATCGCGCGTCATTCATTAGCTCATATTAAAGGCGCCCACCGATGCGGATAGGACTGCTGATCGCGTACCCCATTTTTGCTCATTTGGGCGTTATGCTTGAACAGCCAATTCTTCAGATAATTGCCATTTCCTCACTCGCCACAGGTATTTTTTACGGCGGACTAAAATCCTTCAAGATATCAGCCTGGATATCGGTCATCGGAATTACGGCAGTATCCGCAGGCCTTGGTCTTTACTATAAGCCGATGTATTTACTCTTCCTCCCCCCCGTTGCACTGCCCTTATTGGTGGGCTGGGGTTTCCTACGCACATTATTCCCCGGACAAACCCCCTTGGTAACCGCTATCGGGGAAAAGGCACGTGGAAAATTTTCCCCAGAAATGCGTACCTATACACGCTACGTCACCATTCTTTGGGCGGCATGCCTGCTTATGATGACCAGCTGGGCAATTCTACTACCGCTATTTGGCAGCCTCGAATTGTGGTCTATTTTTACTAACATCGTGAACCACGCATTGGTTTTTAGCCTATTTGTTGGTGAGTATATTTATCGTAAGTGGCGCTTTCGCGACCACAATCATCCACGGTTTTTTGAATATTTGCGCATCGTATTTCGCGCTCAAGGCAATAGCGATTAACCTCTCATGCCCAACACTTTAATACCGCTAATAATTCGTCAAGATGCAAATGACCCGGTTATCTATAGATCGGGTGAAGCGATATCTCAGCAACAGTTTCTGACAACAATCATAGCCATTAAAAAGCAGCTGCCGAAACGAGAGTTCGTGATTAACCTTTGCGAAGATCGATACCACTTTTTACTTACCTTCGCCGCAGCTCTGGCTAACGATAGCAGCAATATACTGCCTCCTAACCGCCAATCAAAAACCATTAAAGCCATCGCAGAAGACTACCCTGAACACACGCTTGTTATTGATAGCGACCAATATCAGGAACTGCCCAATTGCATCGATATTCGTACCCTCAATCTAGAGGAAGCCACAGACACAGAAACTGCGGAAATAGAAAGCCCTCAGATAAAAGCCAATCATATTGCGGCCATCGCCTTTACGTCGGGTAGCACCGGCAAACCCAAAGCGAACAAGAAAGAATGGCGGACCTTGTCTGGCACGGCCAAACTGCTCGGAAAACGTTTTGCTCCGTCGTCCCCAAGCGCTGCGCCGCACATCGTCGCAACGGTACCTTCACAGCATATGTACGGTCTCGAAATGACCGTCATGATGGCACTGCAAACTCAGTGCATACTGGTTTCGGCTCACCCCTTTTTCCCGCAGGATATTGCTAACGCACTGGAGAAAACGCCCGAACCCAGAATACTGGTCACAACCCCCATTCACCTGCGCGCTCTACTGGGAAGTAATATTACGATCCCACCTTTGGCTCGCATTATTTCAGCAACGGCGCCGATGACTTCCGCGATTGCTGAAGAAGCAGAAACACGCTACGGCGTTGCCGTGGAAGAAATTTACGGCTGTACCGAAGCCGGAAGTCTGGCAACACGCCAAACACTAACATCTGAAAACTGGCAAATGCTGGACGGCATCATCGTGGAAAAACAAGATGATACCTTTGTCGTGAGCGCCCCCCACCTAACCCAAACAACACCACTTCAAGATAGACTCGACATCACAGCCGATAATACATTTCGCTTGCTTGGCCGTTCTGCAGATATGCTCAATGTTGGCGGCAAAAGAGCTTCGCTGGCAGATCTCAATCAAAAACTGCTTGAGATAGACGGCGTAGACGATGGCGTGATATTTCTTGTCAATAAAGATTCCACCGACAAACAGCGCCCTGCCGCGCTAGTGGTATCGAAAAGTCTATCCGCATTTGATATACAAAAGATTTTGGCAAAACAACTCGACCCCGTTTTTTTGCCTCGCCCTTTACGCATAGTCCCGAGCTTACATCGCAGTACCACCGGCAAGCTCCCCTTAGAAGGTTTACTTTCAACACTGGCAGCTGCAAAACATGACTCATAATAAGCTCACCCTGCGGCTCAACATTCCACACGAACACCCTTGTTATGCGGATCATTTTCCGGGTAATCCTGTCGTTCCTGGCGCACTATTATTACAGTGGATTTTTGACCTTGCAGACAAGGAACTAGCGGAAACGTCGATCAAAAGCATCCGCACCTTAAAGTTTGTTGAAGCCGCAAAACCTGGCGACCAATGTGAAATACACTTTGAGCTGCTACCATCAAAAATAAAAATACGCTGCACAAGGGAATCCACACTTCTGCTCAAAGGAGAATTCGTTAAAGGGGAAGCAGCACCGAATGAACCCATCAATCGAGAACACGCCAAAGAAAACCCAAAAGAAGCCCCCGCACACGATCGCTCAGACTAAACAAAACTGATGAATAAGAACTGGCAAGACCAAAAGGAACGCGCAGGTATTTTCTGGATTTCGATACTGGTTTGGATCGCTCTTAACCTGGGCAGAACAATTGTATTGTTAGCCTTGCAACCTGTTTGTCTGTTTTATTTGTTCGTTGCCGGTGACGCCGTTGCAGCCTCCAAAAATTACCTTCATCGTGTTTATAAACGCCCCCCCAGCTGGCGTGAAGTTTGGCAACACTTTTTCTGCTTCGCTACCGTTGCCATAGACCGGCTTTACTTCCTTGCCGGTAAAACCGAGGGATTATCCGTTAGCTTTGAAGGCGGTGACCTTCTTCAAAGCTACGTCGAAAAAAAGCAGGGCTGTATTATTCTCGTTAGTCACCTTGGCAGTTTTGACGCATTGCGGGTGTCCGCTTTGGCGATGAAAGAGCTGCCGTTAAAAATCGTCATGGACCATCAACATAACGCCTCGATGATGAAGCTATTCGATGCGCTCAACCCCGAATTCGCAGATTGTATTATTGATTCCAATCAATCTGCCCCGGCGCTAGCCTTAACCCTTGCGGAGAACCTCCAGCAAGGCAACATGATCGGCATCATGGCCGACAGACACTCAAAACACGAACAGCAAATTCCCTGTAAACTGCTCGGCAGTCCAGCTAACTTTCCCACTGGCCCCTGGTTACTGGCAAACGCCTTAAAAGTGCCCGTATTATTATGCTTTGGCCTTTATAGAGGGAAAAACCAATACAGCGTTCATGTCGAAGTATTCAGTGAAAAACTCGACATCAAGCGCCGCGAGCGCCAATCGAAACTCGCTGCCTATATGCAGCAGTATGCGGACAAAATAGAATATTATCTAAAACAAGAACCTTACAACTGGTTTAACTTTTACGATTTTTGGCAAAACGAAACCGAAACAAAAACGGATATAAAGCCTGAAAATGCGACCACTAAAAATTAGCAGCTATACATTAACCAGCCCTCTGGGCGAAGGTGTCGAAGCCAATTGGCAAAGGCTACAAAGCGGTAAAACCGGCCTTAAGCCCTGCACCGAATACAATATTCATGACCTTAATGCATGGGTCGGTGAAGTCGACGGTATTAGCAAGGTCACTCTTTCGGAACGATTAAGCGAATATAGCTGCCGCAACAATAAGTTAGCAGCCTTGGCCCTAGAGCAAGATACATTTGCGCAAGACGTCAACGCCGCCATCAAAAAATACGGTAAGCATCGCGTAGCGGTTTACATGGGCACGAGTACTTCCGGCATTCAACAAACGGAAATGGCCTATGAAGAAAGGCAGCAGCGAATCGAAACCGACGACACGCTACCGGACTGGTACTCCTATGCCAAAACGCACAACGTTTATTCCTCGGCAGATTTTGTTCAACAATACTTCGAGCTAGAAGGAATCGCCATGGCGATATCCACCGCCTGCTCATCCAGCGGCAAAGTGTTTGCCGCCGCACAAAGAGCATTGGAAGCAGACTTATGCGATGCCGCAATCGTCGGCGGTTTTGATACCTTATGCAATACCACACTGTACGGTTTTAATTCTCTACAAGTGGTGTCTCCCGATATTTGCCGCCCCTCCGATGTGAATCGTTCAGGAATCACCATCGGCGAAGCAGCCGGTTTTGCACTGCTTGAAAAAACCCCGGTTGTCAGCGGTGAGATCGCATTTTTAGGTTTTGGTGAAAGTTCTGACGCCCATCATATGTCCACACCGCACCCCGAAGGTAAAGGCGCCCAGCTCGCCATGCAAGCCGCGCTAAACGAAGCGGGCATGAACATCAGTGACATTGACTATATTAACCTTCACGGCACGGGCACGACCGCTAATGACCAATCCGAATCATTAGGTGTGAGTTCGCTGTTCGGGGACCAAGTGCCTTGCAGCTCGACCAAAGGTTGGACGGGACACACCTTAGGCGCAGCTGGCGCCATCGAAGCTATTTTTTCAATTTTAAGCATCAAACATAATTGGGTTCCCTTGAGCCTTAACACGAACGAAGTCGACCCCGCCATTAGCGTTAACATCATCCGCCAATCGGAAACACGGCCTGTAAGTGCAGCCCTCAGTAATTCATTTGGTTTTGGTGGCAGTAACTGCAGTCTAATTTTTGGAGAAGCACCGTGAAGCCTGTATTTATTGATGCCATTGGCTTAAGTACTTCAGGAATCGATAACTGGGAAAGCGGCAGCCGCATATTGCGCGGTGAAGAAGCTTATGAAGCAAGCGAATTGGAACGCTACAAACCCCAGTTTTTACCCGCCAACGAGCGCCGCCGGGCAACCAATTTAATTCGTCTGGCATTTAAAGTTTGCGAAGAGATTACACCTGCAAACCCAGAAGAGCATGATAGGCTCGCAACGGTATTTGCTTCGTCTGGCGGTGACTATCAAATCCTCGACCAAATCGCCAAGGTCCTTGCGTTACCGGGCAAGCCTGTCTCACCGACTATGTTTCACAACTCGGTACACAATTCGGCTGCTGGCTATTTCGGCATTGCGACAGGTTCACGAGAAGCGTCAACCAGCATTTCTGGTTTGAATTGTAGTTTTTTTTCGGGCTTAGTCGAGGCCATCGTTCAAGCGGGCCACAGCAACAAACCCATTCTCTTAGCGGTTTACGATACTGCACCACCTGAACCTATGCAGGCGAAAAGACCGATTACGACGCCTTTTGCTTGTGCGTTTATACTCAGCCCTAATCAAAGCGAAAAATCGATCGCCAAAATTGAACCACGTATTGATTATGATGAGCCTTCTGAAACAACAATGACGGAGCCTGCATTAGAAGCGCTGCGTTGCGATAATCCTGCTGCTAGAGCGTTACCGCTACTGTCTCTTCTCGCGAAAAAACAATCGGGCACTATTCTGGTTAAAGGGATGGGTGTACAGACGTTAAATTTAACGGTCAGCACATTGTCATGAACACTCTGACAGCGGTTACTGAGTTAAGCCCTTCTGACATTGCGGACTTTCTGCCACACGGCAGGGGGATGTCTCTTATTGAAAAGGTGACGCACTGTGAAGAGGAGGGGATTAGCTGTATCGGGATGTCGCATCTGGACCCGCTGAACCCTATGTTTCATCAGGGCAGTTTTCAATCCATCACGTTGGTGGAGTATGCCGCGCAATCTATCGCGATTCACGCGGGTTTATTAAACCGACAACTCGCAGCCAGTCGGCCTGCATTTATTGGTGGGTTTAAGAATATTGAAATTCCAATCGCTAAACTTCCTAACAGAAAAACCAAAATTGACGTGAAGGCAGTAGCCGAGTTTCTTAGCCCCGGCGGTGCCATTTATAGCTTTACGGTTTTGAGTGATGATGAGGTTGTTATTTCGGGTCGGCTGACTTTGGTGCAGCCTCCTGAGGTAAGTGATTAGGAATAACTATTGTTTCTGCGCTTATCTTTTTCTGAAGGTCCCTGTTTATCTAGCGGGGCAATATTTATGGATACTCTTCACCGCTAAGAAGGCCACTCTTCTTTTCCCAAAATGACCCAAGGTTAATTTTGTTAACTTAACTTTAGTAACGTAAATTCTGGGTCTTCGTTAGCGAACATTTTAGGGCGGATTAAAATTCACCTACAGGTATTCATCATTTTTAGTGATTGTATTTACCCATTCGTAGCCCGCGATAACACTCCGAAAAATAGTTTCACGACATATCACAAGCCCCTCCCTCAGCAGGACTGTAAGACAAATATTGTAACGTCAAAATTTACATACCGTTGGAACGAAGCGCAAATCGTTCCGCAAGATTTGATTGTTATGTTTTGATGACTAAGCCACAATGTGTATAAGACAACAAAATGGTACACATAGGTGCAATATGAGAACTAACATTGTTATAGACGACCAGCTAATGGCTGATGCCCTTAAGGCTACAGGCATACAGACGAAGAGAGAAGCCGTAGAAGAGGGCCTAAGGGCGCTAATCAAGCTTCGTAAGCAGGGCGGAATACGCGCGCTACGCGGTAAAGTGAAGTGGGAAGGAAGTTTAGACGACATGAGAACTGCTAAGTGATTGTAGTGGATACAAGCGTCTGGATTGATTACTTTAACGGTCAAGACACGCTCGAAGCCGCCATTCTCGATAAGGCCTTGGGCGAAGAATCTGTTGCGATTGGTGACCTTATACTAGTTGATATATTACAGGGGTTTCGTTCAGACAAGGACTATAGAACAACAAAAGACAACCTCTCTACACTACACATATTTGAAATGCTTGGGGTTGAGAACGCCATTAAGGCATCCGCAAACTATCGTAATTTGAGAAAAAAAGGAGTGACAATTAGAAAAACAGCGGATGTAATTATTGCCACATTCTGCATTGAAAATGAACTACCTCTTCTTTTTTCCGACCGGGACTTCAAGCCTTTTGTAAAACACTTACAGTTGAAAGAAGTTACACAGAGAACATAACCCCGTAGTGAAAGAATTAAAAAATCAAAGAATTAAAAAGACACACACGACAACATCTTGATCTCGCCCAATTAAACTGTATATAATCCCAGCATTGATCACGGAACGACGCGATGCCGAAACCTCGAAAACATCTTATATCTCTTGACGCTACGCCTTACTACCATTGCGTTTCACGCTGTGTACGTCGAGCATTTCTATGCGGTTTCGACCGACTCACCAACACAAGCTATGAACATCGCCGACAATGGATTGAAGACCGCATTCACATATTGGCGCAAGTATTTGCAATCGACGTTTTTGCATACGCAGTGATGAGCAATCACACCCACCTTGGCCTGCACATCAACAAAGCCAAAAACCTAGCCTGGAGTGACATGGAAGTTTGCCAACGCTGGCATCAGATTTATAAGGGAACAGTCCTTACGCAAAAATACCAACGAAAGGAATTCTTAGGCGAAGCTGAACTCCTAGCTGTGCGTTTACTATTAGATAAATGGCGCTTACAGCTGTGTGATATTAGTTGGTTTATGCGGGCATTGAACGAACCCATTGCTAGACAAGCAAACGCAGAAGAAAATTGCACCGGAAAATTCTGGGAGGGACGATTTAAATCACAAGCGTTATTAGACGAAAAAGCTTTGATTGCATGTATGGCCTATATTGACCTAAACCCCGTTCGCGCCAAAATGGCATCAACGCCCGAAGAATCAATTCACACTTCCGTAAAATTGCGTTGCGATACTCTTAAAGAAAATACAACTCCAGACCAACCCGAACACCTAATGCCCTTTGTCGGCAATCCCAGAGAACCCATGCCCCAAGGACTGCCCTTTCACCTGAAAGATTATTTAAGCTTGGTCGACTGGAGCGGAAAGATAATTCGCGAAGGAAAAAGAGGAAGTATCAATCAAACACTTCCCCCGATATTAGACCGTCTAGATATAGAACCCGAAACATGGCTGGTTTTAGTCACGAAATTTGAAAGCCGATTCAAGAGCCTTGTCGGCGCGAAGGAAGTACTGAAGTCGGCGGCCCGGAAACTTGGATTTAAACGAACACCAGGCCTCTCCAACTGCTTAGCTCTTCTGCATTAGCGACAAATACACCCTACCACCAAAAATCTCTCAGCCAGATTACTGCCAAGGCATTGCCACGCCTGTAGTTTCATATTTATTGGAATTTTTTAAACTCTCAGTAAATATTGGACACGCCATCGTGTCCAACCCACACCATCCCTAAAAAACCACTATTTTTGAATGTAGAATTTCTTCTTTTTAAGAGTGGCTGTCTGTTTAATTTTTTCTTTTTAAGAGTGGCTGTCTGTTTAATTTTACGTATTGTTAAATTTATTCCGATAACCAAATACGGTCGACTTTCATATACCCATTTTGAGTTCCACGCATTTGAATACTAATCTCTCTCTTCGAAGCTTGGGCAGCCAAAGCTGTAGAATAGAACATCTTGGCGAAATCCGGACTATCCGTAATACTTAGTGCTGTAGCACTCCCAGTCGTCACACTAAAACCGAAACTTTGCGGAACACTAACATCAACCGGGCTATCGAAGTACACCAAAATCACATTGCCGGCATTAACGTAAATCCGGCTAACAGTTCCACTATATTTACAGTAATTTCCGCCAGAATGCTCATAACAAGTAGGAGTTCCTGCAATGGAAACGGTGGATAAGATGAAGACAATAAAAAATAATATATAACGCATGCTGTTCCTTTCCTGCAATTTAACGCCGTTATAAAGTGTATTTTTGGAGTTGATGCTTTTGTGTTATCAAACACAAAAGGAGCGACGGAAAAAATATCACTTTGATAACTTTGTTAGCTGCCTGCAAATATTAAATATTATTAATCCGGAGCATTGCTGCCACATCGTAACTGTCGCAGGAACTACCATCAGTTCGTACAGTTACAGGTAGTTTTGCTGCTAAAGCAGTCAGGGCAATGCTGAACATTAGTTTTCCACCTTCCGTTTTAGCATCCCATGTGAGCCACCCGCCTGTTGACGGGCAATTATTTTTTGTAGTCCAAGCTCCACAAGGTGCAATATGAGCTCGACCATCGAGACTCGATTGAACAGAACAAATTGTTATTACATTATCAGCGGCTTGACAATAACCTGCCGAAAATATGCTGATAAGAACGAAAGGTACTTTTAAAATATTCATTGATACTCTATTTCCTATTACTAATTTTGACTGCTAACATTTTTATTAAGCCGCACGCGTGTTTAGCAGATTTACAATACCCAACACACACCAGCAACTCGTTGATTTAAAAGAAGTTTTCACGATAAGCAAAAAGCTCTCTGCGGCAAAACGCGCGTGCGGGAATGCACTCACGACCTTGCACAAAAACTCCACTTACATAATCGCTAAGCGATTGATTTGTAACATATTTTATTGATGACTCCGTGCAAAACGCGCACACGCCTCGGGCAAAACACGCACGATCGCTGAATTACTGCACACAAACACTTAAATCAAACATTTAAGTGCTTAATTTTCAGCCACCAATAACCGTGCTTAATAGCCAGTTTCGTTTTTTTGAATCTCAATTTGGGAAGTACACTAGAAGGGATGATTCCATTCTGTAGCACAAATCCTTAACATCAATAATGCGCGAATTCTGCACTATTTTTGATTTTCGCGCCAGTAGAAATTGGAAAAAGTTCACTTTAATTTTAAAGTTAGCGCTATCGTGACAGTCATGCTTAGCCGTAGTACCCGTAGGGTGGAAAAGCCGAAGGCACCTTCCACCGTATACTGACATTAATGGCATACTCGAAATATTTGTGAGATGGAAATCGATTTCTTTGATTGTGATTACGTTTTATAGGGCGATTGTCGGAAGGCGCTTCGCTTTTCCAACCTACGGTATGGCCTATTCTTATCCCGCTGTAATATCACTTTTTACATTCCGCTCCCGCTATCCCAATCTGACCCTGCTGCAATCGCATTTTGGCTATAGTTCCCAGTATTCCTTTCCCGGCCCCAATAACGCCCTTCAATGTTCCGCTAATTTTACTTTGTCCAATTCGTACTTTGCTATCCACGGGATACTCGCGCATATCTAAACCGTATTGAATGGCTTTTATTTGCATTTCGACGGTCCAGCCAAAACTCTCGTCTTGCATGTTTATTTTATCCAAGGCTTTTTTCCGAATTGCCCGAAAAGGCCCGAGGTCGCTAATTTTTACTTTCCATAATAAAGCGATTAATAAAACCGAGAGTTGGTTGCCAAATTTTTGCGGAGTTGTGAGTGCGCCCGATTCCATTTTTCCAAGGACGCGAGAGCCAATGGTTAAATCAGCGCCCTGGTAAATACCTTCCAATAGGGATTCTGCCTGCTCAATAAAACACGAATCATCGCCGTCCACAAACAATACGACATCGCAGATTGGAAGCGCTGTCATGGCGGTTAAACATGCTATGCCGTAACCGGGCTGATCTTGCCTAACCACAATTGCCCCTGAAGATTCCGCAACAGCAGCCGTATGATCCGTTGAACCATTGTCACAAACGATTATCTGGTCGATCCAGGGCGAACCATTCTCCGAACTTTTCTTTAGCTGACCATTTTTTTCTATGCTCTCGTTTATATCCAAACCCGATTCTTTTTCCGAGGAAAGAAAGGGCTTAGGTAAGCCTAACTGAACCAGATCGGATACAACCTTCCCGATCGCCTCTTCCTCATTTAAGGCCGGAATAATAACGACGACTCGTAAATCACGATACATGTTTCACCTCTACAAATTCGGCCAGTTGAATAGAACTGGCGGCCACTTTATCGGTACAGATGATTTCACCCGTGCTGCGGTTAATTTCACCAAAGCTTAATACACCCGTTGGGCAGGTTTGTACGCAAGCGGAACAACGTACGCATTCTGGGTCTGACATGGGTTTGCCTTTATTGGCAAAGTTCATGACATCAATTCCCTGATGGCAAACAGTGCTACAGGCATTACAACTGATGCATTTATCTTTGTTCGCAAAAATTCGGAATCGACTAAATCGTGCATATATATGCATGAGCGCTGCCAGCGGGCAAGCAAAGCGACACCAGACTCGGCCAGAATATTTGAAGTACAAACCCACACCCAGTATTCCGCCGAGTAACACGTCGACGGTCCATTTCCAGCTCACGGGGTTCACCAGTTTGTATTCGGAATTCTCGCCTTTTAATAATAGGTCAAAAGTGGTGTGCATCCAGGTTTCAGGAAATAACCAACCGCCAATTCGAATCGCGAGCATGATAAATGCAACCAGTAATATAACTTGGCCGACCATGTTTAAGGAATTCCATATGGGTCCATGGGGCATTTTATGCCGTTGTGTATCGCCTAAGGTTTCTGCTAAGGCGCCACAGGAACAAATCCAACCGCAGTAAGCGCCCTTACCCCATTTGAGTACGATTAGCGGGATTATGATAAAGGTTTGAATGCCACTAATAATAAGCCAGCCCATGATTGGCGTTGGCGTGAATACGTTATAGACATTTAATGGCCAAGCCAGAATAAAGCCGTAGGCATGCCAGTACGCGCGGGGATGTCCCCACTCGGGCCAGTTGTGTGCAACCAAGTCTGCAGCCGATATGTAGCTTGGGAATAATGTGTTTGCGATACTTTGGCCAAGCCCGCTATCGAAGGCACCGTTGTACCCGAGCCAAGGCAGTAACATTTCGGGTAATAAAAACAGGGGAATTAACTGCACTAAAAATAGTGTAACGGTTTGATTACGAACGTAGGGTGTCTTGCGCCGTTTAATTCGCCGCAAACCAAAGATGCCAATGCAGGATGTATAAGCCAGTGTGTAATAGAACGATCGGCTTTTCATTGATGTCACGATGACTGAAAGTAGACTCGAACGATCTTGTATTTTCTGTTCCCACCAAAGACCCATTTCGCTAGTAAAAGCAGGCATCTGATCGGGAAAATTGGTTAAACTCCAAAAACTGTTGAGAAAGCCAAAGTTTTTCCAATCGTACAAAGCGATTATAAAAACAAAAAATGCAGCGAACCAAAGCCAGCCTTTAACGGTACTCTCTCCGGCTATCGGAATACCACTGCGGCGGAAGAAGTCCAAGGGAGCTTCTCGCCCCAGCATTGATAACACCACATGATTATCAATTATTTCTGTTTTCCCATGCTCGCTATTCTCTCTATTTTTTCCAATTACGCGCGTTAACGTCACCGACGTACTGGATATATCACTCACCTCACTGCCCATCTCTAAGCGGAGTTTTTTATCCGCAGCCAAGCGATTTAGCTTTTCAATATTCTCAGCCTTGGCCCGTACAAATTCCTGTTTTCGGTAGGACAGTGTCACATTGGCTCCGGCATCAGCGCATGCAATGGCGGACTCTAGTGCGCTATCACCGCCACCAACCACGAGTACGTTTTGGTTCGTGTAGGCTTTTGGGTCATGTAAACGATTGACTACTTTTCCTTTTAGCGCTTCTCTTTCTCCTTCGCTTGCCCCCTCGTTGTTATTATTGATACCGTCGCGAACAACATCCAACTGTCTGAAATTCCCCGAGCGTCCGATCGCAATAATCGCGCGATGTGCTTTAATATTGTCTCCGCCATCCACGACCGCTTCTACACATTTTCCTTTTTTTACAACATGGGTGACTGAAGCAATACGGGGAGCAATATTTTCGTCACTCGCTTTTTTCCGTAGGTGGGCCAGTAAGCTTTCTTTTACTGACACGTCCTCGTCTAATGTGAGTTCTCCCTCTGGTGTCATATCGCTAGGGTAAGTAAAAATGGGTTTTCCCTTGGGGAAATTTGAAATCGTAGAAAATGCTTCGCTAGCCTCTACAAGTGTGAAGCTTAGGCCATTTTTTTTGGCTTCGAACGCAGCCGCGTAGCCGCTTACCCCACCACCAACAATCACAAGGTCAACAATATCGTTATCTAAGGATCGTTTTAAAAACTTATCGTCTTGTAAAATAGTGCCGACGGCTTTCGCCCCGGTATCGGAGGAAAATTTTAGAAGGGGGACTCCCGTCAAATCACCGACGACGTAAACACCGGCAATGGCCGTACTCCCATCCGCATTGATCAACGGTAATTTCTCAATCGTTCCCGCTGGCCACTGACCATGTAACCACTGCGAATAGTCTTTGATTAAACCGAGCATTCTAATTTTTCTCCATTGCCTTGTCTTTTATGGGGATAGGAAACTCGCCCATCATTTAACTCGCTCACCCCATTCAAATTCTTTACGATTAACATCGCAGCACTTGCCACCATTCCGATGGCCAACATCATTATTGGCCAGACGGCAGGATTCCATTCATTGCAACAAGCGAACGCGCCGAGCACTTCGTAAGTAAGGGGGATTATTGCCAACCAAATAAGAATAAAAGGGTGTGGCGAAAGTACGAGTAAGGGAATTAATGGCGCTAGATACCAAGGATAGGTAACGGGGCTCAATAACAAGGGCAGACACAATGCCGCCTGTAAGGATATAAGGTTAGTGCCATCCATTACCCGCCGACTGGTTTTCCAATTAAACCCAGCAAGCAATAAAAACCCGAAGATCAGTAAAACTCCCGTTATAACCGCAACAAAATTCAGCGGGAGGTAGGCTTCCATAAAATAAAAATACGGCGATGCAAAGCGGAATTTTTCAAAGAAGTTTCCAATGCTGCCCACCGGGTGCAAGCCGACGGCATAGGCTATCCCATAACCAAGTAATACCGTAGCCACGACTACAGTGGCAAAAATGCTAGCTTTGCGAAAGTTTCGCAGGCTCAAAACTATCGGCCCCGCTAAAACCAAGGGCAGCAATTTTACTAAGGTGCCGAGACCGATAAAGAATGCGGCCCACACCAACAGTTTTCTTTGCATCGCAACAATTACGCCGCAAACAGCAAGCATTGAAAAAATATCAAGATGTCCGCCTATACCACTTTCGAAGATGAGAATTGGCGATAAAGCAAAGAGCGACAGATGCTGCATTTTCTTTGCTTTCTTTAAAATAAGTACAACGAGTAAAAGCGAGAGGAGACCGGCCCCCATCAGCATTAACTTCCACACCAAAACCGCATACTCCACTCCGGCACTGGCGGCAGCGCTAAATAAGGCCAGGGCCAAAGGCGGATAGAGTGTGACGTATTGCAAATGTTCTTGGGGAGGTGCCCACGTCAAACGGGCTTCGCTAAACTCCATAGCATCTTGGCTTATTCTATAGGGGTCCAAACCTGAAACCGCTATATATCCATCAAACAGATAGCGCCCTATATCATTGGATGTGTAGGGATCGACATAAAGAAGCAGTATGCGCACTATCACGGCAACAAAAATAAGACCGGCGTAATCTGAAATGTTTTGGGTCTTCGGACCAAAGCGCCACGTCACCAACATAACGGTAAATAGCACGCTAAATTGTAAAACCGTCGCCACGCCCAAAGAAGACTGAGGAAAAATACTCTGGCCCACTGCAATCCGTTCCACCCAGTAAGCGCTGCCGACCACTAAAAAAGCGATAAAGAGCGTGAACGCGTAAAACGTGGATTCACCAATTTCCCTATTATTGACACGTTCTCCTGAGCGGGCTATTTCGACATACGTTCCGTTACCGCCAATACCGCCGCTATTGTCAACGTCGCTATTGGGTGAATGCTTATTCACGACAGCTTTCCCGCAGAAAATCGTCGCAACAACCCCGTCACCGCCGTTGACATAAAGCCCACGACAAGCAAGGCCAGGAAAGGAAGAACTGCCCATTTTTCATAACCGACAGCCCAAACCAAGACCAGCATATAAACAACGGCAACAATAAACTCAACCACTGCACTTTTTGGCAGAGCCACATCGTAAAGTTTCTGGCTTTTATTTTTCGTATGCGTTTTCTTGCACGCCGTCTCTCCGCTCTTGGGTGTACGCACAAATTCGCTCTCCTTACCCAGTAGCGCTTCCAACCCGGCTCTTGCGTTATTAAAAGCCAATTGAATACCCATCAGCATCAGCATCGGGAGATATAGAAATGCCACCCACTTAGAACGGCCCAATGCAACCTGGCCAAAAAACAAATAAATCAAATGGCCACCAGAAGCAAACATCAGGAAAGGAAAGTCCAGCCAAAATATTTGTCTAATTTGGTAAACCTCCCGCACCCATAAACTGGGGATAAGAAAAAATATCGTGTCGAAAAGTACAATCAGGTAAGCGAGGTTATTGCCAAGGTGAAAGGTGGATTCGAGTTTTTTCCCCAGCGGGTAAGATGAGCCCCAGACTGTGCCCAACATTTTTTTCATGACCTGAATGCCACCTTTCGCCCAGCGGTGCTGCTGGCTTTTAAAGGCATTCATATCTGCCGGTATTTCACCGGCACAACTGACGTGATTCAGATACAGCATTTTCCATCCGCGCATCTGTGCACGGTAACTTAAATCCATATCTTCCGTTAAGGTATCCGCGCTCCAATTTCCGGCATCAATAATGGCTTCTTTTCGCCAAACACCGGCTGTGCCGTTAAAGTTGAAAAACATATCACTGGCATACCGGACTTGTTGCTCCAAAACAAAGTGCGCATCCAACATCATCGATTGTGCTTCCGTAAAACGACTGCTGTAGCGATTCAAATACTCCCAACGGAACTGCACCATGCCCACTTTATCATCGAAAAAATAATCGATCGTTTCACGCAGTAAAGAAGGCTCCGGCACAAAGTCCGCATCAAAAATTGCGATATATTCACCGATCGAAAATTCCATGGCATCACGTAATGCTCCAGCTTTAAAACCCCTACGGTTTTCGCGTCGAATATGCTCTATATTGACGATCCCTTGAGAACGGTGATAATCAATTCTCTGCTCTACAAGCGCACTGGTATCATCAGTGGAATCGTCAACGATCTGTATTTGCAATTTATCCGCGGGATAATCCAAAGCCGCACATGCATCTACGATTCGTTCAGCCACAAAGCGTTCGTTGTATAAAGGAACCTGTACCGTAATCGTCGGAAGCTCATCAAATGTGCCCGATATTTCCGGCTTCACATTTTTATGACGAAACCAACGAACCACCAAAGACAAACGGTGCAGACCGAACAAACACAAAATTAATAGCAGGGAAAAGTGTGCGATCAGTATGAGCAAAGCGAATAGAGACATAGATTAAAACACCCGTGTAAAGCCTAATTGAATCGCATCACCTTCTAATGTGTTATCGCCATAAACATCGCTAATAACACTCAGCTCAACACCCCAACGTCCAAGGTTCCGTTTTCGCTCTGGCCCAAAGTTCCAACCAACGGTTATCTCTAACTTACCCAAGTCGTAGGCAGGCCCCAATAACAAATTACCAGAAGCATCATCTACCTCATCCGCATTGGTTGCGCTAAATACACCATCGAGCTTGGTACGAAAATACAGGTTTTCATTCGCAGAAATTCCGTATTCCAGTAAGTAACGATACTCATCCGAAGGGCTCCCAGTACGGTAACGATAGGCCGCTTCAAACCCTATATATCCATAAGGATAGAGACTCTTACCTACCAGCGCTCTAATTTCATAATCTTCCTGACCATTACCCCTCGGCAGGTCATCATCTTCGTCATATAGACTTGGTAATTTCACCAAAAATGATGTGGATAAAACAAACGGTTCAGCCTGCCATTGATAGCGTAAACCCAATTCCAAATCACCAAAACCACTGGAGTTAGTTTGCTGGCCATCACTCATTGTTTGCTCAATGTCTTGATATAACAACGTACCGTAAATAGCTGTATGAGCACCCAGACCATATTCGCCGTAATACGAAATATTGGTTCCGGTGAATTCATCAAAACTTTCATTGCCACCAAAATAGCTGTCGGCTTTATATTCTTGAATGCCCAATTTCCCATACCCACTGCCTTTTTCCGGAACCCATGCACCCGCAGTCACAACGCTCGAAAATCCTATGCAGGCTAATCCCGACGCAACAATTAACGTACGGTATCCAATTTTATTTACATTCGTTTTCATCATTCTCACTCGATTGATAAGTCGTTGATGAAGACTATAGGTGGGGTGCGGACGGCGTACAATATCAAAAGAAGGGGTGAAGGGAATACGTTATTGAATCGTTATACTAATGTGATAAGTGGATGTTTTTGCGATTTAGTCAGGAACGAAATGTGTGAATTGACAGCAAACAGATGATTTTCCCGTCATGAATTTTTTAATAGAATACAGCCATCAATCTTGTCCAACACGGGCTGAAAAATAACATATCCATCTCGCCCCTTAGATTTAGCTTTATACAGCGCCTCATCTGCCTTAACAACCACATCATTTAGTACATCTTTTGAATTGGATTCGGCTATTACAATTCCGCCACTCAAGCTTACGGTACCATATTTTTTCGCTGCAATGGAGCTTGTAATCGGCATTTAGCTTACGAAACCAGAGTGCAGACCGAAGTATGTTTATT
>JAWSUZ010000016.1:0-474 GCA_033852165.1 Agarilytica sp. | reverse complement strand
GGAACGAGAACGTTCAAGTTTGAGAATACTTTCACAGTCTCAGAGCGTGGGAACGAGAACGTTCAAGTTTGGCAATACTTTCACAGTCTCGGAGCGTGGGAACGAGAACGTTCAAGTTTGGGAATACTTTCACAGTCTCGGAGCGTGGGAACGAGAGCGTTCAAGTTTGGGAATACTTTCACAGTCTCGGAGCGTGGAAACGAGAACGTTTAAGTTTGGGAATACTTTCACCGTCTCGGAGCGTGAGGAACGAGGGGTCGGTATCTCGCCGTAAGCCTTACAACCATTGGATTTGGCTCTTAAGGAAGTTCGATTCATCGCTGATCCCGAAATTTTGTCGGCCGTTTTATGGGGCCATCCGTAAGGACTTTATGTAAACCACCACAGAGTCAATTTCCTTCGCATTCAACTCTCCACCCCAAGGCGGCATATGCTTCGATCGCCCCATAGCTCAGGGCCCTCCCACTTAAATCA
>JAWSUZ010000089.1:0-102794 GCA_033852165.1 Agarilytica sp. | reverse complement strand
CAAATTTCCGGGGCCACCTCTGAGTATCTTTAACTTCGTCCGCAGGTTTTGTACCCGCGCTGATCATAACTAAGGGTGGGTCACTGCTTAGGGCATTAAAATAGGAATAAGGCGCAAGGTTATAGGCTTGTTCGCTACCATTGTCGGTGAGCACCCAAGCAATTGGCCGGGGCACAATCACTTGGGTCATCACATGGTAACGTTGGGTCGGTGACAGTTCAGAAAAATCGATTCGCATTACAGGGCCGACAATCCTCGATCGAGATCTTTTTGAATATCTTGCAGGTCTTCTATACCAACGGCCACGCGAATAAGATTGTCAGTAATTTTAGCTGCGGTTTTGTCTTCAGCCGATAGCCGACCATGTGTTGTTGTCGCCGGATGTATGATTGTGGTTTTCACATCACCTAAATTAGCCGTTAGGGATAGTATTCGTGTGCCATCTATAACTTTCCACGCGTTATTGCGATCGCCCTTTACACGGAACGAAAGTACACCACCAAAAGCGCTTTGCTGGGTTTTAGCAAGCTCGTGCCCTGGATGCGATTCCAGTCCAGAATAGTAAACGTGTTCCACGCTTTTATGATCGTTTAACCACTGCGCTAGGCTCAGTGCATTTTTAGAATGAGCCTCCATGCGCAGGCGTAAAGTCTCTAAACCTTTTAAAAATACCCAGGCGTTAAATGGGCTCATTGTCGGGCCGCAAGTGCGTAAAAACCCAAGCACTTCTGTCATCACTTCTTCACTGCCAACAACCGCACCTCCCATACAGCGCCCTTGCCCATCTAAATATTTAGTCGCCGAATGAATAATAATGTCGGCTCCCAAGGCTAAAGGTTTTTGTAAGGCGGGCGTACAGAAACAGTTATCTACAGCCAACAAACAATTATTGGCTTTAGCCAGTTCTGACAAACGACGAATATCAGCCACTTCACAGATGGGGTTTGAAGGCGTTTCTAAAAACATTAATTTGGTATTGGTTTTGATCGCGGCTTCCCAGGCGGAAAGGTCCACCAAAGGCACAAGATCAACCTGCACACCAAATTTTTCGAGGTATTTACTGAAGAGCACCGTTGTAGTCCCGAACACACTTCGCGAACAAACAACATGATCACCGGCTGATAATAGTGCCATGCATGTACTTAATATTGCCGCCATTCCTGAGGCTGTGGCCACGGCGGCTTCGCCACCTTCTAGCGCCGCTATGCGATCTTGGAATGTGCGAACGGTGGGATTGGTATAGCGTGAGTACACGTTGCCGGGTTCTTCGCCGGAAAAACGTGCTGCTGCTTCTGCAGCCGATTTAAATACATAGCTAGAAGTCGTGTAGATCGGTTCACTGTGTTCGCCTTCCGTTCCACGTACTTGGCCTGCACGAACGGCGAGCGTATCGAGGTGCGCGCCGGCTAAGGGGTCAATAGAATCGAGTTCATTATCCATAAGGCTTTTTATTCGTTTAAAGGTGCATTTAAATGTATTAGAAACAGGTACCCCAGTAAGACAAACAACTATCTTGATAAGGCTAATTTGGTAAAGCGAATACGCGCTCGCTTTTTATTCAAGCAAGCATGCCAAAGTCTGATTAAAATTGCGAATGATAGAAGGAAATAAAATGCCAGCTTTATGAAAAAGCTGGCTAACCGTTTGACGGTAGGTGTGTAAAAATCAAAGAATAGCCAAGAGCTATTCCTCGTTGTGTATTCCTACGATGGCATTTGAACTTTCCGCCAAATCTTTTTCACGCGTGGCCTTTACGGCGTCGGAACGTTCCGCTTCCAAACTACGCAAGTACTCATCGTCAACATCACCCGTAACATACTTGCCGTCAAATACAGAACAGTCAAACTGCGGGATACTGCTGTTTCCACCACTTGACGCAGCGATTAGATCGCTTAGGTCTTGGTATATTAACCAATCTACGCCAATCTCTTCTTCAATTTCTTTTTCTGTTCGGCCATAACCAACAAGCTCTTTTCGCGAAGGCATATCAATACCGTACACATTTTGGTACTGAACGACTGGAGACGCGGAAGCAAAATAAACTTTAGCCGCTCCAGCTTCTCTGGCCATTTGCACAATCTGTTTACACGTCGTGCCACGTACAATCGAGTCATCGACCAGCAAGACGTTTTTGCCTCTAAACTCGAGATCGATGACATTGAGTTTTTGACGGACCGATTTACGGCGCTCTTGCTGGCCCGGCATGATGAAGGTGCGGCCAATGTAACGATTTTTAACCAACCCTTCACGGAATTTGACGCCCAAGCTTTGAGCCAGAGTTTGCCCTGCCACCCGGCTACTATCAGGAATGGGGATTACCACATCAATATCGTGCTCAGGACGCTCGCGCAAAATCTTTTCGGCCAACTTTTCACCCTGACGTAGGCGCGCTTTATAGACTGATACGCCATCCATTATGGAATCAGGACGTGCGAAATAGACATGCTCGAATATACACGGGCTTAAACGTGCGTTTTCTGCACATTGTTGGGTGTGTATTTCACCCTCCGTCGTAATGTACACCCCCTCACCCGGCGCTACATCTCGAATTAATTTGAACCCAGAAACATCGAGCGCAACGCTTTCAGAAGCAATCATGTACTCTTTGCCGTTTTCGGTCTCGCGCACACCATAAACAAGAGGCCGTAAACCGTTTGGATCCCTAAAGGCAACAATCCCGTAATTCACCACCATTGCGACCACGGCATAACCGCCAATAACACGCTTGTGCACACCTTCGATCGCTTTGAAGATATCTTCAGGTCCAGGCGTTTGCTTACCCTGCGACTGCAACTCATGTGCAAACACGTTGAGCAACACTTCGGAGTCCGAATCGGTATTCAGGTGACGTAAATCAGCTTTAAACAGGTCTTTGGTGAGCTTTTTAGTGTTCGTCAAATTACCGTTGTGAGCCAAGGCAATGCCATAAGGTGAATTCACGTAAAACGGTTGAGCGAGTGCAGGACCTGAGTTACCCGCCGTAGGATAGCGCACATGCCCTATTCCGATATTGCCCAATAATCGATACATGTGATGGGTACGAAATACATCTCGAACCAAGCCCACGGCTTTTTGCTGGGCCAATTTGCCGTTATGGCAGGTCATAATACCAGCCGCGTCTTGTCCCCGATGCTGTAGCATCGTCAGCGCATCATATAGCGCTGTATTGACATGACCTTTTCCAACAATTCCCACAATACCGCACATAAAAACTAACCTTTGATATATTTTGTACTGTTAAATAACGAAATAAATGACTAGAACGACGAATAGAGTTAAACCGAAACCATTCAGCGGCATAACTTCATGCCTTAAACTTCTACTATTGTTCCAGCCTAGAGTGCTGCATTAATCAATGAGCTACGAAAATAGCTCAGTTGCAAAACTAATAAATTCTTTGGCAATCAAGCGGCACCAGTCCTCAAATTCGAGAAGGTGTGGAATAACGAGGGATTCCTTCCACCAGCTATCTTGATCGATGGATACAAGCGATGGCAGCAACAATAAGGCGGCCATCACGATAATAAAACCTCTTATAAAACCGAACATCATGCCAAACAGGCGATCTGTGCCGGACAGTCCGGTCATACGAACAACTTCGCCGATGAGGTAGTTCACCATCGCACCAATAATAAGGGTAGCGGCAAATAGCAAGCCGAAGGCCACCATATCTCGTAAAGATGGGGTGGCTATTTGAGATTCGAGAAGAACGGATAAAGCATCACGAAAGGTCATCGCTATGACAAAAGCCAGAACCCAATTCGCCATCGAAAGCGCCTCTTTAACAAAGCCACGTTTGAGACTGATAAGACTAGAGACCGCTAGGATGGCAACTATTGCCCAATCTGCCCAATTCATGAGAGTTTTGACTGCTTTTGATTTGCTGGCGTTTGATAGCAATTTTAGCAGAGGCTCCACGGTCGAAACAGAACTTTCTGACCTCATCTGTTTTTGTGCTTCAGCGAGCCTTCACTGGTGCGACGCCAAGACGGTATAGCGATCAATTTTTCATCGAAGCGGAGTCTTCACTTTCAAGCGATTCAATCACTTTCGACTACACTGAAAGTTATCTAACTGCTTATTTTTATTATTGTTTTTATGAAACAAATCGACATTATCAAAGCCTACAGCCAGAAGCGCTGCCTCGTGATCGACGGCAATCCCGATATTCGCACTGGCCTAAAACGTCTTTTAGTCGATTTTGGTAGCAAAGATATCGATACTGCTGGCCATGCTCAAGAAGCCATCGAATTATGCCAGCGCCACACCTACGATATCGTTTTGGCCGAATACGATTTAGGGAAGGGCAAAAACGGTCAACAGCTACTGGAAGAATTGCGCTTTCAAGGCTTGCTAAAAAATACAGCCATTTTCGTTATGATTTCGTCAGAAGCCGGAATGCAGCACGTTATTCATACAATTGAATACCAGCCTGATGACTACATAAGCAAACCGATTGATCGAGACACCCTGAGACCTCGCCTCGATACTGCAGTTATGCGCAATGAAGCCTTAGCCACGGTCAATAAAACCCTCGATCAGAGACGCCCTCGCTCTGCGATTGCTGCGTGCCAGGACTTACTCAATGAAGGCGTCGGAGAATTTCAAAGCGACACAAAAAAAATATTGGGCGAGTTACAGTGTCAACAAAAAATGTTTGATGACGCGCTACTGCTGTACCAAGCTATACCGTTGAACAAGCGCCCTGTATGGGCTGAAATCGGGATCGCCAAAGCTTACCTTGGACTGAAAAAACTCGATGAAGCAGAGAAAACACTACTCGGCATAATAAATAAAAATGAATACTGCGTAGAAGCTCACGATTACTTATCCAAGATTTACCTAGCTAAAAATAATTATGATAAGGCTCAACAAGCATTAATCACAGCGCTAACCATTTCACCCATGTCGGCAAGTCGTCAACGGGAAATGGGACAAGTATGCATGGAGTCTGGCGATAGAAATGCTGCCGCCCACGCTTTTCGTGCCGCAATTAAGTACAGTAAAAATTCCTGTCAGGAAAGCGCTGAAGACTTCACTAATCTGGCAACGACTCTTGCCCAAATGCAGGAAGCGGAAACAAGCGAGACCCAAGAGTATTACAATGAAGCAATAGAAGCTCTTCAATATGCCAATAAAAAATACGGTAAACAACCTTTAGTACAGTTACGTATACAGCTTGTTAATTCCGACATTTACAAATCGATTGGCGACGAAGAAAAAGCGGAACTAGCCAACCAAAAATCGCTCGAGGTCTACGAAAATTTAAATTTTGCCGTGGTTGAACACACATCTACCCAGCTTTGTATTGATTGCTCAAAAGCCTTTATGGAGCGCGGTAATTACGATGAAGGCGAGCGGCTACTTCAGGAAGTCGCCAAGCTCAACAATAACAGTGAGCTCGCGATCCAGATCGACAAGCTATTACGAGAGCCGGTAACTAAAGAAGGGGTTGCCTTTGCAGCAAAACTCAACAAGCAGGGAATTGGCTTTCATAAAAAGAATGAGTTTGACTATGCTATCCGCTCTTTCCAAAAGGTGCTCAAAGAGCTTCCCAATCATATTGGTTTAAATTTAAACCTCGTTCAAACCCTACTCACCAAAAGCAAGGACGTTACGCTAAAGGAAAAAGAACTGGCATTGATAAACAGCAGTTTCCAGCGTATCGGCGAGCTGAGAACAAACTCACCCTACAGAGAACGTTATGATTATTTATTTAAACGTTATTCCAAGCTAAACAGAGGATAGAACGCTCACGACTTTCTCCTTCGCCCTGCCGTTCCTTAATGCTTGGCATGGAGCCTAAGAAAACGATTAAGGTTCAAACTTCAAAATAATCACTGAAAGTTTGTGTTCTTTTTCGATTTCTTTCTTTTGGCTAATGAGAATATTTTTATCAAATTTCGGCCCAACATACAATCGGGTCATTTTCCCACGATCAGTTGACACATTCCTAGTGTAGGCGGCATATTCGTCTTTTATCAAAATATCACGCAACTCTTTAGCATGTTTTTCAAAACGAAAACTAGCAACTTGAATCACCCAACTATTCGGCACGCCGTTACTATCGAATGTCGGCTCAACTTCAAGCTTCGTCGTTTCAACTTCATTTTCATCCGGAACAAACATTTCTGTCGCTGGCTCGGCAGCATGCTCGATCTCAGGAGGCACAGCGCTTTCGATGACAATCGATTCAACTAAAGGGGCAAGTGGAATCTGTGTACGCTTATCGACTGGCTCGATTCGCTCACGATCAAACAGTACTGGAATAAAAATGACACCTAAGGCCAACAGTACAAAAGCACCAATCAGTCGTTGTTTTAAACCGTCGTCCATTATTCTCTCTCTATTATGCTATTTAATTATGCTGCCGTATTTGTGAATTTCCACTTGCGGCATTACTACCAGCGCAGAAGGAAAGGATACTCGTTGCGTAAGACCGCCTGCCGTATTTACCCCATGGATGAGGTGTATTAGATCGCGTAGGAGCATGCGATCAAAAATGTGCTGAGCGTACATGGACGTATTTAGAGTCTGCCCCTCGAGCACAGTAAGTGCTTTGGGTACAGAGTGTCTTGCCCAAAGAGTATTCTTGCCTGCATATTGTATCGAAGCCAAGTGTATTGATTAATAATATCCCGCTAATACGCTCCACGTTACCTACCCAACAAATACGCTTTCGCGGCAGCTACTGTAACAAAAGAACCAAAGATTAGAATGACGGGTTTACGAGAGCCCGTCGAATCCGCACTAACGGACCCGACACTTTTACTTTCTCCGCTGAGACCCAGCTGTTTTGCTATTCTTTTTTCGACACTTTGAATAGCATCTTCTGTATTTTGGCATACAACTATCGCCTCGTCATCGATACCCAAGCCTGACAAAGTCGTCGCTAGGTTTTCTTTTGATTCTGAGCGAGTATTGCCCGGAAGCTCTGTAGGCATCCACTCCCTAACACAAGCAAAAAGAGGAAGAAGTGCTGAATGTATTTTTTTATCCGCCATCATCGCGACAATGGCGTAATCCACATCTATGCGGCTTTCCTTGAGTTTATCCGCCAGCAACACCGTCGCTGCAGGATTATGAGCAACGTCCAATATAACCGAGGCAAATTCGGTTTCCAACCGCTCAAAACGCCCTCCTAAGGACAATCCTTCAACGATACTTGAGATTCGCTCCCGATCTAAAAAGTTGTCGGACAGACGATCTTCACATAAAGCGTAAACCTGAAGAGCCGCCGCAACACTTGGCAAAGGCAAGTTCGGCTTAGCCACAGTCAAGCACGAAGAAAGAGAAGAGCTGCTGTTAAAAGAAAACTCGCACAGCGAATCAGACTGAACAAACGCAAATTCTTGGCCGCGTAAAAACAAGGACACACCCAAACGCTCGAATATCTCAAGCATACTCTCCGTAAGCCGTGTTTCCGCACAAATACAGGGAATGCCCTCTCGTAGAATACCCAGTTTTTCACGCGCGATAAGATCACGAGTTTGACCGAGCCAACTTTCATGATCTAAGTCGATTGAAGTAATCACTGCGATATCTGGCGACAGGATATTCACCGCATCCAATCGACCTCCCAAGCCAATTTCGAGCAACCAATAATCTAATTCTGATTCCTGGAATATCAAAAAAGCCGCCAAGCAACCAAATTCAAAATAGGTCAGCGATATTTCACCGCGCGCACGATCAATTTTTGAAAAGGCTTCACACAACTCGCTATCACTTACCTGCGTGGCTTGAAGCTTAATTCTCTCGTTATAATTCATTATGTGCGGAGAAGTGTAGCTACCTACCTTCACTCCACTTTCAATAAAGAGTTTTTCTAACGTCGCTACACACGAACCTTTACCGTTCGTTCCAGCTACGGTAATAATTCGAGAAAAAGAAGGTTTTTGAATACCAAGACGGTCAGCCACATCTTGAATACGTGAAAGACCAAGGTCGATTTCGTTTGGATGGAGAGTTTCCATCCAAGACAGCCAATCGTTTAATGAGGAGAAGCGAGATTCAGCCAAGATGCGAATCCAAAAGCAGTAAAGTTATACGAAAGCCCTCCAGTGGATTATCACAACCAGAAGGTTTCATAAATTAACTGGCACCTACAGCTAGCCAGCAACTAAAATCAGTTAATTTCTAAAACAGGCTGAGACTGATGTGTAAATTTCGCCAAAATAGAAGCCAGACGATCACGCATTTCTTTTCTGTGAATAATGAGGTCGATAGCTCCATGCTCCAACAAAAACTCACTACGCTGAAAACCCTTCGGCAATTTTTGACGAATGGTCTGCTCAATAATGTTCGGGCCCGCAAATCCGGCCCGAGCATTTGGCTCAGCCGTATTAATATCACCGAGTAAGGCCAAGCTGGCAGAAACGCCGCCATAAACAGGGTCCGTCATAAACGAGATAAACGGAATACCTTCTTGCTTCATCCGCTCAATGACTGCGCTGGTTTTAGCCATTTGCATCAAGGAGATCAAGGCCTCTTGCATCCGCGCACCGCCGGTAGCCGTAAAACACACGTAAGGACAGCGCTCTTTTATCGCAAGTTGCGCTGCTCGTGTAAATTTTTCACCAACAACATAGCCCATTGAACCACCGTGAAAAGCAAATTCAAAAGCGCTGGCAACAACGGGCATACCTTTTAAGGTACCTTTCATTGCAATTAAGGCTTCTTTTTCACCGGTTTTTTTCTGCGCTGCTGTTAGACGGTCTTTATACTTTTTTACATCTTTAAACTTCAAACGATCGATAGGCATAAGATCAGTATCAAGTTCTTCTCGACCATCTTTATCGAGGAAGATATCCAAGCGACGACGCGCGCCAATTCGCATGTGGTGATCGCACTTAGGACAAACATCAAGGTTTTTTTCTAGCTCGGGTCGATACAAAACCGCAGCACACTTGCTGCATTTTTTCCAAACGCCTTCAGGAACTTTACTGGTTTTAATCTCAGAACGAACAACCGTAGGAACAATTCTATCTAACCAACTCATACGTATTTTCTTCTTTATATTAATTTTTATAGGTGCGCTGATGCACGACACATCCAGACCAACGAGCTAGCACTTACCGAAGGAACCCTATCTACCACATTAGTCTCGCATCTTAAAGTGCGTCTAGCGCTTCTCTCATGGGTTTGAGGATTTTTTTCAAACTCTGGCAAATCTCTTTATCGCTCTGCTCGCTATCCTGCCCCATGGCATTAACCAACACACTACCAACCACAACACCGTCTGACACTTTCGCCACGGCAGATGCTGAGGCAGCATCTTTAATTCCAAAACCAACCAAGATGGGTAAATCTGTTAGCTTTTTAATAACAGATAAGCGCTCTACCACAGAATCAATATCGAGATGGCCCGCGCCCGTCACGCCTTTCAAAGAAACGTAATAGACAAAACCTCCAGCCAATTGAACAACATTCTTCATCCGCTCTTCAGTTGTTGTGGGTGCCAGCAAGAAAATATTTTTAATATTATTTTCTTTAAAATAACGATGCGGCTCTTCGGCTTCTTCCGCGGGAAGGTCCACCGTTAGCACCCCGTCAATACCCGCTTCTGAAGCACGCTGGGCGCAACTTTCGTAGCCCATCCGCTCAATAGGATTAAAATACCCCATAAGCACAACTGGCGTATTTTGATTACTTTCTCTAAACTGGCGAACCAATTCAAAGGTACTGCTTAGACTGGTGTTAAATTCCAAAGCTCGCTCATGGCCGCGTTGAATAACAGGGCCTTCAGCCATTGGGTCTGAAAACGGTACGCCCAACTCAATAATATCGGCACCGCCTTCAACCAAGGCATGCATGGCTGCCAGGCTCACGCCAGGACGAGGGTCACCGCTGACAATGTAACAAACGAGGGCTTTACGACCTTCTTCTTTTAGCGCTGCCAGAGACTTACAAATTCTATTCACTCGTTAATAGCCTTATATTTCAATGCCGTCGATTTTGGCGACGGTTAGGATATCTTTATCACCACGCCCAGATAAATTGACGATTATAATCTCGTCTTTACTCATCGTTGGCGCGAGTTTATTGGCATAGGCGATTGCATGTGAAGACTCCAGCGCAGGCATAATGCCTTCCACTCTGGTCAAGGTTCGAAAACCGTCCATTGCTTCATCATCATTAATCGCGACATACTCCACACGACCAATATCTTTTAACCATGAATGCTCTGGCCCAACACCAGGATAATCTAGACCTGCAGATACGGAATGCGTTTCGATAATCTGACCATTTTCATCTTGCATAAGGTAGGTCCGATTGCCATGTAACGTTCCCGGAATCCCGTCGTTGAGTGGTGCCGCATGCTTACCGGTTTCAACACCTAAACCTCCGGCTTCAACGCCATACATTTTTACACTTTCATCCTCTAGAAAAGGATGAAAAAGACCAATGGCATTAGAGCCTCCGCCTACACACGCCACTAACGCGTCCGGCAATTTCCCCGTTTGATCCAAACACTGCTGTCGCGCTTCGCGACCGATTACACACTGAAAATCTCTCACTAACAATGGATATGGGTGAGGACCCGCCACAGTTCCGATGATGTAAAAGGTATCGTCGACATTGGTTACCCAATCTCTCATCGCTTCATTCATGGCATCTTTTAAGGTTTTAGAACCCGATTCCACTGGCACAACCTTGGCGCCTAACAACTTCATACGATAAACATTCAACGCTTGGCGCTGGATGTCTTCAGAGCCCATATACACGACGCACTCCATTCCGAGCCGAGCAGCAACTGTTGCTGTCGCGACACCATGCTGGCCCGCACCAGTTTCTGCAATTACACGACGCTTACCAGTATATTTCGCGAGCAACGCCTGACCGATAGTGTTGTTTATCTTATGTGCCCCGGTGTGATTGAGGTCTTCTCGCTTAAGATAGATACGAGCACCACCAAGCTTCTCACTCCAACCTTCGGCGTAATACAGGGGAGATGGACGACCCACGTAATGTGCGAGATCTTTGTCGAATTCCGCCTGAAAACTCGGGTCATCTTTTACCCGGGTATAAATTTCTTCCAGCTCATCCAGCGCATGCATTAGCGTTTCGGATACGAAGCGACCTCCGTATGGACCAAAATGCCCTTTTGAATCAGGCACTGCACTGTAGTCAACTTTACTACTCACTCGTAAAACTCCCCTTTTGCCTCATGAATAAAGGCTTTCATCAATTCGTTATTTTTAATTCCAGGATGGTCTTCAACACCACCACTGACATCAACGCCGTATGGCGCTGTTTTTAAAACGGCTTGTCGCACATTGCCGGCGTCTAATCCGCCAGCCACGATAATAGGCTTATCGGCATCGGTCGGCACACGCCCCCAATCAAATACCTTTCCTGTTCCACCCGGTGCACCACTCACATAGGTATCGAGCAGTATGCCGCTAGCGCTGGGGAAATCATTGATTTGAGCTGTGACATCGACACCCGCCTTCATGCGCAATGCCTTAATAAAAGGACGAGAGTATCGCCTACAGGCGTCTTCTTTCTCAGCCCCATGAAATTGCAACACGTGTATCGGCACATGCGCCAATACTAATTCGATTTGCTCAGGTTCAGCATCGACAAATAACGCCACAACAGTGGTAAACGGCCCAGCGGCTGATGCCACCTCTCTCGCCAAGACTAAGTCGGACAAATAGCGTGAACTTGGAGGATAAAACACCAGCCCTATCGCATCAGCTCCTGCACTTGCAGCGCAGTGCGCATCTTCTGGACGAGTGATGCCACAAATTTTTACGCGAGCGGTACGCACATAGCCTCGTTAAACTTTGTTGAATTTCACTTGTAAGGTGCGCGATCTTACCAGAAAAAGCGACTGCTGTGATCGAAACTGGGAATAGAGGATTAAGATTTATGAGGACTTGGAGGACAGCTGCGGAAAGGTTGGAATATTGCCATACAAGAGACTGGCAACTTAATTAAAGCCCTGTAAAAAAAGCGGCCCCAAGCTAGTAGATGGCAAACCAAAAACCGAATCGTACTCAGCCTTAACAAAATACAAGCCCCAAGGTTTGGCCGTTTGTGCCGCTTGCGTACGATCCTCAAGCGCTATCAGCTCTGCAACCCAGCAGGGAGGTGCCTCGCCTCGACCAATCTGCATCATCGTGCCGATGATATTACGCACCATATGATGTAAAAAAGCGTTCGCTTTTACCTCCATAACGATAAAAGGACCGCACTGCCGAAAGGTAAGGCAGTCAATTCTCCGTACCGGGTTACTCGCCTGGCAGCGAGAAGATCGAAATGAGGAAAAATTGTGCTCGCCAACAAAATAGCTTGCAGCCTCCTGCATTTTTTCAATATCAAGGGAATGACAGGTCCACGTTACGCTCTTATGCAAACATGCAGGCTGGACAGGAGAAGACAATAAGACATACCGATAAATTCGAGACTGCGCACTGAAACGCGCATGAAAATGACTCGACACAGATTTCACCCAATGCACGCGAACCTCATCCGGGAGACGGCTGTTCATGCCGCGAGTCCAGGCCTTATCCGGTCGTACAGCAAGCGTATCAAAATGAACAATTTGCTCACTCGCATGAACCCCAGAATCTGTTCTGCCAGCACAAATAAGCGTCACGGGCTCAACCGCTATCTTAGATAGCGCCAACTCCAACTTCGCTTGCACAGTATTCTGCGTAGAGGTTTGTTTTTGAAAGCCGTTGTACGCCGCGCCATCATATTCAACGCCCAACGCAATTCGCTGCATACCTTCAGGGAATTCAATGCCGCCGCTAATTTCGCAATTTCTTCTGTAGTCGTGAGTCATAAATAAAAAAGCCCTGCTTTTAAGGCAGGGCTATAAACAATAATCAATTTAACGAGAAAAGAGGCTAGCCTTCAATTCGAGACAACAAACCCTCTGCCTCAGATTTTTGCTGGTCATTACCTTCACCCAAGACTTCTTTGATGATATCTCTTGCGCCTTCTTGATCACCCATATCAATGTAAGCGCGAGCAAGATCTAACTTAGTTGCCGTCTCATCACTGTCACTCAGGAAATCGAGGTCATCGTCATCAACATCATCTGGATCAACCTCTGGCAATTCAAACTCTACGCCGCCACTTTCAGCTTGAGGCACTTCCTGGATAGCCTGTTCAAACATGGTGTCTTCTCCCATATCCTCTACCGACTTATCAGAAACATGATCAGACTTCACGGTCTCGGCATTTGCTTCATCTTTTTCAAGATCATCGTCAAAGGCATCGAAGTCAGTGATTGGCTCATCCATTAATGGCGTATCAACGGAACTACCAGCAGGCTCTGCATCATCAACACCCGCAGTAAGTGCATCTAACTCCTTATCAAGAGAAGATAAGTCCAGCTCCTCTTCATCTTCTTGAGAGTCGACCTCAGGAAAAGAATCCAGCCCCGGATCAGCTTCAACGCCATCCTCTAAGGGTAAGATCTCATCAAAATTCATATCAAGATCAGCATCTTCCGATAGCTTTTGCTCAATATATTCGTCGTTCAGGGCTTCGTTAATTACTGTGTCGCCACTAACAGCTGAAACCCCGGAAGACAGATTTAAATCTTCTTCAGTCGACCCAAGATCCGCCTCTAAATCGAAGTTAGGAAGACTTAAATCATCATCTAGATCTAAAGACAACTCAGGCTCTGCCTTCTCTTGCGGAGACAAATTCAAATCTAGGTCCACGCCTGAATCAGCGACATCATCACTCAAATCACCCGAAAGCTCAGAGTCACCACCCAAATCAAGATTAAGATCGGCCCCGTCACCTAGGTCAATAGCAAGCTCTGAATCAGCATCCAAATCTATCGATAGCTCTGCATCATCCAACTCAAGATCTAAACTTGTATCCGAATTTTCATCATCTAGCTCAATAGAAATTTCGTCATCATCTAAGGATGCAAGATCAGCCTCAAGATCGAAAGCCGCTCCACCAGACTCAGAGCCATCATCTAAATCAAGAGACAGCTCTGTATCACCCAAATCCAAATCACCAAGATCTGTGTCGCCTAGATCAAGGTCACCAAGATCCATAACATCAGAAGAATCACCACTCATGGAGCCATCAACAGGCTCGACTGACAGTTCGTCATCAAGAACCGTTAAAGGCTCCTCATCTAGATCTGCTGACAGATCATCAGGCAAATCAACCGACAATTTTTCTGGCCGGCCACGAATTACAGTTACGTCACTATCTTCAACATCAAGCCCTTTGCTATCAATAGCATCGCCATCAAGAGACAAATCCAATTCGGCATCAAGAGATGCAAGGTCGGCATCCAAATCTAAGGAGCCGCCAAGGCCGGAACCGCCTTCATCACGGCCCAAATTGAGATCGAGATCAAGGTCATCCAAGCTATCCGAGTCGTCACTCGATGCAGAAGTAGAACCTAAGTCAAGACTAAGACCTGACGACAAGTCGTCATCAAGCACATCTAGCTCGGGCTTAGGTGAAATTTCCGTATCTTCTTCATCACCGCCAAGATCGAAATCTAAATCAAGCCCCTCTGAATCGCTTGCATCTAAATCGAACTCAATATCTAAACTATCCAGACCACCATCTGCAGAATCAGATAAATCAACAGTGACGACTTCATCTACCTTATTACCCTCAGTGTCTTCCGGTAAATCCAAATTGAAAGCGCTATCTGGGTCACCATCCGAATCAAGGTCACCCAAGTCAAGATCTAGAGAGAAGTCGTCAGTGGCGTCGCCTTCTGACTTACCAAGATCCAGTGATATTTCACTATTCTCTTCGTCACCGCTAACATCACCAAGACCATCTAAATCAAGGGAGAATTCATCCGCACCATCATCAGATGGGATATCCAAATCCATTGACAACTCGTCACCCAGATCCACGGACAATTCATCGCCCAGATCCAAGCCGCCACCAACTGAATCTGAATCTGACCCAGACTCAGGCTCAGGCTCAGGCTGAAGATTGTTATCTGTATATTTAGAAACGTCTGAAGTATCGAAGCTATCTTCGTCAAATTCAGCGGTATGAGGAATGCTCTCACGCAGGGCTTCTGCCCGCTCTATATTGGAAGGCGAAGCAAAAGCACGAAGCTTTGCGTAATGTGGGTCGAAGCGTTCTGCGTCGCCCTGGCTTGAATAAACCTCCAACAACTTAAGGCGAACATCTTGATCACTCGGGTCAGAAGAAAGAGCCGCTGTTAGCATTTCCTCTGCACGATCAAAGCGGCCATAAGCTATATAGATATCAGCTTCTGTAACCACGTCTTCCGTCTGAGCTTCAGGATCGAGATCCTCTAACTCTTCCAACTCGTCTTCAACCACATCATCAGAAGCTGGTTGTGCCTCACCATCAAAAGAACCAAGATCAATGTCATCTTCAAGAGGAGTCTCTTCTAGTGGCGCTTCAAATGATTGATTCTCTTCAAGTCCATGATCCTCCATAAATCCATCAAAATCATCTTCATCAGAAGATTTTTGGCGTAAGAGGAAGAATACTCCTGCAGCAAGGACTACGATACCTGCAACTATGTATAAAATATTTTCCAAAAGGATATCAACAATACCCTTCTCTGGCTGAGGAGGAGTAGAGACAACACGTTTTGAATTAGGTTTAACCGTAGGGGCTGGAATCTCTGCAACATCGTCTACTACCGCATCAGAAGACTCGCCAGCAAGATCTTCAGTAGCATCTGATAGAGCATCTGCAGAATCATCAATACCTTCGGATACGCCAAATTCATCACTACTTTCAATGCTCTCACCGCTTTCAGCTAAGTCAGAACCATCAGAAGTAGACTCTTCATACTCGCCTAAAGTAAGTTCGCTCGACGATTCGTCGATACTGGAATCATCTAAGTTTGCATCATCGGCCAACAAAGCATCATCGGCAGCCCGTCGCTCAGCAGCGTCGGCATTCTGTTGAACAGAAAGCTCAAGTGCGCGCATGCTTTCGTTACTAACTTCTAACATCCGCTCCATGGTTTCAATTTGCTCTTCAAGCGAAGACACTTTAGATTGCAAATCGCCGTTTTCGCGGCTGCTTTTATCCAGCTGTTCCATGGTGATAGCAAGCTCATTTTCTAAAGCTTCGGTACTGCTGTCAGCAGCACCGCCACTCGCGCGGCCTTCTGAACTGTCATAGGTTTCATCTGGAGAACTAAGCGTTAAGCGACCCTCAGGCTCAGTTATATCATCGGCACTGCCAGCATAGGCATTTGAACCGGATAACTCTGCATCACCAACTTCGCCACCATCAGACCAAGCCGCATTCTGGACAGCAACCTCGCGAACCGCTGCTCGCCTCCCCAAGTCAGCCATATCGGCTCGATCGGGAATCCTTAAGATCTGGCCAGACTTCAACAAGTTGATATTGTTATTAATAAAAGCTTCAGGGTTTTCACGTTGAATGGCCAGCATCGTTTGGTGAATACTGACAGAACGATCGGGCCGGACAGCTGCAGCTATTTCCCAGAGAGTATCGTTTGAGCGCACACGATATGAGTCTTCCGTATACGTTGGCGCAACCTCTTGAGCCGCAGGACGAGCAGGAGCTTGCTCATACGAAGAACGAGGGTTGTAGTCTGGATTGCTTTGCTGCTGAGGAGCTGAAGATTCTTCAGAAGCATAGGATTGAGATGGCTCTGAATATTGAGATGATGAGGCGCTAGACGTTGATTGAACAGGAGCCACTTTTTCACTTGCAAAGACAGGCAAATCCATCAACAAAGTGAACTCGCGAAGGAGTTTACCACTGGGCCACTGAACTTGGACTAAGAAGTTTAAAAAAGGCTCGCGAACAAGTTTTTGGGAATTGACTTGGATATGAGGAGAGCCTGATTCACTCATGACAACCTTAAATTTTAGATCGCTCAAAAAATAGGTTTTATCAACACCAATACGGTCAAAGTCCTCACGCGTAGCGATTTGGACTCTGATTTCTTCTTTGATGAGGTCTCTCACCTCAAACAATTCTATTTTTGCATTGAGCGGCTCATTAAGCGCGGAATCAAGCGTTATTTTGCCTAAGCCAAGTGCACTAACGTTGCAAGCAACAAACGTACACATAGCACCGACCAGCAAAATTATCGAACGGTGACCCATAAGTAGATCCTTTTTTAATTATTATCGGGGTTTACACTCCGCCGATGAGGAATTTTGCTTCGCTGTTATTCGCGGACGCAAAACCTCGAATAATCTTTCAGTATTGGTCGTAAGTATTCATTATAAATAGCTTTTTTTCAACTTATTGCCCCACTTATTCCAACCATATAAAGCTATTTTTCGGCTTAAAACGAAATTGCCGGTCAATATTTGACCAGCAAATGCCAAAGGGAGGATTATTTTATTTTTTACACAATTTTGAAGGTTTTGATAGGAGAGCTAATGAATTTCGCTGAGCTTGTTCACAAAAGCTAAAAATAAAAAGTCAGCCAGGGATTTAAATGTAACAATTCACGTCAACAGCAACCTACAGTTGAGAGGGTTATTTCAATCACAAAAGTCGGTCACGATGAATGAAGATGACTCGAAAGAATGATGATAAAAGCACCCAAGAAAGGTGGCTAGAAAGAGTAAACAAAGAAGATTTTTTGACACCACAACGTCGCCAGAAACAACAAAAAAGCCCGCAGAATCTACGGGCTAAACCAAAAAACCTACCTATCCTCAAGAAGTATGCGAAGCATGCGACGCAAGGGTTCTGCAGCGCCCCAAAGCAATTGATCACCAACAGTAAAGGCACTCAGATACTCCGGTCCCATCGCCATTTTACGTAAACGACCAACCGGAACAGATAAAGTACCCGTCACTTTAGTCGGTGTCAGCTCTTGCAGAGTAATATCACGATCATTAGGAATCACTTTCGACCACTCGTTTGCAGAATCAATCATCTCTGATATTTCATCGAGAGGAATATCGCTATTCAATTTAATCGTAAGCGCCTGACTGTGACAACGCATTGCGCCAACTCGCACACATATTCCATCGATCGGGATTGGTTTTGCAGTAGAACCCAGTATTTTATTAGTCTCAACACCGCCCTTCCACTCTTCCCGGCTTTGGCCATTTTTCAGTTGAGTGTCGATAAACGGCAAAAGACTACCCGCGAGCGGCGCCCCAAACTCATCGATAGACAAGCCACTCCTCATCGTTTCAGCAACTTGGCGATCGATCTCAAGAATAGCGGATGACGGATCTTTTAAGGCGGAAGCAACGCAGGACTTGATTTCCCCCATCTGTGTAATCAACTCGCGCATATTTTTGGCACCAGAGCCACTGGCTGCCTGATAGGTCATAGCACTAACCCATTCGACATGACCCGCACGAAATAAACCACCCAAGCCCATCAACATAAGACTAACGGTACAGTTACCACCGATAAAGTTTTTAACGCCGCTTTTAAGGCCCTCTTCGATAACATTTTTATTTACAGGGTCCAAAGCCAATACGGCGTCGTCTTCCATTCTCAAACTAGAAGCCGCATCAATCCAGAAACCTTTCCAGCCCGCATTTCTTAAATCACTAAAAACACGCTTGGTATAGTCTCCACCCTGACAGCTAATAATGGCATCCAAACTCGCCAACGACTCTAAGTCATAGGCATCCATCAATGGAGGTATATCCACGCCTATATCTGGCCCCTCCCCGCCCACGTTCGACGTGGTAAAGAATACTGGCTCGATCAAAGCAAAATCATTTTCTTCTAACATTCGACTCATAAGCACAGAACCAACCATTCCGCGCCAACCCACAAAACCAACTCTCATTTAACTCACCTTAATTTTTCACGCTTTCTGCATTTACTTAAATTCACACATATATCTAAGAGAAATCAACCTTCAAGGGCAGCAACGACCGCATCACCCATCTCTGAAGTAGAAGCTTTCGTCATTCCTTCGGAATAAATATCTGCGGTTCGATAACCTTGGTCCAGAACATTGCTAACCGCTGTTTCAATTGCCTCCGCTACATTTGCTTCGTCTAATGAATAGCGAAACATCATCGCGGCAGACAAAATGGTTGCCAGCGGGTTGGCAATACCTTGGCCCGCAATATCCGGCGCCGAACCATGTACCGGTTCATACAAACCTTTGCCATTCGCATCCAAACTGGCCGATGGCAGCATGCCAATAGACCCCGTTAACATTGCTGCTGTATCCGACAAGATATCCCCAAACATATTGCCCGTAACAAGAACATCAAACTGCTTAGGCTCACGAACCAATTGCATTGCCGCGTTATCGACATACATATGCGACAACGCCACATCAGGATAATCTTTCGCTAGAGACTGCATGACCTCTCGCCACAGTACGGTTACTTCAAGCACATTCGATTTATCAACCGAGCACACTTTTTTACTTCGTTTACGGGCCATTTCAAACGCACTGCGCCCAATACGCTCAATTTCACTCTCCGAATAAACATAGGTGTTGTAACCCTGCCGCTCACCATTCTCAAGAATTCGAATGCCGCGAGGTTCACCAAAATAAATGCCGCCGGTTAATTCACGAACAATCAAGATATCCAAGCCTGAAACAACTTCCGGCTTAAGCGCAGAAGCATCAGCCAATTGCGGATACAATATGGCAGGACGTAAATTTGAAAACAGCTTCATTTCATAACGAATTTTGAGAAGCCCTTTTTCTGGACGAATACTCGAGTCCAAATCATCCCATTTAGGACCGCCAACGGACCCCATTAAGACGGCATCAGCTTTTTGACACAGCTCTAAAGTCGAATTTGCTAAGGGCACACCATATTTATCAACAGCCGCACCCCCAATACAGTCTTCTTCTATTTTCAAACCCAACATATATTTAGCGTCCACGACGCTCAAGACTTTCCTTGCTTCGACCATAATTTCCGGACCGATACAATCGCCGGGCAAAATAATTATTTTTTTACTCACGTTCTTTCCCCCATTACTCACTGAAAGATCAAGGGGCTATCGCCCCTCGACAAATGGAATTTAAATCAATATTAAAACTTGATTGCATCGAACAACCAAGGTGATCGCTCTTTTAGCTTTTCTTCGTATTGCTTTATAGTGTCCGCTTCTTGCAGAGTCAGGCTGATCTCATCAAAACCATTCAGCATGCAATGCTTACGAAACTCATCAACTTCAAAAGAATAACTTTTTCCTTCTGGAGTTTGTACGACTTGCTTCTCAAGATCGATCGAGAGCTCATACCCCTCATTTGCGTACATAGCGGAAAACAACTCTTCAACAATCGCCTCGTCTAACACAATGGGCAATAAGCCATTTTTAAAACAATTATTGAAAAAGATATCCGCATAACTCGGTGCGATCACCGCACGAAAACCATATTCATCTAGTGCCCATGGCGCATGCTCACGACTTGAACCACAACCAAAATTTTCCCGCGCTAACAATATGCCCGCTCCCTGATATCGCGCCTTATTAAGCGGAAATTCTGGGTTTAACGGGCGCTGGGAATTATCCATTCCTGGCTCACCGTTATCGAGGTAGCGTACCGCATCAAAAAGGTTGGGACCAAAACCTGTTCGCTTAATCGATTTAAGGAATTGCTTTGGAATAATAAGGTCTGTGTCCACATTGGCCTGATCCATCGGAGCCACTAGGCCGGTATGCTGAGTAAAACTTTTCATCATCGTCTCCTTAAAATTCACGCACATCAACGAATGTACCGGCAATTGCCGCCGCGGCTGCCATAGCAGGGCTCACTAAATGTGTTCGTCCGCCAAAGCCTTGTCGACCTTGGAAGTTCCGGTTAGAGGTCGAAGCACAGTGCTCTCCTTCACCTAATTTATCGGCATTCATCGCTAGACACATGGAGCAACCCGGCTCACGCCATTCCATTCCGGCATCTTTAAATATTTGGTCCAGGCCTTCTTCTTCAGCTTGTTTCTTCACTGCACCAGAACCTGGGACAACTAAAGCCTGAATAACACTATCAGCTTTTCTTCGACCTTTAACCACTGCCGCTGCTGCTCGCATGTCTTCAATACGAGAGTTGGTACACGAACCAATAAACACACGATCAAGGGCTATGTCAGTAATAGCCTGACCACCTTTCAGGTCCATATAGGCAAGCGCACGTTCAATATCACGTTTTTTGACTTCGTCGCTTTCGTCTGCTGGATCAGGAATATTTGCTCCAATGGGCACGACCATTTCTGGAGAAGTACCCCAAGTGACTTGCGGCGCAATCTCTTCGCCTTGAAGCTCGACCACAACATCAAATACGGCATCGTCGTCACTGTGTAAGTCGCTCCACTGGACCATCGCCTGATCCCAATGATCACCCGATGGCGTAAACGTACGGCCCTTCACGTATTCTTCGGTAATGCTGTCAAAAGCAACCATACCTGAACGAGCACCCGCTTCAATCGCCATATTACAAACCGTAAGACGCCCTTCCATAGACATACTGCAGAAGACTTCACCACCAAACTCAATAGCAAACCCAGTGCCGCCAGCAGTGCCTATTTTCCCGATGATCGCTAGCACAACATCTTTCGCTGTTACGCCAGCTCCAAGTTTGCCATCAACTCGGATAAGCATGTTTTTCATTTTTTTGACAACAAGGCACTGAGAGGCCAGTACATGCTCAACTTCACTCGTTCCAATACCAAAGGCAAGCGCGGCAACGGCACCATTTGTTGAGGTATGTGAGTCACCGCAAACGATCGTCATACCCGGCAGGCAAGCGCCGGTTTCCGGGCCAACAACATGCACAATACCTTGGCGATGGTCATTTATTTTGAATTCAACAATTCCGAACTCATCGCAGTTATCGTCCAGAGTCTGAACTTGTAATTTCGACACTGGATCTGCGATGCCCTCAACACCCGAGCGGCGCTCAGCAGTTGTGGTCGGTACATTGTGATCAGCGGTCGCCAAAATACTGTCCACTCGCCAAGGTTTACGGTTGGCCAGTCGCAAACCGTCAAAGGCCTGCGGCGTTGTGACTTCATGGATAATATGCCGGTCTATATAAAGGAGTGCCGTACCGTCGGCTCTCTCGGTAACAACGTGCATATCCCATAGCTTGTCATACAGTGTTCGCGCTGACATGTTACTTCTCTCTTTTTGTCTTTGATATTTTATCGTTAACTTTGCTGCTAGAACTCATTCTGCAATCCTGACGGATTGAATACGGTCCTTTTTACAATAACCAATCGAACAAGGACTATTTGCCAACCTCTTTGCTCAATTTTGTTATTTTTGACTGAGTGCATTCTAAAGCCGAACCGCAAATAACTCAAATTCATTATTCTTATGATTTGCATTCCCGAAAGGAATACCTTATAAATACCGCATGGATACAGACTGCCTAAAAGGTTTTATTGCCGTTGCCCACTGCGGTTCTTTTTCAGAAGCCGCTCGCACCTTATACATTACGCAACCAGCGGTGAGTAAGCGTATTGCAGCGCTAGAAACTCACTTAAACCACACCCTGTTTGATCGACTGGGCAAGGAAGTGTCGTTAACAGAGGCCGGGAAAGCCCTTTTACCGGAAGCTCAAAAAATACTGCAAAGCATTAAAGATACCGAACGTTCGATTCGAGAATTATCAGGTGAAATTGTCGGAACACTGCACGTTGCCACAAGCCACCATATTGGCTTACACCACCTGCCCCCCGTACTACGTGCCTTTGTCTCACAACACCGTAACGTAAACCTACAGTTTGATTTTCTTGATTCTGAGCAAGCCCATGAAAAGGTCATTAAGGGCGAATGTGAATTGGCCGTGGTTACCTTAGCCCCAAAACTGGAATCCCCACTAGAAGGACAGGTTATTTGGCATGACCCGCTTAAGTTTGTTGCCGGTCTTGAGCACCCGCTGGCTGAAACACCGTCACTTTCACTCAAGCAGCTAAGCCAACAAGCTGCAATTTTACCGGACTTAAATACCTTTACTGGCCGCTTGATTAAAGCAACTTTCGACAAAGCCTCACTGCCACTAAAGCTCAACATGACCACCAATTATTTGGAAACCATAAAGATGATGGTTTCCGTCGGCCTGGGCTGGAGCATACTGCCAACAACTTTAATAGATGAGCACATGCAAGTTCTCGATGTCCCAGAAGTCAGCTTGCAACGAGAGCTTGGCGTCATCAAACACCAGAAGCGCTCACTCGGTAATGCAGCAAAGGCTTTCTATCGCGTACTTGAAGAACACAGGTAAAAAGCCTGCTAGTGCCAGCCCAGAAACAGAGTCGTATCGAGGTGAGATTTAAATGGTCAGATTTGCACTACTAGGTATGGGCATTTGCTCGTTGCAAATAACCATATCTAGTAGTGCGAAGATGGCCGTTTAAATTTTACCGCAGTAGACATCCGTTTCTGGACGGGCACTATCTAACTGCTATAACTACCATAAGCCCACAAAAAAACCGGCCTTATGGATATAGCTACACAGAACAATTGTAATCTCGATTCCAGACGCACAAAGATCATCGCAACAAGCTCTCTTTGCCTGTCTCTATTTATGTGTCCAGAGGTATTAAGTAAAGAGGTCTTGGGAATCTATTTTGGCGTAGCCTATTGGGGCGGCAATATTCAAAATAGGGTTCAATCAGACAACTTCACAAGCGAAGAAGCTACAGTTACCGCAACACGATTCAGCCCTTTTGAAATGGGCATCGGCGATACAACCCAAGCTTTTTATTTTATTGAGTACAAGCACAACATCCCCATCATCCCGCGAATTATTTATCGAAACGTTCCGATAACCGAAGAAGGCAAAACGACTCTGGCACGCGGTATTAACTTCGTCGACACATCCATAGTGACAGGTGCTCTCGTCAACTCGACTTTTGACCTCAGCTTCACGGATGTCAGTCTTTACTACACCGTAATCGACTCATGGCTAACGCTCGACATCGGTCTGACACAAAGAACTATAGATGGCAGCATAGAGTTAATATCGCCCGTCGTCGCTGAGGCAGAAGGCGAAGGGGAAACTGGTGAAGAGACTGGAGAAACTGAGGGCGAAGAAGCCGCAGTAACAACCCCAACCACAGTAACTTCAACGGCAAATATAGATGTAAGGCCTGTACTGGCCTATTCCCGCATTTCATTTCCAATCATGAGGTCAAATTGGCGCTATACATACGCAGTGCAGTATATGAATTCAGAAAGTGAATATTATAGCGATACAGAAAATACTCTTTCGTATGAAATGGAAAGCCAAAGCATCGACTATCGTTTTGACGTAGGCTATAAAAAAGTGAAATTAATGTCGGAAGATATTGGCGACCTTCAATCAACATTGGAAGTCGCCGGTCCCTTTATTCGAATTAGTGTCGGTCTATAAGTGCCCAGCCCCCAGTTCAACCGTTTTAATCACCCTAGCGTCAAAACATGTGTATCTCAAAGTTCACATGCAGATCGTTGTTGCAAACATTGTTGAGAGCTACTCGAACAGGATGACCTCTAGCGCCGCGTAAGAATCCCATCGTCCGCATTCTCTCGCTCCGATTCAGAGCGCAAAAGTACATCGAGGTTTTTTTGTGCTTCATGCCCTAAATAAGACTGAGAATCTTTTAATACGGCTATTGAGTCTTCCGTATTTTCATTAACGACCCAATGATAACTCGCACGGTGTAAACGTGCAGCGGCTTGAAACTCAGCATATCGCACATTATTTTTCTTTGCGCCTAACTCTTTGTTAATACTCGCCAGATTTTTTGCAACGTCAGCGGCCAAACTCCACGTTCGAGCAGACTGTTTATGTTTGCGCATTTTCCCGTAAGCATAACCACTATGTTCAAAGCCCTTACCCGCCATTCGAAGTGTTTTTTGGGAAAGGATGCTATAAATCTTTTTTTGCTTGCTGGTTTCTGCTGATGCCAATTTCGCGTAGATATCGGAACCCAAAGCCTCCAAATTAACCGCGAATTCATTCGTATCTTTCGCATATTTTTTCCATGCTGCACGAACTTTCTTTTTGTCCTTTCTTTCAGACAAAACAGAAGTGAACTGTTGCTCCAAGTCAAAAACAGTATCGATATTAGAATCGATCAGTTTGAGTATTTTCAATGACCGCCCATATCGTTTGTTCTCGATATCTTCCAAAGCCTTGGTCGTATTCGATTCAATTGCCCAGTAAAGGGAGGAGATTTTCTCTTTCAAGACATCGGTATCTACCGATGCATCAAATGAGTTTGAAATCAGTTTCATCGCCAAAGGCAAAGGCTGTGCGTTCAAACCATGTATAGAGCAATAATCTTTGGGGGTATTTGAGTTAGCTACACAGGCAGACTTGATGCGGCTTTCATGTGCGCGGCACGTACTCACCCAGTTTTGATTCGGCAAGGAAGCACAATCACAGTTAATGGCAGGACATTGTTCTGCGGCTATTGCCGAGGATACGCCGAAAAACAAAAAAACTAGGACAATCAAAAACAATCTATTCATGCTTCACCTATTGTATGGAGACAATTGAATGTGAACATAGTCATCATTGATTCGATATCAGTTTTAGCGATGAATAATAGCCTCTGTATTTCCCTACAATTTACATGTGCATTATTCAACCAGGGCTGAGTTTCAATAACACTGGCTCTCAATAGTTGAGATGAACAAACCTGTCTTTTCATGAGGTATCGGCTAATACCATTATCGAATATGCTAAAACGTAACGGGTTTGAGCTGAACTTACAACAAGCAATTTAAATAAATTAGCTTGAAAAAAGCCTTAGATCGAAAAATTATTGCCGAAATCCATATTAGCGATATATCCTAGATTTTTCGTCTAAGAAACGTCAGGCTAAGAAGCCAAGCGAGTAGCGCTGAAAATGCCGAAATATAGAAACAAAGTACCGGCGACATGCTCCATACCCAACCACTAAAATAGGCCCCCAAAGCCGCGCCACCACCAAAACTACTCGCCGCATAAAATGCCTGGGCTTGTCCTTGTTCTGATTCAGTAAATGTCGATTTGATAAACTGAATGGCTACCGCATGCGCGACACCAAACGATAAAGCATGTAAGCCCTGGGCCAGGGTAATCACAACCAAGTTTGAAGGGAATGTTCCTATAAGCAACCAACGAATGGCCGTAGCGAACAAACTAACCGAGAATAAATGAAACGCGGAGAATCGCTTAAAAAGCCGAGGAATATAAACAAATATAATGATTTCGCTGACAACTCCAAGCGCCCATAGCACGCCGATCAACCACTTTGAGTAACCATACACCTCAAGATAAATACTATAAAAACTATAATAAACGCCATGACTGAATTGTAAAAAGAACAGAATAATGAAAAATAGATAACTGCGATTACGCAGTAAACTCGCAATAAAATTACCAGGGCCACTCTCATGCTCTACGACTTTTAACGGTGGCAAGGTACATGCGAAAATAAAAATACCGCTTAAAAACACCAAAATAAAGACGGGCAACCAATCAATACTCAGCACTTCAAGCAGTAAGCCCAAAGTCACAACGGTACATATAAAACCAACGGATCCCCATAACCTCACTTTACTATAACGATAAGCTTCGTCACCTAAATACGACAAAGTTATGGTTTCAAACTGGGGTAATACCGCATTCCAAAATATGCTGTACAACACCACATAAAACATTAATGACGCATAGTCGTTCCAGTAAAAAATGCCGCAAAACGCCACACATGCTCCCAGAGACCCCAAACGAACGACCAGCATACGCTTGCCGAAACGATCGGATAGCCAGCTCCAAAGATTGGGCACCAGTAATTTAGTGACCATTGGCACGGCAATGAAAGCCCCTATTTCATGGGGTTCAAAATTGAGATGCTGAAGATACAAGCCCCAATACGGGGACAGCGCTCCGACAACAGCGAAGTAGAAAAAATAGACAGAAGAAAGGCGCCAATACGGCATAAGGTATAAATTCAAACAGTAAAAACTAAAGAATAGCTCACACCAAGATAGTTTTCTCTTGAGGTGCGAGCAGTCGGAACTGACCACCGTGATCGAGGTATTAGGTACAAAACCAGCAGATCATCACAATCATCCAAAGACAAGGAACTCTCAAACCCTCCGGAAATCTCTTTCTCGGCGCTGGAGCCTCTTCGCCTGGGACAGCGTACCTAAATAACTACGATACCGAAGAGCTAGTTACTCGGCACAACCGGTACGGAACTTTGAACTCCACCGTTTTGCCCACGTTGACGGAGCGCGTGATCCAATAACACAATGGCCATCATGGCTTCCGCGATTGGAGTAGCCCGAATGCCCACACAAGGGTCATGCCTGCCTGTGGTGACCACATCAACCGCATTACCGTTCACATCAATACTTTTACCGGGGATGCGAATGCTAGAAGTGGGTTTTAATGCCATATGGGCAATAATATCCTGACCAGAAGAGATCCCCCCCAAAATACCACCGGCATGATTCGATAAAAAACCTTCGGGAGTAATTTCATCGCGATGTTCTGTGCCTTTCTGTTCAACACAAGCGAAGCCATCACCTATCTCAACTCCTTTCACGGCATTGATACTCATTAGCGCGTAAGCCAATTCAGCATCTAGGCGATCAAAAATGGGTTCACCCAATCCCGGTACCATGTTGGTCGCAACAACCGTAATTTTAGCGCCAATGGAGTTCCCTTCTTTATTCAGAGCCGTCATATATTCGGCCATTTCCTCAACTTTTCCTGCATCGGGGCAAAAGAAAGGATTGTTTTCCACTTCGGCCCAGTCAAAAGCCTCGGCTTTGATGGGACCTAACTGAGACAAGTAACCTTTTATTTCAATGCCCCACGTAGTAAATAGGGCCTTTTTAGCCACCGCTCCTGCAGCTACGCGCATTGCAGTTTCCCGTGCTGAAGCACGACCACCGCCACGATAATCCCGATGACCATATTTTTGCATGTAGGTGTAATCGGCATGCGCAGGTCTAAATTGATCTTTGATCTTGGAGTAATCTTTAGAGCGCTGATCGGTATTTCTAATGATCAGCCCAATACTGGTACCCGTGGTTTTACCTTCGAATACACCTGACAATATTTCAACTTCATCTTGCTCGCGACGCTGGGTCGTAAATTTAGACTGACCCGGCTTGCGACGATCCAAATCTTTTTGTAAATCCGCTTCGCATAAGTCTATGCCCGGAGGACAGCCATCAATAACACAGCCTAAAGCCACACCATGGCTTTCACCGAAGGTCGTTACTGAAAACAATTTCCCGATTGTATTTCCTGACATTTTTTAATTCACCATCAAATAAAGTTCAAAGCATCTAGACGCCGAGTTTTCACTCCGCAACAGATACAAGCTAAATACTGTCGACCTGCTCTTTCGTCAGGACAAAAACCCCTAGACCTCCATTTTCAAAATCTGGCCATTCAAAGGCTACAGACGGAAATGCATTTTCTAAGGCCAAGCAGCTATTCCCCACTTCCACTATCACGATGCCGTTTGGGTTCAAATACTCTTTCACTTGGCTCAAAAAACGCCGCGTAAAATCCAAACCATCGTCCCCGGAAACAAGGCCCAGTCGAGGTTCTGCATGAAATTCAGGAGGCATGTCAGCGAAATCTTCGGCATCCACGTAAGGCGGATTAGCAATGATAAGATCGAATGTCCGTGATTGCAGCGCATCGAAACCATCCGATTGAATGGCCGTAACCCGGTCAGATAGATGATGAAAAAGAATGTTTTGCTCTGCTACACATAAGGCATCTTCTGAGATATCGCTCAACACCACTTCTGATTCAGGGAATTGATGGGCGACCGAGATACCAATACAACCACTTCCTGTGCACATATCAAGAACTTGAGCAGGCGCATCTGCAAGCCAGGACTCGAAGCTCTTCATTAGTAGCTCAGCAATAGGAGAACGAGGAACCAGAACATCCTGGGAAATCTTGAAAGGGAAACCCGCGAACCAAGCAACGCCCGTTAAATAAGGTGCGGGGATACGGGCGTCGACTCGTTGCTTAAACATGTCGTAGACCGCCTTTTGCTCAACTTGGGTCAATGTAGCCTGGCGAATTTTATCAATCATCTCCCAAGGCTGGTTAATCACCGACGCCAAGAGAAATAAGGATTCGTCCCAGGCGTTGGTCGTACCATGGCCAAAATAGAGTCCGGCTTCGTCAAACTGACTCGCGCCCCAGCGCAACCAGTCTAAAACAGTGGTCAGAGTGCCTGTATTGGCCTCGTTAAATTCAGGGAATGTGCTCATAAATATTATGCAAAACGTCAAAAGGCGGCTATTCTAGCGCTTTTTTGGGGTCCAGCATATGGGATGTCCCAGACACACGATTATAGGAACCTCCCATACCGCGATAGCATTGACCGCATACCCTTACGGTTTACAGGTCAATAGCTAGGAAAACAGCGCGATGCGAGCCCTTAATTTCGTAATTCTACTAATGCCCAACAAATTTTAGGAAGTATGATGAAAGATCATTTCGCCAAGATCATCGAATCTGTAGGGGAAGACCTCTCTCGACCAGGCCTTTTGGACACCCCTAAGCGTGCCGCTAAAGCCTTTGAGTTTTTGACCAAGGGCTACCATCAAGATCTCGATAAGGTGATCAATAACGCCCTCTTCCCGTCAGAAAGCAATGATATGGTCATTGTAAAAGACATAGAGCTGTATTCCATGTGCGAACACCATATGCTGCCGTTTTTTGGCAAAGCCCATATCGGCTACATACCCAACGGTAAAGTATTAGGTCTTTCTAAGATTGCGCGTATTGTTGATATGTTCTCACGTCGCCTGCAAATACAGGAGAACCTAAGTTCGCAAATTGCAGAAACAATAGCTTCTGTAACTGGGGCCAAGGGTGTTGCGGTAATCATTGAAGCCAAACATCTTTGTATGATGATGAGAGGGGTAGAGAAACAAAACTCATCCATGCGGACTTCTGCCATGTTAGGCGCATTTCGTGAAAATGCATCGACACGGGCTGAATTTCTTTCCCTTATTCATTAACCATCAATCATTGCCAATTTTTATGCGGATTGAAAACAATCCGTACACGCTCTATTCAGCTTGATAGCCGCTAGATTGACTAAAATAACCGGTGGGATTGGTTCTGTCATCCACATTAAAACCATATTACCTTTCGATTTTCCAGAGATACCCTCATCGATCGAAATAAAAACTATACAACCAAGAACGGAGACAAAACCACTCCCGAACTGTCCGGGCTATTTAGCACAACGTTCACAGAACGAAAAATTGGGATTTTAATCTCCGGTTTATATCAATATAGAAACAGTCGAGCAGAGATAGCTGAAATGAATTGGATACAAACTCGAATTCTACCCGCGTAAATTAAGGTATCGCCCCCACCCTCGGATTAAATACGGCAGACTGTATTTGCCCAAAGAGAACCCTCTCCTTCCGTCATGGTAGTAACACTTTTTACGCTGGAGAATTTAACAAGCGATAGCTGTCTGACCAACCGCTTCTTTAACGGCAATATGCTTTTTTAGAGTATGGCAAAAGGTGATAATTCCATTTACGGCATCAGCAATCCCCGCTGTTACTTCATCCAGCACTGCGTGATCTTTATCGTCATTACTGACAACCCGCAATCCAATGATGTCCTTTGGTGTCCAACCGATAAACGTACTACTTCCTGAATATTCTTCCATTTCTTCTGGGTAACCCGGTCCAAGTTCATACCCGAGTAGACATCCATTGACTCGAAAGCTTTTAGCGCCAACTTCGGTAGAAATTGAATGGATAAACGCGAGTACTTTTTCCTTAGCAGTCTCATCCAATTTATCTTGAACTAATATTCCTGCTGTTGGCATTTCCATAATTTTCACACATAACGTTTGATTATTACAACACAGATGATTTTGAATAAACCTCCCAAACCATCCATACACAAAACAAAAATCACACTTCATTTGATATGGCTTACCAAACAGATCCTAAGCTCTAGGACAGACAAAATAAGCCTCAGCAACAGGGTTCCATTTCCCTCAAATTCAAGTGTTATGGCCCGGCAAAATAAGCATGAATCACCCTAGCCACGTATATGAAACATCTGAAAACACAAAAACCTCAAGAACTAGTTCACATTTTGAACTACTCGAAAATATGGTGGGATACGGGGTACGGGGTACGGGGTACGGGGTACGGGCTACGGGGTACGGGAAATGATGGCGTTTAGTCTAGAAAACGCCATAAAAAATGGGGGCTGAGCGCTTATGGCGAGAAATACTTATTCAAAACTTCCGCGACCTGTTCACATTGTTCGGACATATGCAGGTGATGACCACCCGGCAAGTATGAAACCTGAGCATTATCACTAGTTTCAATGAAATCTTTCATTTCTGGAAATTCATTTGCAAAACCTTGTTCGCCTAAAACGATCACCACTTCCGGCTGAATACGGTCGATAAAGGCCTGTGTTTGATCTCGTGTAAATTTAACTTCAGACGGAGCATTCAGTTTGATGTCGTTATTCCAAAAAAACTTGCCTTTTTTCTCTAGAACACCGCGTTTAGCCAGCGCTAAAGCATCCGCATTGCAGAGTTTCAAAAAACCCTTCTCTCGAGCTTTCACTGCGTCATCAAACGTTGGGAATAAGCTTCGCTCTTTACCTTGCATATCCAGTAAGTTTTGTACTGCATTCGCTAACTGTTGCGGGGCTTCTTTCGGTTCAACGACCATTGGAGCGAATGCTTCAATAACAGCTAAATGGGAGACTCGGTCAGGAAAGGTTCCGGCAATAAGGGTCGATATCATCGCCCCACGAGAATGACCAAGTAAAGCAAACGTCTTCCAACCAAGCTCATTCGCGACGGCAATAACCTCCATAATATCCAGCCAGATATTATAAGCGCCGCCGTGCTTCCTGTGATCGCTCTTACCCTGCCCCGCTAGATCTAAGGCGATAAGATCCACATTTTTTAAATGCGGGGCTAAAAAATCAAAGCTCGCACAATTATCCAGCCAGCCATGCAGGGCAATTACCGGTAGAGCGCCTTCCTCGCCCCATCGTTTACCGCAATAAGTCGCGCCGTCAAATTCAAATTTCCATTCATGCATAGCGCAGTATCATCCTCGTAATCTCATTATTATTTTCTTACCCAACATGCCGAATCCAGCGCAACTTACAACAACCACTAGCCATGACATCAAAATCAATAGCCGCTAGCGATGCCGTTGACATCGAACAATGGATTGGATCGGTACCACATAGGTCCCCAATTAAAACACTCACTAAAGGTTGATGGCTCACCAGTAACAAGGAACTAAGCGATTCTTGGTGATATAGTTCATGGAGGTGCTGAATCAGCAGAGAAGGATATGCCCCCGGAACCAGTAACTCGCTATTTCGGAAAGGAAGACCATCTAATTCATCCGCAGCAATCTTTGCCGTTTGCTGCGCTCTTAGGTAGGGACTCACCAATAAACTTTGCACACTAACCAGCTGTTTTTTATTGGCTCGAATTGTTGATTCTACTTGCTGCTTACCACCTGCTGTCAGTGCTCTGAGCTGGTCTCGCGATGCATGTGATTCTGCATGCCCATGACGTAATACAAACAATTCCATAGTTTTCCTCGTCGTCAAATATTGTCTCACTCAGACCTAAACTACTACGCCTCAGGCTCAGAGACGATATCCTCTTCATCTTCCTGTGGAGCCTCCTCTACTGTCGGCCAATCGGAAAAAGGGAAGGGTTTTTCTTCTGTGTTATAGGTGAGGAATTTAAACACCTGAAAAACATATTGAGAGAGAGTCAACCCAAAGTTACGTAAGTACTCGTTGTCGCCCCCAGTAATTAAGACCAGGCAAAATTGTAATACCACAATTGCCCACATCATTATCCGTACAAGCTGTAAACACACGCCAAAAAACACCATGTAAATCAGTCTTAACCAAAGTTCACTTGATGTAATATTCGCTTTTAACTGCTTATCCATCACACACCCCCTTGTAGATCTACGTCACTTGCCATTTCCCCGGTCATTAAACCCTGTACCACGGTGATAATGTCTTGGCCCTCAAATAAAACGGCATGCAGCCCCTGAACCAGTGGCATATACACATTCATTTCATCAGCCTTTTCTTTCACGAGTTTGAGGGTATTCACCCCCTCCGCAACTTGGCCAATTTCTTTCAGAGCATCCTCTAAGCTTTGACCTTTACCGATGGCATAGCCTACACGATAATTTCGACTGAGATTAGAGGTGCAGGTCAAAAATAAATCGCCCACACCAGCCAAACCTAAAAAGGTCATGGGTTTGGCGCCAGATTCTCTGGCAAAGCGCCCCATTTCAGCCAAACCACGCGTCAACAACATGGCAATAGTGTTTTGGCCGCAACCCATTCCCGCAGCCATTCCCGTCACGATGGCATAAATATTTTTGAGCGTTCCTCCTAGCTCTACACCAAAGCGATCTGGATTGTTATAAATACGAAAGGTGTCGGATGAAAAAACCTGTCGAACACATTCACAAACCTCAGCGTCATCACTTGCAACAACAGAACCGGTGTATTGGTTATCTATAATTTCTTTCGCAAAATTGGGTCCGCTCAAAACAGCATTGCGCGTATCCGTGAGTTCTTGATCGAGAATTTGGCTCATTAGGCAAAAAGTATCCGCCTCAATGCCTTTGGTCGTGCTTACAACAATAGCGCCAGGCTTAACATGCGGGGCCGCTAGTTGCGTAACCTGTCGAAAAGAGTGGCTAGGCACAGAAATAACAACGAGATCACTTTTTTCAACACATGAAGCCAATTCACTGGTGACATTCAAGTTCTCGTTGAGAATGTAGCCTGGCAAATATTCAGGGTTTTCCCGCTCTTGCTGACATTTTTTTGCCCGCTCACCGTCGCGCATCCACAAATAGGTTTGATGACCATTGGCGGCAATAATATTGGAAATAGCCGTACCGAAACTACCGCCTCCTAAGACTGTAATGGTCAGTAAATCGGTCATATGGGTTTTCTCTTTTTTGTTATGAATATAGCTGCAATCTATGCTGCCGTGAACATCCGTGATTAAACCTTCTACGTTTAACGTCCACGGAGCTTACGTTTCATAAAGATTAATGTACAGAGAGAAGGCAGGAATATTGAGAACGTGAGTCGTTTCTCTCTAAGAGACTCGAACCAAGAAGCTCAGACTAAACAGTCCGAACCATCGAGCTCGTAAATAGCCTCAAAGAAAGAAACGGGGCAACGCTGATTAAGCGTTGATTTCTAGTAGTAATTTATTTAATCGACGAACGTAAGCAGCTGGATCATCTAAAGTGCCACCTTCAGCTAGATTCGCTTGATCGTATATAACATAAGCCAAGTCGCTGAAACGATCTTCATCAGACTCTTTATCCATTTTTTTCAGCAATGGATGTTCTGGGTTGATTTCAATCGTTGGTTTTGACTCAGGAAGGTTTTGCCCTGCCTGCTCCATAAGACGACGCATTTGCGCGCCCATGTCGTGCTCTCCAACAACCAAGCACGCAGGAGAATCCGTTAATCGATTGGTAACCCGAACATTCTCAACGCGGTCTTTTAGCACTTCTTTAACGCGCGCTGCAAAGTCTTTAAATTCTTCTTCAACTTTTTCTTGCTCTTTTTTCTCTTCTTCAGAGTCTAAATCGCCGAAATCAAGAGCGCCTTTACCGACATCTTGGAAAGACTTGCCGTCAAATTCGGTTAAATGTCCCATCATCCAATCATCAACACGATCGGACAAAATCAACACTTCAATACCTTTTTTGCGGAATACTTCTAAGTGCGGGCTAGACTTAGCAGTATTAAAGCTATCAGCCACAACATAGTAGATTTTGTCTTGGCCTTCTTTTAAGCGAGAGATGTAATCTGCAAGCGATTGATCTTGAACATCGGTATCCGTATGCGTGGATGCAAATCGGAACAAACCAGCCACTTTTTCTTTGTTAGAAAAATCTTCCGCTGGACCTTCTTTTAGAACTTCTCCGAACTGCGTCCAGAATTCTGCGTAAGCTTCAGGATCTTTCTTGGCAACTTTACTCAAGGTATCCAATACACGCTTGGTAATAGCCGAGCGCATGGTGTCGATGTTGGGGTCTTTTTGTAATATTTCACGAGAAACATTAAGTGATAGATCGTTAGTATCGACCACGCCTTTTACGAAACGAAGATACAATGGCAAAAACTGCTCAGCATCATCCATGATGAAGGTACGCTGTACGTATAGTTTAAGGCCTCGCGCAGAATCACGGTTATACATATCGAACGGAGCACGCGATGGAATGTACAACAAGCTAGTGTAATCCAACTTGCCTTCAACGCGGTTGTGCGACCATTTCATAGGATCAGAGAAGTCGTGCGAAAGATGCTTATAAAGCTCTTTGTATTCGTCGTCTGAAATCTCTGAGCGTGAACGCGTCCATAGGGCTGTAGCCGTGTTGACGGTTTCATCTTCCGGTGCAGCAACTTCTTTCTCTTCGCCTTCTTTCCCTTCAGGATCAGCCGATGGCATAACCTCTTTCGTCATCACGATAGGTAAGGAAATATGGTCAGAATATTTTTTGATGATAGAACGTAGACGATACCCGTCTGCAAACTCTTCTTGCCCACTTTGGAGGTGAAGTACGATGGTTGTACCACGATCTGCCTTCTCAACAGTTTCGATCGCGTATTCAGCTTCGCCTTTGCTTTCCCAATGCACGCCTTCAGAAGCTGGAGCCCCTGCACGGCGGGTAAAAACTTCCACTTTATCCGCAACGATAAACGACGAGTAAAAACCGACGCCAAACTGACCAATGAGTTGGGAGTCTTTTTGTTGATCTCCAGATAGATTTGAAAGGAACTGGGCTGTACCCGATTTGGCGATAGTTCCTAGGTTCGTAATCACCTCATCACGCGTCATACCAATGCCGTTATCACTGATACTTACTGTCTTGGCTTCTTTATCAAACTCGATACGAATCTTAAGTTCTGGGTCGTTTTCGTAGAGTTCATCTTTGTCTAGAGCTTCGAAGCGCAGCTTATCGGCAGCATCCGATGCGTTTGAAACCAATTCACGTAGGAAAATCTCTTTATTGGAATACAGAGAGTGGATCATCAAATGAAGAAGCTGTTTCGCTTCTGTTTCAAAACCGCGTGTTTCTTTGGTTGCCTCAGCTGTCATAATGGCAAGCTCCTCGTTATCTAAACGTTAATTTTCAAATTTAATAGATTTATCATCGACTCGTAACCCTTCGGCAGCGAATCGATGCGATAACGAGAAAGTGGGGGCTATGCAAATTAATTCAACACCTCGCGATAAGGAGATTTCAAAGACTTACAAACAACGATAGATATCGAAGCTCTGCTGCCCCTCATTTAGGCCACCTTTTGCGATGATCGTATCGCCACCGATCTGTGCCGCTTCATTCTTTGCCAAGATAACAAGGTCATCAACAACTTCTCGCTCTTTACGCCTAACGAGGCCCACGCGGGCTTTTACTTTAGAGGTTGTAGCACCCAGTTTTTCACAATTCAGAATATGCGCTGGCTTCACCAACGAGACCTGATGTCCTGCATCCGTGGACTTTACCCACTGACAAGCTGTGATGCTCACAACCAAAAAACTAACGATTAAATAACGCATGAATCCTCCGCAATAGGCCATATCAATATCGGCCGGTATCGTATCACAACGATATAAATGAAAACGAAGGCCGGTTTTATCATACGTTCAGACTGGAATTGATGACGACCAAGTATATTTATCAACCAAAAACTTCTGCCAATCACCGGTATTACGATAAAAATAAAGCCTGAAATCAGCGATCTAGCCCTTCCACTGTATTTTTCGGTCGTTTGCTTTAGTATTAACTCCGAAAACACTGTAACCCACTAGGAGTGACTTACACATGCACAAAATTTTCACCTCAATGGCCCTCGCTGTTGTTCTATCTATCGCATCCGCATCCCTATTCGCAGGCCCTCGCGTTGCAGTGATGGATTTTGAAAACCGCTCACAGCACGGAGACTGGAGAATTGGGCGCGGTGCTTCGGACATACTCACAACGCAGTTAGTGAAAGGAACCGATTTCGAGATTTTCGAACGAGACCGCCTGACCACCGTTATGGAAGAGCAAAACCTGGGTGAAAGCGGCCGCATTGACTCGGCTACAGCAGCGAGAATCGGTAAAATAATCGGCGTTGAATATATCGTCACAGGTGCAGTTACTGAATACGGGCAAAGTAGTTCTGGCGGCGGTGGTCGCGGCGTTAACATAGGCAAGAAAGGTTACCATGCAGCAGTAGATGTACGAATAGTTAACGCCACAACAGGCCGTATCGTTTTCGCAGAAATAGGAGAAGGCTACAAATCCTCACTTAGCGTCAGAGTCTTCGGCATTGGTGGTGGTGAAAGCTGGAATGAAAAACATGCAAGTGCTTCAATGCGTAAAGCCATTAAGGATGTCGTGAAAAAACTGGCTAAAGCTGACTTGACCGCTGGAGGTAAAAGTTCAGCCAGTGGCGGACAGCCTGGAAATATAAAAGTAGCCGATGTAGAAGGCAACTTACTCACATTGAATAAAGGCGATAACGGCGGACTAAAGGTCGGCGACGTAATGGTTGTAAAGCGCCAAAGAAAAGTGATTAAAGATCCTGAAACAGGAGCAATACTTAAAATCAAATACACCATTCTAGGTAAAATTAAAATCACTGAAGTTGAAGCCTCATACTCAGAAGGTAATGTTATTGAAGGCTCCGGATTCCAAACAGGTGACAAAATAAGCAAAGATTAGCTTCATTGATTCTAAAAAACCACGCACCCTTCGGGAGCATTGCCTTTGCTTCCCCCTTTGTGTAGAGTGTGCCGCCTTCAGATGGTGAGGTGTCCGAGTGGCTGAAGGAGCTCGCCTGGAAAGCGTGTAACGGGTTAAACTGTTCGAGGGTTCGAATCCCTCCCTCACCGCCATACAAAAAAGAGCCCGCGATAGCGGGCTTTTTTGTATGTGCTGAGGGAGGGAATGAGAAGCCTAGTAGGGTTCGACAAATGCACAGCATTTGAGCAAGCGGCGTAGCCGCGTACCCCGAGGGGTTTAATTGACCTTAGTCCATTAAAGCTAATCCCTCCCCCGTTCATGGCCATACAAAAAGAGCCCGCGATAGCGGGCTTTTTTGTATGTGCTGAGGGAGGGAACGAGAATCCCGGGTTCGACAAATGCAAAGCATTTGAGCAAGCGGCGTAGCCGCGTACCCCGAAGGGGTTTAATTGACCTTAGTCCATTAAAGCTAATCCCTCCCCCGTTCATAGCCATACAAAAAAGAGCCCGCGACAGCGGGCTTTTTTGTATGTGCTGAGGGAGGGAATGAGAAGCCTCGCAGGGTTCGACAAATGCAAAGCATTTGAGCAAGCGGCGTAGCCGCGCACCCCGAAGGGGTTTAATTGGCCTTAGCCTATTAAAGCTACTCCCTCCCCCGTTCATGGCCATACAGAAAAGAGCCCGCGAACGCACTTTTAATGCCTAAAAGCGTCACAGATCCCATTCCCACCGTCATTAAGTCGCAGACTGCTAAAAACTGGGCCATACTCCATACATATTGGTATAAGCGCCAATCAGTGCCGGACAACAAAGACAGGGTTCACTACACCGATGCAAATAGACAGTATCGTACTCATTGCTGCAGCTGAAGTAGGCGCTGTACTGCTGATATTTTGCGTCATTTTGTTAGTTCAAAACCGCTCTTTGCGCAAGCTGATCAAAAAACTGCAAACGCGCATGGGTGAGATTGTTCAAGATCTTAAGACCGCGACATCTTCACCGCCTCCGCCCGAGAGTGCTCAAGAAAGTACCGAAGAGGCAAAACAGCAAATTTGCCAAACCTATTTAAATCAGGTTGATGAACAGCTTGATATCACCCGAGAACACCACGCAAGCCTCAGCCCAGATCGAGACATTGTGCTCGACCTTGCCCCAGATACTGAGCTGCCACGCCGTGCGGCGGCATTGCGCTACGCTATGTTACTGGCTGAAAAGGAGGCCCTACTCGCCGCTGTAGATCCCGATATAGATCCGGATTCGGATGGTTTAGAGTGGTCAAAAATAAGAGGAAAATATCAGCAAATATTTGATTTTTACGAAGACTATACGCCAGAACCTGAAGAAGCTGCAGGCCAAGATGAGCTGGACGCCCTTAATCAAGAGCTCACCAATGCCAAGAAGCGCATAAACAACCTTGAGAAGTTTAAGGCTCTTTATTTTGACTTAGAAGAGCAATGGGAAGCGAGTAAAGAAAAGGCTAAAACTCACTATAAAGACCTTACGGAATTAGCTTCTGAGGTCGATAGCGGCGGCAAAATCGAAAGCGCTCTCGAAAGCTACCATGCGTCATACGGAACGGTTGACAGGATTATTCAGCAAGGCGTAGGGGATCCCGAGACAATAATCGAAACGGTCTCTATAACAGATGAAGAGACAGCAGGAGAACTTAGACACCTTCGAGTAGTGGCTGCGGACCAGCACAAGCTTATTACCGCATTACAGGATAGGCTTAAAAACGCCAGTACCGATGAGGAACGAGTACAGATTGTAGAGGGGCTCCAGGGTGAGCTGGATAAACAGAAACGCTTTATGCAGGAATCGGAAACCTGTATTCAATTAATGGAAGACGAACTAAATAATGCCAACAAAGAACTGGACCAACTCAAAGGCAGACTTAAAGCCTTGCCCAGCATTAAAACCCAACTGCAAGAAATTCGAAAAACCAAGGATGAATACGAACTAAAAGTCTATTCGTTAACCTCTGAAAATCGCAAACTAACGAAAAAACTAAAAGACGAAAAACGCTCAGTCATCGTTGAATCAGGCGAAACCACAAAATTCAAAAAAGATATTGCAGACTTAGAAACCCGCTATGCCAGTTTGGAAGAAAAATACCTCGACTTAAAAATTCAGCAATAGGTCGCCACGTCTAATTCAATCATAACGATTAAAACGCTCGCCACATCAAAACAATTGACAATCCATACTAAAGCACGTGACTATCGTTACTCTATTTAATAAAAATAAGTACAATGAAGCAAACGCAAACACTTGAGGCCATAAAATCGTCTCAGGCTTCTTTACATAAAGCCGAAATTCGCGCGATCATCTGTTTTGCTGCGGCAACAACAGTAACAGCAGGAAGTTTGCTATCCAGTATCTCTCAGCTTGAATCCATCGTCATTGCGATTGCTTTTGCTTATACATTAATCTCTTATGCGATTCTGAAATGGATTTCGCCACAGCGCTTCGAAACAGCCCTAGGTCAACTCTCTACCGCTGACGCTGTGTTTATTGGTTTTATATTGAGCTTCGTGGAATTTAGCATTCTGCCCACGGTTCTGTTTATCCTTATGATCCAATTTAACAGTTTAATAATCGGCGGGGTAAAAAAGTGGTTAATCAACAATATCGCCTTTATCGGCGGAGTTGCGCTAACATTTTTATTCTGGATGCCTCAATGGCAATTTACGATCGACCTATCCTCCGGAATTGCCGCTATTATCAGTACTATTGCGTATTTTTGTGTATACGGCTTGAACATTCACTCTCAAATTCATCGTTTAGAAATTGGCAACCAACAACTCCAAAATGAAAAAGCCCTGCATAAACTCAGAACCTACAAACTGTCCCGCTACCTTACCCCTACCGTATGGAAAGCCGTTAATGAAGGACGGGAAGAGTCGCTTAAAACAGAACGCAAACGGATTAGTATTTTCTTTTCCGATATTGAAGGATTTAGCTCGCTATCTGAAGAGCTTGAAGCAGAAACCGTTGCGGGACTACTGAACCACTACCTTGCCGAAATGAGTAAAATTGTCGCTGAGTTTGATGGGAATATCGACAAATTTATGGGCGATGGCCTCATGGTAATCTTCGGAGACGCCCAAACTAAAGGCCTGAAAGCCGATTGCGTACGCTGCGTTTCAATGGCCATTGGAATGCGGAAAAAGATGAAGGAGCTACAAAACATTTGGTACAACCAAGGGATTAAAAAGCCACTGCGTATTCGCATGGGAATTAATACCGGTTATTGTACGGTCGGCACTTTTGGCACTAATCACTATATGGATTACACAGTGCTGGGCACCCATGTAAATTTAGCAAGTAGGCTGGAGTCTGCGGCCGACCCGGGTGAAATATTAATTTCCCATGAAACCTGGTCCCTCATTAAAGATGTAGTGATGTGTCGAGATAAGGGAGAAATTACAGTAAAAGGGTTTAGCCACCCCATTAAAGTCTACCAAGTAGTTAATTTCAGAAAAGATTTGGGACGCAACCAAAGTTACTTTGAGGAAATTTCCGAAGGGTTTTCCATGCACCTTGATCTCGATAAGATCCGAAATTACGACAAAGAGCGAATTGTCTCTTCACTTAATTTGATAGCAGATCGCCTGAAAAATAGGGTTGGCTAAAAAACTCCGTGCTTATTAACAAAATACAGCCTTTTACTGTCGAGCCACCCGTCGAAACGGCAACTCTCGCTTCGAATCACTTCGAAAAGGATTGATATCCAAACCCCCTCTCCTCGTATAACGCGCATAAACACTAAGCGACTGCGTCGAACACTGTTGCGCAATATCATTGAATATCCGCTCAACACAATTCTCGTGAAAATCTTGATGCTGTCTATAAGATATGACGTAACGTAAAAAAGATTCCGGAATAATCTTCATCCCACTGTACTCAATCCACACACTGGCCCAATCAGGCTGCCCAGTAACAGGGCAATTGCTTTTAAGTAAATGGCTGAACAGCTGTTGATTAACCACCGACTCAGCGGTCGCTTCAAGCAGACCTTTATCGGGGACATACTTGTCAACGCTTATCTCGAGATCATCGACGCACAGCCCCGTTAACCTAGTAGGCACGCCAAATTGATCGAGGGTAAATAATTTAACCTTAACCTCAGCGCCGGAGCTCTTCTGAAGGTCTTCAACCAGTGTTTTTTGCACTGCTGACCAATCAGAAAATATCGTCTGATTAAAAGAGTTTAGGTAGTACTTAAAAGACTTAGACTCAACAATGTGCGTCGAGCGGGCAAGGAATTCAAACTCCGCAATAGCGACTTGGGGCTTACCCGACACGGTCAGCCAAGACAGCTCATATCCGGTCCAAATATCTACCCCGTCAAAAGGTAAGCTAGTGAGTTTTAGAGTGTCGCGAGAGAGATTCCTGGCAATAGACTCCAGTAAGCTCGCATCATATTTTTCAGGGTATAAAGCGCTTTCACCAAGTTCAACGTTGTTTGTCATATTTTTCGAAAATTTACGGTTCGGTTAACTTAATCTATCGTTTAATTGAATTTATATAACTGCGCTTATACAACCACGCCTACAACTGTGTTTGTAACAGCCAAGTTTAGCTGCGTAATCGCTTACCATTTTCCAGAAGATATAAACAATACCCAAACATTAACACTAAAAATATGCCTATCCCGACAAAGGAACCAACAATGCTAACATCCGATACGCCAAGGAATCCGTACCGAAATGCGTTCACCATATACAAAACAGGGTTTAACTGAGACACACCCTGCCAAAATTCAGGCAACAGGTCGATTGAGTAAAAAACACCGCCAAGGTAGGTCAAGGGCGTTAATACGAAAGTTGGAATTATCGATATATCATCAAAGGAATTTGCAAAAATAGCGTTAATTAAACCCGCAATGGAAAAAAGCAACGATGTAAGGAAGATTACACCGACAGTCACGGCAAGACTGTGTATATGAAAATCCGTAAAAAAGAACGACAAGGAAGTTACGATTGCACCAACAAGTAAACCGCGCAAGGTACCACCCAACACGAACCCCAACAAAATAATGTAATTCGGCACGGGACTTACCAACAACTCTTCTACGCTCTTCGTAAATTTCGCACTGTAAAACGATGAAACAACATTAGAATACGAGTTGCTGATCACCGACATCATGATCAACCCCGGCACCACAAAGGACATGTAATCAAAGCCACCCATCTCACCAATTCTTGAACCAATAAGACTGCCAAAAATCAGGAAGTACAACACCATGGTAATAACTGGCGGGATTAAAGTCTGGACCCATATACGCATAAATCGTCGAATTTCTCGACGGAAAATTGTTTGAAAGGCGACGAACTGAGCGCTAGCCTGCATGACTAGCCTCCGTTGGTTTTTTATTCACGAGAGATATAAAGAGTTCTTCAAGACGGTTCACCTTATTACGCATACTCACAACATCGATAGAAGCTGCAGAAAGCCCGTCGAACAATGCATTGAGCGATCGGCCTTTATCGACTTCGACTTCGATGCAATTCTCATCCACTTTACGCATCTGGTAGCCACTCACTTCAGGGCAGGATGGAACGGTATTTGAGGTATCAAGAATGAAAACCTCTTTGCTGAGCTGCTTTAACAAATCTTTAACGCTCGTATTTTCGACAATTTCACCTTGACTAATAATCGCTATATTTTTACAGAGGCGTTCTGCCTCTTCCAAATAGTGTGTAGTCAAAATAATTGTGGTACCTGCAGCGTTAATCTTTTCAAGAAATTCCCACATTGAACGACGTAACTCGATATCCACCCCCGCAGTTGGCTCATCAAGAATCAAAAGTTTAGGTTCATGCACTAGAGCGCGGGCAATCATCAGGCGACGCTTCATTCCTCCCGAAAGATGACGAGCTTGCTCATCACGCTTATCCCACAAACTTAACTGCTTAAGATATTTATTCGCCCGTTCAACAGCCAACCCCCTAGGAATACCAAAATAGCCCGCCTGATTAATCAGTATGTCTTTGATTTTTTCAAATACACCAAAATTAAATTCTTGCGGTACGATTCCCAAATACTGCTTGGCTTGCGAAAAGTTTTGATCGATATCACAATCAAATATTTTAACCGTTCCAGCAGTTTTCCTCACTAACGAACTAATAATACCGATCGTAGTTGACTTACCGGCACCATTGGGACCCAGCAAGGCAAAAAAATCGCCCTGCTCCACTTGTAGGTCAATGCCTTTTAATGCCTCAAAACGATCGCCATATACTTTACGCAATCCTTGTATTTCTAATGCCAAGGTCATACTCTAAAACTCACTTTTCAATAGTGGGCGCCTCTAAACATGCTCTTTTCTCACGATGCCCTAGATTACCCTTTAAAACCAAACCCAAAAATTTAATTATGCCCGACAATACAAGCTACCAAGATTATCACCAGTCACTCATGCTCAAGCTGGCTGAATACATTAACACTACAGCACCATTTAATGGCAGCGATTTGGATGAACTTCAAGTAACGTTCAAAGAAAAGCTCAACGAAATTTTAGCCCCAGATACAACCTCCGTGGAGCAAATGGAAGCCGGCCAATGGCTACTATCCCAAATAGTGGGCAACTTCCAACACATTATGCCATCCGTGCCTCGCCCGCTTTTCTGGTATTTTGGAGGAGAGTGCATGCATTATTTAGGTGACGAGGAAATCGAACACTACCAAAAGCTTGAAGAAGCCTACCATGATCTTTTATCGTCGAAGAAGGAAGCCGCTAATTATGGACAGATCGTTCTAACTTTCGAACAGCGCGCCAAACCTCAACTGCATTAACGCTCGACCACTCAATACTGCGGACTTAAGTTATACGAGGATGTTTCAGCACTTCGGAAGCGAAGTGCTCCCCCTTGAAGCCTTCAGTCAACAGTCAACAGTATTGCCCCTCACCTACAGGCGGCCCTATCCCTCTATAAGGCCAACCTTAAGGTTTTCCGCAACGTATATCTCTTTCCCCTTAAGCAAAACGACACCATCTGCAATCCCCATAGCCAATGGTCGCGTTATGACCCGCTTAATATGCAGTTGATACTCTATAGAACCGGCATCCGGAAATATTTGACCGCTGAACTTCACGCCGCCAACCCCTAGCGCTCTTCCTCGCCCCGGCAATCCCGACCACCCCAGAAACACACCTAAAAGCTGCCATAACGCATCCAAACCTAAACACCCCGGCATTACAGGATCATTTTTAAAGTGGCAGCCAAAAAACCAGTGCTGAGGCTGAATCGCTAGATCTGCGCACAATTGCCCCCTGTTATATCGACCGCCAGTATTGGCAATATGCCGAATTTGATCGATCATCAACATTTTTGTGTTCGGAAGCTGAGCATTGCCCGAACCAAAAAAACTACCTTCGCCCATCTCTAGAATTTGATCGTTAGAAAAGTGCACCTCATGAACTCCTAATTTTTGAATTTTAGGCAGTTTGCTGTGCTAGGTATTGCAGGTATTGTAAAAATCGGACCTGAAGCGGGAAAAAAAGATCTCTGGCGATGCCTGTATGTGCTTTTTAAAGTCTTTGAGCAAATGAGCCTGATCAAAATAGCCAAATCGAATGGCTGCTAACAATGAGGATTTCGGCGAGTCCTGTAAAAATTTACACACGTTTTGCATTCGAATGATTTGAGCGAAGCGCTTTGCGCTCATACCAATATGAGAAGCAAACAAGCGATTCAAGTGCCGCGCGCTCACCCCCAGGCCTGCGGCTAGCGTTTTCTCAATTTCGATCTCTCCTTTGGCGGCATAGATACCGGCCAAGGCCTTATCGATCATAGAACCGAGGTTAGATGATTCTCGCGCCGCCGTCACGCCAGAATCTTCTGCACGCCCCCCAACCCCCTCTATTGCCGCCAGAGCATCCTCACAGACCTTTACGCGCCGCTCAAAAGAGCCGTAGCAAAACAGGTGTTTATGAAGAGATGAGAGGTTTTTGTCTGGTAAATAGGATGCATCCAAAAGCTGGCCAGCAGTATCCGTCAAATCAAGGCCGAATAATCGACGAAGTGCGCCGGGGAAAAACCGCACGCCAAAATACTCTCCAGCAGCAGGTAGCTGAAAGTCCACCGTCTTCGTTAAAGATATCGCGCATATTGTTGACTGCCGCCCCACATAAAGCGCGGACAAACCATCGGGTACAACGGGATATGCAGTTGGCTTATCAACACTCACCTGCACAAAGGAATGTATGAGCCTGGACAATGATTGCTGGGGTCGACCCACTTCAATGCTCAAGCCAAATGCATCCTGACCAGCTTGAGACTGAAGCGGTTGAAACGGTTCATAACCAAACATATATCGTTCCGACTTAAGTTTTCTAATGGCTCTATGCGCTGATCCTATTCTCAGCATAAAAATACTCAGGTGAAAGACCCATTACCCCAACAACAAGTCCAACCCATACCCGACCTAAACCTCAAATATACAAACAGAAAACCCAGGTATAAAAAAACCCAGCATAAAAACTGGGTTTTAAAATATGGAGCGGGAAAGGAGGCTCGAACTCCCGACCCCAACCTTGGCAAGGTTGTGCTCTACCACTGAGCTATTCCCGCAAAATTTAATTTTCTTTAAGAGCAATCTCATAAAATCACTGATAATCAATGAGCTTATGAGATTGGCGTCCCCAAGGGGATTCGAACCCCTGTTACCGCCGTGAAAGGGCGGTGTCCTAGGCCTCTAGACGATGGGGACAGGACGCGTATCTCAAGAGGGGCGCATTCTAGAGAGAAACTAGCCGCGTGTCAAAACCCTATTTTGATGAGTTTTGATATTCGGCTTTCAGTTAGGGGGAGTACAAGCCTGAAGCCCAGGTAAATGGCCAGATCTAGCCTCCATCAACCTTCTGAAAATTCTTCTCTCGCAGCTATATAGGCAGTCAAAAAAGTTGAGGACAGCTGAAAAACAAGCAGGCATAAAAAAACCCAGCGGATTGACTGGGTTCTTTTATAAGATGGAGCGGGAAAGGAGGCTCGAACTCCCGACCCCAACCTTGGCAAGGTTGTGCTCTACCACTGAGCTATTCCCGCAAAAAATTTATTTTCTTTAAGAGCAATCTCATAAAACCACTGATATTCAATGAGCTTATGAGATTGGCGTCCCCAAGGGGATTCGAACCCCTGTTACCGCCGTGAAAGGGCGGTGTCCTAGGCCTCTAGACGATGGGGACAGGACGCGTATCTCAAGAGGGGCGCATTCTAGTGAGAGGCCCGGTTCCTGTCAACAATTACGACCAGGTTTTTTTCCTCATTTTTCAGTTCGACTTTTTTGAATACAATACGCTTAGTTATTAAACATTGGGCGCCAAATTTAATTGGCCAATAATTTGCTTCTACTCTCCAGAATGACTAGCCTTTGTTATAAGAAAAGAACAAACTTAAGCTTATGTCTACTGCCTCTATCATCGTTGCCATTGTCATCTTACTCGGTTTGCTGGTGAGTTATGCCTTCGTTCAACAGACCGTTCAGACCAAACGTGAACAGCGAGTTCGCCTAATCAGCGCTCTTAAGAACCGTTCTCGCAGCTTCAAATTTATGCTCAAAGGATTCCCTGAGGGCTTTTTATCCAAAGAGCTCAAAATATTAGTGCAACGTAGCCTCGCCGATGTGTCCGAGCAGTTATCAGCACTTGAACCTAAACAATCCGGCCACCTGCAAGATATGCAAGTCGTTAATGCACAGATGATCGAGACCCAACGTCAAGCACCGACCCAACAGGCCCCAGCCCTGGAAACCCCCCAACAAATAAAAGACGTGCGGGCAAGCTTAGAAGAATTGCATAAGTATGTGTATAAACTGGAGACTAAGCAGTCCATCCCTCACAACCAGGCACAAATTTTTCGTCATCAAATCAAAAACCTTGCTCTACAAGTCGCTGTCGATGGCCACAGCATTAATGGCAATAATGCGCGCCAATCAGGCAAGATCAAGCTCGCCATCCACTATTTTGAGCTAGCCTTTAACCTGATCGCACGCGATGCCAACGCAGGCGCGCTAAGTAAGCGCCTAGACAGACTTAGAACCCTCATTGCACAATTGAAAGAACAATTGGCTGAAGACGAACAACTGGATATTCCAGTCCGCTCTTCTGATGATAACGATCAATCAGAAGAGGTCCAAGAGGAGTGGGATAAATTCGCAGAGCCTAGCGATGTATGGAAGAAGAAAAATATCTACGACTGATAACCCTTTGCTCTATACGCGGAATTTGAAGGCTCCCCCCCCCATGAAATATGACACATGAAACGAAGCCCAGGCATACCGAAATAACTATATAGCCTTGTAAGCCTGCTGGAATCGCTCTATCCGCTTAGCATTCGCGCCTAGATCACTCTTTCCCACACGTGAAACAGAGCGCATATCGATCTTACTGCCCTCTTTTCGATCAGCCCCATTAAAACTTTCAGCTGACCCCACCCTAACGACAATATCATCAACAAAGCCAAATAAGGCAGTCGACTCCGTGGCCTCAAAAGTTTTCAGTTCATCATTTTGAGAACGAATCACCCACCCTAACTCTAAAGCAACGCGAAGGGCTTTAGCGTAGGCCTCTGAGGGAGCGTCAGAAGCCATTAAAGGGCGAACATCCTTGTAATGTGAACGATGCTGCTCCTTTACTCTCTCGGACGGTAAGCTAAGGCTATTCTCCGATGGGAGACGCAACGACACAGCATTCTCAAATTCAATATTGTCTTCAAGATCTGTCGAAATATCGTGAATCTTAGGGACCTTTAAACCCGCACCGACAATAACCACCACCATAATCAGGGGAATAAAACCAAGACCAAAACTTGCTAGTGAGTGTATACGCACTTCGGACGAAATCACTCCGAAAGATAAGGCAAAGGTGACCAGAGAAACCACGCCCAATACCGCAGCCAGAAGGAGGCCCAGAGCAAATCCTCCAAACGCGATTTTAAATGGCAATACTTGGAATTTCTGACCAAGCATCCCCGCCAACATCACGGCAAAAAACACCAATTCATAATAGATAAAAGACTTTATTGCGATCATAGAAAACTCTTCCTAAGGTTTGTTTTGGATTTGAGCTTAACGTCAACCAACACTTTAACGTCAGCCATAGCCCAAACACTTAATCAAAAACACACTTTTCAAGGCTTGACTTGCGCGGCCTTCACTTGCCATTGCCCAACTTTCTATATGCTTGCGCCCTATACGCCAGCTCTTATTTGCGTCAGCTTGGACTTACGTCGCGGTATACGAAACAATTCGACTAATTTCACAGAGGGGACGACCACACTCAGCCTGCCAACTTGAAAATGCGGCTTGCACCAAGCGTTGATCCCGCTTTGAAGTCGGCTCCTTTTCAATCACTCCGCAATTTATGAGCACAGCGATGACGTCCCGCGTCATTAAAAAAGTATCCTTTTCCACCAGACGTAAAAATGCTGCGCCGGAATTGCCGCCCATCTGCTTACCTTTTTTCTTCAAGTCCCACCAAAGTTCAACTGTTTGCTCTGGCAACCAGCTTGCCAAGTAGGCGCCGAAACTACCAGACTCCCGAGACTGCTCCAAAACAAATTGCCCGTTGGCTCGAATTGAATTCAACTTACCCCGGTGCCGAATAATACTGCTATCTTTCATTGCTGCGTCAATATCATCTTCGCTCAACATTGCGCAAAAAACAGGATCAAAACCTTTGAACCGCTGCTCAAACTGAGGCCACTTACTGTCAACCAGAGAATGCCTTAACCCCGCACGAAAAACCCGACGACACATGTTCGATAGGTATTCTCTGTCATCTATCTCGCTAAGCTCCTTTGTCGATCTCACGGAAGGAAGTATCGATTCAACGACCGACTCCCCGCCTTTATGAATACAGGCCAATTGATATATTTCGTTAAATGACTTCACTCAGAATCGACCTTCCCAACAAAATTCAAGGACGCCGAATTGACACAATATCGCTGCCCTGTTGGCGCAGGACCATCGGGAAAGACATGGCCAAGATGCGAACCACACTTCGCACAAACAATTTCTGTACGAACCATCATTCCAGACTGATCACCATGTTCATTTATCGAGCCGTCATTTTTCGATTGATAAAAGCTTGGCCAGCCCGAGCCCGAATCGAATTTGGTTTCAGAATCAAATAATCCCTCACCGCAGCACTTACAGGTATATGTCCCAGAAGCTTTTTGATCACAGTAAATACCCGTAAACGCCCGCTCAGTACCTTTTTCTCTGCATATGTAAAACTCCTCGTCGGAGAGTTTATCTCGCCAATACGCATCGTTTTTTAACGCATCATCTGCCATAATCGTTCCTTAAATCACCAGCGGGGCAAAGCCTCGGGCATTAGCTCAAGGCAAACACAATAAAAAGTAAGACGATCAAGCTAGGCTTGATGCTTACGCAGCTAACGAACATATTAACTCAGTTAGCCCTGCCGACGCGGTGACAAACAGTTAAAATGATAATCTTGTGATATAACCCGCGTGACAATGTCACTGCATCACTAAAAATAAACAACAATAGATAAACAAAACTGAATTAACCATGCAACGGATTAACAAATCAGACAAATTATTAGACGTCTGCTACGACATTCGTGGCCCCGTACTCGACCATGCCAACCGCCTGGAAGAAGAAGGCCAACGTATTCTTAAACTCAACATCGGCAACCCTGCCCCCTTTGGTTTTGATGCGCCCGATGAATTGATATCAGACGTGATTCATAACCTGCGCAACGCCCAGGGTTATACCGCCTCAAAAGGCTTATTTGCCGCTCGCAAAGCGATCATGCAAGAATGCCAGCAGTTAAGAATACCGGGCGTGGATATCGATGATATTTTCCTTGGCAACGGTGTCAGCGAGCTGATTGTCATGGCTTGTCAGGCTTTGCTAAACAACGGTGATGAAGTCCTCATTCCCACTCCCGACTACCCCCTGTGGACAGCCGCAGTCAATTTGTCCGGAGGAAAACCTATACACTATCGTTGCGCAGAAGAAGCGAATTGGTTTCCAGACATTGAAGACATAAAGTCTAAAATCACCGACAAAACTCGCGCGCTATTGATCATCAACCCCAATAACCCAACCGGCGCGGTATACGACCAAGAGATTCTGGAACAACTCGTTGAAGTTGCACGAGAACATAAACTTGTTCTATTTGCCGATGAGATCTATTCAAAAATTTTGTACGACGAAGCTGAATTTATCCCCATGGGGCGCGTCGCCGACGATTTATTGTGCATCAGCTTTAACGGCCTATCTAAATCCTACCGCTTGGCGGGTTTCCGCTCGGGCTGGATGGTCATTAGCGGTGACAAAAGCCACGCGCAAGGCTATATCGAAGGCTTAGAAATGCTTTCCTCTATGCGCTTATGCGCCAACGTACCGGCGATGTATGCAGTTCAAACGGCATTAGGTGGCTACCAAAGCGTAAATGAACTTATCCTTCCTGGCGGCCGACTGCTAGAACAAAGAGACGCAGCTGTTCGCGCGCTCAATAAAATTCCCGGCGTCAGCTGTGTCATCCCAAAAGGGGCTATCTACCTTTTCCCAAAAATTGATCGCGAGATGTATAAGATCGATGATGACCAAAAACTGATTCTCGACTTTTTATTAAGCGATAAAATATTATTGGTCCAAGGCACAGCCTTTAACTGGCCAGACCCGGATCATTTCAGAATTGTCTTTTTACCCCAGGCAAATGAAATTGAAGAAGCCATCAATAAATTTGGTCGCTTTTTACAAAATTATCGTAAATAAGCCAGCTTTCGGAATATAAAATGACCAGCCCTATTGGCGATTTGCACATTGATGATTTTTGTAAAGATACTGCCAAAATTTTATTGAGCCTGTTCCGCCGCTTTCCGGTAAAAACCGCGCTTTATGTCGAGGATATCTCCGGAGCAGACGAGCCCGATGAATTTGGTCTTCACAGCCCTCGATTCGAAGCCGGTTTTGGTGCGATTGTTTGGCTTAAAGAATGTGATTACATTCAGTATTCCAGCGAGGTAAAACAGGAAGCTGTTGAAGAGGCAGTATTGACGCACCGGGGCTTTAATTTACTTGCAGGTTTCGATGCTGAGGCCACCGACTCACTAGATAATACTCAAAGAAGAATCGACACACTTAAAAACACGCTGAAAGCGGGTTCATCTGAAGCGTTAAAATCACTTGTTTTGCGATACATGCTTAAGTCCCGCGATTTTTCTTAACTCTCCCTTCCCCTCCCCCCGAAATAAATCTATTTACCGTAGGTCGGAAAAGCAGAGCGCCTTCCGGCACAGCACGATCTTACAATCTATTGCAGCATAAAAAGCAACCACTTCACGCCACTCACAATTTTAACAGGGGCCACATCAGACTAGACAAATGGAATATGGAAGGGCAAGCAGGGTTTCGGTGGAAGGCGCCTTTGGCTTTTCCACCCTACGACCGATTTAAATAATATTGAAGCGCCTCATGCCTGAACCAGCACAACGTACAAAAAGGCACCCCTACCCTTTACGATAAACTAGCATTTTCAGCTCTCGACCATCTTCTTTTTCCGGAAAACTTTCAAGAGGCTGTAGCTTTTCTTCGAAACTGAAGCCCTGAGCATTTGCATCGATCATCCCCTGAAAATCTGCAAGGCGAACTTCTGGGGAATTTAAACACGCTAAAAAGCAACCGCCCTCCGCAACCAAGCTCTCCATCCTTCGAATCACTTTCTCATAATCTTTAGAAGCAATAAAACTGCCTTTCTGAAAACTGGGAGGATCGATAACGACAATATCGTACGGCCCGAACTTTTTGAGTTTCCCCCATGACTTGAAAATATCGTGGGACATAAACGTTACGCCAGCGGTCGAGAGCTCACTCATCGCATAGTTTTCACGACCACGCTGTAACGATTTTTTACTCATATCGATATTAACAATCGACGAAGCCCCCGCCCCACTGGCAACAACTGAAAACGCACAGGTGTAGGAAAAAAGATTGAGTAATTTTTTGTCTTTACAGCGCTCAGCCAACCAAACACGGGCAGGTTCAATATCTAAAAAATACCCGACGTTTTGCTGACCAAAAGACAAACCAAACTTTAGATTGTCGCGCACGGCAAACGAACGCTCGGGCACCCCACCTATTAGCGCGGTGACTGGCGCACCAAATAAATCTCGACGCTGCAGCAGCAAGGATTCGACACCAAGCTTGCCCTGATTAGATAAAACCCAATCAGAAACCTCTTTCCCAACATATTCGATTAACGACTCATCCAAAGCAATCGATGAGGAGTTGTACATTGTGATTAAAATGAGTGACGCGTGATAATCTATATTGATCCAGTCCAAGTTTTCGAAGCACTTTCCTCGACCGTGAAAAATACGAAAGCTATTATTCCGACGCTTTACCTCTTCTGGGCGATCCTCTGCAAAACCCTTTTCAAACGCACTGAATATTGGTGATAAATCTAATAACTTTTCTTGCATCAACTCTCTCAATATTTTTACTTTTACCCAAAACGTACTAACAATATAAGGCTTAAGAACCCCACCCTTAGGAGCACAATCAACATTGTGGAAACTGGCACAGAGATTCAGCGCTTTGGGGAGTGTTTTTAAGACCATGTAATGCCATTTACCACATGGATGTAGTCGAGTAGACAGTGCAGGAGCAAACTGTCGAGGATGGCATTAGTGAGTCTATAGGGACATACTTGTGGCGTGTCTTAAAAACACTCCCCAAAGTGCTGAATCGGTCTTCACTACTCACCCAAATTCACCAAAGACTCCCCGCCCAAACGATACAAAACCTGATCATGATACCCCGTAACAACCGGCACTAACCCTTGCCACAACCTATCCAACTCAGGATCATTACTATCAATTAATAAAGGACGCCCACCAAGCGCCTCCAACTTAGCCTTCGTCATCACCAACCACAAATTTTCACGCCCAACCCGCCTCAAAACCTCAGGCGTCAACTGCTGATTACCCCGACCTAAAATATGCCCCTGACCACCGATCGCCGTCAGAACAATAATCACTCGGCCCACAAACTCAGAGACAATAGACTCCAACTGAGATGCCGACACATCCTCCGCAATCAACGCGCCAGACCGAACCACATCAACACCAATCAACGCACCAGGGAAGCCCAACTCCTGCTGAATAAACTGCGTAGTCGAGCCCGTAGCAAAAATGATTAAAGCGTCTTGGTTTTCCTCATCCTCCAAACGCTCGCCTATTTCCGCAGCAATATCCGCAAGCACAAGCTCATCCACCTCAACTCCACCCGATTTAACACTCTGAATAAAGCGTACCTCATCAGGCACCCACATCGAACCAAAGTAACGACTTTTTACACGGCCCTTTTGAAGAGCCGCCTCATCAATATCCCTCACCTCTTGCTCAACAAGCGATACTAACTCACCCGAAAACACTTCGTTTAAAACGCAAGCCGCAGCGGTAGGCGTAATAGCAAATACACCGGAATGCATTTTTACACCAGAGGGAACCCCCAGCACAGGAACTTGCTTACCCCCGTTTTTTGTTTCATCACTAACAACAGAACACACATCTCGCGCGGTGCCATCGCCACCCACAAAAACAAGAAGGTCGACGGATGCTTTTAATATAAGCTCAACAATTTTTTGAGTATCTTTCTCACTGGTCTCTCTCGGCAAGTCAAAATCAACACAACTGTATGCACCAGGCCTAACTTGTTTTAATAAATCAGCCCCCATTTCCCCTGGAGCCGTTACAAAGCGACATTCAGGCAATTTATCTAACGCACCTAAAAACTGTAACGCTCGTGAAGGCGACCTCGCCTGAATTTCACCAGCCAATAAGGCGCGACGCGTTTCGACTAAATCACTACCCTTATGTGCAGCCGGCCCTCCAGCCCCCGCAATGGGATTGACCAAAAAGCCAACTTTTAATTGTTTACTTTTAACTTCCAACATCAAACCCCAACTTTAGAAATAGCGACCGTGAAGATTCCGGACAATCATCATATCGATAATGCGAAAACTCTCGACGCTGCGGGTAATTTTTACGTAGTACGTCAAAGGCCTGCGGTAACTCATTCACAACTGACCGCAGCCTGGCATCATCCAGATAAACATCATAACTATTCACAACAGCATCTAATACAGACTGGGCCGGAGTTGCAATTGAACAACCCAAAGCCTGACCGCAAACCTTTTTCCGAATCTCCGCCAATGTTTTTACATCGAGCTTCAAGTGGTCTGCCAAGGCATCAAAAATCATCAAAGCGCCATTTAAACGCCCTTCGAAACTATACCCAGCAATATGAGGCGTGCCCAAAGTGATGAGCTGCAGGAGATCAGTATTTATATTCGGTTCGTTTTCCCAAACATCCAACACCACTTGAAGGTCAGAGCGATGATTCAGAACTTTTAACAACGCCGCATTATCGATAACACCACCACGCCCAGCATTAATCAATACAGCCCCTGCATTAATCTGCAACAGTAATTCTTCATCCAGCATATGATGCGTTGGATGCGGGCCATCAACCGCTAAAGGCGCGTGAAAACAAATGATATCGGCAGTCGATATAGAGGAAAAATCAGTAAGGTTTCGACCACAGCTATCGTCAAGGAAAGGATCTGCAATACTGCAATCAAACCCGAGAATTGTGAGCGCGTCGTACACACGACCACCGACATTACCGCCACCGACAATAAGCACTTTTTTTGCCGAATCAAAACCATTAAGCTTTGCCAATACGCCCAAAACGTATTGAACAACAGCATTCGCATTGCAACCAGGTGCACTGGCATATGAAATATTTCTTTCGTTGAGGTATTCCGTATCTAAATGATCCACACCAATTGTGCAGGTCCCAACAAATTGTATTGAAGCCGCATCAATTAGCGCCTTGTTCACATTAGTCACTGAACGAACCAATAATATATCTGCATCGCCCAAGTTTTCTCGGGTCATCGAGCGTCCAGGCAACGTTAAAACCTCGCCAAAAGGAGAGAATAACGCGTGCACAAAAGGAATGTTTTCATCCGCGACAATACGTAATGTCACATGGAGCCCTCTATAGAGTTAACAAATGATGGCGGAAAGCCTAGACCAGAAGCCAATTCAAACAATTCAGTTTTATCCACTGCAATTCTCTTTGTGCTTCCCCAGCTAACGACTTCGGCCTCGGTATCAATTAGGGTCAACTTGAGCGCAAGCTCCACCTGATCGGAAAATTCAGCTATTTTATTCTGCAATGATTTTGCACCACGAATGGGCAATTTATGTATCGATTCAACATTACTTCTTATCTCGTTCCAGGAGCCAAAATGAGCAAGTAAGGCACAAGCGGTTTTGGCCCCGACACCCGGCACACCAGGAATATCATCACTTGGGTCGCCGACTAGGGCAAGATAATCGGAAACTTGTTCGGGATACACTCCCATTTTCTCAAAAACATCTTCACGCCCTAAGGGTTCTTTATTCGGGTAATCCCATAATTGCCCTAAGTTGCCGTACAGCAGCTGAGATAAATCTTTATCTCGCGTCAAAATAGAATACCCAATATTTTCACCGTCACAGAGTCGAGCAAAACAACCGGCTAGATCGTCAGCCTCGTAGCGGTCGGAAGCATAACAGGGGACCCCCATTAAAGAGGTTATTTTTTTACACGCCAGCAACTGAAAGGCCAAGTCTTCGTCAGGTAGCTCTCGACTGCTTTTGTAATCAGGATAGATTTCGTTGCGAAAGCATGACCCTAGACTCTCATCAAAACACGCCACAACATTTTGAGGCTTTTCATTCGCCAAAAACTTTTTTAGCCACAATGCGTATCCATAAACGGTTTCTGTGGGGCGATTGTTACTGGCAAACCAATTTGAAGGCATCGAAAAGTAGTAGCGAAAAATAAAAATCGACGCATCAATGATATACAAATGCTTACATTCACCCTCACTCATACAAGATCCTCGGCCAAGTATTGCCTGGAGTCACACGGGGCCGGAGCATCAAAGGCTCCCGCAAGCGCCAAGGCCAGTGCGCCAGCTCTGTCGGGCAAGCCGTCACGGCAATAACTCAGAGTTTGCTGGTGAACCGCTCGTTTAAACGCTGCGCTGGCCCCCTGCCCTGACTCCAGGTTGTCGGCACTGATACGAAAAGGCTGACAAGATGCAAACGATAATATCCGCTCCAGGGCCTGAGGCTTAACCTCAACCATTTCGAATTCCTTTTGCTGAGATTCTGTGCGCCCATCTGGGGCATACCAATAGCCATAATCCAGTTTTGTTAGTCTCTCTGACCCGGCAATACACCAATGGGCAATTTCGTGCAGAGCACTGGAAAAGTAATCATATGAAAACTCTATGGTATGAAGGCCCCCTGCAGAGCTTGCCGGACGGTAGAGCGGCTCGTTAGCCCCACCCTTTAGGCATGTTCGATACGACGCTCTAAATAGCTCATGAAAGACCTTAGTTAAGTTATTCAGTCGGGATTTGTCTAAAGAAAGGAATTTATTTGGCATCAAATGTTCTAAGCTTAGTGTATGAATTTTGTTGATTCGACGAATGATAATAACCCGAAAAAGGAGGCAGTCAAAAACCCACCACCAGGTATTGTGTTAAACGATATTACTCTATACTGTATATAGTGATGGCCCCAAAACCATCACTTGGTAGCCCTAGGGCTACTACACCTCAATTTTGTTTGGAGGTAGTATTATGAAGACCTCAATTGATGGTCACAACACGGACAACGTGATCGACCTGTTCACGGGAAACTCCTACACATCTCAATTTGACAAACGCGTCATCAGACTCTCGCCCGAACTTGATGGTTTGGAAATGCTTTATTCCAATGAAGTCAGCGAAGACAAGTATTTCAGTTTGAAGGTCCTGTGCTGGGCTCTGTGTGCAAATGGCGATGTGGTTGGGCTAGTGCCATGGTTGGACGATATTATTCCCTGCCCAGACATTAACGACCCTCTTAATGGGACTTTTGAAGGCTATTACGATCCAGGTATTGACGAGCTTTTCTTGGAAGCACCAATCCATAAGATTGTTGAGCTAGAAACTGCTGCAGAGTATTACGACTACCAGTGTGAAAACCCTGGTGATATCGTGCAGGAAATCCCCGACACTATCGGCACTCATGCAGTGTTAGCCAGTGATGGCTTTAAATCCCTAACCCTGCAAGAAGTGATTAGCTGGCGCTTACACCATGACGGCTCGCTAAGCGGTATGCTCATAAACGAAGAGAAAGTCGAAAGCACGCCAGTACTTCCAGGCGATGCTTGTTTGTACCCCGGCCAATCGGATGCTCAATTTAAGTACTTTTTCCAGCATCACATTGCCAACAAAATTAAAGCGGAAGATCCTGAGGCGCTTGCAGCGATCGCAATGCTCGTCGAAGAATCCCGCTAACACAGACGCAGCCTTCTTAGAATCCGGCATAGGATCTATAAGGGTCAAAGCCCGTCTGACATCGCGTTGAATACAACGCTTAGAAGAGCTCTGCTTTCAACCTTTTAATGAGAGCAACAGCTTTATTCCCTCCGGAAATGCCACTTAGGTACTCCACCCCCTTACATACGCCCCTTAGATTATGACTGCTCACTTTACGTGCATTTCTTTTTAATCAAAAATACAAAGGTGTCATTTTCACTGGTTGATGAGATCAACTGATGTCCCAAAAACTCACAAAAGTGCGCGATATCTTTTTGAGTTGAAGGATCGGTAGCGATAACTCTAAGCACCTCACCGGCTTTAGCGTCTCTTACAGCACTGTGTAACATCATTACCGGTTCAGGGCACGTGAGTCCGGTCGCATCAACCGATTTACTGAATTCAAAAGACATGGAACTATCAACTACTCAAAAATGGAATTAATTGGAAAGAGGCCACAAATATACGTTATATTTTGAAAGAGCGTAAACGACTTTTCATCTCAATTAATCATAAAGCAGCCCTGACAAGCGTTTCCGGCCAAGCTCTTACTCCCTTAAGCATAGGGGCCACATAAAGGGTTACACAATGATTCACGTTTTAATTGAACGCGTTATTGCAGACAGCATGCTTGCAACCTACGAAGAGACCTCCCAGGAAAACACTACAAAATGCCTATATATCAAGTGGCTTTATATCGGCAGAAAACTATGCCAATACGGAAGACATCCGCCGCCAGTACGTGATGTGTAAGTGGCGAACGGAGAAAGATTGGAACAGTTGGTACCGCAGCCCTGAACGCATGGAACCTATGAACAGTATCACCCCAACGCTTCAGCAGCCTGAAAAAATATCGATTTTAGAAAACTTCTAACTAGAAAACGCCTAAACCGATACGACTGCTCAACCAGGCAGCAAGAGAAATTCAACGACAATCAATCCAACGCAAGCCATCCGACACAGTAGCCTACAGAAAGGCATTTATGGCCAGGTAATCAGCAGGTACATTTCCGATAAAGCGGCGTTTTTGTGGTTAAACGCGCGCTTTGAGGTGAAAAATAACGGCGCCGAAGACAATTAGTTTTTAACCGGCGATTAAGCCAAATGATTCATATCCGACTTGGGAATCAACGTTATCGTTTCCGTGTCCTCATCGAAGGAAATTAACACCTCAGAGCTCAACACCTGCGGCAATAAGATATCGACCTTCTCCTCTAAACTTAGCTCTCGCGCTCCATAATCTGTTCCGTCCCGCACAATCACCGACTCAACGATAGAGCGAAGGGATTCCATGTTGACTTTTTCCGGCGGGATAATCACGGCAAGCACTCCGATGAAGGTTTTATTGATTAATATGAGCGGGCAACACAATAGATATGTGCAAGGCAAAGGGATGCCATTATACTGATGCGAACCCATTTTCAATAGTGTCACGTCATTATGCTTTCTCATTTACTTGTCAGTGTCATCAGTGATGACAAACCCGGAATTGTCGAAGCCATCGCAGAGACTATTTCAAATGAAAATGGAAACTGGCTGGAAAGCCGCTTATCCCAACTTTCAGGTAAATTCGCCGGCGTCATACGCGTATCCGTTCCCTCTGAACAAAGCTCTGCACTAGAAGCAAAATTGTTGCAGCTTAAAGAAAAAGACATTTGGGTTAAGTGCGAGCAAGTGGCTGCTTCAAGCCCAAAAGATAAACCTTCAATAGCCGCAAAAATTCACGTGCTTGGCCCAGACCGACCGGGAATTGTTCGAGAACTGTCCAAAGCTCTGGCAAAAAGTCATATTAACGTAGCCGAGCTTGAAACCTCTTTATCCAGTATGCCATACAGTGGAGACCCACTTTTTGAAGCCTCCGGCCAGCTGGAAATTCCTGCCGACGCAGACCTCGGAGAACTTCATGAAATGCTCGACAAAATTGCAGATTCCCTAGCTTTGGATATTTCTTTCTCTGACAGTCCTGAAGATTAAGTTACTGAACCACCTACACCAACAATGGACTCCTCTCGGAGACTAGCCACTCTAGCCACTTAACTTAATCCCACTGCTGGCATTTTGCGCTACCCATCAATTTTACAAAGCTTATACGGTAGCGACCTCAGAAATACTTCCATAGTTTTCAACGACTTAGCAGAAACCCCTCCAGACACGACTAAAGTAGCATTTATTTATCAAAAATAAGCGCTTGATTTAAGTAAGCAGTTACCATTTAATGATTAAATATTAAGCAAAGCAGCACTGCTAATAGTTGAAATTTATAATTCTAATAACCAAAATTTCTAAAAAATGTATATTGAGCAATTATCTCGAATTACAGGCGCCTCAGTGACGTCTATAAAGCACTATGACCAAGCTGGACTTCTGCCTGCGACACCCATGCTTTCCGGTGAGGCTAATTACGGCGAGCCTCATATTCATGCCATCAAATTAATCAAAATGGCGCAGGATATTGGATTATCGTTACGAGAAATAATGTCAGTATTAACAGCAAAAGATTCGGATCAATCGTCAGTCCGCCTTAACCGCGTATTAATGCTACTCAATAAGCGTAGAGATCAAAACCTGAGCAACGAACAAGCCTCAGAGCAAAGCCAGACCATCGACACCCTAGAAAAAGAGCTTGTAGCTCTATTTCTTCCTTAGCTAAAACTCTCGACTTCATCCCTCCGCATTCTTTTACCCCTCTGCATATATCAACAATATTCCCTAATAACGAGCTACAGCAGTAAGCTCTGGAAACACCCTCCCCAGGTACGATTCCCTGATACCAGATTCACTTATAGTCCTCTCCGTCGATAAGGAGTATTATCCCTAGCTTGTTTGGTGATACGTCCCTCCTAGCCATGAACGGAACAGGCTTACAATGAACTTATTTAGCTTGACTAACTCTCAGGATATCGACGATCACTCATATAAATAAACAAGTTCACATATTTATAAAAATCACATGTATCACAATTATTTTGGATTAAAAGAACAAGCGTTTTCCATCGCCGTAAATCCCCGCTACCTATATATGAGCCAGCAGCACAAAGAAGCGCTTGCTCATTTATTATACGGAGTGAAAGAAGGCGGCTTTGTCATGCTCAGCGGCGAAGTCGGCACGGGTAAAACCACCATCATCCGGTGCTTGCTTGAGCAACTCCCTGAAAATACGGAAATCGCCATTGTTCTCAATCCGATGTCGAACATCAAAGAGCTGCTTTGCACCATCTGCGATGAACTCGGTATCGCTTACAACCGAGAAAACCCACAAACCAAAAATCTTACCGATACCTTGCAACAACGCTTACTCGACAATCACAAGCAAGGTAAAAATACGATACTACTCATCGACGAAGCTCAATTGCTATCGGCAGAAGTTCTAGAGCAAATTCGCCTACTGACGAACCTTGAAACATCGACCAAGAAACTACTTCAAATTGTACTGGTCGGCCAGCCTGAACTTAACGAACTTTTAGCTCAGCCTCGACTGCGACAACTTTCCCAACGTATTACAGCTCGCTTTCATCTCACGCCACTCACATTGGATGAAACCGAACGCTATATTAACCATCGTCTATCCGTGGCGGGGATGCCAAAAGACAAAAACCCATTTACCCCTCGTATCATTAAGCAAATTTACCGGTTTACCGGAGGAATTCCTCGCATGATCAATGTCTTATGCGAGCGCACTTTAATTGGAGCTTACGGCCACAATAAATCACAGATCGACAATAAAATATTCGATTTGGCTCGCAAAGAAGTTGAAGGACATCGCCAATCTCAGATTAACGCTCCTTCTCAACAGGCTCCTTACATTTTATACGGAACCTTATCCGCGAGTGCCCTCATTGGGCTCGGTATCATTTATTTTATGTTGCAGCTGATATTTGGACAAAGCCTCCCAAATGACAATTCTGTCAATATGCAAAGCAACGAAAACACTTCAACTCCAATATCTTCTAATCCAACAGCTCCATCATTCAGCGGCAACGAATCCATGCCCTCTTTCGAGATCCCAGACAAAATAAAAGCTCAGGCGATTTTATTTGAATACCTTAAATTCAAAATTAGCCCAGACACACATCCCTGCTGGCAAATTAACACCCAGGGACATCACTGCGGAGAAACAAAATTTGAGACATGGGAAGGTGTCAAATCACTTAACCGCCCGATAGTATTAACCCTGATCAATCCAAATAAATTTAATTCGCACGCGGTTCTTATCGGCATACAAGATAAGCACGCCCTTATGATTGATGGCGGGCGACAACAAAAAATAATCACATTGGATGAGTTAGGTCCGTTATGGACAGGGGAAGTTTTTTACGCCTGGCAAAAACCCAAAGATTTTAGTGAGCCTCTTGCCTACGGAGACAAGGGTGAAACCGTTGCCGAAGTAGCCACTCAATTTGCTTTACTCGACGCACAAACTAGCCCTCTAACAAAAAAGCGATTTAATATCGCCCTACGCGATCGAGTCAAACTATTTCAGAGAGAACATAATTTAAAGGACGATGGAATACTTGGCGAACGAACACTCATGAAGCTGAATGAAAGCCTCGGTTTGAGTACGCCGCTTAAACTCAACTTTCAATAATTGCCTCACACTAGTAATTATTTGAAAGAATTCTGTAGCCCAATAAAAGCAATTAAATATCGCCTATGTCACTGATACTCGATGCATTAAACAAAGCCGATGGCGAACGCAGTCCAGACGAAACGCCTTCACTCAACAGTAACCACGATGTCAATATTGAGGACAGCAAGCCGCTCCTCAACACCAAGGTAATCTACGGGCTCATCGGCTTTCTTATATTTCTTGTTCTTATTGTCATTATATTAATGCTGAGCGGGAAAAGTGATAATAATGATAGAGTCCAATATAGTGAGGACAAAAATTCAAACACTGACGTTTCGAAAAATCTAAAAGCGAACAGTTCCGCAACGGCTCCCCTGCCGCCCAGCACAGTAGATCAGAAACCTTCTGCGCCACCCGCCACCTTAGAACCTAGCACACCACAAAATCGCTACAATGAAATGAAAGGCAAGCTGATTGCAAAGCAGTATGAATCGGCAACGAAAAGCGAACAAGGGGGGGAACCTGGAATAAAAACAACAGAAAAACCCACTCCCGATTCCCGTCCAACCAAAAGTTCCAAAGCAATCGCATCGATCTATCAAAAAAGTAAAGAAGAGAAAGCGAAGCCAAAAATCAAAGCGGCACCAAAGCCTACCCCAATCGCTAAATTACCAAGTTTGGAAGACTACCCATTTATTAGCTTTATAGGTGACCTTGCGTACGCGAAGCAAAAAGGCATTCCAACCTTAATGTACACAGAACACAACTACAGTAAAAATTCAGCTTCAGTAGTATTAAATAATGTTACTCGACAAACAGGACAAGCTATCGCGGATCATTTAACCCTAGAAGCCATTGTTGAAGACGGTATCGTGCTCCAATACAAAACTATGAGGTTTAAAGTCGTGGCTTATAATAGTTGGGTTAATATGTAAAACGCCAACTTCACCAGGCTCCTTCTTTAAGCATTACACTATAACCATACCCGCGCCGCAGACCAAGCAGCCTTACATTCCCCACATAACCTTTAACGCCAACAACCACAATCCATCTCCCACCAGTTTTTATTGAGAAAGCCCTCTCAAACCACCGATCACATCATGGGTACGAATCTCGCCCAAAACTTATTCTGGAGCAGACAGCCCCGAGTAGCACTTTACAACTGGGGTAACCGCCGAAACAGAGTCGTGCCCGATCGCATCTAGCGGTGAAATTCAGGCAACCACAGGAACCGCTCAAACAGATGACAGTAATTTAACGTTGGGGTCGTTGGGAAGAAAACTACCCGAAGACAAATGGTATAATTTACGTTTTCAAAACCCACCTTTTCACGGTTTATCTGGACAAAATTTACCGTTACAAATAAGACGAGACTTCCACAATACGCTCCGCAAAAATATCGCCACTGCCACAGGTCGCATCGCTGCGGATGCTATAAAAACTTAATGGACTGCCGCCTACCGTGCTGATCACACATGTAATGGTTGCTGAGCATGCTTGTAAACCATTGGCAGGATAATTTAAAACACTACCACTCACCGCCGCGCAGTTAGCGTCTGCAACTGTGCGATCAGTCACGTCAAACATCAGTTGATTCATCCCATAATACGCACCGCTCTCTGCAGCATAGAAAGCTTGCAACGACACTCCCTCAACAAAACTGGCCTGCCCTGATTGCGACGCTATGCGCGCAATTGCTGTCGCCAGTACCGCAATGCCGACAACGATCATTGCCGCCACAGGAATTAGAAAACCACCCGATCGAGAATATGAATTCATAGATCTGGTGGATTTCTGCTTATCGAACATAGAGTTACGGAACATTACGCACCAATATTTCTTGGCTCAGGGTAATCTGACTACCGCCCTGAGAAAAATTGAGTGAAATATCCAGCGCTGTATTAACATCTTCAGTTCCCAAGGAAAGGGTGAAAGCCTGACCGCTCGTACTCAAATTTTCCCCCATAATTGTCGATGTTCCACCGGGATCAGAATCACTTAACGTTGCTGTCGAAAATGAGTAAGACGAATACTGATACAAGGTTGACCCAATCAAGCAAAAACGGATGGGGTCATCCGTTAAAAATATTCGATTGTTCACAGAGTTAGCAATAAAAATGTGGCTGCTGCCGAGGCCTATGGTTGTATACTGCGGACCCGCACCCAGCGAACCGGCGTCCACTCTGCCGCTTGGACTACCTGTCGCATATATATCTCCTGCGGCTAATGAACCAACGCTGATATGGTTAACGCTCCCTAAGCCCAGCGTAAAAGGTGCTGTTGAAACGGAAGATACCGAGGGTGCCCCATTATTTGAATCTGGTAATTCTCCTATGTAGTTCGCGCCTGCGACGATGGGCATAAACTCAACACAATTACCGGATGCACTCACGCGCACACTATTGGGCAAAGCGATACGAACTTGACGTGTAATTTGTTCAATGACGAGACGCCCCTTGTTGATCAGCTTGCTTCTTTGTTGAACATCATCGTAACTGTCCACGATTGACACGATAAAGCTGCTTCCTAACGCGGCCACAATCCCGAGAATCACCAATACGCTAATGAGCTCAATCAGAGTAAACCCTTGGATTCCAAAACGGGGGGCTCGATTAACGGAAATCATCCTCTAAAAATTCGTCTTGTAGGCACTAAGAGTGAGGCTATCACCACCAGACACTGTAGCATTGACCGAAACTAATCGAGCTTGAGCTGCCGGAAGCCCTAAATCAGCTCCAGCCGCTGAGACGCTTACGGTAAGGGTATGATTCGCATATGAAGAATTAACGTAGCCATTGTAATCGCCCACGTCATCATAGTCCGAATCCGCGCTAATCCCAGCGCATGCCACACCTAGGGTTGAGTCGCAGGCTGGAACCCCTCCCGTCGGCGTGTTTTCATCAAACTTCCGAGACATAATTTCATCCAACTGAGCCTGAGCTAATCCCAGAGCTCTCGTTCTCACCAATGGGTCCACACTGTTGACTACGGCATAGGTATATACTCTGACCAACACCCCCAAGGCAATACTCACGATAACCAAAAAAACTATGGTTTCGATAAGAGTTACACCTGAGCAACGACGTAATCGCATAATAGCGCCTTACATTTGAATCATGAGATAGTGTTTATTCAGAGTGAGACGAATTGCTAATTCACGTACCCTGTCGAACCAATTGAAATTATCACGTTTTTTCCGTTTTGACTCAATGTCAAATTAGTTGCCGACGTACGTCCCAAGCGATCAAAATCCAGCGTCGCAGAAGTCAGGCTTTGATTAGGAAGCAAAGAAATGGGGTACTGAACTCCGCCGAGTCGCAAACTGGACTCATCAGAAAAACTGCCATCACCATCAGAGTCTTCTCGAACATCAATTTGGTTCGTTGACGAGGTCTCTAATCTGACCGAACTTGTTTGTACCATCGCTCTTTGCTGAGCGGAAAAAAAAGCCGTGACCAACTGGTCACGGCTTGATTGAAGTTGAAAAGAATCGCTAGGCAGTAAGCTGGCGCCAACCGAGGCGCCGAGTATCCCAATGAGAACCAGTACTGAAACCAATTCCAATAATGTAAAACCTTTCTCGATATCGAACTTACGTGAAATAATAAACAGTGGCCTATAAAACTGCACCAATCATCGCAAAGGTTGCAGACGTCGAATCTGGTCCACTTAAGGTACACGAACCCGTTGCCTTATCCCCAATAGCACTCGCTGCACTGGAGTATCCTGACGGCATACCACCTGACAATAACGAGCCGGCATCATCACAGTTATCGATATCTTCAAAAGAGTCGCCACTTAAGCCAGCCTCATTTGCAATATCGACAGCATGATTGAGTGCACTCGCACTTTCGATACTTCCTGCAATATTATCAGTTGCAACAGCTTGAGCCTCATCCGACAAATCAATAAACTTCGGAACTGCCGTTGCTGCCAAAATACCAAGTATGACCAAAACAGCAATCAACTCTATTAATGTAAAACCCGATTGTTGTCTTTTCATAAATTCTCTCCGCCTAAATAACTTAATTCAATTTTCAATTCTAAAAACCTACATTTATGGAATAAGAGTTGTAGAGAAATTCCCATGCTGTACTCATAAGGTTTTTATTGAGCACTATCGCTGTCAGGGCGAAACAAGGTAACCGCTCCGTTACTAACATCATAGTCAAAGAAATATGAACCTTCCTGTTTACGTGCCAATTCATAGCGACAAATAACATTTTTATTTAAGGAAATAACATAACTAACTTTTTTTTTATAAGGATTAACGATTAATTCGCTACTTGGCGCATTTGCAAATACAGACTCCCATATCTGCTGACACTCCTTATCCGTTTGATTCCGAATTGACGGCGACATATTCGCCTCTGTATTCGCTGGCCACCCATTTTCATTAAGGTTAAATACACTATCGGAAATAGTAACCTGAGTTTTTTTTAACGATATGCCGACAGCATGAATATTCAACACCATACGAGAAAATATCCCTGCATGGTGCTCAATAATAGAGGTCTGAGAAGAGGCAATGGGCTTTATGTAGTAATTTACTCCAATATATATAAGGATCGATATCAGAGAAAATATAATAAGGGTTTCAAAAATCTTGTCGCGTTCGATATTTTCATGCCGAACATATCGGTTTTCGGACATAGCAAATTCACATTTGAAGAAGAGTCAGCATTATGCAGAGCACTTTCTTTACATTAATACTAGCACTAAAAAACTAGGCGAATAGAGAGAGGCAAAGTTTAAATTCTATAATGACATATAACCAAAGGTTTGATGAAGGCCAAGATTAAGAACGGATTTCAAACATGCTCCACATGGGCAAAAAGATACCCAGCGCAAGAATAGCGACGAAGATAGCCATAGAAATGATAAGAATAGGCTCTATGCGATCAGTTAGCGTTTTAAGGTCGTAATCCACTTCCCTCTCATAAAATCCAGCCACTTCAGCAAGCAGCTCTTCTACTTGCCCACTTTCTTCGCCTACGGCTATCATTTGTAAAACTAGGGGAGTAAACATTCCAGAAGCCAAATGAGTACGCATTAAGCTTTCGCCCCTTTCGATGCCTTCTTTAATGCGCATGATTTTTTGTTCTAAATACGAGTTATCAATAGCTGCTGCACACAAGGTTAATGATTGAGTTATGGGCACCCCGGCTTTCAACATCAAACTAAAACTTCGTGCGTAGCGAGCCATCGATGCCCGCTCAATAAGATCACCTATTAACGGCATCTTAAGCTTATATTCGCTCCAGAGCATACCTCCCTCAGGAGTACGAACAAAATAGATGATACCTCCCACTAACAACGTCGAACCAACAGACAAGAAGAGCCAGTAATTGACAAACAAATTTGACATTCCAATCAGAATTTTGGTGACAATGGGAAGATCTGCGCCAAACTTCTCAAACATTCTGGAGAATGCAGGAACAACAAAAATATTAACAGTGGTAACAGCCGCAGCTAATGCTAAGGAAACAAAGGTTGGATAACGCATCGCGGATTTAATCCGCTTCTTTGTCTCTTCATCTCGCTCAATATAGAAACTGATTTGGAGAAAAACCGCATCCAATTTACCGCTACTTTCCCCAACATTTATCAAGTTGACAAATAGATCGTTAAACACTTTCGGATACTTCCGCATCGAAGCGGATAAGGTTGTACCCGCTTCAAGCCTTTCGACAACATCATTCAGTACACTTTGAAAATATTCGTGTTTTAAACTAGCTGCAAGACCACGAATCCCCCTAGTTAACGGAATACCAGCTTTGCTAATGGTATACATCTGCCGGCTGAACATGACGAGATCCGTCGCAGAAACATTTTCAGAGCCTAGCAGAGCATCGATTTTTTTTACATAATTTTCGGTAAACGGAATTTCTTCAATTTTTATGGGGGTAATCCCCCGCCCCATTAACACCCCGGCAACTGCTTGCGCTGTACTTGCCTCAATCTGGCCGGTTATCGGCTGCCCTTGGCTTGAATGTCCTTGAAATTTAAAATTGGCCATAATCTATTCGTTTTCAACCGGCAGCTCGCAAAGACTTTCATCTTCGACTTGCGCCGAAACTTTTAATACTTCATCAAGGGTCGTAACACCTTCCATCGCAAATTGAAAAGCGCTGGCACTTAGCGGCCGAAAGAAAGGATTTTTGTGTGCGGCATCATTAAAAGCTCGCACGTCATTTCCTCGCAACGCGTCGGCCATTTCTCCATTCATCTCCAACAGCTCAAATACACCGATTCGCCCTCGATAACCCGTATTGAAACAGTGCGGACAACCAACCCCATGCCTAAAGTCGACTTCACCTTTATAGTCTGGACGAAAATCATTAAATAGACATTGCTCAAAATCACTTAATATATGCGGTTCGCTACAACTCGCACATATTTTTCGCACCAGACGTTGAGCCACAACTGCACGTAAACTCGACGCCACCAAATAAGAATCAACCCCCATATCAACCAACCTCAACGCCGATGTAACCGCATCGTTGGTGTGCAAAGTAGAAAGGACCATGTGACCCGTCATTGCGGCTCGTAGAGCAATTTCGGCGGACTCAGAATCGCGAATTTCCCCAATCAACAATATATCGGGATCTTGTCGTAAAGCTGAGCGCAGTACAGTTCCAAAATCTAAACCGATTTTTTCATGAACTTGAACTTGGCTTATTCTAGGAAGGCGATATTCGACAGGGTCTTCAACCGTAATTATTTTTTTCTGAGGCGTATTTAATTCATTTAACGCACCATAAAGCGTTGTGGTTTTCCCACTACCCGTGGGCCCGGTAACCAATACTAGGCCATGAGGTCTAGTAATAATTTTGCGAAAACGTTCAATATAGTGGTCGGGCATGCCAACTGAGGACAATTTTCGAATACCGCCAGTCTGATCCAGAATCCGCATCACAACGGATTCGCCATGCTGTACAGGCATTGTTGAAACACGTACATCTATATTGTGCTTTTTTAAACGTAGATTAAAACGGCCGTCTTGCGGTAAACGCTTCTCCGCTATATCCAGATTTGACATTAGCTTTAGCCTGACAACAAGCGCACCAGCTATTCGCTTTTCATTCATCACTTGCTCGACGAGAACCCCATCAATGCGCAAACGAATACGCAGAACAGTTTCATCGGGTTCTATATGAATATCTGACGCTTTTGTGCTTAGGGCTTCTTCAAATATTTTTTGCAGTAATTTAACAACAGGAGCATCGCTTTCTGTTGTTTCTGTAACGATGTCAGAAAAATCTACCGCGTCCTCAGAAATTTCGTCACTGAGCATACCAGCCAAATCTGCAATTTCATCAGCATGGCTATAAGCAATATCCAGAATATCAAGCAATTCGCTTTCACGAACAACGGCCAGCTTTAACGGTTTATCAAAAAGCTTTTGCAGTTCATCAATGCCAAAAATATCCGTAGGGTCAGACATGCCGAGTAAAAGTCCGTCAGTATCTTCGCGCAAGATCATAACGCGATACCGTCGAGCCAAGTTCTCAGGCAAAGTTTGCACGAGTTCGGGATCAAAACGAAAGTGTTTCAATTCAACAAAAGGAATATTGAGTTGCTGAGAAAGTAGGTTTAGCAGGCTATTCTCTTCGATAATTTCCATATCGATGAGTTGTCGTCCCAGTTTTCGCCCCGTTTTCTTTTGCTCGGAAAGCGCACTATCCAGCTGATCTTGAGAGATCATTTGTTGTGCGACTAAAAGATCGCCTATACGAATACGTTTGCGAGCATCTACCATACGCTGACCTCCTTCTGGCTACTCGCAGACAAGATCTTCACCCGTTTTTTTACAAAGCTTGCAACTTTTTCACTGCTGTGTCCGATAAATAACAATTTTTTATAGGCTCGCAAAGAACTAAAGCTCTCACCACGCGCATCAGCCGCAACGGCAAACCCTAACAAATACCGAGGATTATTTTCATCTATTCTCAATAATTCAGCATAAACATTTTGTGCTTCTTGATAGCGTTTTTCCTTTTGGTATAGCGCCGCCAAGTAGGCTCCCTGTTTTTCTTTCATTTTCTCATTTGGTCGAGATGATTCCAGAATAGCAATTGCGTTCTGTTCACCTAAAGAATGACTAGCAATTTTCGCTTCAAAATATGTTCGCGCAACATGCGCTTCGGGCAAAGTAGAAAGTATGCTTTGAGCCTTAGAATGGTCAGAATTCCCTGCATAAAAATCAAACAGGAATATCGACGAATTTATTGCCAGGGGTTGTACTGTGATATAATCCTCCAACAACCGAATTGCTCCTTGAGAATCCCCTAGATATAAATGCTCTTTAGCTGTCGCCACTTTTTGTAAGTCTTCAGATTCTGAAGTTACTTTAACCCACGTTGAATCTTTTGATTTATTTTGTTTTATTTCAGAATTTGACTTCTGATAAGTAACCGCCATATTCAATACGGTCTTTGCTTCTCGATCAACGTTTTTAATTTCCGCTAAATACCCCTCACGAGCGGATGGTTTTAAACCAAATTTTTCATATCGAGAAACAAGGGTTTTTGCCCTTGCAATGTTTTTTTGCTCTAGCGCATAGTCGATCTGCTGAATATACAGTCCCGTAATATTTTTAAGTTCTTCCATAGCGTGTTCATTTGCAGGGTCTAACTTAAGGACTTCATTTAGGAAGTAAATCGCATTATTATTCACCGGAACACTCAAACGATTCTGAGTTATCGATCGCGACGCTTTCTCCAAATTTTGAGATATCAGTCCCCGTAAGCTAGGTTGGTTATTAACAGCCCCCTCGACGATATATTTCTGCTCAGCCGATACGTGCGGTAACGCAGGCCTATCCAGTATTTTCCCCCCGCCATCCTCTGGATGACTTTTTTTATACTTCCCCTCCGCTCTCTCCGAGATCTCACTAATTTTAGGCACCGCGTCTATTAAAACCACACTTTCCCTGTCTTTATGAGAAGACGAACGTATGTTCTGATGCAGCAATACATAGCCTCCACACAATAGGATTAATATCGCAATTATTCCGTACAAGCAATATTTTTCTCTTCTTGCTGAAGCATCAACCCCGTCCATATTTCCATTCAATTGATCACGTGCGATCTTTACGAAATTTTTCTCGATAAAAGCGCCGTTGTCTAATGAAGAACCTTCAGTATATAAAGACTCTTTAGCCGCAACACAAGCGTTCTGCTCTCGCAAATCCAAATCACGTAGCGCATCATTTATTAGGCTCATACTCCCCCTCCAAGAAAAAGAGGCGAGAGGGGCAAAAATTTAGCGCCAGCCCCAAGCGTAACCATAAACAAAAGCGAATGCGTTGTAATTGGAGAAGACACAAACCGGCAATGCATCGCGCAGAACTTTCCAATCCATCGACTTTCCTGGGTATCCGCAATGGCCTTAGCAATGTGCCAGGAATTCACGCGTCTATGCCCTTTTCCGAAAGCGCAAATAAGCCCTTTGTGAGCAAGAATATTTATCAGCCTCGGTATTCCTCCCGACCCATAATATATTAAGCGCATTGCGTTACGACTAAAAAGTGCTTTATCTTTTGCCCCGGCGGATTGCAGACGATGCTGAATATACTCTCTGACCCCAGCACGAGAAAATGGCTGAAGCTTTTCCGAAAAAATAATACGCTGTTTGAGCTGACGAAGATCCGGACGCGCTAATAGGCTATCCAGTTCGGGCTGCCCTAATATAACAACCTGCAATAGCTTCCGTTTTTCCGTTTCTAAATTTGTTAATAGACGCAAACACTCAATCGTTTCTCGCGGCATTGATTGGGCTTCATCCACCACCAAGACGACTTGTTTGTTATTGCGTGCTAACTGTAAGAGCCGACGATAAACAGCACTCATAAGCTCATGAGCCGGCATTTGGCTCCTCACATCGGCACCAATTTCTTGTGCGACAAAACTTTTGAGTTCTTCCGGAGTGAGGTACGGATTGGGAATATAAGCCGTTACAAAATCGGCATTAAGCCGTGAGAGTAGTATCCGACAAAGCAAGGTTTTTCCGGTACCAACTTCTCCCACAATTTTGATAAACCCTTCACAATGCTTTAAGGCAACTAACATTGTATTTAAGGCATCGCGATGACTTTGCTGATTTAAAAAAAACGAAGTGTCCGGAGTCAACGAAAAAGGCGGCTCTTCAAACTGAAAATACTGTTGATACATAACGGGGCTCTTAATAGATAGCGCTATATTTAACGCTTACCGCGCACGAAACTCATCTGATATACCTTGTATGCGGCCAGCATGGGCTTTTAACTGCGATTGCCAGGTGTTTTCATCCACTACGATAGGCTGCATGAGAATCACAAGTTCGGTTTTAATTTTGGTTTTCTGTTTCGCTTTGAAGAATAAATTGATTATGGGGATATCACCCAAAAATCCACGTTTGGTATCAACATCTGAAGTTTTCTCTTGCATCAAACCACCCAGAACGACAACCTGACCACTACGCGCTCGAACAATACTGTCGGACTCTCGCACATCGCGTAGCGCTAAAGGTAAAGAAAACACCTCTCCGGCGATATCAATTTCTTTTGTCTGATCTGTCACCGTCGTAACCATTGGATGAACATGCAGGATCACATCACCGTTTTCAGATATTTGGGGGGTAACGTCTAACGCAATACCACTAAAAAACGAATCAAGTTCAACTTCGGGGGTATTGACAATAGACGACGCACTTGAAGTTGTGGAATTTGAAAGACCTGTAACAAAAAACTCATCAGAGCCCACGCGAATAATAGCTTTTTGATTGTTAAGGGTAGAAATACGCGGACTAGAAAGAACTTGCACACTCCCTTGTTTTTCCAATAAAAAAAGCAACTTTGTAATATCAGTAACATTCAGAACAGTTGAGATTAGCGATTCAACGCCTCCGCCATTATCAAAAATAATGTCGGAAAGTGAACCTGATGATCGGTTATTTTGGCTCAGACTAAGCTGTCCGCTAATCGCCCCCCAGTTAATTCCCGATTCAAAACCTTCGTTTAAACGTACCTCTAAAATTTTGGTCTCCAGAACAACCTGACGTCTAACACTTGACTCTGCTTTTTCGAGAAAATCTCGTACTGAGTGCAACTCATTTGGCATTGCCTTAACCACGACCAAGCCAGCCTGGGGGTTTGTCACAACCATACGGCCCGGCCCGTCACCAACAATGGCCAAAACCGCTGCATTTATTCCGCCCCAAAAGTTGGTTTTGGTAAGTGTTTGAACCCTCGCTCCGGGCATAATTTCCTGCCCCCCGGAAGCGCCTGAGGAATTATCACTATCTTCCAAATAAGAAATTAAATTCGACCCACCAGAAGTATCATTTGAACCCCCACCGCTTCTCCCTCCGTTACCTCCGCCTCCTCCGTTGTCATTCCCAGAACTAATTTTACCAATTTGAACACTGGTGTCCGTCACCCCCACTCTCAAAACATCCAAATAATCGACTGGAAATATTTCTGTTCGAATTTTTCGAGGAAAGATCGTATAAATACTGTTGTTGAATTTGTATTCGTAGCCGTAGACCTCTCTTGTCACGTCTAGCACTTCATCTATCGTCACGTTTCTCAATTCAAGAGATATTGAGCCCGCGACCTCGGGATGGGCAACTACATTCACACCAATATCCGAGACAAGGCTGACAAAAAAAGTCCGCGCCGGAACCTCATTAACTGAAACATTAAAACGCGTTTCTACCCTAGCGCTAGAATTTTGAGTGTAAGATGACTGCAACAAAGCATCACTCACCGCATCAGGAACATCCAATGGTTCAGCGACCTGTGAGTCCACAATCTCTTGCATCATTTGTTCAGCAGGAGTAACCGATAACGATCGAGAACTATTGGTACATGACACCATGTTCGCGCATATAACCAGTGCAATACTTAAGCGGGGCATAGCCCTCATGACAAATAAGGTTTTTCTATTCATAAATACTCACTACTTGAATATACTCGGTCGCAACACTAGCGTAAAACGACCGCTGCTATTCTCAACCACTATTTCTTTCTGCTTTATTTTTACAATACGCTTACCTAACACCGTATCACCTTCTTTTACTGACTGTCCGTTAACAATGGCTTCTTTTCTATTCGCTCCCAAAAAAATCGCTTGTAATTTTAACGAGGGTTTTCGCTTGACAGAAGCGTTATAGCCAAGAGGCTGAGTAGGGTCCTTTAATCGAGAAGATCTGTTTTCGTCGCTGAAAACAGACACGTTAACACTTAAGATCGAAACGCAGAATATCAATTTGCATAAAGAGATATTACAAATACCCAAATCAAACACCCAGCACCCCCTCTTCGGTTGAAAGCGTATATACCTCTATCAGCACTTTTGCTTTGGGATAAGCCAACACCTCATAATCAATGCCTTGCCAGTAAATTTTCCACGGTAGGGATTCTAAAGCCGTTAAGTAGCCCACCACATCAAAATATTTTCCTTCTAGCGCAACCACGACAGAATGTTTGAATACACCAACTTGTTCGATTTCTTTTCCGTTCTCATCCAATTCCACATTTTTATCAACGCCATCACTACCCTCACCTTCCTCCAATATAGTTTCGCCAGCCCCATGCAATCTCAACTGAGTCGGAGCTAGAGTTTCCATCCCAATTAGTTTTAAACTGCCAAGAGAATGCAATACATCGTGCAAAGCAAGCGTCAATTCATCTGCCGGTATAAGACCTACAGATAGCGTTTGAAGATTCTGTTCAAGATAGTCTAAATGTTTTTCCAGTCGGTCAATTTCTTTTTTCTTTTGCGCATTAGGGTCATTACTAAGCGCTTTTGTCAAAACCATTTCCATCGTAGACAGTTTTTTTATTTCCCTTTCTGCAGCCTCAAGCCTATCGTGCAGCTTGGACTTTTCCTTTTCTAAAGGCGCTAACAAGGTAAAGTTAAACGCCGTCCAGACAACCGCAAGCAATAACACTGCAACTATTAAACGTTCGCGAATTGGTTTCGCATCAAACATTTCTGCTTTAGCATTCCACCAGTCCATCAATTCACTCCTTTTTCTAGCGCAAGCTGATAGATTGATTCGAAACCAAGTGCGAATTTATGCCGCGCAAAACTATTTGCGGATTTCGCAACGCTCATTAAGCCGAAACGAGAATCTGAAAAGCTTTTTTCACCCCTAAGGCGCTGTAGGTAAATCGGAACATCTTCCACCGTTTTAGTAATGCCTCGCATCTCAACAAACTTACCACCGCGAGAAATACGTATCTGCTGCAATGAGATACTGCTAATGGCATGGTAAGCTAGATCATTCAGCGCTGCCGAAAAACCTGCCTCATTGCCCAAGTTCTGGCCCAATATAATTTGACCTATACGCTCTCGTGCTCGGACTTTACGAGTAAGTCTTAACAGTTTTCGATCAAACTGTATGGTATTAGCTCGCGGCATGTTTTTTATTCGCACTATACGTTTCTCTGCTGCTATTTTTTGGCTTTCCACCAATTCAACCTTTTCTTCATAATCGACCAAACCATTTTCAATCAAAAACATGGCCATGATCATCAGGACAGAAAATCCTAACGTGCATAACGCCGTGGTGTTGGCCGTCAACCATTCTTTTTTTTCCCTGAGCTCTGGTAGATATAAATTAACGCTCTGCATGTTCATTGCAAAATATCCTCACGGAATACTCCGCCAAGAGCGCCCACCCCCACCTGCATCATTCCTTCATCAATACCCTCTACAAAAGTAATACCCTGATCAGGGGCTAAGAATTTGGTCGGCACCGTAAGGCTGCGGATCAAATCCAGAGTGATTTTATCTGCACTCACATTTTCTCCACAAACGTAAAGGACCGCAGGAGGATCTAGGCCCATCTGCCTTTCGTAATAATCCAAAGAACGCTGAACTTCTAAGGTAAGTTGCGCGATCGGGAGCTCATCCAGTAAGCCACCGTTATAGTTGATCTGAAACTGTCTTGAGAGGTATAGGTTCCCATTCCGGTATAAGGACACGACCCCTTCACCTTCGGACAACCGAACAACACCAACCCCCCTGTCTTGAATGGATTTCGCAATCACACAGGAAACATTGCGCATAGCCATCTCACCAATGTCAATTGAAGATAGCGTTAAGCCCGACTCATTCACCAAATCGATAAGCTCCTGTATCCGATCAATATGAGATACAACGGCATATACCATCCGCTTGGTTGTTTTATTCGCATCTGGAGGCAAACTAAATACATCAACGACAGCTTTATCAACTGGCATTGAAATGAGATCTTTGATTTTCCAGCGGATGGCAGAACGTAGATCTTCGTCGGGAACGTCCGGAGCTTCAACTAATAACAACTGGTAATCCTTAGGTCCTAGGATCACGTGACATAGACGATTGGCAATTTTATGTTTGTGAACAAAATGGCTCAGTTGTTTTTGAAGGTCTGAAGATTCGTTTTCTATACGTATAAGATCAAGTATCTCGATGGTGCCAGAACGCCCAAAACAACCTTTTGCGGCCACAACGAGTCCTTGGGGCAATACTTCAATTCCCACTACGCCTTTTTTTGCACTGAGCCGATCTAACCACTCCAAACGATGTATCTCCCCGTAGCACCAGGTCTTTTGCCTAAAACTTTACAGCGAAAATCCCGATTCTCAGGCAAAATAACCAATGTTTATAACTAAAATAACGTCAATAACCTTTAGTATAGACCTTGAATCTAATTTCGCTGGAGCCTACAGGCCTATGTTTCACGTTGTACTATTTGAACCTGAAATTCCCCCAAACACAGGGAACATCATTCGCCTATGCGCCAATACAGGCTGTAAATTACACCTCATCGAACCTTTGGGCTTCGTCATGGATGACAAGCGATTACGACGAGCAGGGCTTGACTATGGAGAATGGCAAAATGTAGCTGTACACGCCGGCTGGAAAGAATTCATCGGAACTGAGACGCCAGAGACTCTGTGGGGGCTTTCAACCAAAGGATACAAATCACATCATGATGCAAGTTTCAGCTCCGGGGATTACCTGTTATTTGGTCCCGAGACTCGAGGACTTCCAGAAATCATCAGAGAAGAAGTGGGTCTAGACAACCTAATCCGTATTCCCATGCTGAAAGATAGCCGCAGTATGAACCTTTCGAACGCAGCGTCTGTTGTCATTTATGAAGCGTGGAGACAATTAGATTTTAAAGGAGCGCAGTAATCATGAGCTGCGCGCCATTAATCAAGCATCAAAATGATCGAATTTCAAACAGGGCCCGACAACTCGGAAAAGCGCCATAACACGCTCAAAGATCAATCTATGATCAAAAGTATCCAATATTGGTTTTGAGTAAATAACATAAGTTTAAACTGAACCCAAAAGACAGATTTGAACGTCAACTTCGCCGCTCGGGACACCCAAGACAGCTTCATTTTCTGCTAGAATTCCGCGCTTCTAATATCACACTAAGATCGCAGCTTTTTGATCTCAACGATCAAGCGCTTAAACCATCACGCATCACAGGCAGTCAACATGCTAAGTAACGACACCCTCAACCAATTGGCTGGACTTAAAAAGGACATTATTTTATCAAAGGACTACGGCACCGGACGGGTCGTGGGCAGTAATGGCCGGTATGGATTTGTGAAGTTAGACGATGGCCGTGATGTCTATCTTTCCCCTGAGCTTATGCAACATGTCATTCCTGGCGATATCATCAAAGTATGTATCGAAAAAGGCACATCTGAAAACGGGAAAGATAAGGGTAAGAAAAATAAGCTTGAAGCTGTGCTCGAAAAATTGATAACACCCGCGATAAGTCGATTTGTGGGGCGTTACCGCATTAAAGGCAATGCTCATTTTGTAGAACCCTCGGGGGCTCAAGCCTCTCGCTGGATATTTCTGCCGCCAAAAGTTCGGGACAAGCAATATCAAGACGGCGATTATGTTATTGCAAAAATCACAACCCACCCTTTTCAATCTGGAAAAGCAGCCGCTAAGATCTTAGAAAAAATCGGCAGTGGCAATGAGCCAAAATTTGAGCTGAGTTACGTAAAAGCCAAATACCAGATTAACATTGAAGAAAGCCTACAACTCAAAGAGCAAAGCAAGGCTATAGAGGAACAAGTTGAACAAGGAAGCTTTGGCGATCGTCTGGACTTAAGCCATATTCCTTTCGTCACTATCGACTCAGAAATGACACGGGATATGGACGACGCTCTTGCGATAGAGACCTTAGACGGTGATGAAAAAGCCAATTTCCGCCTCCATGTCGCTATTGCAGACCCCTCTCACTTTATCGAGCAAAGCTCTCCCCTCGCGAAGCGCGCTGGCTCAATGGGACAGTCCGCTTATTTGCTCGGGGGCACCGTTCCAATGCTACCGACAGCTCTCAGCCACCACAGTTTTTCGTTAGAGGCAGGGAAGAAACGTCCTGCGCTGGTCTGTCATTTAGATTTTGATACCTCCGGTGAAATACAAGATGCTACGTTTGAGTTTGCGATAGTCGAATCCAAACATAAGCTTTCATACGATAATGTTGCTAGCTTCCTCGACAACGACACCGATAGTGTACCGGAAGAATGTAAATCCGCATTACGTCAACTTAAAGAGCTTGCCATTCTGCGCCGTCAGTTCCGTGATGCAACGTTTATTGTTGCCCAAGATCAGCAGGACTACAGCTATCAACTCGATGACAAAGGCCATATCGAGAGCATTCAACAACGCTCGCGTGGTGTGGCCCACCAAATCGTCGAAGAGGCTATGCTTGCCACAAATACCTGCGCAGCATACCTATTATCAAAACATTCACTAGGCCTTTGCTCAGCGCATAAGGGATTCCGAGAGGAACGCTTGGGAGAGGTTAAAGCCCTATTGAAAGAAGAAGGGATCGAGCATGGTGATTTACAGTCTCTAGAAAACCATGTTTCGCTTTTTCGAGATTTATCTAAAGATGAACAAACAGCAAAACTCGTTGGACCTTTGCGCCGCATGATGGAATCTGCCGAACTATCCACCGAATTTGGTCCTCACCTTGGAATGGGCGTTCCGTGTTACACCACAATCACATCCCCTATTCGGCGCTATGCCGACCTATACAATCACTGGGCTTTGCAAAAAATTCTGGAAGACAACGATTTTGAAGCGATTAATGAGCATAAACTCAATACACTCTCAGAAGCATTGCAAAATACCCGACAAGCTGACCGCGAGCTTAGCCTGTGGTTAACAACGCTTTATACCGAATCACTCATCGAGACAGAAGCTATTGGCAAAGTTCGTATTGTTACCCAGCACGGCTTTGGCGTTCGCTTAAACGAATGGGGGATTGAAGGCTTTGTTCTATTTCCCAAGAGCAAAGAAAAACAATACGACGCGAAACGTATGACCCTAAAAGTCGACGATGTGACTTACGAAATAGGCAGCGATGTCTCAATAAAAATCGCTAGTGTCGACAAAGAAAAAAACCGAATCGCATTTACGGTTTAATAAACTGTATTTTAGTCGTTTAGAAGCGGAGCTTCCAAACGATAAAAGGGTTGTCGGAATCTGTTTTCGACAACCCTTTTCAGTTTTTGGAGGAGGCGATAGCTAATCGAGGATATGAACGGTTTTTGCTAGATTAATGGCATCTTCATCTAAAAACCTAAAGCTATTCCACGCTATTTTAATCTCATCTTGATGATGTAACCGACGAGGCTCGATAATTTTTTCACCATTAACTTGAGTTCCATTGGTACTACCCAGGTCACGAATAAAAAACTCCAACACGTTAGGAAAGTCAGGGTTTGCCTTACATTCAATAACGGCATGCAAGGAACTCACCGCCCCCTCATCAATCACAATGTCGTTTTGAGCCAAGCGGCCAATTGAAAGGGGCGAGTCGATTTCAAATTTTTGTGCGACAACGCCGTCAACCAATTGCGTCAAAATAGCCATACGTCTTAACCTTAACCCTATCTAATTTCAATTTGATTTTGTGATTGATAATCAATGAACCGTTAAATATACCCAACCTTTTTCGCATCACTCGAAAAATCTCGCTTAATCGCTTTCTTTAATACCATAGCCATTTCTGCAGCCGTCTCATACCGATCCTCTGTATTTTTTTGTAAGGCCTGATTCGTAATCCGTGCAGCACTTGCAGGAAGGTCCTTTCTTACCGACCGCACGGACTTGTGCTTACCATGAATGATCTCATAGGTTAGAGCCGCCAGATTATCACCCCCATAGGGCAAACACCCTGTCAGCAGCTGGTAAAAGGTCACCCCGAGACTAAATATATCTGCGGACCGATTCACTTTATTACCTTTTAACTGCTCTGGAGCCATATAAAGAGGGCTACCCAATATTTCACCCGTGCTAGTTTTTGAATCATCCAACAATCGAGCAATACCAAAATCCGTCACTTTAACTTGGTAAGGTGAGGGGTTGTAAATGATATTCCCAGGTTTAACATCTCGATGAACAATATTATTTTCGTGTGCGTATTCCAAAGCTGTCGCTACATCGCAAATAATTCGATAGACCTCAAATACAGGTAATAGGTTTGCAGGACTAACGAAATGATTGAGGGCCTTACCCTCGGCAAAATCCATCGCGATAAAGGCTATATCGCCCTCTTCTCCTACGTCGAAAACAGAAACAATAGAGGGATGATTTAAACGCCCCGCCGCTTCTGCTTCACGAAAGAAACGACTTTTAATCTCATCCATTTCTTTTCCACTGAAGCTGTCATAAGTCAACGTTTTAACGGCTACTCGACGGGCAATGCGTGGATCAAAGCCCAAATAAACGCGCCCCATGGCACCACGGCCAATTTCATACTCAAGTTCATAGCGGCCCAACACTTTCGCTGGCGGCTCTTCAGGGCTAATCACCACCGTTTTTTGCAAAGATTCAGGAACACTGTCTTCGTCCACGCTTTTAAGCATGGTCGTCAGCACTTGTAACTTTTGCTCGGTGTCTTTAAATGATTTCCGTTTACCTTGAATGGAATTTAGAACCTCTATTGCCTGCCGATAGTCTTTTTTCTCCGTGTAGGCTTCAGAAATGTCGTATAGCGTTTGTAGCATAGGCTCTCGAACAGAACAGCCTTCAAGCTGAGAGTATGCGTTCTTCAATTCTTCAGAGTCGATAAACTGCTTAGCCTGGGAAATACAAATATTATCGGCTCTATCAACCAATGACCTTACACGGCACTTCTTTATGCGCCAAACGACTACGAGGAAGTGCCCCAGAAACAGCCAGGCAAGAGGCAAGCTCAAAGGCAGCCATATGTTTTTTGACGTTAAAAAAATGATTTGGGCAAGCAATGATGACAATGCGATTAGAGCGGACACAGACACCATAAGCTTGCCGCTGAAGCGCGTCACAAGCAATGCAAGATATGCCGTCACGAGTACGAAGAAACAAACCAAAAATAACCGTGTCCACCAGGGAGTAACTATCGCGGCATGATTCCTTGCACTGTATAAAGCCACCGCCATATCAATTGCTTCATCATTTTGATCACTTGCAATAATGAGCACTTTGGGGAAAGCGCTGCGAGCTAACGCTTCATTTAACGAAATCGTATTAATAATAGGGGCCATTCTATCCGTAAGACCGTGCAAAGGTATAAACTTCCCACGATAAGATAGAGGCAAATCGATATCGCCAACTGTAAGCCCATGACGTCGATTCCATACGAGGTTACTGTCCTTGTTTACGCCCTCTAGAACTCTTAACATTTGAATGAGGAAGCCGCTATAGCTGTCACCCTGAGACGTAAAAAAAACTGCCTGCTTATAAGGTGATTTTGATTGTATTACGGTTTTTTGCTCTAGCTTTGGCCTAGCAACGAATACTCCCAATTCTTGCTTTATACATGTCAGGCAAAAGACGCCTAAGACAGAGTTAAAGTTTTCGGGAATAACAGAAGAGGCTGTTTTTTCAACCAGTAAGGGTTTTTGCCCAGCAAAAACAAATTGTTTCACACCGATCACAACGCGATCATTCTTAAGTAGATCCATCAAAATAAATTTCTGATCAAGCAGGGCTTTTGCTTGCTTCAGGTAGTCCTTATTTGATTTCCCTTGAATTATCGTCGCGATTAACCCCTCTGCCACACCTCCTCCAGTATCCACTGGCTGACTCAATAATATCCCTACTTTAGAGTCCGTACTGTTCAAGATATTGGAAAGCAACGCAGCTAACTTGCCGGATGCATGTATGTCTGACTGCCAAGTTGTAATTTCTTCTTGCGGAACGGTTACGATAGCAATATCGGAAGTACTGCTAGGAGATGAAAAAAGATAGCTGCTCCATCTAAGAGCCGTTAAATCAAACTTTTCAAGGCCTTGGCTATTCGGTAAGAATAACGCCAGAACAAAGCCAGCAATCACAACGAAACCGCGTAAACTGATATGGCTAACCCATACAGCTACGGCTTTCAGTGACGTTTCGAAAATCATAAACAGATTATTCACTTAGCGCACCTAAACACGTTGCCAGATGAAATAAGCGTCACTTGGCAAAATAAACGCCAGGAATCCAACTCTTTTTGATCTTTAAAGTTTTGTCTAGATCGTTGGGAATTTCTAGTAGATATTCAAATTCATGAGTCCCAATTGAAAAAAGCGTCCCAGGTTCGATCGTGGTTTGGTTAATCTGCTCACCATTTACACGAACACCATTCGTACTCTCGTTATCTTTTAGCTCGCAATTCGACTCCAAAACCAGCATCTGGGCGTGCTGCCCGCTTACGGTAGGATCGTCTATGGTGATGTTGCAACTTGGATGACGACCAATCACAACGGTGTCCTTTATCTCGTATATCGTCACGATATTGCCATTCAGGTAGTGTCGGAGATAAGCCATAGTTACTCTTGTTTTATATGCAAATAAATACTTTTTATATTTTATGGTGTGCCCATCTACAGCATGGGTCTAATCAAGAGGATAGCCTACCAGCTGTGAAGATGAATGTGTATGACGCAGGCGCCATTTTCAACATGCGAAAACATGCTAGAAATAAAGGCCTAAACAATGTCGCGCACAGAGGCACAACTAGGGACAGCGGGCTTCTCCTTTAATGGAGACTTTCTCTACGGATCCGTTAGCTCTATACAAGTTGCTAAATATAGCATCGAGCATTTCATCATAAACGACCGTCAGGTGCTCACACCTCCCGGTACTTGTCGCCTTAATTTTCATGATTTTTGTTGGCGACTCCCCAAGCCTTTCAATGCTGAAGGACAGTTCACGAACGTATTCAAATTTAGGGTTATCAACGTCTGATAGGAAAATCGGATAATGGGGGTAATGGAGGTAATGCCCAAAATGACCAAGGATGACAACACGGCTGCTCGGCTCATCCTTTTCTTGACGTATAACGCCATAAGCTAAAGTGGCAAGGTATTCCGAATCATCAGCGTCGCTAAGTGTATACCCGGCAGATTGTAAACGCTTTGCTAATTTATCCTTATAATAAATAAACTCCAAACTACTTGAATCCACTTTATTCATTATGTTTCGAGCGGTTTCATTTTTTCCATCCTGAGAAAAGTTTGCGTTACCTTTTTCGGGCTTTTGTTTTTCAGCATCCCCCGCAGGAGTGACAGTAAGGCTCTCTGGGGCAATACGAATAGTTCCAATAGCCGTCAATGCGGTCTCACCACGAAAGGTGGATATATCAGTTCGCACAATAGATTGGCAGCCAAAAACACTTAGAGTCAACAATACTAGGGAAAAGGGTTTTAATATTTTACGCATGATGAGCTCGCGATAAAAATGGGGGGGTACGTCAAAATATTCCAATATGTTTCGGCATATACGCACTTAAGATGTAGCCTAATTAGACTACATTACTAAAAGTTTTTATTCTGTGACTCCAGAGTCTCAATGAGCTCTTTAAAGCAGGCATGATTCTCGTCATTCATATCCATTAGGATATGATGAGCTTCAAGAACTTTCTTTTGGACTTCTGTTTCGTTGCCATTTTTTTCAGCAATGACAATCACATCATCGGCATTTTCTCGGTCAATTTCAAACTCAGCGCCATCGACCAAACGAAAAATATCATCAAAGCCCATGGACACGAGTATTCGTGTAATGCTGGGACTGCTCGAAACAACTAAAGGAGAATCGTGCCCGTGATGTCCAGCCTTGATTGACACCTTCGCCATCAAGCCCAACGTCGTACTATCAATAGCCTGAGCTTTCGTTAAATCAAAAATAACAGAACTGTAGTTTGGCTGGTTTAACATGTCTTCAATAAATTCATCGAACGACAAACACAATGTTAAACGAACATCTCCTTCGAGCTTAATGACGAAAACGCCTTCGTGCTCGGCAATTTTAATTGTCCCAGGGGTCATTAATTTTTCTCTGATTCAATAAGTAAAATAGCGATATCATCGGGAACCGTATCCATTTGATCAAGGCCGAAAGCCTCGGCGATGGATTCTACACTTTTTGCACATTCGTTGACGATTTTTAATAAGCTGTTTTCTTTATCAATTAATTCCGCATCGGGCAAAATCTCTAATATACCATCGGAAAAAATGACTAAAGAAAACACCTCAGGTAATGATATTGCGTTAACAGTCCAGCTTGCATCCGGAAAAATTCCCACAGGCTTTCCTTTCCCCGACAAGTATTGACCACCCTCTTCCGTAATCAATATGGGTAAAGGTAAATGCCCTCCAAAGACATAGCGCATCTCTCGTGTGTGTGTGTCAATCACCCCCACGAAACACGTCATATGACAACCTACCCCAGAGTTAATCACCTCTCGGTTAATCAAAGCAAGCAGCCTTCCAGCATCCCCTTCAAACGACTCTTCCGTATAAAAAATCTTATGCTCACGAAAATAGCGGCGTACCAACTGTTTTAGCCATACGGTGACAAAAGCGGATGCGGCCCCATGCCCCGAGACGTCGGTCAAGTAAAACGCTAGATAGCGATTATTTAACAAACCAAAATCAATAAAATCCCCACTAAGATATAGAGACGGAACCATGCGGTAATCAATACGGTAATCCGCGAGCTTGGCTGGTGCTTCCGGCAATAACTTACTTTGTACGCGCCGCCCCGCTTTCTGGTCTCGCTCCAGTACGCGCACATACTCTTTTAGTTCACGATTTGCCTGCTCAAGCTCCTGTCGATACACCTGATTCTGCAAGATCAGCTCAGTCCGCTCCATTGCCCGCTCCAAGGCATCCACAATGACGGAAAGGTCTGTTAAAGGCTTTAATAAATAATCGACTGCACCCTTTCTAAGAACACTAATAACTTCACCGACTTCAGCATTTTCAGACAGTAAAATTACGGGGACTTCTGGCATTGAGGAACAGACAACGGAAAGTATCTTCATGCCATCAAGGTCAGGCATGTGCAGGTCGGCTAGAACCGCGATAGGTTTGTTGTGTTTTAACCACTCAAGCGCAGCAGAACCTGTGCTCAATAAGCACATATGGAAACCATTACTTTCGAGGTAGGTGCCAATATCTTGTCGCTCGGATGCGTCAGAATTGACAACGAGAAGTTGGCGATGAGGCCGTTTTGTATTCACCTTTCACCCATTGGATCACACTCCAGGCGAAGACATTACTCCCTTCTGCCCTGTGGCGCAATACAAAACAAGGGGTATTAAAGTTGGCACGAATTTCCAATAACAAACTCAGAAACAGGCAAATAAGAGTGGCGTCAAAACATGCGAATTTCAAACGCTCAGGGGAGTCGTTTTGGTGACGTTTTGTGAGCTAGACCACAATATAGTGTGGTCTAGTGATAAAGAAACTACCAAAAGTAGTGTTTTTGAGTTAAATTTATACATAGTGAGATTTAAACATCCACTATGTAGATCACAAGCTGGAATAGTATCAAAAGGAATCGAATAAAAAAGTTACGACCATAAAGATAGACAACGACGAAAAGAAGGTTATCAACATGATGAACTCTGTAAGCCGCAACTATCAAGAGAAACGCGATTACATCCGCATGAAAATCGATGCTCCAGTCAATATTCAACTGGAAGCTGACGGCACAATCTACAACGGTGTATGCCGTGATTTAAGCGGAGGGGGAATGATGGTAGAGCTCAGTACCGTCCTACCGGCTGGAACAATAGCTGAAGTGACCATCGCCTCAAGCCATGGGCATAACCCTATGCTCCGCGCTAAAGCGACCGTCACGCGTATACTGTCTCAGCCAGAATCTGAAGCCCAACCTTGCTTACTGGGGATGCAGATTATTGAAGTCTTGAATTAAAAAAAGCTTTCTTTTAAAGAAGGCTTTTTTTTAAGGCTTATATTTTTCGTGCTGTTTTAACGGCAGGGTTTTAGACCCCACAAATTATGATCTGCTTTCGTTCATGGCTTTGCCTAAAACGAAGCCGGCGAAACAGCCATTTGTAAATTGAGCCCTCACCAATACTCACCCGTTATTTGCGGTGCAGTTTTCTGCCCCCTCCATTTCTTACCGGACCATTCAGTTAATACTCAGCTATAACCTATACCTATCGCCAACGAAAAAAACACCACCATTTCATCACAGGTTATCGTTACTTGAATATACTATCTGGTGGTGTAATCTAAGACTTCAAATTCGCGCTATCAACGACTCATTTTATTGGCAAGCGCTCTCGTTTATTTCACATTAGCATGATTAATAACCATAATCTTCATCATCAAATTCATCCCCAAAATCATCAGCAACAACGCCATCTTTTTCCAAATATTCGAGCCTCTGCAGGTAAACCTCACGAATAAACGAGTAGCGATCACCGGAAATTAGCTCTTCAGTTTGCAATAGTTCCGATCGGCTGTGCACAAAATCCACCCCGTTAAGCCCTATTTTGACATTTGTTGAATCGACGTATTGAATCGGTGCTGTTGCCCAATCAAACGGAACTGAAACCCCTCCACGAACCGTATTCGGCCCTAAAAATGGCAATACGAGATAAGAACCACGCGGAACACCCCAAGTCGCTAAGGTTTGTGTGAAATTTTCTCCATCACTTTTTTCGAGGCCCGCTTTAGATGCGACATCAAAGATACCAAGAAGCCCTACCGTTGAATTAATTAACAACCTACCTGTATCATTCGCAGCTTGCTTCCATTTCCACTGCAAGCCATCGTTAATGATATTGGATACTTCTCCAAGATTACCAAAAAAGTTTCCCACCCCAAGACGAACAGGCCCGGGTAACACAGCTCTATAACCTTTGGCCACAGGCTTTAATAGCCAGCGATCAACGGTGTCATTAAATTTAAATGTTGCTCGGTTAAAGCCTTCAAAGCGATCGGCTGCCGCTCCATCAGACACGTCACCGTCATTTGATTCTATGTTTGGGTTCGAAGCACACGCACCTAAAAGTGCTATTAAATAGGTCACAAAGATTATACGAATGGCGCTCCGCCAAACCGGCGCATCAATGCGAGAAAATAGTTCCACAAGAATTCCTTAATTTTTATCCAATATTGAGTAAAGGCCCGAAGTGTACCTTGTTATTACTTTTGAATGTAGGCCTAAGCTAGGAGCCCGCTGAAAAACCGACCTACGTACTTCAGCATTTTTATTGCTTTTCTCAAAAGCTCATTTATACACATAAGCTCTTTTTTTTCGGCAAAAATTACCAGGCAAATGCTACTCCATTAACGTTTTCAACAGACTGCTAGCCAAGACTCTGCTTCCATTGTTTTTGGAGTCGCTTTTCGGATACGGGCATTAGAGTCTTAAGTGATTGAGCAAAGTACGAGACTCGTAATTCCTCTAGCATCCAACGATAATTTTGCCACGACTCATTTTCGAGATAAGACCAGACACCTTCACTTTCTAACCTTGTCTCGTGCCCTCCCCATAGATCCTCCACTGACCGTATCCATTGCGTGTCTCGACTCGGGTTCTGTCCCATTTTTTCTAAGCGTATGTTAATTGCCCGAAGATAACGATTATATTGAGACAACCATTTAAACGGCGTTTGAAGAAGGAAACCTTTGAAAATAAGACGCTCCATCTGCAGTCCTATATCATTTGCGGCCAATGCAATTGCGAGTGGATTTTTATGAACTTTAATGGCTCGCTTAATCGCCACCACTTGAGATAACGCATCGATTAATATTGATTCATATTTTTCCGCATTAACAACGATATCTGATTTTCCCGACTCCACACAGAGCAAAAACTCGGCTTCAGTTCTTGGTAATTTTATATCGTTAAAAAGAGCATCTTTAAACGCTGCGAGAATAATATCATCGACAACCTCTTCACGAATTCCTAATTTGACAACGGAAAGTCCAAGGTCTTTTCCCTTCATAAGGGATTTTTTTAAATACTTGTGCGTTTGCACACATGATAAACATGCTAATCGAAGCATGCCTATTTTACTGTGATAACTTGCTTCTAAAGGATTATCAAGAACCTTAAGGTCAACACCGTCCGCTTTTGACACTAACGCGGGGTAGGCTTTTATTTTGACATGTCCTTTATTCAGAGAGACGCTTTCCTGTAATTCACCAAAATCCCAGGCAATGATATTTTCACGTTCTAAATCGCTGCCAACACTTGCCAGTGTCTTTTGTACTCGCGCCCTATACTTTTCTCGTAGAACCTCAAGGTTTCGCGACTGATCGATCATTTTTCCTCGGTCATCAACAACCTGGATATTCATTCGATAAAAATCACCCAAGCTTAACTCATCCCATTGATCTAACCCGATTTTGGCTTCGCTAATATGACCCAGCGCTTTCCCCAGGGATTCCACCAATTTTGTTTCGCCTGGCACCATTCTAGGTAAAACACGGTCAACGAAAGTAGGAACCGGAACGAAGTGTTTCCGCGTAGCTTTAGGCAGCGCTTTTACGAGAGCAATACATTTGTCGCGTAAAATTCCTGGCACCACCCACTCTAGAGCTTCTTCAGGGATATCGTGCAGTATTTCCACAGGGATTAATACATTCACACCATCCTGGGATTTTCCAGGTTCAAAACAGTAAGTGACTTTTAGTGTGTAGTCACCTATTGAAATCGTATTGGGAAATTGTTGCTCTGATACAGCCCCGGCATCATGCAGCATAAGCTGATCTTTATTGAGTTTAAGAAACTCTGGATGCGTTTTTTCTTTTGTTTTGTGCCAATGATCGAAACCCTGCAAGTTACTAATATGCTCAGGTACACGCTGGCGATAAAAATCAAATACAACTTCATCATCAACTAATATATCACGACGTCGAGACTTGGCCTCTAGAGCGTGAATATTTTCAATCAACTTTTTATTTTGTCGAAAGAAATCACCTTTCCCTCGATACTTTCCCTCTACAAGCGCTTCACGAACAAATAAATCAGAGGCAAGCTTTTCGTCAACCTTGTTGTAAGCAACACGTTTTTTTTCTTGAAGGACCAAACCCAGTAACGTCGTTCGAACAAAACACTGAACTTGCCCCGCCTTTACATCATAATACGGTTCGAAATAATGTTTTTTTGCCAAGTGTTCTGCGTAATCTATAACCCACTCAGGTTCAATTTTTGCCACGCAGTGGGCGAATAGCTGGCTGGTTTCAATAAACTGAGCCGTCAGAATCCATGGATGCTTTTTCTTTACCTGTGAAGAACCGGGGAAAACCATGAACTTTTTCTGCCGCGTACCAAAGTATTCACGCGATTTGTTTTCAGCATCCACATTACCCGCTAGGGAGAGATAACCACAAATCAAAGCCCGATGAATGGTTTCATAGTTGGCCGCTGCGGTATTTTCTGAATAATCTAGGCTTTTGATCGCCACTTTAATTTGATGATGTAAATCCCGCCATTCTCTAATGCGAACGAAATTAATATATTCTTGTTTACACAACTTTCTTAAGTGCGACTGAGATAACTCCTGACGTTTTCCCTCAACATAATCCCAAAGATTAATATAGGCCACAAAATCTGACTTTTCGTCCCAAAAACGTCGATGTTTTTCATCGGCCGCTTGTTTTTTATCTGCCGGGCGTTCGCGAGGGTCTTGAATACTCAATACGGAAACGATGATGAGAATTTCTCTCAGGCATCCCAGTTTTTTCGCCTCCACTATTACAGCGCCCAAGCGTGGGTCTATCGGCAACTGACCTAACACTCGACCAATTTTGGTCACGACTCCCTTAGCGTCTACGGCCTTAATCTCTTCGAGAAGTTTAAATCCATCATTGATCAAACGCGTGTCAGGTTTGTCTACAAACGGGAAATCACGTACATGGCCTATTCGCATTTGCAACATCTGCAAAATAACAGCGGCTAAATTTGTGCGAAGAATTTCTGCATCCGTAAAATCTGGACGGCTGTCAAAATCGTCTTGAGCATACAAACGTATGCACACACCATTGCTGACTCGACCACAGCGACCCTGCCGTTGGTTCGCACTGGCTTTTGATATAGCTTCAATTGGCAGGCGCTGAACTTTGGTTCGAATACTGTAACGACTAATACGCGCATAACCGGGATCAATAACGTATTTGATACCCGGAACAGTAATGGAAGTTTCGGCTACGTTCGTCGCTAAAATTACCCGACGCCCGGTAGAGCCGTGAAATATTTTATTCTGATCTGCGAGGCTAAGCCGAGCGTAAAGCGGCAGTATTTCTAAATGAGGAACATCTGCTTTTTTAATGGCTAGCGAGGCTTCTCGAATTTCGCGCTCTCCGCTAAGAAAAATTAAAATGTCACCGCGGGGATAATTTCGTGAGAGATCTTGAACACTTGCGACAATACTGTCATTAATATCGTCGAATTCGTCTTGCCAAGGACGGTATTCGGTTTCAACAGGAAAAGTTCGCCCAGAAACTTCTATCACCGGAGCGTTGTTAAAATGTTTGGAAAACTTTTCTAGATCAATGGTGGCAGATGTAACGATCAACTTCAGGTCGGGCCGTTTCTGCAGTAGCTTCTTCAAAAACCCCATTAGAAAATCAATGTTTAAACTGCGCTCGTGGGCTTCATCAATAATAATCGTGTCATAACGGAGTAGAAGAGGGTCTCGTTGAATTTCAGCCAGTAAAATTCCATCCGTCATTAATTTTACATAGGTGTTTTTCTGTGTGTGGTCATTAAAACGTACCTGGTAACCCACCACACTGCCTAGCTCGGTATTAAGCTCTTCAGCAATACGGCTAGCTACAGTTCTTGCCGCTATCCTTCTAGGCTGCGTATGACCAATAAACCCTCGTAAGCCACGACCAAGAGACATGCATATTTTGGGTATTTGCGTGGTTTTACCTGACCCTGTTTCTCCGGCCAAAATAATAACCTGATTATTCTCTATCGCCTCGGCAATCTCTTCCCTCATTTCACTGACAGGCAAATTTTCAGGAAATGAAATTTCAGGCCGCATACGCTGTTTTGCACTGATTTCATCGACAGATAACGTTAAGTCACTTTCAAACTGAACAAGTTTTTTATCAAAGGGTAAATTATCCTTTTTACGTTTAATAATCGATGTAAGGTCTCGGGACAGCCTATGCGCATCTTTAATGCTCAGCTGCTCCAAATATTGTCTATATGTATCGAGAGAATTATCCATACCTAAAACTATAACGGTGCTCATTAAAAAAGGGCCTTAGCGGCCCTTTTGTGGTCATTTTTGAATGAGCATTTCTAAAAATGTACTATCTCTAGAGATGCTCAAGTATCAATTTTGCTATTCAGGCCCACTGCCATAACTCATGAGTCGCTCATAGCGTTTCGCCAGTAACTCATCGATGCCAATAGTGGAAAAATGATCTAGCTGCTCTGCTAAACGTACTTTTAATCTTTCAGCCATTTGATCCATGTTGCGATGTGCACCGCCGAGAGGTTCAGGAATTGTCTCATCAACAATTCCAAGGTTTTCCAAGATACTAGAGGTCACTCCCATAGCTTCCGCCGCTAGCGGCGCTTTTTCTACCGTTTTCCAAATAATGTTGGCGCAGCCTTCTGGAGAAATAACAAAGTACGTAGAATATTGCAGCATGTTTAGCTGATCGCCCACGCCGATTGCCAATGCGCCACCGGATGAACCCTCACCAATAACAGTGCAAATAATAGGCGTTTTAAGGCGCGACATCACCGCTAAGTTTTGAGCAATCGACTCACTAATTCCGCGCTCTTCGCTATCTATTCCTGGGTATGCGCCGGGAGTATCAATAAACGTGAGAACGGGTAGTTTAAAGCGCTCGGCCATCTCCATAAGACGTAGAGCTTTTCGATAGCCTTCAGGCTTTGGCATACCAAAATTACGATAAACTTTTTCCTTAACACTCCGCCCCTTCTCTTCCCCGATAACCATAACCGGACGACCGCCCAAGCGGCCAATACCGCCAATTATCGCATGGTCATCGCCAAAGTGACGGTCACCGTGTAGCTCATCCCAATCATCAAATATCCTTGGGATATAGTCTGAGGTATAGGGGCGGTGAGGGTGACGAGCAACCTGGACAACCTGCCAGGCAGACAGGTTCGAATAGATATTTTCCGTCAATTTGTCGCTTTTTTCGAGTAAGCGGCTGATTTCTTCACTGATATTAAGATCGTTATCCGTACCAACCAACTGGAGTTCTTCGATTTTTCCCTGGAGGTCCGCTATGGGTTGCTCAAAATCGAGATAGTTTAAATTCATCGGTAATCGCCTGTAATGTTCTGCACCGGTCATTTCATGTGCCGGTTGTTTTCTGTACCGGTTATTTCGTTGATTGACCGGTATCGTCGTATTTTTATGAGAGCTTACTATTACAGCAGGGCTTTTTAGCCTCAATGGTGCTCAAAAGGTGCGAAAGTCTATCATTTGAACCTACTCGCTGAAAGTAAGATTTGCACTATCGTGTACGGTGCATTAGTTCCACATTGTCATTCCCAAACATCCCCTTTAAGTTGACCAGAAGTTCCTCATTCGGATCGACCTTCCAGTCATGCCCCAATATTAGGTCTGCACCAAAGCCACCGTGCGCATATTCAATCACAACGTCACAACGTCCTCCCCGGCATGGTGTAAGCGCTTTCTTTAATTCCTGGGCATACCCTATAGGCAAGCCTGCTTGAGCCACTGATATTCGTATGCCAGCCACACTATTCATTCGAGCGTCAGTAAGATCCTGAACTCCGTCAGCCCTCATTTTTAATCCGCCACTAAAATCATCATGGCTAATTTGACCTTCGATCACTAACATCGCGTCTTTTATGAGTTTCTCGCGATTTGCGTCGTAGACATCTGAGAATATTGCTATTTCAATACGACCGGTACGATCATCCAGAGTGATAAAGGCCATAGTGTCTCCTTTCTTGGTCTTCATCACGCGAAATGCAACCACCAATCCAGCGACCGTTTGCTTGCCTTTATCGGCTTTGACATGAGAAATCCTCGACGACACCATGTGTCGAAGCTCTTCCTCGTATTCATCAATTGGGTGGCCGGTTAAATAAAGTCCAAGAGTATCTTTTTCCCCATTCAAGCGCTCTTTCATTGTCCAGCGTCTTATTTGTCGGAAGTCTTGATAGACATCTCCGCTCTCGCCTCCCGTTGGGATCACCTCACCAAACAAATCGACCATTCCTGAATTAGCATTTGCTGTGCTTTGCTCCGCCGCTTTTACGGCTTCAGGCGTAGCAAGAAGCATTACTGCTCGGTCGTAATCGATGTCTATTTTGGGCCCGAGATTATCAAAAGCGCCGCTTCTTACCAGAGCATCCAAGGCCCTCTTATTGACCTTTCGAGGGTCAACTCGAGAGCAAAAATTAAACAAGTCTGTGAAAGGCTCATCCCCACGAGCAGCGATAATATTTTCCACCGGGCCTTCTCCCAGCCCTTTAATTGCCCCAAGACCATAAATAATTTGATCTTGTTTATTCACCGTAAATTGAAATTCACCACTGTTAACGTCAGGTGGAAACAGAGTCAAACCCATGTTGCGAACCTCTTCAACAAAGGTTACAACCTTGTCGGTTTTATCCATATCTGACGACATAGTTGCCGCCATAAAATGGGCCGGATAATTAGCTTTAAGCCATGCCGTTTGATAAGAAACTAAAGCATAAGCAGCCGAATGAGATTTGTTAAAACCATATCCAGCAAACTTTTCCACCAAGTCAAAGATTTTAATCGCCAGTTCAGGATCAACGCCCTGAGTTGCAGCGCCTTCTTGGAAGACTTCACGCTGCTTCGCCATTTCTTCAGGTTTTTTCTTACCCATAGCCCGACGCAGCATATCCGCGCCACCAAGCGTGTAACCCGCTAAAACCTGAGCAATCTGCATGACTTGCTCTTGATATACGATGACGCCGTAAGTCGGCTCCAAAATGGGTTTTAATGACTCATGTTGATATTTTGCATCAGGGTAGGCCACTTTGGCTCGCCCATGTTTACGGTTAATAAAGTCATCAACCATTCCAGATTGGAGAGGACCAGGACGGAATAATGCCACTAACGCGATCATTTCTTCCAAGCTATCCGGTTCCAGACGCTTAATCAGGTCCTTCATCCCACGAGACTCCAGCTGAAATACCGCTGTGGTCTCTGCCCGCTTGATCATTTCGAAGGTCGGCCTATCGTCGAGGGGGATAAAAGCAATATCCAAAGGCTCTTCATTATGCTCGGAACGCTTAACGTTGATCATCTTCACCGCCCAATCGATGATCGTTAGTGTACGCAACCCGAGAAAGTCAAACTTTACGAGACCCGCATCTTCTACATCATTTTTATCAAACTGTGTAACAAGACCACTACCCGTTTCATCACAGTACAACGGAGAAAAGTCCGTTAATTTGGTTGGTGCGATAACAACACCACCCGCATGTTTACCAACATTTCGGGTGATCCCTTCCAGCTGCAAGGCCATATCCCAAATTTCCTGGCCATCACTATCGTTACTTAAAAAAGTGCGGATAATTTCTTCTTGCTCGTATGCTTTGGACAGGGTCATCCCAATGTCCATGGGAATCATTTTTGATAGTTTATCCGCAAGACCATATGACTTACCTTGCGCCCGCGCAACATCTCGCACCACGGCTTTAGCGGCCATGGTGCCGAAAGTGATAATTTGAGACACAGCGGCTTTGCCATAGTTATCAGATACGTAGCCAATAACTTTATCTCGCTTTTCCATGCAGAAATCAATATCGAAATCCGGCATAGAAACCCGCTCAGGATTCAAAAACCGCTCAAAAAGCAAATCGTACTCTAAAGGGTCCAAATCCGTGATATCCAAAGAGTAGGCGACCAAAGAGCCGGCACCAGAACCACGTCCCGGCCCAACCGGTATGTCTTGATCTTTAGCCCATTGAATAAAGTCCATTACGATAAGAAAGTAACCCGGGAACCCCATCTCACAAATGATCTTCATTTCAAAGTCGAGACGGTCGTAATACTCTTGCTTCCGTGCTTGATAATCGTCAGAGCTAGTATCCAATATTGTCTTAAGTCGATTATCTAAACCATCATATGAGACTTTTTTGAAAAACTCGTCTTCAGTCATTCCTTCTGGAATAGGGAATTCAGGTAAAAAACATTGCCCTAATTTTATCTCAAAAGAACAACGCTTTGCTATTTCTACTGTGTTTTCAATCGCTTCGGGAATGTCACTAAAGAGCTCAATCATTTCTTCTGATGAGCGTAAATATTGCTGCTCGCTATATCGTTTCTCCCTACGAGGATCATCTAGCGCGCGCCCCTCACCAATGCAGACCCGAGCCTCATGTGCTTCAAATTGAGTGGGTTCCACAAAACGGACGTCATTCGTCGCGACAACAGGGCAATCAAATTGAGCGGCAAGCTCTACGGCTTTATGCAAATAAAGTTCGTCGGACTCTCTACCTGTACGCTGTATTTCAATATAAAAGCGATCGTGAAAAATTTCACTGTATTGCCTTAAGATTGCTACAGCGTCATCTTGCCGTCCACCGATGAGTGCACGACCAATTTCACCGTATTTACCACCTGACAAGGCCAAAACGCCTTCAGACTTCTCCTTTACCCATTCTGCTTTAATGTAGGGCACTCCGAGCTTTTGCCCATGCTGATAACTAAGAGAGATCAATTCTGTAATATTGCGATAACCCACTTCCGTCTGAGCAAATAGGGTCAAGAGTGACGGTTTTGATTCATCATCTGGAGCTTCTAAATAAAGGTCGCATCCACATATAGGCTTAATTCCGGAGCCCTGAGTTGCTTTATAGAACTTGATCAAGCCCATAAAACTGTGGTGATCGGAAATCCCACAGGCAGGCATATTCAATTCAGTTAACTTTTTCACCAAAGGTTTGACCCTGACGATACTGTCAACAATAGAAAACTCTGACCGAAGCCGTAGGTGGATAAAAGCCCCTGCGTCACTCATATTAAATAAAACCTTACTTATGTAGTCTGATTTGAAGATCTGCTCAAATCACGTTCAATTATTGATACCAGAGGCGAGATATTATCACTTTCAATAATACTAAAATGGTCACCTTCAACATCTTCAACGATGAGGGGCTTAGCCAAAAACTGGCTCCAGCCATAGTCGGGCAGTTTACAGATTTTTTTGACGCTTTCACATGAGCGAATAAGAACAACCTTGCCATCATAAAGGTTATCAGGGCCGCTATAATTTGCTATTAAATCGGCATACAGACCTAGTAGCGCCCCGTCCTTGTCCTTGGGAGAGGCAGAATGAGAGCGAGGAAGCCAACTTTTGGTAAAACGAACGGTGGCGTCCCGCAGAGCGCTCAGAAAGTAGCGCGTTTTCGATACTTTTAATGCTGACGGCAGAATAGTATCCAATAAGTAGACGCTTTCAACAGCCTTACCTTGACTGCGCATATAATTTGCCAATTCAAATGCAATAAGCCCACCATATGAATGGCCAACAAAAATGTAAGGTCCTTTGGGACGTTTCTTAATAAGTAGTTCGTAATATTCCTGAACAAATTCGCCTAAATCCACTTTAATGGGCTGTCCATCCGCAAAAGAACGCACAATTTCGCTGTGCTTACCACAGAGGAGGCCGAATACCGTTCTGTTACTTTCTAGTGCTTTAAACACATTTTTTGCTAAGGAAATATTGTGAAACACTGAGATGCATTCACCTGTCCTTGCTTCAGAAAAAAGCAGTGAAATGGGTGTATGCGCAAAGTCATCTTTGCGCCCCCCCTCGATGAGTTCTTTTATGGTTGAGGACGAAAAAAAATCACTTAGGACTAAGCGTATTCCTACACAGCTATATATTTCACTCATCAATTTTATCGCAAGCAACGAATTGCCTCCGAGTTCAAAAAAATTATCTTCGACATCGACTTCAGTAAGGCAAAGTGATTTAGCAATCAATCCGGTGACCACGACTTCAATATCACTTAAGTTTTTATTAGAAGTAATAGTCCCGTCATCGTTACCTTTGACAGACTTCAACTCCGCCAACAATCGACTTCGATCAACCTTTCCATTTAAGGTCAAAAAGAGCTCAGATACCGTAATAATATGAGGTGGAATCATATAGCTTGGCAATCGACCTACTAAAAACTCACGCAGACCATCGACGACATCACGATCAACGCCTGTATCGTCGCGCACCACAAATGCGACAATTTCGGGATGACCTGCTGAGCTATCAGCTACAGCAACATGAACCTGTAAAACTCCACCAAACTGATCTATTGCTAGTTCGATTTCGGCTAGCTCTATTCGTCTTCCGTGAATTTTTATCTGTCCATCTTTTCGACCAATAAATTCCACATTTCCATCGGACAAAACGCGACAAAAGTCTCCTGTTGCATACAATTTTCCAGTACCCGAAAACACATTATCGATAAACTTTTCATTAGTAAGAGACCTTAAATTCAAATAGCCAAGTGCAACCCCCTTCCCTCCTACGTACAGTTCTCCCGGAATCCCGGGAGGAAGAGCCTGCAAACTTTCATTTAAAATAAATACAGATGTGTTTTGAATTGGACGACCTATTGGAACAGAGCCGTTGCCAATTAACTTCCCTTTCGGTATGCGGTAGCAGCATGTAAAAGTCGTATTTTCTGTTGGTCCGTAGCCATTAATTATCTGAGTGTCGGGAAGTAGTTTTATTGCTTTATTTATATGAGAAACCGATAAAGCCTCCCCACCTACCAACAATTGAGTAATAGGTATTAGGGACTCAGGGTATGTATCAATAACAGCATTAAACAATGAAGAGGTTAACCAAAGAGTATCGACGTTATGGGATGACAGGAATTCACCAAAGCTTTCTAACTGCAACTCGGGAAAGGGATACTGAATACTTAGTCCACCATTCAATAGGGGCAACCAAAGCTCAAATGTAGACGCATCAAAGGCCACCGGTGACAAGTGTAAACAGCGTGAACTGGAACTTACAGAAATATAGTTAGGTTCCAAAACGAGGCGAGTGATTCCACTATGAGGCACCATTACGCCCTTCGGATTTCCAGTCGACCCGGAGGTATACATTACAGAAGCCAGATCATCAGGCGAGACCAGAACCTCCAGTGATTTATTCTCAGCCGTCAATGCATCCCTAAACTCATACGATAAACATTTTAAACCGTGACAGATTTCGACGTTATCTACCAAAACTAGACGACAATTCGCATCGTCTATAATATATTGAATTCTATCTTTCGGACTATTCCCATCAAGCGGTACATATACAGCCCCTAACTGCAAAATACCAAGCATTGAAGCCACAACAGCAGGTACTTTTCGAGAAGAAAGTAATCCTATCGTGTCCCCCTTCACAACACCCAGATCATGTAAAAAACTTGCGATTCTATTCGCATCAGAGGATAACTTTCCGTAAGAGAGCTCCTCATCAAGATAGCGAATTGCTATCGAATCTTCAGAGATCAACGACTGTTTAATAAAGGCATCGTGTACTGTTGTTAGCAGCGAATCATCGTCGAGGTAGCTAAGATCAAACTTACCGTCTGTATTTTCAGAAACTGTAATATCAGCCAAAAAACAGCTTGGGTTACTGCTAATTTGACGAGCCACGAGTTCAAACGCCGTACCAACTCTTTTTACAATCGTCTCGTCAAAAACATCAGTTTTATACTCGAAACTAAGTGAAATATTACGCCCGTCGAATTTAGCAAACGTTGTCAAATTAAACTTTGCAACGTCAAGGAAAACATCTTCCACCCGGCATAATGAATCAAACAATTGCATTCCGTCAGAATAAGACTCTCGCATAACGAACATTGTAGAAAAAACTGACCCGCCACTAGAGTCACGGCGAGGAGAAATTGACTCAATAATTTTTTCGAACGGAACATCTTTACTCTCTATAGCCTCAGACAGTGAGTCTGAAACACGCTTAAATAGCGTAGAAACCTTTTCTTTTTCATCCACAATCGTTCGGATAGCGATTGTATTTAAATAACATCCAACAACATTTTTCGAATCAAATGAATCACGCAATGATACAGGTGTGCCGACAGTGATATCTGTCTTGCCGCTAAATCGATGTATTAATATTACATACACTCCCAACAAACAGCTATAAAGCGAGATTGAATTTTCCTTCGAAAACGCTACCAAGTCGAGACTCAAAACCTTTGGCAATTCAATATGAAGCGTCTTGCCTTGGTTTTTAATCACTCCGTTGAATACATGCCCACTCTGGAACCCCAGCTCCGAATCATTCCCCGCCAAGCGTTCAATGCTTGATTTCAGCTTCCCCGCGCCGTTACATTCTGATGTGTCAGTATCATACATACGACGTTGAGCTTCAGAAAACTGTGCGTAGCGCAGATCCATTACAACAGAATCTTCTGCCAAATCGGTTTTAGAGTTTAAATTCTTCCTGTATTCGACATCTAATTGCTCGAGCAATATTACATGCGACCACTCGTCTACAGCTATATGATGTATATTAATTAGCAACACATTCCACCCATCTTTAACATCCAAATACAATGCTCGAATGGGAAGTTCTCGATCCAATTTAAAGTAATGTTTAGCGGCTTCTTCGACGACTAGAGGAATCTCAGATTCATTCACACCTAATTTACAATTAAGATCAAACATTGAGACATCGATAGGCACTTGAAAAAGATCGTCTCCATCGAATTTATAGATACAAGACAACACCAAATGCTGAGAAATTATAGTGCGAAATGCTTTTTTCAGGCTTTCCAGGCAAAGAGAAGGCTCGACCCTGATAACTATAGGCGTATTATACGTATAATCATTACCAAATCTTTCGGACTCGATCCACATTTGCAACTGGGAAAATGAAGCGCGATAACGCTGTTTATCAGTAAGTTCTGCAATATTCAGGTTTCCAAATGTTTTACATGTCGGCTTGTTCTCAAGAAGCGATCTAATTGTAGGGAATTTAAATATGTCAGATAACCGATAAGAATACCCAAGTGCGTCTTCCATATCTGAAAACAGTTTCATTGCTAGCAAGGAACTTCCTCCAAGCTCAAAAAAACTGTCATTAACGCCAACTGATTCAACTTTCAGTGCCTTTTTCCAAATTTCAGCAGTAGTTTCTTCAATAGAGCTAAGTTCGTTTACGTCTTCCGTATGCGAACTCAACACCTCAGAATTGTTTTGGTTTAGCAAAGAAGCGGTGTCGAGTTTTCCATTTGCAGTTACAGGAAACTCTTTAACCATAACATAGCGATTGGGGAGCATATGTACCGGTAATTGGTCAGTGGCCCAACATTTAAGTTCACTCATAGATTGAGCATCACCAAAAAACTTAATAAATCCTAGAACTGAATATGAAGAACCTTTTTTTTCACATAAAACTACCGCGCGATCTACCGAATAATGAGAACACAATACAGTTTCAATTTCTTTCGGCTCTACCCGAATACCGTTAATTTTGATTTGTTTATCTATGCGGCGAATGTAATGAAAACAACCATCAGCATCAAGTTTAACTTGGTCACCCGTCAAATATCCACGAACAGTTTCATTATCAATTTGCAGTTCAATAAATTTTTCTTTTGTCCGTGCCTTGTCATTTACATATCCGTACGCCAAACAACTTCCTGTAATCACCAACTCCCCTTCGCACCCAATGTCTACTTGATTTCTATCCATATCAACGACAATTAATCCAACATTATCAATAGCTCTCCCGATTGGCACATACGAGCCCCCAGCGAAAGCGCTTACGTCTACTAGATATTGCGTGACAACATGGGATTCCGTTGGACCATAATGGTTTACTAGGCTGCAACCGAATTTTTCACAATACCCTTTCAGCTGTTCACTGAGATAAAGCGGCTCACCGGCTGATATAAGCGATTTCAAACCATACTCATGCCTTACTAAATGATTGAGTAAGCCATCCAAAACAGAGTAAGGCAGAAAAACACGAGCCACAGAATGGTGCTCAATCAGCTGAGCAAGTTGTTTATAATTTGTCCTCTGTTCTTCTGTCGCAATAACAAGCCTACCGCCGGAACATAGCGTGGTAAATATTTCTTGGAACGAAACATCGAAACCAAAGGAGGCAAATTGCAATGTATTCTGGGGACGAGCGAAAATCTCGAATTTGCTTTGCCAATTGACTAGATTAGACAGCGCGTCATAGGGCATTGATACCCCTTTTGGTTCACCTGTTGTACCAGAAGTAAACAGTACATATGAAATCGTTTGGGAGCTCGGGGTTAATAATCCTACGGGCTCATCACTTGCTTTCGCAATTGAGTCACAACTCAAGTCTAACAACACCACGTCATTGCCAAAAGCAACATTATTACTGCTCTTGTCTGTAATTACATATTCGAGAGCAGCTTGCGTTACTATTTGATATTTACGTAACGTTGGGAAGTTAATATCAATAGGTACATAAGCGTACCCTGCCTTCAATACTGCCAATATTGATACTATCGCTTCAAATGACTTTCCTAAATGAAGTCCGACAAAGCAAGTATCGTTTGAGCATGCTTTTTGTAAATATAAAGCAACTGTATGGGATAGAAAATCCAACTCTCGGTACGTTAGGCTCTTATCACCGAGAACCAAAGCTATTGTTGATCCATTGTTTTGAGCGATATCCGCAAAGCGCTCTAAATATCCTCTAGTGCGTCTTCCATCTAATACTTGGCTAGGGCTTTTCTTTTCAACGCCTACATCAAAACCCATTTTCTCTCCTTAAAATCTTATATTTTCTATATTCGACTCTAGTTTACATCATACAGTTAATGTCTCGATCTAAAGGCAAAAAAAACCCCGGACTCGAAG
>JAWSUZ010000088.1:15357-23654 GCA_033852165.1 Agarilytica sp. | reverse complement strand
GGGACCGTGGGAATGAGAACGTATTATTTCTCTCGTTTGATATGCATTCCTACGCGGAGCGTGAGGAACGAGGGGTCGGTATCTCGCTGTAAGCCTTACAACCGTTGGCATTGGCTCTTAAGGAAGTGCCATTCGGGGTTGAACCTTTTGTTTCTCGGATAATGGACTGACCTGATCCAAAAGTCTCACACATTCACAGTTCTTATAACCACTTGGCGTTCAGGAATTTAATTGCATCTGCCAATAACCCACATCCAGCCACTTGCCGAATTTACAACCAACCTCTGTAAAGTGGCCCACTTTTACCATGCCAAACTTTTCATGCATGGCAACGCTAGCGGGGTTGGGCAGTGTAATACTGCCAATAACGGTGTGAATATGTTGATTCTGCATGCTCAAAAATAAAGCGTCATACAGCTTAGTCCCCCAGCCTTTGGATTGCGCTGTGTGCGATAAATAAACAGAAACTTCCGCTGTATGTCGATACGCGGCTCGATCATTCCATGTCGATGCATAGGCATAGCCAATAACGTCTTCATCTTCTACCGCGACTAGCCAGGAAAACCCCGATTCCTGTACCTTATTGATACGGTCAATGATGTCTCTTGTATCGACGTCACCTTCTTCAAAAGTAATCACCGTGTTCTGTATGTAGTAGCGATAAATCTCGGCTATCGCTTCAGCGTCCTGTTCCGATGCTTCTCGAATCATTCGAACTCCTGTGTTTTTTGGTTGAGGTGGGCGGGCCGCCCCCATGCCTTTTTCTTATTAGTTGCTTATGATGTTTTTTCGTCGTAAACGCATAGTGTTTCGATCCCTTGGTGGTGACTAATACGTAAATTCCATTGCTGTTAATATCGGTGTCTTTTCCAATAGTAATATCATCAAAAACAGCTTTTATTGACTCGTGGGTCATCGCTATATCTGGTTTTATCGACTCATGTGAATATGAAAAAATACTTGTAAAAAAAGTAAAAAAACAATTAATATTTTAATGATGACTCCCTTGATTTTAAACGTTTAAGAATTGAGGGTAAGTGCTTGATATCGTCTATTGATAGAGAACAACCTGACAGGCCGTAAATAATACTCAGTAGATTGGTCTATACCCCGTGCAGAAGATCTGTCCCATCCGCGAAGCAGGATAGCATGCTCGTTAGCATTTTTATCGGTTCACTTTGAACGTTGAATATAAGGGGTAAGCGCTAATAATAGCGATAAACAGGCTGTATCCAGTAAAAATTAGTTGTTCTGGTTGAGTAAATCCTGAAATACCGAATGAATATAAAATACATACTGGGACCGATAATCCCAATAAAACCAATACGCCGAGGAAGTATATTGAAATAATTTCAGCAAGCAGGGTTAAAAAAATGCATACAAAACAAATCGTGATATATGGGCCGTAATAAAGGTTATGCTCAGCAGCCCAGGTGAAGGCTGGGGCAAGGAATGACGCGATTACGATGAAAAACCGTATATCAGGAATCCATCGGTTTTGATTTTCTATATCTACAAGCTTGAATCCATATCTTTTCATTAGGCCTCCTGTTATTCAGACGCCATAAAATCCACCAGAAAACTATCTTGGTTGAGAGTTTACTCTAAGCAAGAGAAATCGCCACTACCTTCAACAGACCTGAAATTTGCGAATATCAGCTGAAAGATAGGATATGGCTAATGTTCGTAGGTACTCCCTCCTGCAATGACAGGGCAGTTGGAGGTTTTAAAACACTCGTTTTCTGATAATGGCATTATGCTAAGGTTATAACGAAAATATTTGTTAAAAGAATTTCGTACAATAAGCATCATGTCGGCAATCAGCGGCAGCTCGGTGACGAGGATGTTGGGGGAGCGGGGTGAGTGCCAGGTAATACTTTTGTTTACCCAATCAGCTTGTGTACTTTAAATCACTTCCATTGATGACGATTACATTTTGAGTGACGAGCTGATTCATTTGGTTTTGTATTGCCGACTCGTTGCCCTTCAAGTTCATTTGAGACGCTATATGATTACGTAGCGATGCAACCTTTTTTGGGCGTAGACTCACGGGCTTGCTACGTAGCTTCTCTATCAGCTTGTTTGTTCTTGACCCAAATTTTATGTGATTGCATATTCTTCCTTTCGCGCGAATATGCCGAATGAGAGGCAGATATCCGTTATCATTGCTAATGACGTCAAACACGATTTCTTTGGGGGCTTTGGCTTCAGATACTCCCAAATAATAGGATAAGTGAAAATCCAAATTATTGGCTCCGATATCCTTGATCTGGACAATGTTTAGATTGAACGGTGATGGGTGTTGAGATTTTCCGAAATTCAATTTTTCTTGTTTTGCGCCCATAAAAACTACGACTTTTACATATGAACTAATATCGATGGGTTCTAACGTGCAAATATTTTCGTAGTCTATAAATGCCCACTTCATTGATGTTTTCTCAGTTTGTCTTTGCTGCTATTTTTTATGGCCACGGTTTATTTTAAAAAGGGGATCACCCTCTTTAATTAAATTTCCATGTTCAGTTAATATTTCTTCAATGACCGCGCTGCAGGGACTCGGTATTTCTACAGTGCATTGGCCAAAATCCGCAAGTAGAATGGATTGCCCGCCATAAACAGAGTAACCAATACCGACTATTATTTCGTAAACCTCGCCATGCTCTTGTGATCTAATTCCCCCATGAGGCACCTCTTTGCTAAATGGAAGGCCTACTAATGACGGAACGCGTATTATCCCGTCTTCGGGAAAGACCTCCTCTTCAGAAGGAATCCGCTCGCCGCTTTGTATTTCCCTCTTTCCGAGAGCACCGTTTAAGAGATTTAAAAGCGATTTCAACATGACGTTATACCGATCATAATATTGGTTATGGCCCCCGAGTACTCATGTCTTCAAGCGTGTTTATTTTTTGATATTAAAAACAGCACCGCCCCGTAATCGTCACAGCAACTGACTTTACCCCAGATAAGAAAATGGCGTGTGGGTTTTGACGACTTGGTTAGCCTTGCAATACTGTAGTCGTGCCAAGAAGAACAAAAGCGCGCCTTAAAAATATCCATGGTTAATGGTGTTGTTAGGGGTGTTATGTAAGTTTTCTTGCTGGGCTGGGCGGAAGGTGGGGGGGAGAATAAAGTTCATCCAAATCATGGTTTGATGAGCGGGGCATTGCACTTGTACTAAAATAAAGTAGCCCTACCTTGTCCCTCCAAGTTCTTCGCATAAGGCTTTAAAAAATGCCAACCAGAAATACGCCGTATCCCATGCTCATGATTATGATCCTATTAATCTTTCAGGTCGCCTGTGGTGGTGGTGGTGGAGGTTACAGTTCAGGCGATGATGACGAAACATCTGGGGGCAATGAATCAAATGACGGGGGGAATACGAATACGGGGGAGGCCACAGAAGCCGATGTTATTTGGCAAAGCAGTGCTATCGGCGCCAGTCTAGAGGCTTCCCCAGCCGTAGACGCTTCAAACAATGTCTACATTGTCACAGACCAAGGTACTTACTCTTTCGACTCAACAGGACAGTCCCGGTGGACTGAATCCAGTGCAACCGGGCTTGATGGCTCTATTGTGAGTATCAGCCCCGACAATAACTTTGTTTACGTACCGGGAGAGTCTATTTCCAAGCTAAGTACGAGCGACGGATCTGTCGTTTGGAGTGTGCAGATTGGCAGTGAAATTTTTGGAACCGTTATCGCTATCGCGCCTAACGGCGAGACCGTCTATGTAGGCGCTGGAGATGGTTTTGATTTTCAAAGCAATAATTTTTACGCCCTGAATGCCGACAATGGCGATATCAAATGGACCTATGTCGAAACGAGCACGCCACAACAAGAAGATAACGCAGACCTGAGAGGCCACTTGGGTGGTGCGATTCTCGATGCCGACGGTAATATCTATATCTCAAATCAACATGGTTACTTGGTATCTCTAACCGATGGTGGCGACTCTGCCACGTTGAACTGGAAGTTCCCCTTGGGGGCAGAGCCGAGGATGCCAGCGTCAATTGCTGGTGACTATATTTATCAGACCTCCAATTCCGGCGTGGTACACAAAATCAATAAGGCTACAGGCGTCGAAGTGACGTCAGGCCAATACCCGGCGCTAGGGAATGTGGGAGAGGTGTTTACGCCTATCGCGTTTTCTAACGATGGATCGACCTTTTATGTAAATGCAGAAGATATGTACTTGTATGCGCTAGACACAGAAACTGGGTCGGTAAATTGGCGCTACAGATTCGATGATTGGGGGAGTGACCCTCTGGTCAGGCAAGATGGGGCCATTATAGTGATGTGCGAAATAGAGGGCAGTGCACGGGTCTGCGCAATTTCGGACGACGGGACGAGTGGTAGTCTACTTTGGCGCAGCGAAACAATACTGTCTAGCCTGCCTTTCAACGAAACCAGCGTTAATATTGCCAATGACGGAACCATATACGTACACGCTGGCGATGAAGGGCCTTTGGTTCTTTCTGCGCTCAGAGGAAATGGCTCGGGCATAAGTTCAAGCGCCCCATGGCCAAAATTTATGGGCAGTATGCAGAATAATGGGAGCAAAATTACGGAATAGTTTTGTTCGCAGAAACCTAAACTGGCGACAATTCGCTACGATCTCTTACCGCCAACTTCAGCCAATTATTTAACCCGACTTTGTCGATAGAATAGACATTGCATAACACGTCTTTGAGGTTTTTTTCTTGATATAAAACTCGGCCAATCTTTTGATACATTCTATTTAACAATGGATCATTCACTCTTGCTTTGAAGCGGATTTCTGTATGATTTCTTTCTTCAGTAAGAACGGAAAGCGATTGTAAATAGCTCGTTATAATGCTTTTTTTGTTTCTTTCGTCCGGGGCAAAAATAATAAAAATCACATACAACACTTCTTTATTTTTGTAGTCTTTAACCGGCTCGCCATAGGTATAGCAACTAAGACCGATGATGCGGTTGTTGCGTTTTTTGATTAAAGCGCCGCCTTTTTCTGCGATGAGTTGTAAGGTGTTTCTAATGCCGTTTGTTGAGGAGTACGGCGGGGTAAAGTGCTTGTCCACCGATGTAAAAAAATTGATCACTTCTTCCGAGAGAGGAGCGGCTTTCTCCCAGAAATCTGTTTTATGGTTTGGTTTCATTATATGGGGGTCTTTACGGAGTTCTTTAGGTCGGGTTTTTCTTCGGTGCAGAGTATAGCGACTATTGGTGAGCAGCTCGAACTTGCTTGGGCTGAAAAGCAGTAAGCCCCTCAAGCATCCAGTTCTACGGTCCTTTGTGGTCACCCTTGCTGATTTTTATTATTAAGCCAATGGGTTAAAACCAATACCCTCGTTCCCACGTTCGACTTTGTCTCCTGAGTCGTTCTACCGATTACATCCGTGTAATCGTCTCCGTGGGAACGCAGACCGAAGTATGTTTATTGCACTTAATTCGAATAGTGTTTGTTCATATTCCAGTAAATCCGATAATTCTGATCGGTTTTCACTTCACGTATGCATTCCCACGGGGGACCGTGGGAACGAGAAAAATCAATTCATTTCGATTGTAGTTCTGCGAAGGTATTCATATGGAGGGTAGCGTTCCCACTAGGGCTGTGGGAACGCGGATATTGATATGTTGATCTAATATGGCGGGGTGAGCAAGAATGCAGTTGTAGCCGCTACCTTAATTCGCTAACGACACCTTAAGTTTTTCGTGCTCATCAAAATAAGCCGCTATCCTCACCTTCACATTTTCCCGAATATCCAAATGAAACATCGACAAGTCGAGGATATGGTAACTGCCCTCTAAAAAACCAACGGCGATCTTTTTAAAGGCCGTGTCAGATTGATCAGAAATAAACAGAATGCCATTTTTGCACTGAGCGCTCACTAAGTGCGTGACTGGTGCTGCCAGTGGTTCAAACTCTACGCCGGTTGCGGCATTGCTGCCGGAGAGTGAAAATTGAAATTCTCCAGAAGCGGGTACACCACCAACGTGTTGTTCAGCCGTAACTAAGCCTCCGTCTAATTCCCACGAAAGGGGGTTCACGCAGATATTGCCTTCGAACGTGGGAAACTCTTTATCGATAACGGTTTCGCTAAAGGTATCCCACGTGACAACGCAGCTCAGGTCGCTTGCGTGTGAGCAAGCACTAATGCTCTGCAGTTCGTCAATCTGTGCGGTTTTGATTTGAGCGCCGACAATATAAGCGGTCACTAATTGTTCCGCGAGAGGAGTGTTATCGATCACGTCTTTCAATAGGCGGAACCCATGCATAGTGCCTTGGCTATGGCTGGCAATAATAAATGGGCGCCCCTGGTTGTAGTTGTCTAAGTAATATTGAAACGACTCTTCAATATCTTGATAGGCAAAAGCGAGAATTTCATCGCGGTCTTCTGGCGACTCAAAAAACGCAAAAATGCTGGCTTGCCGATAACGGGGAGCGTACACATTGCAGCAGCCGTTAAAAATACTGGCCTGGTTCACCAAACTCCATCGGGTGTTTTCTTCCGTGACTGTACCGGGTGCCATGGTGTCGATCCAACTGGAACCTTTGAGGAAGCCGGTAGGGTGGATAAAGAACACATCCACGGGGGCCGAGCCTTGGGTGATCAGGTCGAGTGTGCCAGCAGGGCTCATATCGGCCAGATCATCTTTATTCGGTAATGCTGCCCAAGAAGTGGGGGTGGCGTAATCTAGCGCTGCCACTGCATCCTTGGGGTTAAAGGGCTCGCCAGGGCGATTGAGTAGTAATTTGGCGGTAAAGGTAATTATTGCGCCGTTTCCGGTGGCGTAGGTTGCCCCTACTGCAAGGCCGATAAGTACGGGTATACACAGTATTATTCGTAGAATCCACTTCATGGGTTTTCTCCACTCCTCTAGAGAGCTCTTAGTAGTCCAGGATTGTAATTTTGGTGGTGCTATTTTTATGGTGGTGCTTTTTGCGGGGGAGTTTAGCGACATTGGGGGGGGGAGTTCAACTATTGTTGAGTGATTAGAGCGTAATCGATACAGGACCTTGGTATGGCCGTTTCCAGTTGTTAAGGAATATTTCATGCCGATTTTAGTGTGGTTTTAGCGTGATTTTGCGGAGGTATTGGGGCCTTAGGGCACGGTGGGCGGGCTTTTGTCTCTTATTTAGCCCTTTAATCTAATCCTCGAATATCAGTCTTCATCTAAGTCCTTAAACCCACATCTAGGCCCTTAAACCCCATCTCAGCCGCGAACTCTACGCTTTCGACCCAAGCCTTCGGTCCTGCCCCGATCGTTCTATTCCCTTCATTCCGCCCATATCCGGTCTAACCCCACTAAATGCATTTCATCGCATCGCTCTGACGTTGGTGCTGGGCTTCCGTATTCTGCCGCTACAAGCTGACCAGTGGGGTGAGCAAACAACAGAGCAAACAACAGAGAAAACACATGAAGAGCCTATTTATTTCGCTTTTACTGGTATTGGGAGTCTCTCCCTTCGTCCACGCCGCGCAAGCGCCAACGTTCGATAGCGCGTATGCACTTTATCTAAAGGTTGCTAAGGAGGGCGATAAATCCTCGTTGAAGGCAGCGCATCAGCAATTTCAGGCTTTGGTCGACAAGAATCATGCTGACCCCGTTGCCTTGTTCTATCTGGGGAACACCAACACATTTAAAGCCCGGTACACCTGGAAGGTGTGGGCAAAGCTAAGTCTGTTAGAAAAGGGTTTGCAGCAAATGGATAAAGCCATGGCTTTGCTAAAACCAGAGCACGCGAATCAGAGCGTGGGGGGTATGCCTGTCGATTTAAAATTAAAAGCCAGTGCTGGGGTCGTGTTTATAAATGTTCCCAAATTTTCCAATCGATTTGATCAAGGTGTTTTGTTGTTGAACGAGGTACTTAGTGATGAACGCATGGATGGTGTTCATTCGCAGCGTAAATCCTATATCTATTTTAATGCGGCGAAAGCGGCATTAGAAGAAAAGCAAACGGATAGGGCGAAGCAACTTTATCAGCAGGTTGTGCAGATGGACCCTGAAAGTTCTTATGGAAAACAATCCCAAGAAAGTTTAGCCAAGTTGTAAATGAAAGACGGTATGCATTCCCACGCGGAGCGTGGGAACGAGAATACAATCCCAGGAAAGTTTAGCCAAGTTGTAAATGAAAGAGGAAAGACGGTATGCATTCCCACGCGGAGCGTGGGAACGAGAATATAATTTTAGCCAAGTTGTAAATGAAAGAGGAAAGACGGTATGCATTCCCACGCGGAGCGTGGGAACGAGAATACTGTGAAAGTACTCCCAAGCTAGAACGTTCTCGTTCCCACGGTCCCCCGTGGGAATGCATAC
>JAWSUZ010000088.1:0-15311 GCA_033852165.1 Agarilytica sp. | reverse complement strand
GTCTGCATTCCCACGGAGACCGCGGGAACGAGAATAGAGAATATGCATACGGAACTTAGATTCCCCTCGTTCCCACGCTCTCGGCTTTGTCTATCCTGAGTCGCTCTACCTTCCCCCATCCTTGGGGTCGCGCGTGGGAATGCATACAGGACTTAAATTTTTTAACACACTACAAATAAACAGGAAAGTTATTATGAACAGCCCTGAACATATAAAAATCCCTGAGCAAATAGACAGCCCTGAGCGCACAACCAGCCTTGGACGAACCAATAGCCCTGAGTATATAAAAAACCCTGAGCGTAAAGAAAGCAATGATCAGATAACCAAACGCCTTAATCAAAAAAGCGTTATTAGATTAAAATCAATTTCCAAAACCTACGGCAATGACAATAACCGCGTAAAAGCAGTCAATAACGTTAGCCTTCAAATTAATAAAGGCGAGTTTGTCGCCTTAGCCGGGCCATCCGGTAGCGGAAAAAGCACCTTGCTGAATATCTGCGGTTTATTAGATACCGTCGACCAAGGTGAATACCATCTGAATGACATTACGATATCAAGTTGCGATAAAAACCGTTTAGCCGAAATACGCAAAAAACATATCGGCTTTATCTTTCAGAGTTTTAATTTAATCCCCGTGATGACGGCTGCCGAAAATATTGAATACCCACTCTGGCTATTTAATTACAGCAAGGCCGAGCGACAACAAAAAGTAGACGCGGTGCTAGAGCAGGTTGGCTTAAGTCAGTTTGCTCACCAACGTCCAGACCAGCTTTCCGGTGGGCAACGTCAGCGTGTCGCTATTGCTCGCGCCCTCATTAAAAAACCCGAACTCATTGTTGCCGACGAACCGACGGCGAATTTGGATACCAAAACGGCCAACCAGGTGATCGATCTAATGCATCATCTCAGCGATGAATATAACACCACCTTTGTAGTGGCCACACATGACGATCGCATGATCAATCGCTGCGAACGGATTATTCGACTAGAAGATGGAGTATTAATATGAAATGGCTTAAATACGCATTACAGAATGTAGGTCGTAATAAGCGACGCTCATCGGTAACGATTTTAATTACCATTGTTGGCACCATGGCCATACTGGTCAGTTCGGGGTTTGTTTTTTTTACCTACAGCTCCCTCGAAGAAACCAGTGCCAGACGTGCTGGTCATGTGACACTTGCCCACCCCGATTATTTTCAAAAAGACGAACAAATGGCCATGGAGTTTGGCTTATCGAATTATGAAGAATTGGCAGAAAAATGGATGACGCACCCCGATGTAAAAGTCACCCTGCCACGCATTAATTTCAGTGGCATGATCACCAACGGTGAAAAATCCGTGATCTATCTCGGTGTGGGGGTTTTGCCCAAAGAAATGCAGGTAAAAGGCCCTTTTATGACAATGCACGAAGGCAAGGTACTGTCGTTTGAAAAAGACGCCGAACCCCACGTGATGCTGGCAAGCGGATTAGCAAAGTCCATGGGTGCCAGTGTCGGCAGTTATATCACTTTACTGAGTACAACCAGCGAGGGGGCATTAAATGCATTTGATTTTAAAGTGCGAGGGATCTTCTCTGTAGGGACTCCTGCAATCGACAAACGATTACTGTATACCAATATTGAGAGTGCGCAAGAGCTGTTGCAAACCGACAAGGTCAGTAGCCTGGCCATACACCTTTATGAAACCGAAGGCACGCCAAAATTTTATAGCGAAGTCATCGCGCAATCAGACGGTCTTGCGGTTCAACCTTGGTGGGACAATGCGCCGTTCTATCAAAAAGTCAAAAGCCTCTATAACTTAATTTTTGGTGTGATGGGCGTGATCATTCTAGTACTCGTATTTTTCTCCGTCTCCAATACCGTATCGATGAGCGTAGTTGAACGCACACGTGAAATAGGAACGCTGGCCGCATTAGGCACAACCTCCGGCCAAATCACCCGTATCTTTATTTTGGAAGCGATGGTAATGGGAGTAATTGGAACCGTAATAGGAATGATTGTTTCCATGATGTTCAGTGGTGGTGTTGTTCTTTTCGATGTCCATATGCCACCGCCACCAGGGCGTTCGGAATCTTATCCATTACGGCTTGAAATGTCCTTAGCGTTTTTTGCGGCAACGAGCGGCGTGCTGATCGCCTCTGCTGTGTTCGCTTCTTGGATCGCTGCCCGTAAAGGCGCAAAACAATCTATCGTGGGGGCGCTCGCTCATGTTTAAACAAATATTATTTCTGAGTGTTAGTTTGTTGCTGTCGTCTTCGGGTTTTTCGTTGAATAGCGCCGAATTTATATTGCAGGTCGCGGATGATTTTCGTTCTTCTTCCGATGCGGTAAAAATAATGTCTAGAGTTGAATTGTATAAAAATGGAAAGCTCGATAGAACAAAAACTTACACCGTCTATCGTAAACCCAATAGACGTTCGTTGATTTTATTTACCTCCAACAGTGAGGTCGGCCAAAAAGCATTAATACTCGACGATAAGTTTTGGCTGTTTATGCCGCGTTCCCGCAGGCCCATTCGAATAACGCCGATGCAGAAATTACTCGGCGAAGCCTCAACGGGCGATATCGCGAACTTAAGCTGGAGTGAAGATTATCTCGGTGAAATTATTAATGCAGAAGATCTGACGGATGGTAAAGCCACCGTTCATCTCAACCTTGATAGCCAACGCAAGGGCACAACCTATAAACGCATTGAGTTGTGGGTTTCCGCTGAAGACTATCGGCCGATAAAAGCCAATTTATATTTAACCTCGGGAAAGTTGGCGAAGCAAGTGAGTTACGGATATGGTCTTATTCGCGGGCAAGAAGTTGTTAAAACCATGACCTTTAGTGACAGTATAAAACCGGGCCGGAAAACCGTTATGACGATGCTGGATGTAGAAGAAAAATCGTTACCCAATAAAGTCTATAACCCCGCCTACCTGATCAAAAATAAGCTGGAGACTTTTTAACATGTCGGAGTGGATGAAGTGGGCTATTTCTTTACTCGTATTAAGTGTCTCAACCCTAATGAGCCCCTTGCTATGCGCATGGGATGGGTCGGCGATAGTTCGCATTCAGCCACTCCTTCAACAAAACAAAAAGGAAGCATTTTTTGTCGACGGTATTTATGTTGAAGAACAAACTCGGCAAGACTTTGTTGTGAATGCTCATGGTGCGGGCTTAACGTTTGAATGGACTGGTTTGCAAACGTTACAGAATAACGGCAGTGCCAGTCAGGAAGACAGCACCGGGCAAGCAGGCAGCGCCACGCAATATGAAGGCGTGTTAAACGAAGCCTACTGGGAAACAACAATAGGGGAGCTTGACCTGACCCTCGGTAAAAAGCGCATCAGTTGGGGGGTGGGCTACGCCTTTCGCCCGTTGGATATATTACTGCACTCACCGCGCCTAACCATAGTCACGCCGATTGAAGAAGGCTTGCCGATGTTGGCCGTTGAGCGCTACACGGAAAGTGGAGCATGGACGCTACTGTGCGGCAAACCGGTTGGCTATCATAAAGACTCTTTCTACAGCGGAAAACTGACCTGTGCCGGGCGCGCCTACGCACTAATGGGTGACGTGGAACTGCAAGGGCTTGTATACAGCAATGACGAAACGGATTTAGGCATAGGCGCGGGCTTTTCTCTTGTGAGCGGGGAGTCTTTAGAGATTCATGGGTCGGTGCTGTATCAAAGTCACTATACCCAAAGCCACTATACCCAAAGGTTTTCTAGCTTGGCCGGGGGGGAGGGCTTCGTGGTGGAGGATTTAATTGCTGACGGTGATTTAATTACAGGGGACGATTTAGTTGCTGCGGGTGTAATGACCAGGGGCAACCCCATACAAACCATCGAAAAAGAAAACGGAGCCAAGATCTTGCTGGGGTTCAATATGACCTGGGCCTCTGGCCTCACAGGCCTCTTCGAAATTTGGCACGATGAGAGCGGCTATACTCGCAACGAGTGGAAAGCGTTACGACAGCTAACACAGGCCCAGCATGCAGCCCGACAGTTGAACATTCCGCAGACAGATCGAACGACGATTAACAACAATATTGCCGCAAGCAACCAGTTTTTTGCCCAGAGAAGTTTATTGGAAGACAATTTAGTGATGAGCCTGAGTTATGATGGCGAGAAAACCAGCCCCCGTATCGATGTGCAAGTATCCCTGTTAGATAAGGGCACGGTATTGCGTTTAGGGGCGGTGACAGAATTATCGGATAGGCATCGCGTGTCCTATGGGGTACGAATATTTGGCGGTGATAAAAACTCGGCGTACCGAGCCATGCCAATAGACAAGCAAGCGTATGCCAGTTGGGAAGGAACGTTTACTTTTTAAATGAATGGTTTTAATTAATGAAAAACAATCATAGGGTGCCGGAGTTTCGAGCGGCTTACACGCAAATGCAATCATTTGTGGCCATGCTTATCGTTTGCTTTTTGATTGCCGTGGGGGTTGGACTGGCTAAAGGTGAGTATTTTTATACGGGTCTGGGAATTTCTTTGGGCTTTGGTTTGTCGGGGCATTCTTTCATTTCCCTAAATTTTGCAATATACCCTAATCGTCCGCCCTGGATCAATCTGGTTGTTGGGCAGGTGGCTGGGGTCTTGCTGGGAGCGTATATTGCGGTATTACTTTTGTCTCAAATCCCCAGTCTACAAGATGTGAGTCGAGTGTATTTATATCTGAATCTTCTTTTGTCGGGCAGCGTGTTTGGTAGTATCACATGTTATTTACTATACAACCGCAGTCGCGTGAATGTCATGCAGGCGGAGTTGATCGAAACACAGCAGCAGCGCTTACAACACGAAAAAGACTTGATAGAAAGTGAGTTGCGAGCCTTGCAAGCACAGATAGAGCCGCACTTTCTTTTTAATACCTTGGCCAATATACAAGCCTTAATCGACACTGACTCAGTGAAAGCCAAGGAAATGTTACAGAACTTTACCGACTTACTTCGTCATTCCCTAACTCGAAGCCGAGAAGGCAATACAACATTGCATCAAGAAATTGAAATCGTAGAGAAATATTTGGCGATACAAAAGCAACGACTCGGTGATCGATTAAATTACCACATTGAATGCCCCGATCATCTTCAAAACCTGCCTTTTCCGCCCCTGTTAATTCAGCCCGTTGTCGAGAACGCAGTGATACACGGTATTGAACCGAGCATGTCCGGTGGTACGGTGGAAATAAAGGTAAGCGAAAACGACGGTGTTGTGAGTATTATTGTTTTTGATAATGGCCGGGGTCTGCAAGATACAACGCAGGGTAACGGAATCGGAATGGAAAATACCCGCAATCGATTAAAGGCCGTCTTTGGTGAGCAAGCGAAAATGCACGTAAAAGAAAACAAACCCTCAGGCGTTATCGTCGAGTTAAACTTAGGGTTGTTAGATTTGGACGGGAGTTCTTTATAAATGAACACAGCCATTATTGCAGACGATGAGTCTTTACTTCGCTTTCACCTAAAAAAAGAACTGGCAGACGCATGGCCCGAGTTAGAAATAGTGGCCGAAGCCTCCAACGGTGTAGAAGCCGTTGACGTCTTAGAGAAACATGCGCCCGATATTGCATTTCTCGATATCAAGATGCCGGGCCTCAATGGCTTAGAAGTCGCGGAGAAAATTTCGCGGCTGTCGAATAGCGGTCAATCCAACACCTGCCTTATTGTCTTTATCACCGCATACGACGAATTCGCCGTGCAGGCATTTGAACACGCCGCTATCGATTACGTTCTAAAACCCATCGATCCAAAACGCATCGATAAAATGGTCCAACGGCTAAAAGATAAACTGCAGGCCGAAACAGAACCCCAAGATATCTCGCAAGCTTTAGCCTTATTGCAAGCGTCGTTAACAAAACCCAAAGGGCGTGAGCATTTAAAATGGGTAAAAGCGTTAAAGGGCGAAGATATTCACTTGGTCAATGTGAACGATATTATTTGTTTTCAGGCTGAAGACCGATACACCAAAGTGATGACCGCAGACGGTGAATTTCTTATCCGCATGGCGATTAAAAACTTGGAAGAACAGTTAGATACGGATCAGTTCTGGCGAGTGCACCGCAGTACGATTATCCAAGTATCTAAAGTCGTTAAGATCGAACGGGGGATAACGGGGAGGTTGAGTTTGGAATTAGTGGGGGTGAGGTTTAAACCGGCAGTTAGTCGGAGTTATGCTGAGAAGTTTAAGCAGATGTAGGGGGTGAAAACGGGGGGCGGGGGGCGGGGGACGGGAAACTGGGACCGGGAAAAAGGGAAAAGGGGCAAAAGCTAATAGCTAGTCATATGCGGGAAGAGATGATTAGGGCTTGTAAAAGCCCTAAATATAATTAATTCGACTGCATTTCTATCGGATTACCATCGCGATCAAACACAATATATCGGCTAATATTGCCGCTTTCGACATCGTTCGTCATGCTGTTTAAAAACGGGTCGGCTTCTTCGGTAGTCGGAGCAACACCATCGTGGCCGCTCAGGCTCGCGATAAAAACAAAGTGCCAGTCTTTATTGACCGAGTCAGCTTCTGTCACCAACGATTTAAAATTGGGGATCTCACTCGGTAGCTTGTCGACACACATAACCGGGGTGATGGTGCCGCGTTGGTGCTTTTTGCTCTTCTTAGGATTCTGGACTTCTGCATTGGCAAATAGGAGGATAAAGCGCTGGGGCTGATCTTGCTCGCCAGACATCTTAAGGAGGTCGTTAAACTTTTCAATCATCGGGATACTCGTTAGCTAGTGATTCTGCGGCGGATTTTACCCTGTTTTCGCCCGCCTCACTAATGAGATCGAAAAAACTTTACCTCGAGTCGTGGGGATAGGGGCTGGGAAGGTGTCCAGGAAGGGGGCTGGAAGGCGAATAGCGGTATATTTTATGGCAGCAGATCCTCCAATAGGGGCGCCATTGCTTCAGCCCAGAGCAAGTAGCCTTCGGCGGTTAAATGCAGCAAGTCCGGCATTAGTTAGGCGGGAAGGAGTCCAGGAAGGCGAATAGCGGCATATCTTATTGCATAAGATCCTTCAATAGGGGCGCCATTGCTTCAGCCCAGAGCTGGTAGCCTTCGGTGGTTAAATGCAGACGATCGGGCATCAGCCGGGTGTTGAGTACCCCCTTGTCGTCGACATAAGCCTTGCCAATATCCAAAAAGAACACTCGCTTTCCATCCGCTAGTTTAGCGATTCTGTGGTTGACCTCGACGTTTAGTTTTCGATGGTTATCGTCTGGTGACAGCTTCATTGGCAATATCGCCAGTAAGAGCACTTTAGTCCGTGGCAGGCGTTTATGCAGTTCGGCCAGAATTGTCTTGATACCCAAGGCCGTATCATCGGCGTCATCAAACCGTTGGCCAGTGTTATTCGTGCCGATCAGCAGCACAGCAACCTTCGGGGCGATACCATCGACAGCCCCGTTCTGCAGTCGCCAAAGCACATGCTCGGTTCTATCGCCGCCAAAGCCAAGATTGAGGGCATTCATCTGCTGGTAGTGTTGCTTCCAGACGGGCAGGCCCGTATTTTCTTTCTCCCAACCGTGAGTAATCGAATCGCCTATGAACACAAGATCAACTGGACCTTGTCCGGCTATTGTCATCTGTTTAAGGTGCCGGGGTTTCCACCATTCTACGGCCCGATCCGCTGTTTGTTCTGTCGCAATAGTCGCTAGCGGGGGCTGAGTTGTTTTGCAACCAGAAAGGGATAGAAGCAACAAAACGAATAATATGGAATGGAAAAGGGGACCGTTACGCATGAAGGTGGCGAGGCTCAAGTATTTGTGGGTTTCGTGTGGACTGTAGTGATGATCATTCGGTTCGATGGTAATCGTTTAGAGGTAACTAAATCCAGTATTAAATCCAGTGCTTACACTTTTAAATTAAACTCATCAGAATCGCCAAATAGCTGGAGGACATTGCTGAGTGCATGGTGATCTTCCTTGCTCATCTTTAAGATCGAAAGATTGAGGGAGGCGCCTACGCTCTGGGATTTGACCATGCAATAAGTAACCCTCGCTTTGGCGCGAATACGTCGTGGTTCGTTTTTATACTTGACGTAAAACTCGACGGATAAAGTGGAGCCAGTGGATAGCGCTTGGGTAAAATCCATGCTGAAACCACCTTTCCTGACTTGGTTAATCAAGCCCTCATGCATGGCGTGGTCAGTGGTCAGCACACGTGCTTTCCAGTGGACCATAAAACTGGGGTTTTCACTCATTCTTAGCACTTCGTAAGCTGTTATTTTAGTGTAGTTATCGATGGGGAATGTTGCACGAATTTTAGGCATTATGTCCGGGTGAACTTGTTAGGGCTGTTACGATATTATTGGCGCAAAGAATGTTGTTTAAAACTGGGGGTTGCGATTAACGTATAAAGGAAAGATTTTACGTGGCGTTATAGTCAGTAAGTGAGGATGAAGCGCTATCTTTCTTTATACCTTTTGGATTTAAATCCACCGCGTGATATTTCCGGATATTTCTGGCGGTTTTATCCAAATCGCAGACGGAGGTTCGCTTTCTGTCTCCAACGTTTACGGGACGATTACGTACAATGTGTCAATTGGCAGGATTGTCCGCCCGTCGTATTTTGTGCGTGGGGGCGATACGGTGTTGTTAGTAAGCGACGTGAAGAATGAAAAATCTGCCAGTTGTTCTTTTTTCGTTTTTCTTTTTTGCAAGGAAAGGAAAATAACACTACATACTTTTTGGCCAAGTAAAATAAAATGTAGCCCCGTCATCGAGTGCGGATTCTAAACTCACTTTTCCGCCGTAGTGCTCAACAATTTTCTTGATGAGTGCCAGCCCCATGCCGCTGCCTTCAACTTGATCGCGGGGTTGTAAAGATTGAAACATCTTGAAAATTTGTTCGTGGTGTTTCTGCTCAATTCCGGGGCCGTTGTCCTGAATCGAAAATTTATAATAATCACCTTCTTCCTGGCAGCCAATCTGTATCAGGCCGTCGTCCTTATCGTGGTGCTTTATTGCGTTACTGATAAAATTACGAATGATTTGTTCAAACGGAGCCGACATTGTCAAAAATGTAGGTAAATTTTCAGTTATTTTGAGAGTAAAGGATTTTGATGAGGAGGTGAATTGAAAAATGTCTTGCATGAGTGTATTGCAATTGACCTCGGAAATTTTTTCTTCTTGTCGACCTGCGCGGGAATAGGTGAGAAGATCATCAAGCAAGGTTTCAAGTCGACGTGTCCGCTGCTGCATGGTGTCTAAATTAGCGGGGATTTCTTCCAAGTTTCCGGATTCTAAGTCTTCTCTAATCCAGGCGGACAGATGATCTATCGCACGCAAAGGGGCTTTCAAATCATGGGAAGCAACATAGGCGAAATCGTCTAAATCTTGATTCGATTTAGTTAATTCTAGTGCGTGCTTTTCTACCAGTTTTTTCTCATTTTGAAGATCTTCCATTAGGCTAGTAAGGATTTTTTTATTGGCGGTAAGTTTGTGAACATTCCATTCAAGGGCTTTGTTTTTTGTTTCGAGTTCATCCGTTCGTTCTTTTACGGTCGCTTCTAACTGTGTGTTTTGGAGGCTGATTTTAATATTAAGATTTTTTGCGTAGCGCGCAATTGAGGTAATGCGTAACAAAGAAAATGTGGATACCGCAAGCAGAAAACTGACAAACAAACCGATATATAATAAACCGCTAGCAATGGGAAGAGACTCGGTACTGGATTGTCGGACGGGGCCGGGTATCACGACTAATTGCCAATGTCGTTGCTGAACTTGAATGTCAAACGTATGCGAGTTCGAATTATCGAATGCCGGAAGTGGCTCACTATCCGGTTTTTGATGTGAGTCGTTATTGTAGATGGGGTCACGTACTTCCCCGATGAGATCGTATAAGCGGATACGTAAATTATCGTTTTCGGCCTGCGCTTCGGCGCTTTGCATCAAACTGTCAATTCTAAACACACCAAGTACGAACCCTTTCAGGGCCTGTTCTCGCTCTCCGGCGTCGTCCAAACTAAACCCTTTGTGGTAAACCGGTGCGAAGGTCAAAAAGCCAAACGATTCTTTTGTTTCCTGTACAAGGCGAATTTTTGCGGTGGATGTCATTAACCCGCTGTCTCGTGCCAATTCTAAAGAGGCGCGGCGCGTTGCACTTGAACTAAGGTCAAAGCCATGAGCCGCTCGATTTTTCTCATACGGAATAACAAAGGTAACGGGATGGTAAGCATTTTTTTCTTGGCTCACCACAAGCTTACCATCTTTATTTCGTGCTGTGATATTGAAACTAGGGTAGTCCCTTTGCATACGCCTAACAAAATCTTGCCGTGCCGCATGGGTGATAAGTGGAATCCATTCTAATGCTTGAACGTGACCTCTACTGGCGTTAACGAGTGGTTGTGAAAAACGGTTGAACATCTCAAGTGTAACGGTAGGATTCGTGTCGTAAAAGGCTTGCATGGCGCGCAGACTATTAATCGCGAAATCGACGGAATCTTGTATCTGGGATCGTATTTGTTCCCCCTTTATCTCCTGCGCTAAAATACTTCTCTTTCGGAGCTCATTTTTAGTGTTATCTGAAAGTTTGTAGCTGCATAAAGTCCCGATGATAAAAACAAGGATAGTGATCAGCGCGGCATTCAGGGTTTTCGAATTAATCGTGTGGATATCCATTACTTAGGCGTTTGCTCATCTAGATTGTAGGGGAGCGTAATGTCCAAATCTTTTGACAGTGAGTTGACCTCTTGCTTGAGCTCTATAATGCGTATCTCGCGCCCGGAGGTTAAGGTATTCATATTTTCGAGCTCATTAACTTTGTCGTGTAATTCTTGGGTGCGTTGTTGGATATTACGTTCCAAATTCTGATGTGCCTGACTTAGTTCTTGGGTGCGTTCGGACACTTGTTTTTCCAGTCCTATTTTGGCTTCTTGTATGCCTTTCGTCATATTGGTCGCAATATTATTTGCCCTGCGGTTGATGCTATACAGCGATAATATGACATAAAATAAAAGCGAATCGATAATCAGACCGACGACAGCAATTGATCGGGGCACCTTACTTTCCTGTGCGGTAGTAAAACCTGGCGGGGTCCTAAATTCCAGTGACCAGGTTCGACCTTGTAATTCGAGAGAGCGAGTTTTCGTCAAAAAGGGGATTGATGCGTCCTGGTCTCCGTTTTTTACGCTGCTGTAGAGTAAGCTGGCTTCATTTCGTTCGGGTCCATCGTATATATCAAAAATAATATCGCTATCGCCGCTGCCGAGTATCCCTTCCATCAAATTGCCGGCTCGAAAAGGTGCGTAAACCCAGCCCTGAAAAAGCGCCCTGCGCGATTCAACCGTGTCCTCTGGTGGGTGTTTGTACACGGGGACGTAGGTCAAAAAGCCGCGTTGCACATCACTCTGAGTTTCTTGAACCAGGGTGATGATTCCGGAAGTGGCTGCAACTCCCTCATCACGTGCGCGAGCCATCGCTGTGCGTCTCATTTCGTTTGACCACATGTCATAGCCAAAAGCCCGCTTGTTGCGCCAGTCAAACGGTTCCAAATAAATAATAGCCGAGTAGGCATCGCGTTCGCCCTCTGGGGCTATTTTATAGTCTAAAAACCCTTCGTCCCGAATCGACTGTATGTGTGATTCTTTATCGATTGACGTAACGGGTACGCTGTAGCCGAACCCTTGAATACCCTGCCAGTGCTCGTTGATATTGAGGGCGTTGACGAAGTTCCGCCAATGGTTGCGTTCTACGGGTTGCGGTGTCGCGTCAAATAACGCGACGCCACTCCACAGTATTTGCTCGTATATAAAGAGGCGGTCTTGAATGGCATTGCTAATTTCATTTGAGCGAAACTCGAATTGATCCTCAAGACGTTTTTCCACCAAGTGATGGGAGGCAATGTATGCCGTTGCCGTGAGCACTAAAGAGATCGCCAGTATGATCCACGCGACAACAGGGCCGTGGTATTTTTCCGCGAAAGTGGTTTGCGCATCAGAAGGGGCGATAGGCGTTTCTATATCTTTGAGCACCGGGGGTTCCCTCAGTAAAGAGTACAGAGAGTATAGTCAGGTATTGGGGGTTTCAGGGGGTTCTGGCGTGATTGAAACCAAGGTAGAACGGGCAGAGCTTAAATGGCTCAGTTTTCAATCGAGCCATACTTTCTACGGCCCCAGTTCAATATAATGCAAAATTCGAAGTACTGGCTATATGGGGCGTTAAGCGAAAAACGGTTACCCCCGACATGAATTCGATGCTGCTCCCTTAGGCTAGCCGGATACAATGCTTCACCGGATACAGGCCCTCACTGGATACAATGCCTCGCCTTGTTCGCGGAGCAGGCACTAAACCTTTCTTGGTGATTAGGACTCAGTACCCTTCAGTAATTCTCCAAGCCTACACGCTGCCTTGAGGTAATGCTGTCTACGATCGGATAGACCAACGTCCCATTCATATCTAACATTTTAGCGGGGTTCTAGAGAGTCTTCCCCCATTGAAATTTCTAACGAGTAATTTAATCCGATTTTATTCGTTCGTCGTAAATTAATAAGTCGATTGCTTTTGGTTGAAAAGTTATTTTCACTTATTGTGAAGGTGAGCGCTAAACGTGTGGCGTTGTGAGTCGCTATGAGTCGCTATGAGTCGCCAAAAGAAACACCTTATTAATACGGTTGATTATACATGTGCCAATAGATTCGCAACTTTGAAAATAAGTCGTCATATGCAATCTTGTGGCGGAGTCCAATATTTTCACAACCGTTTTTTATGACTATTATGCCAGTATCTAACAACCTCCTAAATATTTAATAAAAGGACTTAGAATGAACGACCCGTCTCTGCCTGTTTCTTCAAATGTATTTTACAAACGCAGAAATAAATTAAAACCCACAAGAAAAAACCTACTGGCAATTGTCGCGTTTATGGGATTAATGGTTGTGTCGGGAAGCGTTATGGCGGGTGGCGCGAGTTCCCTTGGTTTTCTTGGCGTGGGTGCTGCGCATATTGTACTAATGTACGTTTTTCATTTTACTCTGCGGGCCAAATAGTCCTCGTACAGGAAAAATTAGGCTGAATATTTCAGCAGAAAAACTATATGAGGAATAAATGAACCTAGCAGTTGTTCGCTCTTTGTTATGACTAAAATTGAAAGTCATCGACTGACGGTCGCGAAGACACGTCAGCATAGCGCCTTAACTACAAGGTAATAATTCCGTAACGGAAGAGCTTTCAATCACATCTTTCTTAATTTCGTTTCCACGCAATGCTGTATTGAGCTTATTAAGCGAATCTTGCATCATGTTAGAAATCGCCGCACAAGAACCTAAAGGGTTACTGTGCTTTTGGCGTTGAGCATCGACTTGAAACTGAATGCCTTGCAGGCGACGTCGGTACTTTTCAGGAGCACTGTTAATCAATGCTTCGATTTCTTTCTGCCTAAACGCTTCTAAATCTTCGAGCGAGAGGCTGGCGATTTCTTGAATCTTATCTACAACAGACCATTTACTGTGCATATCAACTCTCCGTCAAACTTTCCCTGAATCAATCGAAGGCTCCCTATTTGCCCGAACATCTGAATCCTCTGAATCATTGCTCAGAAAACGTACAAGAAGCAGTCTATATTTTTTAAAAGGCGATGAAAAGAGTTTAGCTTAGAGCCTTTTGGCATATGACTTGATTTTAACCACCTCCTGACCATTAATTTAGAGTGGCATCGCAATCATTGGTTCAGTCACGTTAAAGCTCTTATTTTCGGCCTAGACGTAAGCCGAAAACAAGCTCCAAATCCTCTAACATTTCAATCCTTAGTGGTTGATTTTGTTGGGTTTTTTGTCTGTAAAAATGACGTGCTGAGGGCTTATCGAAAATCGGGCGGAATACCGCTGTAAAGTCCTGATTTTTAGGCAAGCAAAATCGGCATTCACCTGATCGAGTCAGGCTATTTTTTGGCAACTTTTTAATGCGAATTTAATTCAAAAAAACTAGATACATAGAATAAATATGGCTAAAAACGCATGGCAAAAAACGATAAAACCGATGAGAATTAAATGTGAGGAAAATTTATTGAGTTTGATGCCAATGATAAAAAGATATAAGGCCGGTTAACAATAAAACAATTGAATATAAGTTCATTCACAAAAAGGATAAGAATGGAAATTGTTGTACGCGTTAAATCCCTCGTAATCCTCGTATCCTCGTTCCCACGGTCCCCGTGGTAATGCATACCCGATATGAATTCCTATTCGAAGTAGGGGGAGATAGATAAGCGTCAATCAAAATTTAATTACAATTTAATTAAGATTGTTTTGCGTGAAGGTTCGGTCTGCATTCCCACGGGGGACCGTGGTAATGAGGGGCATGGGGAGGACTTCAGCTTAAGAATACTGAACACTTTGATACCGTTTCGAGGGCCCAAGAGGTTGATGTCGCGTATAAAACGCAGGGAGAAATCTAGCGATCTCTGTCATATTAATCGACCCTGTTCTGTTGGGTTATTTCTGTAGATCAAGCAGGTATAACCCGCCAACAAATGAATCTACCGACCGCATAGTAATTTCACTATAGTTGAGTAAATACAGTGGCGAGACGGAGGGTATGTGCTGTGCTTGTCATAAATGAATTAGCTTTTACTATCGATATGAAACGCCAAGGGACAGTCATTGATTCGCTGTTACGGTCCCTGACTGGTTCGTTGTTAGTTTCATTGATTGTTTCGCGGGTTAAAGTTTCATTGTGGGCCAGTGTCTCTCTGTGCCTGTTGTTAATGGTATCGCAGCCGTCGAATGCCCTCAATTGGGAAGAAAGGCGCCAGCACATGGTGGATGAAATCCGCGAGGATGCTGTTGCCACCGCTTTCTATATTGGTAAAAAGTCTTTTGAGCCGAAGGTAATGGCGGCGATAAATTTCGTGCCGCGTCATGAGTTTGTGCCGCTCTTTCAATTGGCTTTGGCTTATCGAAATACACCGTTGTCTATTGGTTATGGGCAGACCATATCGCAGCCCTATATTGTTGCCTTGATGACCGATATGTTACAGCCTAAGCCTGACCATAAAGTGCTGGAGGTCGGGACTGGTTCCGGCTACCAGGCGGCGGTTTTATCGCGCTTAGTCAGCAAGGTTTACAGCATTGAAATCATTCCAGAGTTGAGCAACATAGCAGAACAGCGCTTAGAAAGACTGGGTTACAGTAATGTGCAGTTGCGTATCGGTGACGGGTTTTATGGCTGGCCTAAAGAGGCGCCTTTTGACTCCATTATTGTGACTGCCGCCGGAGGCCAAATACCGCCACCTCTTGTGCGCCAGCTCAAACCCGGAGGGCGGATGGTTATTCCTGTGGGGAGTCCATATTCCGTTCAGCATTTAATGATGGTTGAAAAAAATG
>JAWSUZ010000087.1:0-6612 GCA_033852165.1 Agarilytica sp. | reverse complement strand
TGGGTTGGTTCGGCGCTTACCCGGCATTTACCATATTGATAATTATGATAATGATTTGTTAGGTATCAGGGGAGTACTTGGAGCAGGTAATGGAGACATCGTTTTATTAGTTAATGGGGCTTTGCAACATACCAATCTTCAAAAATACCTTGCCTTACCACCAGAGAGTATTGATCGCGTAGAATTTATTAGAGGACCAATGTCGGTCATTTATGGAAATGGTGCGTTTTTAGGTGCAATAAATGTGGTGACTAATGATATTCAGCCTGACCAACCCCAATTCACCCTTGGTAATTCTAGGGGGGGTATTAATAGCTATAGATTCGGTGTTCGCTGGGGAAAGAGTAACAATGATGGTAACTATATTGGCAATATCTATGGCGAAAGTTCCGAAGGAATAGATGCTAAGTATCAAGACATGATGAGCGAAATGGAATTAGCAAGTATTCCGGCAGGGGCACACTTATCAACAGCGAATAATTTGGAAAGGGAAAATTGGGGGGGATTATTAACAGGCGAGTGGAAAGACTTTTATGGGCAGATTCATTATCAACACATTGAGCGAGAGGCGTGGATACTCACCACTTCTTTTGATGAAGGTAATCGAGAAGATGTAGACCAGTTGTCAGCAGAGTTAGGCTTACGGAGTTCCATTTCAAAAGACCTAGAACTTAATACGAAATTAAATATGGGGAAATTTGAAGTACATCGAGATTATGACTTTATCGTTCGGGACTTGGAGGGCGATCGTACAATAAAATTCCAACGTTATGAGGCAGAGCTAAATTTACTTTATAAACCACACAGTCATCTGGATCTACTTTTCGGATTTAACTATTTACGTTTAAAAGATGGTTATTATAAATTAGTTATTCCTTTGTTAAATTTGGATGAGAATATTAATAACAGCAATATTGAAACCTATTCAATTTTTATTCAATCAAGTTATCACTATTTAAATAAATTTGAGTTCATATTGGGGGCAAGGATTGAACAGGAGAAAAGTTACTTCAAAAAAGTGGGCGGGAATGGAAACTTAACCACACTGACTTTAGGCACCCACGAAGTAAACCCGATGGAGCACTCATTTTTAGTGCCCAGAGCAGCGATGATCTACAACATTAAAAACAACCATATCGTAAAATTAATGTATGGTGAGGCAACAAAAAGTAGCGCGTCGATTGCGAGTACGATTGCTACTCACGAATTAAGAGAGGAGATAAGAACCTTTGAAATAAACTATCTTTACTCAGAAGAAAATCAACTACTATCATTTAGCATTTTCAATAACGAAAACAAAAACCTGGGACGCCACTTTCAATTCTTTACAGAGGAAGATGGATTTCAATCGATAGGTACATTTTCAGGCGAGCTGGAGACCTACGGTGCAGAGATGTGGGGGAAGGTTAACATTTTGGATTTTCTTTCCTTAGATCTCAGTGCTACTTATGTAGATCTAAAGGATAAAGATACAACAGCTGCCGTAGGCAGCTCTCCAAATTTTCTCTACAAAGTAAAAACCAGTTATATTCGGCGGCCATATTTTTATACGATTTCTGCACGATACAGGGCATCATTATTCGCAGACTGGAATTTAATAAATCTGGATGGCAGTGTTGATCGAGTAGGTGAGCGCGTTGACAGCAGCTTGGTTATCGATACTAATATAAGATACGAATCGCCATCAAATCAATTTAATGTTAATTTTAAAATCGCAAACATCATGAATGATAGGGTTCATTATCCTGCGTCAGAAAACGCCTCTTTTGAACGAGGGCTTCTGGGGCCAGGAAGGTCATTTTTAGTGACTTTCAACTACTTTCTTAATTAGGGAATATTTGCTTGGAAATGGAGTCTGCCCCGAATGGCACTTCCTTAAGAGCCAAATCCAATGGTTGTAAGGCTTACGGCGAGATACCGCCCCCTCGTTCCTCACGCTCTCGGCTTTGTCTCTCCTCGATAACTGCTCCTGCGTTATTCTACTTACGCGCTTCCTGCGCTAATGAGTCGCTCTACCTCCCCCAATCCATGGGGTCGCGCGTGGGAATGAATATCAAACGAGGAAAATAATGTTCTCGTTCCCACGGTCCCCCGTGGGAATGCATACGTGAAGTGAAAACCGATCAGAATTATCGGATTTAATGAAATATGAACAAACAATATTCGANNATTAAGTGCAATAAACATCCTTCGGTCTGCATTCCCACGGAGACCGTGAGGAACGAGAATAATGCGCTGCAACCCCCATGGTTATCTGATATTAAGACCTTAAGGAAGTGCCATTCGGGTCTACCCCCCTTTAATTTTTTTTAGGTGCTAAAAAGCGAATGGTTTGACTCAGCGGTGCCTTCAGTTAAGTGCTGACCTCGCCGGGCTCCAGCTCTTGTCCAATCTTGGCTAGCAACTCGTATGAGTACAGCCGTGCATCGTGATCGAAAATCGCGGAGCTAACCATCAATTCGTCAGCGCGCGTGCGTTGAAGAAATTGCTGTAACTGCTGTCGCACGCTGTCAACCGAGCCCACAAAGGCACACATTAACATGCTACCAACCTGGGCTGCTTCGCTCGGCTGCCAGATAGAATCGATGTCATCAATAGGGGCGGGCAACTTGCCGTGCTGGTTGCGAATCATCCCGGCGAAGCGTTGTTGAATACTCGTAAACAGGTGGTGAGCCTGAGCGTCAGTATCCGCCACAATAACATTGACGCAGGGCATGGCGTAGGCTTGTTGTAACTGCACCGAGGGCACGAATTGCTGACGATAGACTTGCAAAGCCTGATCCAGAGCCGCTGGCGCAAAATGCGATGCAAAAGCATAAGGCAAACCCAGCTGAGCGCTAAGTTGAGCGCCGAAAAGACTGGAGCCCAAGATCCACAGCGGCACTTTCAAGTCAGCGCCAGGAACTGCCTGAATCATCTGCCCGTCTTGCACCGGACCAAACAATGCCTGCAACTCCTCTACATCTTGCGGGAAGTCATCGGAAGCGCGCGCATCCCGGCGCAGCGCTTGCCAAGTTCTCTGGTCGGTACCAGGCGCCCTACCGAGGCCGAGATCAATACGGCCAGGGTAGAGTGACTCCAGGGTGCCAAATTGTTCTGCAATAATCAGTGGCGAATGATTGGGCAACATAATTCCGCCGGCGCCAACACGAATTCTTTGGGTGCCTCCAGCCAGGTAGCCGATAACGACAGAGGTAGCCGCACTGGCGATGGCTGTCATATTGTGATGTTCCGCCACCCAGAAGCGCTCATAGCCCCAGTCATCGGCATGCTGAGCCAAATCGAGGGCGTTGCGCAGGGCGTCAGCCGGAGTGTTATCAACTGTGACGAAAACCAAATCAAGAACAGAAAGCGGAATCATAATTTAATAAGTGACAAACCATGTGTGAGGGTGAGCAAGAATACAGCGGGTAAAACGACATATCCTTATTTGTTAGCTATTTTTTGATTCAGGATAATAAATTTGTTGTGCAGTACTATTGCTCACCTTTACTGCAGAGCAATCAAGCCTGACTCATCTTGCATATTATCAACAACTCCTTCAATTTTACTGGGTAATTCCTGGATCAGCGACTAAGCGGCCATTATTATTTTGTGTTCAGAACGCTCTTTCGCTTCATTCAGTAATAAATTTTTAGTCACAGATTTACGATGATCGAGGAGCCCCAGTAACTCACAGATAATGCCGCAAATCTCCGTTTGTTTTGGTGCACAACCTGCTTGGTGAGAGAAACGATCACCAATGACATATAAGGGAATATCTCGCTCTTCGGTTAAAGTGCCTCCGTGGCTTTTATCAGTATGTTCTTGTTCCCACGGTCTCCGTGGGAATGCATACGTGAAGTGGAAACCCGTCACGATTATGGGATTTGGGGAAACATGAACAAACAATATTCGAATTAAGTTCAATAAACATACTTCGGTCTGCATTCCCACGGAGACCGTGGGAATGAGGGTAATCAATCTACACTGGTCCTTAGATGTAAGCTTCAGAGAAGTTGAAAACAGGATGAGAAAAGGGTTTTCTGCAGAGAATGTCGGCTTGCTTAGACGAATCGCGCTGAATCTTCTTCAGCAAGAAAAAACACACAAGAGAGGAATAGAGTGCAGAAGAAAACGGGCTGGATGGGATCGAGAATACTTGTGGAAAGTACTTACTTCAGACAAAGAGATTGTTAAGTAATCTTTTTGAATGCATTTGCCATACCCCCTATGATGACCCTCAGAGATATTAAAATCACTTCTCAGAAGTTAAAGTTCTGTCTTGAGTGGAATCTTCTGCTAATTTCACCCGGTCAGCTTTACTAATGTATTTAGACTTACCTTGGGGGGACAATTTTGCGTTAGCCTTTTTGGCACGAGCCTTTAAAATATTATTGCCTTTTTTGCGACGGTTCATGCATATCTGCTCATTCTGTAAACACTTGTATCATACCAGCTTCGAACATGAATCCAAATCGTATAACGCGGTCTTGGCGTATAACGCTCACCATATTAGGCTGAACGAAGTGAGATACAGCCCGACGGACGAACAATGATGGTTTGGTTATACATTTTACCTCATACCGAAACGGATTACCGCTTCAGTAAAACCGCTTATAACCAAGCGGAATGGTTTATACCAAATATTGCCAAGCCCACCTTCTTTAAATCCGGTATCCCGATGACTAATCTCGTCCTCTAAAATTGAGTTCACCGCATCGTATGCCGCTTTATCATCTTTTGATTCGAGATATTGTAGCTGGTTTTTCAAGTGATTTATGACAACTGATTCTACCGCCCAAGTACACGCCATTATTCCTTTCCGCCCCAAAAGGGCAGAAATGAAACCCATAAAGTAACCTCCAAGGCCGCAAAGCCAAAAACTTTTGCACTTAATGCCGTTTCTCGCCTGAATTTCTTTCCAGAAAATATCCATATGCCTTTTTTCATCCTCCAGAAATGACTCTAGCAAAGGAACAAGCTGTTTCATAAATATGCGAGCTACCAGTAGCTGAGATTGGTATATATTAATTGCCCCAAACTCCCCTGCATGATTCACCTTAAGAATTGTTTTGGGCGTATCCAAATTTCTATTTCTATCTCGGTACTTCATTTTCTATTTTTACATCACTTTGTGATAGATGGACCTACCGGCCGAATATCCTATTTTTTAAGCAAAGCCGAGGGCTCAGGTCTGCCATGCTGTTTAAGCATTTCATCAAACGTTTTCTCAATGGCTGCTTGTGGTTGATGAGTGGCTTTACTGACAACAATAATACCGACAGCACTCAAAATAAAACCAGGCACAATCTCATAAATCAGCCCACTCAATGATTGCCCTGCGAAAGTAATGGGGGCGTAAATCCAAACAAGTACAGTAGCAGCACCGATGAGCATCCCGGCCAGCGCGCCATTGCGATTCATACCTTTCCAGTACAAACTTAATATAACCACAGGGCCAAAGGCTGCACCGAAACCAGCCCAAGCATTACTCACTAAACTTAAAATGGAGTTATCTCTATCATAAGCAAGAAATACCGCCACTAAAGCCACACCTACAACCGAAAGGCGGCCAACAAGCAGCAATTGTTTTTCACTCGCTTCTTTATTTAGAAAAACTTTGTAAAAATCGCCAGTTAAAGAGCTGGATGTCACCAATAACTGTGAAGAAATAGTGCTCATAATTGCCGCTAATATTGCCGCTAACAAAAAACCCGCAACAAAAGGGTGAAATAAAATTTGCGAGAGTAAGATGAATATGGTTTCAGGGTCATCTAGCGCTACACCTGTTTTAGCAACATACGCAATACCAGCAAAGCCTGTAGCCATAGATCCACAAATAGTCACTACCATCCAGCTCATTCCGATACGACGTGCGGTAGGTAAATCATCAATAGAGCGTATCGCCATAAAACGAACAATAATATGCGGTTGCCCAAAATAGCCAAGCCCCCAAGCCATAGCAGAAAGGATACCTAAAGCGCTGACACCACCAAAAATATTCAGTAGATCAGGGTTAATATCACTAATGGATTGATTCATCGCTGCTAAGCCACCAACATCGCTCAAGACAACGGTAGGCACTAAAACTAAAGCCAGGAACATAAGGCAACCTTGAACAAAATCGGTTAAGCTCACCGCTAAAAAACCACCAATCAAGGTATAAATCACCACAACCCCTGCAGTAATATACAAACCTACCTCATAATTCAAACCCAACGAACTTTCAAATAACTTTCCACCAGCAACCACTCCTGATGAAGTATACAAAGTAAAAAAAACAATAATCACTAACGAAGAAACAAGTCTTAATAAATGAGATTTATCAGAAAAACGATTTTCAAAAAAATCAGGTAAAGTAATAGAGTCATTCGCTATTTCAGTATAAGTACGTAATCTAGGAGCAACAATCAGATAATTAAAGTAAGCACCAATCACCAGCCCCACAGCAATCCACATGCTACTTAACCCACTGACATACATTGCACCAGGCAACCCCATAAGCATCCAACCACTCATGTCAGAAGCACCTGCCGACAAGGCCGTCACCGAAGGGCTTAAACTTCTGCCGCCAAGCATATGCGTATTTCGCTGAACATGATCACTCATAACGGTTGAACGTGATCACTT
>JAWSUZ010000086.1:0-1646 GCA_033852165.1 Agarilytica sp. | reverse complement strand
CGCAGCGGTTTAGTTCAACAGTGTAATAGTACGAACCTACCGGTCCGTATATTACTTTTTATAAGGCACTTGTTCGACCTCAGCACGCATCCTCTGCAAGTTTACTCAGTCGAGCGGCCATATCAGCTGAGGCGCGAAAGCGAAAAAATGCACCTGCGGCATCGGCGCGCTCTTCAAGAACTTCGCAGGAGGTAAAGATCTCGCCGCGCAACTCTTGTGCCGACCAAGGTAAAAAAATCTCCGATTCAATCAGATCCTTTTGAAAAACCTGCACAATCGACTGATGCAACTGCTTTATATCGTCCTTACTGCGCGCGCTAAGAACAATACAGCCGGGATATTTGGCTTGCAGCTCCGCAGTACGCTCTTCCTGTGAGGCAGCGTCGGGCAGATAGTCAATTTTATTGAACACCCGAATGCGCGGCACACTATCGGCACCAATCTCGGCCAATACTTTATCGGTTACTTCAAGCTGCGCCTCAAACCCCGGGTCGCCGGCGTCTATAACGTGCAGCAACAGCGATGCGCTAAGGGCTTCGTCCAACGTTGACTTGAACGAGGCAACCAGCCCATGGGGTAAATTTTTGATAAAACCAACCGTGTCACTCACCAATACCTTGGGCACACTTTCTGGCTGCAAGGAGCGTACCTTGGTGTCCAGCGTGGCAAACAGTTTATTGGCCACTAGCATATCTTTGCCGGTCAAAGCGCACATCAAGGTGGATTTACCCGCGTTGGTATAACCGACCAGCGCCACCTGTGATACCCCCGATTCACCCAAGCGTCGTGCTCGCTGGGTATCGCGACCCGCCTCCATGGCATCAATTTCTTTTTGCAGTTCGGCAATACGATCACGAACCTTTTGACTATCCGTCTGGCTGCGCGACTGCCCTGTACCGCGCCCGCCGGTACCGCTGCGCTGTCGTCCTGTCGGTCCCGCGCGCTTGGCCGCCTCACGTAGGCGCGGCGCCATATAGGTTAGACGCGCAATCTCAACTTGTACCCTGGCTGCGTGCGAACTGGCGTTTCGATGAAAAATCTCGAGAATGACCACCGTGCGGTCCATCACCTCGCAACCGACTTCATTTTCCAGATTAAGTGCCTGGGACGGCGAGATTTCATGGTCGACCAGAACAAACTCCACTGGATCACTAGCCGCCAGCGGGTCAGCCTGCGACGACGGTTCCGAGCCGGCTTGTTGGCTTTCTAAGAATTGTCGTATTTCCTCCCGTTTACCCACGCCCATATACGCCGTCGAGTCGAAAGACGAACGCTTTTGGGTAAATTGACCGACCACCTCTAGCCCTAAGGTCTTTGCCAGATCAGCCAGTTCGGCCAACGATGACTTAAATTCAACATCGCTAACACGGTCTAATTGCACGGCGACGATCAGCGCACGCGGAATGCGTGGTTTTTCGGGGTTTGACATAGGGTGATTTCTCATGGGGTAGGGGGCGCGGACTTTTAAAAATAGGGTCACAAAAAGTGCAGTGTACACGGCATCTTGGGCGAGCACCTAACGTGTAGGCGGAATCCCCCTTTAGCTTCAATCTAGAATAAGTAAAGTCCAGCTGGCAATCGCGAATTTGTGGTTGATAGCTGCATTACTTAACATCTGCTTGGTAGCCCCCTGTGTCAGGCTAGTT
>JAWSUZ010000015.1:5679-76050 GCA_033852165.1 Agarilytica sp. | reverse complement strand
CTTTGCCGGAGGTAAGTTAACTAATATAAAACGGCGAGTGACAATTTCGTGAAAGAATATTTAGATTTGATGCGGCACATTTGTGACAGTGGTGCTAAAAAAGAAGATCGTACGGGGACGGGGACGATCAGTATTTTTGGCTACCAAATGCGGTTCGATTTGCAGAAAGGGTTTCCGCTAGTCACGACAAAAAAGTGTCATTTGAAGTCCATTATTCACGAGCTGTTATGGTTTATTAATGGCGACACTAATACTAAGTATCTCACTGATAACGGCGTTCGGATATGGAATGCTTGGGCGACCGAGGATGGAGAGCTGGGGCCGGTTTATGGTGCGCAGTGGCGTTCTTGGTCTTCTCCGGGCGGCGGCTCGATTGATCAGCTGAGTGAGCTTATTGCGCAGATTAAAAATAAGCCGGATTCTAGGCGGTTGATTTTATCAGCGTGGAATCCAGCATTGTTGCCGGACGAGGGAATATCGCCGCAGGAAAACGTTGCCGCGGGTAAAATGGCGCTCCCTCCTTGTCATACCTTATTTCAATTCTACGTGAGCGAGGGCAAGCTTTCTTGCCAGCTCTACCAGCGTAGTGCGGATGTGTTTTTGGGGGTGCCTTTTAATATTGCATCTTATGCACTGCTAACCATGATGGTGGCTCAGGTCTGCAATTTGAAGCTGGGTGATTTTGTGCATACCTTTGGCGATGCCCATTTGTATCTTAATCATATGGAGCAAGTTGAAACGCAGTTGGCGCGAGAGCCGTTTTCTTTGCCTCAAATGCGGATTAATTCAGAGGTGAAAAGCATCTTCGATTTTACTTATGATGATTTTGAGTTGGTCGACTACGATGCGCACCCACATATTTCTGCGCCTATTTCAGTGTGATAAAAATCTATGTCTAAATTAGCGATGGTGGTTGCCGTTTCCGAAAATGGGGTGATTGGCAAAGATAATGGCCTGCCCTGGCGTCTGCCTGAAGATTTAAAATATTTTAAAAAAACAACAATGGGTCACCCGATAGTGATGGGCCGACTTACCTATGATTCTATTGGCCGTGCTTTGCCGGGGCGCACGAATATTGTGGTGACTCGGCAACGGGATTGGTCTGCGGAAGGAGTTGAGGTTGTGCACGGCATCGAGTCCGCTATTGCTCGGGCAAAGGAGACGGATGCTTTAAGTCCTTGGGTGATGCTAATTGGTGGCGCTAATCTCTATCTGCAAGCGCTTCCTTTATGTGAGCGGCTATACTTGACGGAAGTGCACGCAAGCGTGGATGGGGATGCGTTTTTCCCTGAGTTTGATCGCAGTGCATGGAAAGAAGTTTCTCGTCTGCGTCATGCTTCTGATAGTTGTAATCCATACGCATACTCTTTTGTTATTCTTGATCGTATTGCGTAAATGGCTACATCATTGGGTGGTGGAAATTCTCCACTGCTTCGTCATTAAGCAGCGTGATTCTACCGTTTCCAAAAGGTTTGCGTGAGTAGATTCGTTTTAGCGGAAGTGTATTCCGGTAACGCATTTGTTACGACTTATTTTGAGGGGTAGTGGCAAGTGGGTGTTGACAGGTATTGTTCTGTTAACATCCTACTTGTAGTGCTATCAGTGGTTTTGAGCTGTTGGCAAGGTGAAGGGTAAAATATGAACGACTGTTACTTTAGTGTTACCTTGCCGGTAGGTAAGTGAGTAGTGTTGTTACTTATTGTGATGTTTGTTGCGAAGGCAAAAAAGCTGATCTATAAGTAATTGAATGTTTGAGGACGGTCTTATTAGAATGGCCGCTGTGAAAGAACACCATTAATCGAGTTTTGTACTCATACAAATTAATTTTGCGTATTTTTTTGTATGTAAATATTCCAATGTCAGCACCCGAGTTGGGGGAATTATGAAGAAGCAACGTGTAACGGCGGTGGTTTTATCCACTGCAATCTCTGTTGGGGCATTTTTTGCTAGTGCCGCTTATGCAGATAAAGAAATTGATGCCGTCTTAAAGGTGAGTCAGACCAAAACTGTCGCTGCCCAGACGTCACAAAGAAGAATCAATAAACTTCAGGAACAGACCACGAGTCTTTTACATAAGTTTAAAAAGACGAATAAGGAAATTCAGGGTTTGCGTGTATACAACTCGCGCCTTGAAAAGCAGCTTGCTAATCAGCTTAAGTTGATTAAAGACTTAGATCACTCTATCGCTAACGTTACAGTTATTGAGCGTCAAATTCAGCCGTTGATCTTACGTATGCTCGAAGGTCTAGAGCAGTTTGTTGCGCTAGATGTGCCGCTGTATCCAAGCGAGCGGCAAAATCGTATGGAGATGTTGCAAGATAATCAAAATCGTGCAGACATTTCGGTTGCTGAGAAATTTCGTCAAGTGTTAGAAGCTTATAACATTGAAGCCGAATACGGACGCACGATTCATAACTATACCGACACTTTAGAAGTTGGTGGTGTTGAGCGTGACGTTGACATTCTTGCTATTGGTCGTATTTCTGTAATGTATCAAACCAAAGATAGAAAGTTCGCAGGCGCTTGGGATCAGAACCAACGAGTCTGGGTAGCGCTTGATACTGGTAAATACAGTTCGGCCATTGCTAAAGGTATTAAGATCGCTAAGAAGCAAGCTTCTTATGATGTTATGTCTTTACCAGTCTTGGCTCCGGAGGCTGCACGATGAAAATGAGTATTAAAAATAAGCTATTGGGTTTTGCTGCTGCTGGCATCATTGCTTTTTCTGGCTCTTTATTTGCCCAAGAGCAAAAAGCAGCAAGTCTTGATCAGCTTTTACAGATGATGAAGAACAGTAAAATCTCTGAAAGCAAAGAGCATAAAAAGCGCGAAGTTGAGTTTCGTCGTAGCAAAACAGCTCAGTCGAATTTGCTGGCTAACGCGAAAGCGACTAAAGCTGGTGAAGAGCGTCGTTCTGAGCGTCTAGAAAAGAAGTTCAAAGATCAAGACGTTTTGGTTCAACAAAGACGTAAGCAGTACGATGAGCGTCTAGGTTCACTTAAAGAACTTTTTGGGCATCTAACGTCAACAGCTGGTGATTTGCGTGCGAATCTTGACACTTCTATCGTAAGTGCTCAATTTCCAGGTCGTGGTGAGTTTCTGGAAGGCTTAATCGCCAAGATGAACAGCGAAACCAAATTGCCAACAATTGAAGAAATTGAAAAGCTTTGGTATGAGTTGCAAAGAGAAACTGTAGAAAGTGGTCGTGTTGCTAAGTTCTCGGCGACAGTCTCTGACGCTGCAGGTAATTCAGTTGAGCAAGAAGTGGTTCGAATTGGTAACTTTAATATAGTTGCGAACGGCAAATACTTGACGTATGAAAATGGTCGTTTAAGTGAGCTACTTCGCCAGCCTGCTAGTCGTCACTTGGCTGGAGCAAGAGAAATTCAAACTGCTAGTACTGGTTTTGTTAAGGTCGGTGTTGATCCGACTGGCCCACAAGGCGGTAACCTTTTGAAGGCTTTAATTGCTACTCCTGATTTGGCAGAGCGTTGGCATCAAGGGCGTGAAGTTGGATACGTAATTACCGCTGTGTTCGCGGTGGCTGTGGTCGTATCTGTTTGGCGTTTCTTCGTGTTAATGCTTGTTGGCGGAAAGGTTCGATCCCAGCTTAAATCGCGTACAGCTAATATGAATAACCCACTAGGTCGTGTGTTAAAAGTGGCTGAAGATAATCCTGGCGCGGATATAGAGTCTCTTGAATTGAAATTGGAAGAGGCTGTATTAAAAGAGCGTCCACCGATTGAAGCTTACTTAGGCATGATCAAGATCATTTCTATGGTTGCTCCGTTACTCGGTCTGCTTGGTACTGTTACCGGTATGATTCAAACTTTCCAAGCGATTACTATCTTTGGTGCGGGCGATCCTACGGCTATGGCTGGTGGTATTTCTGGTGCGTTGGTAACAACCGTTCTTGGTCTTATTGTTGCGATCCCAACAGTACTGATTCACTCCATGCTTAATAGCAAGGCGAAATCAATAGTGCAGATCCTCGATGAGCAAAGTGCTGGCTTGCTTGCTGAAAAAGTAGAAGGTAAGTAGGAGAAGAACCGTGGGTTTGATTGACCAAGTTGAAGCGATTCAGGAATTCATGGATATGGGCGGTATCATCCTCAAGGTGATCGCTGTCCTAACCTTTATTCTCTGGACTTTAATGTTTGAGCGTTTTTGGTTTTACAAAGGCGCACTAGGAAAGCTGGTCAATGATACGATCAGCCGTTGGGACGCTCGAGCTGAGCGTACCTCCTGGAATGCGCATCAAATTAGAACCGCGATGATTTCTCGTGTTAGCGATAAAATAAATGCAAACTTGGATCTTCTGGGAACTCTTGTTGCTTTGTGTCCCTTGATGGGCCTGCTAGGCACTGTAACCGGTATGATTCAAGTGTTTGATGTAATGGCCATTACCGGTGGTGGTGATGCTAAGTCCATGGCTGCGGGTGTGTCGCGAGCGACTATCCCTACTATGGCTGGCATGGTTGCCGCACTTTCTGGAGTGTTTGGTACTAGCTACATCAATAAAATCGCACAACGTGAAAATCACTTACTCGAAGACCATTTAACAATGGACCACTAATTTTAGTGGTTTATTGTGATTTATAGAGAAACCCCATGAGTAAACGATCAGAAGCAGAAGATGAAGCGGGTGCGATTGATTTAACGCCAATGCTTGATGTGGTGTTCATCATGTTGATCTTCTTTATTGTTACCGCCTCTTTTATTAAGGAGCCGGGAGTTGATATTGACAGGCCTGATGCGACAACCGCTATTGATGTTAAAACGCCTATATTGGTTGCCATTACTGGTGACAACAAGGTCTGGATTAACAAAAGTGAAATCGATGTCCGCCAAATTAAGACGCAATTACAAATCCTTATTTCGGAAACTCCTAAAGGGCGAGTTGTAATTCAGGCAGATAAAGAAGCAAGTATTAAAACCTTAACAGAAGTTGCACAGATAGCGAGAGAGCTCGGTGTCGGTGATATTTCTGTGTCAGCAGAGTAGGCACCTATGAACGTAACGAGAGCTATTACGTCGTTAGTCCCTGCAGCAGTTATTACTGCGGGGTTATTGTTGACGATGCAGATTCTGATATCTCAGGATCTAAAAAAAGAAGAGGGTGCTGCTGAGTATAAGCTCCCCGATATATCGATGCCCAGTCAGGATATCACCACGGAATACGATACTCGTAAGCCTGATAAGCCCGATGAGCCGGAAGAGCCGCCACCCGAGTTGCCTGAGCCTGAGTTTGAGAATCTCAGTACTGATGCGTCAGTTTCTGTTGCTCCAATCACAGGGAATAAGTTTTCTCTTGGCGGAATCGATGGGTTCTCATCTGATGGTGATTATCTTCCAATCGTAAAAACTCAACCCAAATACCCTAGTCGAGCGCTTTCTCGAGGTATTGAAGGGTACTGTACTGTTGAATATACAGTGACAAAAACGGGTGAAACGAGAGATGTAACAGTTGTCGATTGCCCTAAAACGGTATTCGCTAATGCCTCTAGAAAGGCTGCGACTAAGTTTAAGTACAAGCCGAAAGTTATCGACGGCGAAGCGATTGAAGTGCCTGGCGTAAGAAATAGATTTATTTACCAGGTCGGCAAAGATTAGCGAGTGAATTTATGAAGACTGTTTTATTTGCAAAAGTGTTCGTTGCGGGGTTTTTTCTCTTGTGCGCAACTTGTTTTTTACCTTCAGTAGCGCAAGTTGCAACAGACCATATGGGGTATAACCTTAGCTTTGTCGCAAGTGCCGAGGCGAAGGAGAAGAAACGAAAAACGCGTAAGTTGCCAGGTATTAGTCAAGCGGCAATGAAGCGGCTAGAAAAAATTACGGACCTTACTACAGGGGATCCTGATAAGGGTGTGAAGGCTGATTTTCCCGCTGCTCTTAAAGAGCTTAAGAACATGGAAAAGTATTGTAATAAAAAATGTAATGATTACGAAAAGGCGCAAGTGTTTCGTTTTTATGCTTTTGCCTATTATTCAATGGATGATTACCCTAGAGCAATTCAAGCGTATAAAAAAGTATACGCCAAGTCTCCTCAGATCCCGATTGCTGTTGAGTTAGATGCGCTTAACTCTCTATCTCAATTGAGCTACGCCCAGGAAAATTACAATGATGCTCTGAAATACCTTTCAGCATGGATGGAGCTATCAACTATTGTTGGTGCGGATAAATTCTTTCTTCGCGGCTCAATTAAGTACTCAAAAGGTGATAAAAAAGGCGCGCTTGTTGATGTAAGTAAAGCTGTATCTAGGATAGAAAAAGCTGGCAAGGTTCCTCGTGAGCAGTGGTACAGCTTGCAATTGGCTTTGAATTTAGAAAAGGAAAAATACAAATCCTCGAAACCTATTCTTGAGAAATTACTGAAGGAATACCCGAAAGTGAAGTGGTGGGTTCAGTACTCCAATATCAATGGCTTGCTGGGTAAGGAAGATCGGCAGCTGGGTTCTTTGGATGCTGTTTCAGTAATGGGTGGCTTAGCTAAGCGACAAGACATTGTTAACTCTGCATACCTTTACCTTGGTGCCGATGTACCTTACAAGGCGGGTGTTATTTTAGAAAAAGGCATGAAGGATAAAAAAGTTGATAGGGATGTGAAAAACTTAAAAATTCTGACTAATGCATGGCGTATGGCGCAAGAAAAGAAAAAAGCAATTGGATCCATGAAGCAGGCTGTTAAGGCAGCGGTAAAGGAAGATGCGGCCAATAAAAAGAAAAAGAGCTACAAGCCTCAGCAGGGAAATATGTACGCTGAATTAGTTGGTTTATACTCGGATATTGATGACAGTAAGTCTGCGATAGCTGCTGGAAAAAATGCACTACGAGTTGGAGAGTTGAAAAAGCCATGTGAAGTTCATACCAATATGGGGATTGCATATGTTGACATTAAACAATTTAAGTCTGCGATAAGTTCTTTTGAAAAGGCACGCAAAGATAAGCAGTGCCGAGCATTTGTTAATAACTGGATTAAGTTTGCTAAAAACGAACAACGTCAAAAAGAAGCGCTTGCTCAATAGTGTGATTTGAGATGTGACTTTTAACTTAATAAAAAAGGGGGCTTCAGCCCCCTTTTTTGTGTCTGTAAAATAGGCTTTGGTTTAAAACCCTATTCTTCCTCAAACAATTCCGTACTGCGAACAGCTCCTTTGTTAGCACTAGTTGCCAGCAATGCATAAGCTTTTAACGCCGTAGAGACCTTTCTTGGTCTCGCCTCTACAGGTTTCCAGCCAATTGAATCTTGCTTAAGTCGACGCGCTGCAAATTCTTTATCGCTTAATTGTACATCAATAGTTCGGTTTGGAATGTCGATCTTAATGATGTCGCCATTTTGAACAAGTCCTATCTCGCCACCGGAGGCCGCTTCTGGTGAAACATGACCGATGGATAGCCCTGATGTGCCACCAGAGAACCTGCCGCCAGCGCGATGAACATCTTCAACGTGATATTTCGGGCTGTTTGGAGCAACTTTACAAAGTTGGGGTATTTTTCTGCTGAGATCATCGATGTCAGCCATATCGAAATCAATTTCGCCTTCTAGTGCGATTGCGATTAAATGTAAGATTGTATTTGTTGAGCCGCCCATAGCGATATCAAGTGCCATCGCATTATTGAATGCGGGCTTGCAGGCGATTGAGCGGGGTAGGACAGATGCGTCATCTTCTTCGTAATAGCGTTTTGAAAGCTCTACGATCAATTCACCAGCTCGCTCAAATAATTGCCTGCGATCAGAGTGAGTGGCAAGCATGGTGCCATTACCGGGAAGACTCAAACCAAGCGCTTCAGTTAAGCAGTTCATCGAATTGGCGGTGAACATTCCAGAGCAGGAGCCGCAGTGCGTTCGTATTCGGCAACTTCCTCATCGGAGGCGGAGCTGTCCGCAGCGATTACCATGGCATCGATCAGGTCCAGACCGTGCTCAGATAGCTTAGTCTTACCAGCTTCCATTGGGCCGCCAGATACAAAAACGACAGGAATATTGATCCGCATAGCGGCCATTAACATTCCTGGGGTGATTTTGTCGCAGTTCGAAATACAGACCATCGCATCTGCGCAATGCGCATTGACCATGTATTCGACTGAATCTGCTATTAAGTCACGGCTGGGCAGGCTGTACAGCATGCCATCGTGGCCCATAGCGATACCATCATCGACCGCTATGGTGTTAAATTCTTTGGCGACGCCGCCGGCTTTCTCAATTTCCCTTGCGACCAGTTGACCCATGTCTTTAAGGTGAACGTGACCAGGAACAAATTGAGTGAAGGAATTTACAACGGCGATAATCGGCTTTTCAAAGTCGCCGTCTTTTATTCCTGTGGCTCGCCAAAGTGCTCTGGCACCTGCCATATTGCGGCCAGAGGTAGTTGTACGAGATCGATACGGGGGCATGACTGTCTCCAATCAAATTAATTAGAAAAGGACAGCAAGGCATAACAGGTTTTATTTGAGAGGGCTGTGTGTTCGTTAGCCGGAGCGTTGTGCGTGATAGAGCACGTGCCTACTCGCTCGATACAGTATCTGGGTAGTTTTTTGAAAGTTGCTTCACTAAGAACTGATAACGTTTGTGTTGCTTGTGCTCTTCGTTGATTTGACCGACTGCTCGCAGAGAGCGTTTAACCATAGATTCGTGCTTGGGTTTATACCCCGCTACATCGGCCTCGGAAATAATGGCTTGTATCAGGTTTAAATTAAGACCAGTGTGTTTGGGATAGGTAAATAAAGCTTCGTTGAATACTTCGATCGCTGATTCGAATTCTTTTTCCTCGTAAGAACCAATGCCCTTTTTGGTGAGGCCGGCCGCAACTTTTTTACCTGCATCAGTAATAGGCTCTCCTGTAATTCCGTCAATTATCCTCATGATATCGTCATTGCCGTCATGACGAGCGGCAAGTTTTGTTAACAGTTCTCGCGCGTCATCTTCTTCATCTAAAGCATATAGAGTTCGTGCAAACTCTAAGCTGGTTTCAATTGGGGGCGCAGCAAGATCTTTGTACATGGACTTAGCTTTTTCGTGTGATTTTTTAGCTAATTCTTCTTTGCCCTGAGATTGGTGAATTTGTGTTTCCACCATTTGTGCCTGTACGGCCACTTCTGGTCTACTCGAATAGCGTTTCCGCGCTCTATCGAGAAAATTATTAGCATTTTTCACTAGGACTTTTGAATCACTGGAGGTATCACCCTTAACAACATCAGACACTTTGCGTGCGTAGTTAAAGTAGTCCTGTTCTGACTCATGGCAGGAATTAAGCCCCCACTTTATGGATTGCTGATGGGACTTTAAGGCAATATCGTCATCTAAGTTCTGTTCTGCAAGCGCAGCGAGTTTGCGATGTCTCAATACGGATTTGGGCGATATACGCGTGGCGTTTTCGGTAGACTGCTGTGCAGCAACTGTATCTGAGCGAGCTAAGTGGACTTCGGCCATCATATCGTGTGCTTCTACGTATCGCTCGTCATCGCCTATTACATCAGACAATATCTCTTCAGCGATATCGAGCCTTTCCAGGCTGATTTGGGTTTTTGCCATTCCAAGCTTCGCCCAGATAACAGGTTTTTTCCCGAGTACGCTATCGTATACCTTTTGTGCTTCTTTTAATTGCTTGAGAAGAAAGTGCAGCTGCCCTTTCATTTTTAAACAGTCGGTAGCGTAGCGGTGTCCGTCAGCAATCATTTCATTACAGTAATTGAGGGCTTTTTTATAGTCTCCTTTTGAGATACAGCGTTTAATGTGGATCAAGGCTTCGTGGCGAACAATAGCCTTATCGAGCCGAGTCTTCAAAGACTGCTGTGTATAGGGTTTTGTTATGTAGTCGTCGGGTTGGCATTCTAATGCACCAAGTACCATGTGGCGTGACGACTCACCGGTAATCATTACGAACAAGCTTGTCATCAGTAGGACGCGTAAAAAACGTATCTCTTCTAATACCTGCTGACCATCCTTACCATTGCCAAGGTTATAGTCACATAAAACGATATCGTAAGTTCTATTGGCACAAAGCTTAATGGCGTCTTCACCGTCTGCGGCAGTATCCACTGTACTCACGCCAAAATTCTTAAGAGTTCGACTCAGCGAGCCTCGAATTTCTGGGAAATCATCGATGATGAGACACTTCTTGTTGCTATAGATTTTAACAATATCTATTTGGCGAAGGGCGCTCGGCTTTTGATTGAGTAGTGGGTTCGTCATAGCTCGTACAATTATTGGTATGTTCCTATAAGTCTAGGCAATAAATGCTGTGCCTGCCGAGTACAGGCAACTGAGCGAAGATGGTTGGGGGAGCCGTGCGCAGTGATCGTGGCAGAGAGGGTATCCGGTATTCTCCATTACAACTGGATTCGATCAGAAAGCGGTGGAACTACGGTTGATCTATTACCTTACGGTCGAAGAATGCGCTCCTATTTGCTTGACGAATACCTTGGATTTCCGTTGATAGTTATACAGGGTACGCCTCTCGACAGGCAGCATATCAACGTGCGACTCAGTAAAACCCTGTTCGATAAACCAATGAGATGTCTGTGTAGTCAGAGTGTAAAGCTGCTTCACGCCCAATCGTGAGGCTTGACGCTCGATGTGTGTGAGTAACTTTGCCGCCCGCCCGCTCTTGCGATAATCGGGGTGGATTGCGACGCAGGCTAGCTCTCCAGCTTTGTCGGAATCCATTGGGTAAAGTCCGGCACAGCCAATCAATAGGTTGTCTTTTTCCATTACTGTGAAGTAACTAATTTCGGTTTCCAGGCGCTCGCGAGAGCGTTTCACTAACACACCTTCCTCTTCTAGCGGAGATATGAGGTTTAAAATTCCTCCGACGTCATTAATTCGAGCGCGACGTATGGTTTCGTAATGATCGCGATACACCATGGTGCCGGAGCCGTCACGGGTAAAGAGCTCTTTTAGCAGGGCGCCGTCCTCAGTCGCTGAAATTACGTGCGCGCGGGATACGCCGCCATCGCAGGCCTTGTGGCAAGCGCGAAGCGAGAAATAGGTATTGCTTTGCTGGTGGTGCTGTCGCTCGACCAAAAATTTCTCGCATTTTAACAATGTCATCTCGCGATAAATCGTGCCGTCTTCGTCGCAGATCTGACCATCATCATTGTAGGCAATGAGCTTATCGGCTTTAAGTTCGCGGGCGACTTCAACGGCAATCTCAGCAAAGGAAACATTAAATACCTCACCAGTAAGGGAATAACCGAGTGGTGAGATAAGCACGATCTCATGGTTGTTGAGCGCATTTACGATTGAGCCAGTCTCAATACTGCGTACTTTCCCTGTGTATTGAAAATCTACGCCATCAATGATGCCTTGAGGCATCGCAGTTACAAAATTTCCGGAGTGAACGCTAACTTTCGATCCGTGCATAGGCGAATTAGGCATTCCGGAGGAAAAGTAAGCTTCCAGGATGATGCGAGTGGAACCTACAGCCTGAAGTACGCTGGGGATATGGTTTTGTTGGGTGATGCGTAAGCCATCTTGAAACTCTGATTTGAGTTTCTGTGTGAGCAGTTGTTCATCTATTTGCTTGCGGGCACCGTGCACCACAATGAGCTTAACGCCGAGCCCATGCAGTAATACCAAATCGCTGATGATATTCTCGGTGGTATTTTCACCTATACAGTCGCCGGGTAGCATCACTACAAAGGTTTTACCTCTGTGGCTATGTATATAGGGTGAAGTTTGTCTAAACCAGTCTATATATTGCTGGGTGTCTGTCATAGGGCGCTTATTACTCGTAGTGATTCGATCTTACTAAGCAGAATAGCAGTCAATGCCAATGAGAATCAAAGATCATGGGCATTTGCATCGGCTGCTAATAATTGAATATAACGGCGAAAATGTTTGAACTGTATTTCCAGTTCGTTGGATTGATCAATTCTTTCAATGACGAATGCGCCTTCCCATAGACTGAACATCATCCGAGATATCTCAATGGCGGTCTCATCAGAACAGCTTAGGGCTGCTTTGATATAGGGGGCGCAAAAGTTCTGCCAGCCCAGCAAGGTGTCTTTGCAGGTTTTCTCTAGTAGCGGCATGTTGTGTAGCAATTGATAAGAAAAGGCGGCCATCAAACAGCCTGTGCCTGATTGGGAGTCACGAAAACCCAGGGCAAACTTATCAACAAAACTTAACAGCGTTTCCAGGGGCGATCTGTCCTTGTCTTTACTTTCCGCCTCCACCTCTTTCATAAACTGATTGATTAACACTGATTTACTTTCGGTAAAGCGTGTTAACAAGCGCACAGCCAATTCGTCTTTGGATTTGAAATGATAAAAAAAGGTGCCTTTGCTCACACCGGATAGGGCAATGATTCGGTCAACGGATACACCGTGAAACCCTTCTTCAAGCATCAACACTTGTGCGCTATCGAGGATTTTATCAGGTGTCGAAATTTTTGGTTGTTCAGTTTTCATGTGCGCATTCTAGCGTATCGGCCCTATAAAGTATTTGACTGACTGGTCAGTCTAAAATATAGTGGGTTCATTACCGCGCGTAAAGCTGTTCTTGCAGGTCAAAATCAAGAAGACAAAACCAGAAAATAAATAAGAATCAAATCCTAACTAAATTAAGAGGAAGTAAAATGGAACTCTACTATTTTCCCGTGTCCCCATTCTCCCAAAAAGTCCAATTAGCGCTAGAGCTAAAGGGTTTTGAATATGAGAAAACGTCAGTATTTCCCTTTTCTCCAGAGGAGCGATCCGCGTACAGAGAGATTTACCCCCTGGGTAAAATCCCGTTGTTGAAAGACGGCGATAAAATGATTCCGGAGGCCAGTTTTATTGTTGAGTATTTGGATAATCTCGGCAAAGGGGTAAAACTTATTCCCTCTGATCCTGAAGAGGCTAGAGAGGTACGTTTAAAAGATCGTTTGGTGGATTTGTATTTGAGTTCAAATGCTATTGCGATGTTCTTTCAGTTTATGAAGCCCGAGTCTGATCGTGATGCAGCGCTTCTGGATAAATGCCGACACGAAATCGTAGCGACGTATAAAACAGTAGAGCTTGCGTTAAGCGGTAAAGGAGAGGCGTCTCTCTACTATCATGGTAATCAAATCAGTATGGCAGACCTGAGCCTTATACCAGCGCTGCGTATATGCTATTCGATCATTCCCTTCGACTCGTACCCTGCTATTTGTGGGTACTATGAAAAACATGCTCAAATGCCGGAATTTAAAGCTCTTGAAGCTGAGGCAAATGAAGTCATGGAAAAATTTAAGGCAGCCTTAAAAAGTTAGTATTCGAGACTGGAATTATAAAATAGTATTTTTAGCTGTCTGTAGTCACGCTTGGAGAGAGGCACTAATTAGCGCCTCTCTATAGCCGTACTGTGTACGGAGAGCGAATTCAAAGTTCATTTTCAATCCGCTAGATATTGTTATTTAGAATAACTTGGCGCCTATATCTAGCGATGCGAGTCAGCCGCTATAAATTTGTTCTCGCTATGACACTCTGTTTACGCGAACACACTTTTTCTTGGAGATAACCACTTTATTATGAGTGGATGCTAATTGTTGAGAAACAAGCGCCCTTGCATAACCGTTTGTGCAAGGCCTGCAATATGCACTCGCCTGCCATCGAGGGATACATGTACTTCTCCGCCGCGTTTTGACACTTGCTTGGCAAAAAATTGCTGCTTACCAAGCACGTCGCTGTAATACGGCGCCAGTTCAGTAAATGCTGAGCCGGTGACAGGATCTTCATTAATTCCCGTCTTTGGTGCAAAAAATCGACAGACGAAATCGTACCGATAGCCGTTACCGGGTGCGGTGACGACGACGCCGCGATAGGGCAATTGTGCAATACGAGCAAAGTCTGGAGTGATGATGTCTATCTCAGTAGCGTCGCTATACACAACGATCAAGTCTTCGGCGGCCAATGCGCAAATGGGCGCGCCTCCGAGTGCAAGTTGAATCTCTTGCGTTAAATCCACTGGGTTCGGAGGGTTTGCCGGAAAGTCGAGAGAGATCAAACCCTCGGGTGTCAGGTGGGCGATCAACACTCCACTTAAAGAGGTGAATCGAATGGGGTCTGGGGCGCAGCCGATGTGTTTGTATAAAACATGGGCCGCTGCCAATGTGGCATGTCCGCAGAGCTTAACTTCGGTTGTTGGCGTAAACCATCGGATACGAAAGCCGCCATCTTTTTTAACCAAGAAGGCGGTTTCAGATAAATTCATTTCCATGGCGAGGGCTTGCATCACCAAATCGGGAAGCCACTCATCTAGCACGCACACGGCTGCTGGATTTCCATGAAAAATAGCATTGGCAAATGCATCCACCTGGTAAAATTCGAGTTCCATTGCGTTATCTCTTGCTGGGACACCATAAATTATAGGGCGGGTATTGTGCATGAAATGTGACCGTCGCGGCAAATTTATGGTGCAGATCCGTGCTTTACTTTATGTGTTAAAGTTGTAGAGAAATATTTCCTACATTATAGATAGTGGTGACAACAGTCATGAGTCAGACATCGTTTGTTGCGGAAACAACGCTCGATCTTCGCAAGGTATTATTGAACCTTGCAGACGAAGGGGTTATAGAGCGTAGAGAAGCTAATTTTCTGATGGGTGAGCCACGTTCTAGCGAGCAGGCCGGGTTGCATATTCTCACCTATATCGCGTCAAAAAAACTCGAAAATAAAAATACCAAGGGTAAGCATGTTGATGAGGTTTTTCTCACAGACTGGATAGCCGGAAAAAGCGGTTTACCTTTGTACCATGTTGATCCCATGAAAGTCCCCGTGGCTAAAACTTGTGGGGTTATGTCTTATGCCTTTGCCAAACGGCACGGTGTTTTGTGCGTTGATTGGAATGCGGATGAAATAACGGTTGCCGTTACTGAACCCTTCATGTCGCAATGGCAAGACCAGATTGCACAAACCGTACAACAGCGCATTAAGTCCGTCATTGCGACCCCTTCGGATATTGAACGTTATCGAATTGAATTTTATTCACTATCGAGTTCGGTTTCGGGTGCGGAAGACGGTGATTCTCAAAAAAGCTCCGGAGCAACCAACTTTGAACAGCTGTTAGAGCTGGGAGCGTTAAAAGACCCGGAAGCAAACGATCAACACATTGTGAATATCGTTGATTGGTTATTAAATTATGCCTTCGATCAGCGGGCGAGTGATATACATATAGAGCCTCGTCGAGAGAAAGCTCGGCTGCGTTTTCGTATCGACGGCGTATTACACGATATCTATGAATTCCCTGTGACAGTCGCAATGGCCATTACCAGTCGGCTTAAAATATTGGGGCGTATGAATGTAGCAGAAAAGCGTAAACCACAAGATGGTCGAATTAAAACCGTACGGCCAGATGGTTCTGAAGCTGAATTACGCTTGTCGACTTTACCAACCGCCTTTGGCGAAAAAATGGTTATGCGGATTTTTGATCCAGAAGTATTATTACGTTCGTTTGAAGAGCTGGGCTTGTTGGGCGAGGATCTTAAACGTTGGGATGAAATGTCCCACCGCCCCCATGGTATTTTATTGGTTACAGGGCCGACCGGTTCAGGTAAAACGACCACGCTTTATTCAACGTTACGTGGTTTAGCCACCGTAGAAGTTAATGTGTCCACGATTGAAGACCCGATAGAAATGGTGGAAGAAAGTTTTAACCAAACACAAGTACAGCACAATATTGACCTTGATTTTGCATCAGGTATCCGAACACTTCTGAGGCAAGACCCCGACATTATAATGATCGGCGAGATTCGTGATGAAGAAACCGCACGAATGGCCACCCAAGCGGCGCTAACGGGGCATCTTGTCATTTCGACTTTGCATACTAACGATGCTCCAACTGCTATTTCTCGACTTTTGGACTTAGGGGTACCGAGTTATTTAATTAAATCGACCATGCTAGGAATAATGGCTCAGCGCCTCGTTCGATCTTTTTGTCCGCATTGTAAGCAAGAGGCGGAAGTGAGTAATGCCGATTGGGATAATTTAGTCCGACCATGGAAAGTCGCCAAGCCTAAAAAAATATACCAGCCAGGAGGCTGTTTGGAATGTCGTAATACCGGGTATTTAGGGCGGCAGGGAATATATGAAATTTTAATATTAAGCGAAAATATTAAAGACATGATTTCAGATGATTGCGACCTTATTAAACTGAGAAAGTTGGCCATGCGCGAAGGAATGCGGACCTTGCGTTTGTCGGGTGCACAGAAAATTGCTGCGGGTATTACCAGTATGGCCGAGGTGTTGCGAGTCGCTCCGCCACCTGAGAGCTGTTCTTGAAGTTTGTAATTTGGGGCCTCAGAGGTGAAAGCCGAAAAATGGGCGTAGCAATAGCAACATAACGCAGTGGTCCCCCAGAAATTATACTGTTAAAGGGATAACAGGTAATAAAGTGAATCTCTTCTTTTTCTGGGTTGATTTTCCATGGTCCCTCTCGGCTATCGACAATTTGCGTGCTGTCCAATTGATAGTATTGCCATCTTCCATTTGAAGATTGCAGTAAAAATAATTCACCCACTTTAAGATCCTTCAAAAAAGAAAAGTGGGTATCACGATGTCCTCCAATTACCGTTGTTCCTTTCTCTAAAGGTAAAGCGGTGCCATCGACAAGGCCCGGTCCAAAAGCAAGGCTTTCGCCCTGGGCGCCCGATAAAACATATAGGGTCTTTCCCTTGCTGGGAAAATACAGTTTTCCGACGGGCCAGGTATCTGCCCACTCCCAAGGTTTGTGAATTCCCTGGTCTTGCAGGCTATCTTCCCAAGCGTGGGCAATTAAAATTTGTGCTAAATGTGCTTTGGCGTAAATTTTGATTGAATTCCCCCAGCAGAGGCACAGCATTAGAATTAACGACAGGCTCCAAAGCTTCCTCGACTGTAATTTAATTTTTAACCTGTCCCACCTTAACCATGAAAACATGACTCAATCCTTATTCAAGCGTCGGGTCACAATAAGAACGAAAGCACAAAACAAGCCTAACCACCAAGAAATTTCGGCCGTGGTTGCGGTTGAAGGGTAAGCAATAGGCTTAAGTTTATGTGCCGCATGGCCCGCAGGTAAAACGTTTTGTATCGGGCTAGAAGTTAGTTGCAGCTCGAGAGGACGAACGACTTCCTGTTCCACAGCTACAAAACTCGTATAGGCCGAGAGTAGGCTGTGTTTAAGCGCAACAGCAGTGATTTCTTGTTTGATTACGTCGCGGTTACCTCCGGATATCTTAAGATCTTCAATCTTTGATCTGGCCCAAAGTGTTGCCACCCCCTCGCTACGTTTATGGTTATTCAAACTTAAATTCCGTTGCCAAGGCGCCTGGGCTGTTACGCCTCTAATTTCGACGTCACCTTGCAAGTCGGAGGATTTTACGGAAATCAATAAAGGCTCAGATAAATACAGGTCCGGTATATTGTTGGGGTAAATATGAGCTTTACCCGGCCAGTTAACAGAGATGTTTTTTGCAACGGCACCATCCAGCTTGTTAAACAAGCTGTTTATCTTTTCGGATACACGGTTTATGTCGTTGATATAGGTAAATGATCCTCGACCAAACTCAGCTGCTTTTTTCATGAAATAACTATTGGGAGCCGATCCAATTCCAACCGTGAATAATCGAGAGTTTCCAATGTTTTTGTGAATGGTCTTAAATAACTCTGCTTCATTTGAAACCGAACCGTCAGTAATGAATACTGTTTGCTGTAATGATTCGCTGCCTGAAAATTGTTTGAACGCTGAATTGAGTGCAGGGAGCATTTCAGTTCCTCCGCTGGCGGATAGGCCGTTGACCCAAGCGCTGGCCTGATTAATGTTAGGCAACGAAGCGTGATGAAGGCGATTGAAAAGACTGCTGTGGCGAGAATTAAATTCAATAATATTAAAACGGTCGTGTTCGTTCAGTCGTGAAAGCGCTTGAATTAAACTGACTTTCGCTTGAGCGATAGAAGCACCCGCCATAGAACCCGACGTGTCGATAATAAAAACCATATCCCTGGCTAGCCTCATACTCTTGTTTTGAGATTGAGGCGGCAGAATCATCAGTAATGAATAATGATCACCATTAATAATTTCGCTAAACAGAGCTGCCTGGGGCGCTTCACTTTGTACCGGCTTCCAGTTCAATACAAAATCTCTATCCATGTTCACCGTTCCTTTTGCTAATCGAATCGTATGGAGGCCATTATTTTTTGTAATGTGAACATTGTGAAAAAGCGCAGCGATATTCTCTAGAGGCAAGCCGCCATCAAGAGAAATAATCATCGACATTGGATTGTGGGGGGGGAGCCCCGCAAATGAGACAATACTCGACGGAACTCTCCAGTCATCAACGTTTGAATCTTCTGAATTTAGAACTTTTGAACTTGCCCATCCGCTATCCGGTGAAATGGTTGGGTTTCTTGCTGGACTCGAGTTCTCGTATTCATTAAAAGTAGAATTTTTTTTTAAGTCGGAGGTAGACGATGGTGGCGTTTCGGGTTGGCCGTATGAAGATCCTCTTAACGAAGAACCGCTCGGTGAATAGCGTGGTGTAATCGTCATGGGGAAACGCCAAGAGAATTCACCTTCGTTGTAACGAATGGATTGAACGTAGGTGATGCTCACCTCAATTTCCTGTTGTGGTCCAATGTTAGCAATACGTTGAGTGAATATGTTCGGTCTATTTTGTTCTGTCAGTGAGGCGCGTTTTCCCGCCCTTTTTGCTTGTTGGTAAATAGCCTTGGCGATCTGCTTTTCCTTTATTTCTCCGATAATTACCCTGTCGCCAATTCGCATTTCCATATGATTAACAGCGGCGTTTTCGGGCAAGGGGAAAACGTAAACCCCTTCCTGCCAATCATCGGTATGATTACTAAAGGTCTGAGAAAGCTTTACCTTAGCGATCATTCCGTTAATGCTCACGTCGGCGTGACTCTTCAAATGAAGTGACGCTTCATAGAGTCCGTTGGAGTTTTGAAATAGCAATTGCCCAGACTTTGATTCGTATAGCGCTTCATTCGCATTTGCAGCGACAGAAACTAGCATGCTGCCCAGCAACACTGTAATCGCCAAAATAAGCCACCCCAGCCCAATCCATTTGGCCGGGCGGTGGTAGTCGTTTTCAATAATAAGGTGCCGAGGGGTTTTGCGTTTACCGAAACACATAATACTAATTCCTTACACGGTTAGATCGTCGTTAAGGCAATTACAGCAGTGTGAGTGGGCGTATTTGTGGGTGAATTAAGGCTTTGTGGTGAGGAATTGTGCTGAAATATGGCGGGGGAGTGAAAAGGAGAACGGAGAGGTAAGTTGAGGGATGAACTGAGAGGGGTATGTCGGCAGGGGGTGGTCTATGACATTAGCGTCAGCCCCATACCGGAAATTCAGCAGGGGCAGCCTGAGCAAATATTAGAAATTAGAAAGTGCTACGGGATACTTTTCGAGCGTCATCGAGCCAAGCGTCCAAATCAGAAATATCTTTTTCCGTTAGCAAGCCTGCAACCTCTTTTAGCTTTAATGTATCGAGTACGTACGTGTATAGCGCATCGGAATAATTGCTTTGTGCGGCATACAAAGCTCTTTGAGATACTAAAACGTCCACGAGATCACGCGTGCCGACTTCGTATCCTGCTTGAGTAGCCTCAACAGCACTTTGGTTAGATTTGATCGCTTGTTTACGAGCTTTTACCGTAGCTACGTCTGTTAGCACCGACAGGTGAAGTGATCGGGCTATCTGAACTGTGTCACGCTGGGTTTGAAAGTATTTTTCTTTGGCTTCCAAGTAGTTATTTGCCGTTTGCTTACGTCGAGCGGAAACGCCTCCTCCGGAAAATAGTGGAATACTGAGCGTTACGCGAAAGGAATAACCATCGGTATCGTTATCTGTAACTGTGTCGAGATTGGTGATTAAGTCGCTATTGCTATCGTCGCGGTTAGTATCGGAGTAGCTTAATTGACTGGTGATTTTCGGAAAGTGTGCAGCTTTTGAATTGTTGGCGAGTTGTCGAAGAGACTCCGCGCTTAGAGACGATGCGGCTAAGGTAAAGTTATTGGCGGTTGCAAATTTAACCCACTCTTGGCGGTCAATAGGCGACGGGGAAGCAATTGGAAAATCAACTTTGAGAGGCGAAAGATGCTGATAAGGCTGGCCAGTTATGACTTCTAGCGCTTCAAAAGCAATACCGACTTGCCCCTCTAGAAGAAGGCGACGCGCGAGAGAGTTGTCATAAGATGCCTGAGCTTCATGGACTTCAGTAATGGCCGTTAAGCCGACTTCGAATCGTTTTCTCGTTTGTTCCAATTGATGGGAATTAGCATTCTCTTCGGCCTTGGCTGTTTCGAAGTTATCTACGGCACTCAATGCGTCGAAGTACGCGGCGGCGGTACGAATAATGAGAGCCTGTTGAGCGGCTTTAAATTTTGCCTCGGCGGCTTTGCTGTCTACTTTACCTTTCTTATATGAGTGCCAAGCAGCCATATCGAATAGTGGTTGAGTGAGTACTAAGCTGTAACCGGATGATGAAGAATCGACGGTTCTGTTTACAAGGGCATTTCGCTCGATACCAACAGTATCTGACTCCCCATCACTCCAGTTCACCTCAGCATTAATCTGAGGCAATAGCCCAGCTAATCCAATATTCCTATTCTCTAAGCCAGAGGCATAAGCTGCCTGCGCCGCTTTATAGGTGTGATCGTTTTGTAGCGCTTGTTGGTAAATTTCATCAAGTGATTCAGCATGGCTAAAACTCGATAACAAAGCACTAGAAAGAAACATGTAGGCGAAACATCTTCGCATTTTGAGTATTCCCTATTAAAAAAGAAAAAAAGTGGACAGGTACTCGCTAGTTTTGATTCCTCACTCTTATCTAAGGTGTCGGGAATTAGCGAGTTCCATAACGGTTCATCAGCGTTACACAGCATCATAACGAAATAGTGATAAAACATAAAAATTTAATGGCGCTCTAGGAATGATCGCATTAGATCATTCCGCCTGAAATACTTAAATTTAGACGCCACCTATTGCGATTGTGTGTCATATACTATCTGTAGTGATTGTTGGTTGAGCTAATTGTCCGTTTTTGGAGCGGTTTTGAAGCCTGTCATCGAATGTATTGGTCGATATAGCAAAGAGGTTTGTTTTTACTGCCTGCTCGTTCTGATGCCCGTGTTGGTCTCTGTGGATTGCTTGGCCCAACAAGAGGGGGATGGAGATCCCCGTGGGCGTTACAAAGCTCCGATCACCGTATTCCTAAATGCCTCTCTAGCGTATATCCCTCGCCCGGCTCGTTTGCGCGCTTATCTCCTCATCAGGCAAGCCTTCCTTGATCTAGGATATGCAGTGGAATTCGATTATCTGCCTCCTAAGCGTCTGATCGAGAATATAGGCATTGGTAAAATCGATGTAGCGTGTATGAGGGCTGCCGGAATGGAAGTGAATAACAAAAACATTCTTCGTGTTCCGGTCAGCATACATCAGCTAAAACTCTTTGCTTATGTTCTTGCCTCAGAAGCGCCAGAATCTGGCCTTTGGAAAGATATGCCTATCGATACAGTGGGCTTACTCCACGGCGCACAAAATGCAAAAAGCTACATCCCTGAAGAACTGATGCAAAAACGCATAGTGAGGACGCCGGACCGACTAACAGGGGCAAAGATGGTGGGTGCCGGTCGTTTAGATGTGGTGGTCTTTCCCGAGATTATTTTTCACGCCTACGATTCGGTCGAGTCTGCAGTTTTATCCAGGCTTGTAAAACTAGAACCTGAAATAGGTTCTATTGAAACCTATTGCTTCATAAATGCTAAGCGGCGTGAGCTATTTGACCGGCTCACCGCAGCATTGGCTAGCTTAAAAGCAAGGTTGCCTGAACGGTTTGACGACAGTCGCTACCCTATATTGATTTCCGAATAGAGCGAATTTCACTATCTGACCATTTCGCCGCCTTTCTATCCCCTGTAGGGGGGGGCAAACCGCGTTTTATTCTAATTCCTTGCAGGTATATAAGACAGGCGTACAAATCGTTCTAGGCTTTTTCTGTATATACAATCTTGCCCTGCTTTTTGGCTTGCTATACTAGTGTCGCAAATCCGATCACTTTTTGAGCCTCTCCCGTCCAGACCTTATGCGGGCGCTCAACGCGGAACTTAACGAAGGGGCTAGGGGTGCGTAGAGTTTGATAAAGGTTTTGATTGGATGGCTGTTTTTAAAGCGGCTCACTTTTCGTCATGATGATACTTACGTCAATGTGCATGGCTAGTCATCCAGTATATATTGAACGCTCTTTTAGTCCGTGACTTACAGAATTAGCAGGCCTTAGTTAACGTTTATGTACAACCGTATTGGTCACAGTTTTCTGTGGCGTTATTTTATTGGTGTGATGATAGGAGCCGTTCTTGGTTCCTTCCCCCAATGGGCCTTATCTCAGGGAGCGCCTCCATATGATGTACCGCGCCCCTTCACGGTCTACTTGAATACCTCTCTAGAGAATATCCCTAATCCTAGTCATTTACGCACATTACGTTTAATTGCTCAGGCATTTTCTGAGCTAGGTTACCGGGTCGATTTTGGTTTTCAGCCACCTAAACGCATGATCGAAAGCTTAGAGAACGGCAAAATTGATGGTATTTGTTTGAGAGCCTCCGGAATGGAGCAGGTGAAGGCTAATATCCTGCGTATTCCCGTTGGTGTTCATCAACTGAAGCTATTTGGTTATGTTGATGCCGCCAAGGTGCCGCAGTCGGGGTTATGGGCCGATGCTGCTGTGACGACGGTCGGTCTCTCTCACGGCGCTCAAAAACCTGAACGCTATATTCCACAAGAGTTACTGCAACGCCGTTTTATCCGTCCGCCAGACAGTCTAACCGGTGCGCGATTAGTGCGAGCGGGGCGAATTGATATGGTAGTTCTGCCAGAAATATTTTTTCATGCTTCTGAACCTGTCGAGCATGAAATTTTATCGGGCTTGGTAAAACTAGAACCGGCTTTAGGTTCTATAGATACGTACTGCTTTCTAAACCGTAAGCAGTACGCATTATTGGAACCGCTTACCGAGGCATTTACACGATTAAAGAATGAGAGGCCTCAACAATTTGATGATGGACTTTACCCGATGGTGTTGACGGAAAAAGAAATGGAAAAGTGGCCGTCTGTTTGGTGATCGGTATCCTGGTTAGGAGGGGAGCAGGATACCTCGTTTTTAATCACGCACGACGAGATGGCAGAAATGTCATTGTTGCTCAATTTTAAATATAGAGGGTTACTGACTTGACGGAATTGAGCCGAGTTGCCCTAGGCATACACATCAATAAGGTGAAAATTATCTTCCTGGTCTGCCACCGTCTGAAAAGCTTTGATTGCCGGATTGTTATTTTGCTCCACTACCAAGGGCCGTAATTCTATGGCTTCAACGACTTCCTTGTTCAGACTATTTAGATTCTGTTTTTCAGTGTTATTGGGTTTTTCTACGGGACGGCGATGTTCGCCATTTTGTCGCGAGACGGAATTTTGAGAAGGTGAAAACTCAGAGGATAGGGATTGCCTAGAAATATTTGCCGAAGCGTTAGTTTGCGCGAACGCCTCGGTGTCAATCGGACGTAAAGACGATTGGGCATTGTAAACAAGAGAATTCGGCGCCGCGTTTATATTCATTTATAGGCTAAATGATCAATCCTGTTTCAAAAGCTTAGTGCAAAATATGAGGGACTCTTATCACTGTTAAGCCTGCTAGAGCTGCAGGCTTATAACTCGGGCTCTGAGATCTTGAATAGTACGTGAGGGCTAGACTCTAAAGGATTCTTTGAAAAAAAACAGGTCCATAAGATTAAAGTGGCGCGCCAGCAAAAAAGATGGCGCGCCAGCAACATAGGGGGGGCGGTTATCGTTGTAACGCTATCAATTCATATTGACGACAACCGAACCGTTCTTCCCGTTTTCGACTTGCTCATGGGCTTTGACTATATCACTCAATTCAAATTGAGAATGGATGGGTACAGATAGTTTACCGTCCGTAAGCGCATGATTTATTAGCTCGGCTAGCGATTTACGTTCCTCTTTTTCTAATAAATAAACCAAAACAAACTCAATCGTTACGCCTTTAAACATCAGCGGATAAAACGGCAGTTCCGGTCGCATTTGGCGAGCAGAACCGAAGGTCACAATTTTTCCTCGGGACTTAATAATTTTTGCATTGGTATCCGCATTGCTACCAAACTCAACTTCGATAATTCGGTCTATTTCACAATTCTCATTTGCGGCAATAATTTGCTCGGCCAAATTGTCATCTGTAAAATCTAGCGCCTTATGAGCACCGGCTTTTATGGCTCGTGACTTATTTTCCTCGCCGCGTACCGTTGCGATAACGCGGGCTCCACCCATTCGGGCTAATTGAATAGCGAGGTGTCCCACCGTTCCAGCTGCGCCGCTAATGAGAATCGATTTTCCTTCGACGGCCCCGTGGCTGAATACGCAGTGACATGCCGTAATTGCGGGTATTCCCAAAGACGCGCCTATTTCAAAGGACGTGTTATCGGGTAAATGTGCGGCCAAGTCTGCACCAATCGCAATATATTCTGCCGCAGATCCAGAAGCACGTTGCCACTGAGCATTAGAGACCCAAACACGCTCACCAATTCGACCCTTGTCTACACCAGGTCCGACAGATTCTATAATGCCAGCACCATCGCTATGGGGGATAATTCTTGGGTAAGGCATTTTCGTTCCCCCCGCCCGAGTACCTGCACGCATTTTTACATCAGAAGGATTTACGCCTGAAGAATAGAGGCGGACCAGCACTTCGCCAGCCAAGGCGGTTGGCGTTGGGAACTCACCCGTTTGTAAAACCGATTCTGCGGGACCTAACGTTTCATACCATGCAGCTTTCATTGATCGATACCTTTAACTAGCGATGTGTGGAAGTTTGCCAATTGTCATTTGCTCTTGCCTAGGGTGAAAGATCACTCAGTCCATACTTGGGCAATCATGGGTTGGAATTCCGTTGCCGAAAGATTCCACGAGTGAATAATATGAGAAAGGTTAGAATAATAGAAATGAATTGTTTTTATTATATCTATTTGAAATTCGAATTCATTCACGCTTTAATCTAACTATGCGATTTGATGATATCAATCTAGAACTCATACGTTGTTTTGTCGTCGTGGCGGAATGTAAAAGCTTCACCGAAGCCGGGGAACGTTTGCACAAGAGCCAGTCGGCCATTAGCGTCCGTATGAAAAAGCTCGAAACCCTTCTAGGGCGACAACTGCTGGATAGAAGTAGCCGGTCCGTCGAGCTATCAAGCGCTGGCGAGCTATTTTTGCCCTATGCTATGCGGTTACTGCATCTAAACGAAGAAGCGATTGGTGCCCTGCAGGCTCCAGAAATAGCAGGCAAATTGCGTATTGGGCTAGTGGAATACTTCGCGGCGCACCGTTTGCCTGCTTTACTGGTTGATATTCAGCGAAAATTTCCCGCAGTGGAAATGCAAATCCGCCTGGGCCTGAGTTCCGAACTATTTCGAGCTCTAGACGCAAATGAAGTCGATGTGATTATCGCGAAAGCAGACGACTCAAGGTCGGGTGGAGTTCCAATATTGGATGAGACCTTACATTGGGTGCATTGCATGGAGAAGCCACCAGTAGTGCCTCAGAGCCAATCGAAGAATAAGCACGGCGAGTCCGGCGTACTCCCCTTATGTCTTATGCCTGAGCCTTGTATATATCGCCACCGTGCATTGAAATCTCTGAAGGGCGTCAATATTGGGTGGAGAGAAGTCGTCTCCTCTAGCAGTGTTCTAGGTTTACAGTCTGTCATTAAGGCCGGTTTGGGGGTTGGTGTTTTGGGGACGAGTTGCCTATTACCGGAAATGAACATTCTAAGCGAAAAAGACGGAATGCCGCCGTTATCCAATATCACCCTTTGCTTATTCGGCCCTCACAAAGAAAAATCCCGCTTAATCGAGCCGGTTCTTAGCCATCTATGCGATGTTGTCGACGAGAAGTACCGCTGATACCCACAGTCCCCATGCCTTATACACTTCCCATATACCTCCCAAAAACAGAAAGGTCTCAATAAATGCCCGTGCGCAAAGCCAAGTTTTCTATTCAAGATGTCGTTGTCGGCAGTAAAACTGTCATATTTGATGGGTTTTTTAAAATGCTCGCCATCAGCCTTAAACACAGGTTGTTTGGTGGGGGTTGGAGTCGAGAGATGACACGTGAAATCTTCCACCGTGGCGACGCCAGTGCGGCGGTACTGTACGACCCCGAGCGAGATCTGATTGGCCTAGTCGAACAATTCCGAATTGGAGCCTTAGACTCCGAACACTCACCCTGGTGTTTAGAGGTTGTGGCAGGGATGATGGATACTGATGAATCGCCAGAAGCCCTTATAAAACGTGAGCTACAGGAGGAGGCGGGCATTGGCGAAGCCGAACTGATACACATTACCAGTTACTACTCTTCGCCCGGAGGTTGCACCGAAAAAATCCACTTATACTGCGCAATATGCGACCTTGAAAACGCCGGAGGCGTGCATGGATTGGAGCATGAAAACGAGGATATCTTATTACATCTTTTTCCAGCGGAAGAAGTATTTGCTGTTATGCTTGATAGTAGGATGAACAATTCAGCAACATTATTGGGTTTACAATGGTTGCAAATTAATCGAAAATCCTTAGCAGAAAGTAGAAAAACAGAGCAAAACTAACGTTGGTTATAAGCAAGCGTTAGCCGTAACTAAACTTCTGTCCTAATATGTTTAGTTTTAACAAGTAGAGAAATAGAGGCCGCGCCTGGTGACAGCCCTTAAATCACTGCAAAAGAAGCCATCCGTCGATCTTCGAGGGCATCACGCATTGTGCGAGATGAACTACTATCAATTGATGAGCTTATTACCGGGCATGCGTGAAGGTGTTGATTCATGGTCTTTTTCGGCGGGTAGCCCCCAGTCAGAATTCGAAATCAGCGTAACCACACTAGAAAGCGCTCCCTACACAACGACATTGGCCGTTGAACAACAGCATAAATACCTCGATACGCCGCGAATCGTTGTGCGTATCTATCACGATGTGGGCATGGCCGAAATCGTGTCTTGGAACCAGCACCATCGTTGGTTAGCCGAATATTCCTACCCTAATCCACAAATGTATCATCGCGATGAAAAGTTCGCGCTCAACCAATTTTTGGGAGATTGGTTAAGCTTCTGTAAACGAAACGGGTTAAAAGAGTCGAAACGTGTGATTCAATTCACGTAAAATAATGATCATTGAGCACTTTATGCCCCATAAGCAATCAGACATCAATGATAATGCGTTAGCCATTTGCTGTCAGACAGAGGTATCGAAGTAGGGAAGCATGCGCCCATTTCACTTATTACACATTACAGATTGCCATCTTAGCAGTCAGCCTGATCACGAGTTTCTCGGCTTAAATACAGACGAGAGTCTTCGTGACGTATTGAGGTTATTGCAAAAGCAAGAGCAGCCAGACTTGATTCTGTGCTCTGGTGATATCTCCAATGATGGCGGCGTGGCCTCCTACGAACGCTTCGTTTCATTTGTGCGTGAGGCATTCCCCGAAACACCCCTTGCTTGGTTGCCCGGTAATCACGATGACCCAATTAATATGGACCAGGTAAAAGATTTACCGATAGAGGCTCATCATTCAGTTGAGGATTGGAATTTTATTTTACTCGACTCCACCATTCCTATGGAAGAAGGTGGTGAAATCAAATTAAGTGAATTGCAGCGAATGGAAACAGAGCTGCAAAAATATCCCGACAAACCCACGATAATTTTTTTACATCATCAGGCCGTGGATGTTGGTAGTGAGTGGGTAGATCAATATACCGTTAAAAATAACGACGAATTTTTTGAAATTATTGATCGTTACAATAACGTGAAAGCCATTTCGTGGGGCCACGTACACCAAGAGTTTACCGCTAATCGTGATGGCGTTGCATTGCTTGCCACGCCATCGACCTGCGTGCAGTTTGTTCCCAACTGTGACGACTTCCAAGTCGACCGAATTATGCCGGGTTATCGTCACTACAAATTATTCCCCGATGGCAACTTTACAACCGACGTTCGTCGTGTTGTCGAAAAACAATATGGCATTAACTTCGACGCCACAGGTTACTAAAGGAAAATAAAACCCTTCTTCAAAGGGGTAGCTATTATTTTCCGTAACCCGTAACCCGTAACCCGTAACCCGTAACCCGTAACCCGTAACCCGTAACCCGTAACCCGGTTTCCCCCAATGCCCGTCATCATCTATATTCACGGTTTTTTAAGTTCACCACTATCAATAAAAGCGCAAGCCACACAAAAGTGGCTTGCTGAACATTACCCCGATGTAACCTATACTTGCCCACAGCTGTCTTCTTACCCCTGCGAGGCGAAAAAACAATTACAAGAAGCTCTCACCGAATATTCAGGGCAAGAGATAACCGCAATAGGCAGCTCCCTAGGCGGCTTCTGGGCGACGCACTTATGCGAAGCGCAGCACATTAAAAAGGCCGTATTGATAAATCCCGCCGTATCACCCCAAACACGTTTGCCAGAATATATCGACCAGCCTGTTCAGAGTTACTACAGCGAAGATGTATACACACTTAGCCAAAAAGATATGGACGACCTAACGGCATTAGATACTAAAAGTATTCAAGCAAAAGATAAGTACTGGGTAATGCTGCAAACCGGAGATGAAACCCTCGATTATCGGCAAGCCGTAGAAAAATATGCCGGGTGCCGTCAGCTAGTAGAAGAGGGTGGTAATCATAGTTTTGAAGGGTATGATCGTTGGCTTCCTGAAGTAGCTGCTTTTCTTCTTGAGTAAAGTATTCCCTGAGCGGGAATGCTAATGACTCGCTTGGGCTAGATCAGGCTCTCAGAAATATATGACATGAAAGATTTAATAAGCTAAATAAAAAGGTAATAAAGAAAAATTATCAGTTACTTTTTTCGGCATATTTATCGGTTAAAGAGCCGCGTATTTTCAACGTACCCATCGCTTGAAGCCGACTAATGTTAGCTCTTCGAAACACACAAAAAGTTAGTAAAGAACTCGGCTTTAAGCCAGGCGAAGTTAAGTTTACTCATTTTAGCCAAAAATAGTCTTCTCCCGCCGTAATAGCATCACCCCCGCAAGCGCACATACCCCGGCGCACGCGAAGGAAACTCCACTAGTGATAGCGATATTCAACAGAGTCGCTCCATCCCCGCCGACAATATCCACAAATAAAGCGGTCGGCCCAAGAATCGGCACGAACATTTGCCATAGCTCCGCGCTGCCAGAATTGAAGGTTAGGTACAGGCCGGGGGCCATAGGCAATATCATAATTAAACTAATATACGATTGAGCATCCTTAAACGAGCGAGCAAAAAACGAAACGAATAACTGTAGTGCGGAAACGAAACATATAATGGGGATAAGAATAACGAATATGGTGAAAAATTTATCGGCCCCCATTTCTAAACGCAGCCCCAGTTGAGCAATTGGAGACATTTTTATACAGAAAAATTGCAGGGTGATGCCAATAATGGACACGCAGGTGGTGATACAAACGGCGGCAGACCATTTGCCTAAGAAGACCATGCTGTGGGATATGGGGTTGATCAGCAGAGGTTCTAATGAGCGCCGTTCTCGTTCACCACTTGCCATATCTGCGACCGAGCCAATGCCGGATGCAAACGCGATCATCAGAATAAACATGGGTAAAAAGGCTAATATCTTCGATGCTACGCGTTGATCACTGGTTACGTTTACGCTATTCACGCTAATGGGGTTAGCAATTCCAGGGCTAATATTGCGAGTGATTAGGCGTAAAGCCCCTGTGCTCATAGACCAGCGTTCAATCAGCCCTTTTACCCGAGCCACTTGAGCGGCGGATTTTGTGCGGGAATGGTCCGACAGGAGGTTTAACGTAGCGATATTTTGTTTGCGAAACTGCTGCGGAAAGTCTTCAGGCACAATCAAAATCATTTCTATCTTTCGATCAATAATTGCTTGTTCTGGGTTTTCTATCGGCTCAATGATTTTGATTCCGTACTCCTCAAGGTGAGCGACCAAGGGGACGATGAGGTGTTTTCCTTCAATGGACAAGGTGATGGCTTTAGAGTCGTTCTGCATCGCAACTATAAGGTGGGGAATGCCAAACGACGATAAGGCAAAAAGGATGGGAATAAACAAGGCTGTCGCCATCGACTTTCCGTCGCGTAAAGCGTCTAAAATTTCCTTTTTTATAATATAGATAAAAAGCGGCATAAACCTTATTCCTGTAAGGCGTTGGCTTCGTTGCCATACGCGTAATGGACAAAGGCATCTTCTAACGTTTCTGCGTTTGCACCGGATTTGATTTCTTCGATACTTCCCTGCACGACCATTCTGCCGGAAGCGATAATGCCGACTTTGTCGCAAAGGTTGGAAACTTCATGCATTAAGTGGCTAGAGAAAATAACGCACTTGCCCTCTGCTTTGAGATTGAGGAGAAGTTTTCGAACTGCACGTGTGGTGATAACATCCAGTCCGTTTGTGGGTTCATCTAATAGAACGTAGTCAGGATTGTGGACAATGGCGCGGGCAAGATTGACCTTCATTCGCTCACCTTGAGAAAAGCCTGCTGTTCGCCGGTCTATAATATTATCCATTCCTAAAATATCGCTAAGTTTCTCTATTGAGAGGTGAATTGCCTGCTTCCTCATTCCATGCAACTCGCCAAAATATTGGATATTCTCGCGTGCTGTAAGGCGTTTGTAGAGGCTGCCGCCGTCAGGCAGTACGCCCAAACGCTTTTGTGCGTTGAGTGTATCTTTTTGTACGTGAATTCCATCGATGGTGACTTCTCCGGAGCTAGGGCGGAATACTCCGTAGATCATTCGTAGAGTCGAGGTTTTACCCGCACCATTGGGGCCGAGCAAACCAAATATTTTACCCCGATCAGCGCTAAAGCTGACATGGTCCACTGCTATGATTTTGCCAAACTTTTTGCCGAGATTATTGACTAGTATCATAGCGCTGCCTCCGCTTTTTTGGTTGTCGTGCTCTCTGCTTTTAACTTGTGTTCGGGAGATAACTGGGATTCGGCAGATAATTCGGGCCCTGCAGAATCAATAAAGAAATGAGGCGTTTTAATATTATTAATACACTCAATGTCGATGTTGTTGAGTTTGTTGGGCGCCTTAATAAACTTAGCAATAATGTGTGGCATGCAACCCAAGCGGGAAACAATATGGTGTCCTCCTTCGATAATTATATGGCGAGAGTTAGGCAATTGCGGACTTAATTCCTCAGCCCACAGTGCGGGTGTAACGGGGTCTAGTTTTCCGGACAGTAATAGGGTGGGCACTTCACTGCTTATGGCCTCAAAATAATTGGCTTCTAAAATACTTTTTGGGAACATTTCGCATATGCGATCAAGGGATACTGGCGTTGGTAGGTGAAGCAGTCGAGTATAGTTGTCGAGTTTATTTTGTGTATTCGATTGCCTGAATTTATGGTCTTCTGCGCATAAAACAGCTGTTTGCATGCCTTCGCTAACGCCTTCAGATAGGTTCTCTAGGCCTAAGGCGTAAATACTAAACAGTTGTGAGTAATCGTGCAGGGTGGCTCGGTGAAGTGCTAGGGGAAGTATTGGCGTTATTTCCCGGCTGTATAAAATGATTCGCGTCCACGCGGAAATAATTTGATCGTCAATATAAATTCGGTGTGATTTTTGTGTTCGTGGGTGTGTGAGCGTGACGATGCTGGATTTACGTTGTAGCGTGTCGAGCAGGGTTAGCCAGTGAGCGCTAAGGTTGGGAAATGCTTTTTCACACGCTGCGTCAGATTGACAAATTTCAAACAAGTGGCCAAGGGCGCGGCTGCCGTCTCGTTCTAAAAAAGCGGGAAGCTGAATACTAACGGGAGCTACTCCGTCTAATATTGCTCCGGCAATTGAGGATGGAAACGAGCGCAAATACTCAATAATTACCCGCGTACCGTAGGACCCGCCCCATAGGAATATTTTGTCGTAGCCGAGGTGCTTTCTCACCGCTTCGAGATCTTGCACCGCATACGGTGTTGTATAGCGAGTTAAGTCACCGTCGTAAGTCTTTAAGCACTCGCGTTGTTTTTCTAGCGCCAGCTCTTCTAGAGCATTTAAGGTTTTGTCGGCGTGTTCGAGTAGATCGATATCGCAGTCAAGCGGGTTCGACTTTCCCGTACCGCGTTGGTCAACAAAAACAAAATCATGATCCACCAATAAGTGAGAAAATTGATGGCGAAACATTGCTATTAATTCACTGGAAGCTTGCCCGGGTCCACCGGCTATAAAAAATATGGGAGGTTTTTGGTTATCTTGAATGGCGGGAATCCGAGTTAGGTATACGTCTAGGGTCCGTGAGTTGCTATTAGCGGGGTCTTCTTTGAGGCTAAGAAACTGACAATCGGCTCCGTAAATCGGATTTTGCGTGCGCTCATCTAGGCATTCATCACTCAAGGCCTGAGTACTGAGGCTGATCCCGACTAAGTAAATGATAGCTATGCAAGTAGAACGGCAATAAGCTTGAACAACAGCGCTGTAGTCCGTAACTGGTCGGCGTCTGTTAAGAGGAGCGGGTTGCCGTATTTTACGATGAGAAGTGGTCGATGAGTAAAAAAACATCAGCAGTTTTTGCATAAAAATAATATCCGAGTTCCTTTGCTTGTCGATATTCTAGTTTAGTGTGTCAAAAGTGTAGCGCGTCAAACTAATTCTATAGGTACAACTTCTTCCCAGCGCTCACGGCTAGACGTAGTGCGCAGTTGTCCCGCTTGGCAAGAGCTGCAACGATGTCGTAGCTGCCTGGGTGGGCTCTCGAAGAAGAGTGGCGCATTGATAGGTACCTGTTACAATTCTTTCGCCGCCACGTCATATATTTCTCGCCTAGTCAGTGCGATTAGTTAGATTTTCTACGCGTAAGTGTCTCTACCGAATGAGTAAGAGCTGCGGGTTTATCGAGCTTGCAGCATACCCAAATTAAGTTTCGAGTTTGAGTAAATTCTATCACTTCGCGGCTTCAATTCCGCAATAAAGATTTGCATAGGCTTATCTGTATTTTAGTCGCGATTTTGACCCTAGCTGTGTATAGTTTACGCTTGTAATACCGCCAGATTAATTCCATTTGAGTGATATATGAGCAACTATAACGCCGAAGATATTGAAGTTCTTACAGGCTTAGACCCCGTTAAAAAACGCCCTGGTATGTACACCGATACCACGCGGCCTAATCATCTTGCTCAGGAAATTATCGATAATAGTGTTGATGAGGCGTTAGCAGGGCACGCTAAAAAAATTAATGTGACCCTCCATAAAGACCATTCCGTTACTGTAACCGACGATGGACGTGGTATGCCTGTAGATATTCATCCTGAGCAAGGTTTGCCGGGAGTTGAAGTTATCCTTTCAACACTGCATGCGGGTGGTAAATTTAGCGGTAAAAACTACCAGTTTTCGGGTGGCTTACACGGCGTGGGCGTCTCAGTTGTGACCGCACTATCAAAAATTTTAGAAGTGACGATTCGTCGAGATGGAAAGGTTCACCGTATTGGTTTCCAAGACGGCTTAAAAGCCTCCGATCTAGAGGTGGTGGATACCTGTGGCAAACGAAACACCGGCACATCCGTTCGTTTCCTGCCTGACGCTAAGTATTTCGATACTAACAAATTCTCAATTCCACGCTTGCGCCATGTACTGCGCGCCAAAGCGGTTTTGTGTCCCGGCTTGGAAGTTGTTTTTGTCGATGAACAATCGGACGAAACGGATACCTGGTATTTTGAAGACGGTTTAAAAGATTATCTTGTCGCTTCAACTCAAGGCTGGGAAACTTCACCTGCAGAGCCTTTTATTGGCTCGTTTAGTAGCACCTCTGAAGCGGTTGACTGGGCTGTTCAGTGGTTGCCAGAAGGTGGGGAAGTCACCCAAGAAAGTTATGTGAACTTAATTCCCACCGCACAAGGTGGAACACACGTTAATGGTTTACGGACAGGTCTGCTCGACGCCATGCGAGAATATTGTGAAATTCGAAACTTACTTCCACGTGGTGTTAAGTTAGCACCAGACGATATTTGGACGAGTTGTTGTTTTGTGCTTTCCGCCAAATTAGCGGAGCCGCAATTTTCGGGGCAAACTAAAGAACGCTTGTCATCAAGAGAAGCGGCGGCGTTTGTTTCTGGTGTGTCAAAAGACTCCTTTAGCTTATGGCTCAATCAGCATACCGATGAAGCCGATAAAATTGCCGACTTTTGTATCAATAATGCACAAAAACGAGTGCGTTCTTCGAAGAAAATTGCGCGGAAAAAAATAACGCAGGGCCCAGCCTTGCCTGGCAAGCTTGCCGATTGCTCTTCTGCAGACCCGGCCTTGGGCGAGTTGTTTTTGGTGGAAGGTGATTCTGCGGGTGGTTCAGCAAAGCAAGCGCGAGACCGAGAATATCAAGCGATTATGCCGCTACGAGGAAAAATTCTTAACACGTGGGAGGTGGATAGCTCGGAGGTTTTGGCATCTCAAGAAGTGCACGATATATCCGTGGCCTTGGGGGTTGATCCCGGTTGCGATAATTTGGAACAATTACGTTATCACAAGGTCTGTATCCTCGCGGATGCGGATTCGGATGGGGCACATATCGCGACACTGCTGTGTGCTTTGTTTCTCAGGCATTTTCCAGCCTTAGTCAACGCGGGTCATATTTTCGTGGCAATGCCCCCCCTCTATCGAATAGACTTAGGACAGGACGTATACTACGCATTGGATGATAGTGAAAAGCAAGGCGTCTTAGACCGCCTTGAAGCGGAAAAGAAAAAGGGACAGCCAAATGTTCAGCGTTTTAAAGGCTTGGGTGAAATGAACCCTCTGCAATTACGCGAAACGACAATGGCTGTGGATACTCGTCGCTTGGTTCAACTCACAATCGAATCGGGTGATGACACGTATCAACTTATGGACATGTTGCTAGCTAAAAAACGTTCGGGTGACCGAAAAGCATGGCTACAAGACAAGGGTAATTTGGCTCAAGTCGGGTAATGAACGGTTATTACAAGATGACGCCTGCGTCACTTGACGTTGTAATCCTCGCATATTGTCAATGATACGGAAGTTAGTTGCAGAAGTACCATCCCTTCACAGCACGATATATCGCTAGAACCTCGTACGCCAGGCCCTATAGGCCTGTTATGTGCGTGGTTTTGTTTTGTATTTATGTGTCCGTACAGATATTATTTGAAATCCGTATAGCGGTTTTTTTGAGGGTAAAGCGTTTATAGGTGTTAGATCTAGTGTCTGGACGAATTTGAGATAACTTTGAGTTTGACGCCTTATATAATTTAGGAGAAACGAAAAGGGTTGTGTCTGCCATATTTTGTTTTTATGCGACAGCCTTGGCTAGGATAAATATTAAAAAATACAGTGGCTCGAATAATTTAGAGGTTGAATGAAATATATAGCAGTAAGGTTGAAAAACATAAGGGATTCAAAAGTCGCTTTTGGGTATAAAGAAAGCCATCAGCACAAGCGTGAGTTAATTGACTCTAATATCGAAAAAAGAGATCCAGCATTAAAAAATTTGGTGAATGAACTTTTTGATCGTGGGTTGGCTTATACCGTCGATAATTGCAGTTTGTACTGGTTGCAAATTAAAGATGAAAACTCATTAGAATATTATTTAGGGAAAAATGAAGTCGAAGTGGTATTTGAAAGCCAATGGTTCGAAGAGCAAAAAGCGCGCATTCGTAATTTTAATGGCATCAATTATGTTGAAGCGTGCGGGGCACTTGCGGACCAGTTCACACTTAAAAACCAAGAACGTGAAATCGATTACGAAATTTAATAAATGTAACATGTGTATTATATTTAAAGATTGTAAGATGTAGATGTAGATGTAATGAGAAAGGCTTGCCCAACTTTTCTATAAAAGGATTTAAGGCGAGCAGGAGTGGTACGTTAAGGGAATTCTCTTTCACTTGCGACACTAGAGAATGTTTCAAAACTAGAATTAAGTAAGGTAAAGAACAACATGACACACAAGTCCTTTTCAAAGAAAGACATAGCAGAGCTTGGCGATCGATATTTAACAGTCGTTAATTATCCTGGATCCAAAGGTGTATGGCTTCGGTTTACCGGGGCCAAAGAAAAAAGCGGGTTTTATACCGAATGGTTTTCGGTGCCAGAATACGGCTCTATGCCCAAAGCTAGATCAGCGGCAAAAAAGAAGCGGGACCAAATGCTGATTTCGGGAGACGCTCTGGTTAATGTGCGGGGCCAATCGCATCTCAAAAAGAAAACACTTCCAGGTCCGCCGGAACTAGTGAACAACAGTCCTGAGTTGATGATGCTTCACGATTTATTTTTAGAAGCAGAAAAATCTGACATCTCCACCATTCGACAGTTGCGTGCACTCGTTCAAATCGCAATGCATGAAGGAAAGTCTGTAGTGGATATTGCCGGTGGTGACTATTCAACGAAAGAGTACTCTACAATCAACTCTATGGTGACATCTCTCAGTACGGGTAAGACCTCCAATCCTGGCTTAAAGTTGGTGAAGCGAGGAACGAGAAGCGCTAAAAAAGACACTTCGGCTCACCCCGGAAGAATGCTTGCTGTTCCCATCCTTTTGTCTGCAAAAGGTAAGAAAGCAGTGAGTAAGCTCTTGGGGATTATGGGGGGTAATTCGCTTTAACGCGAGTTTCGGTTGCGGCTTGAAACAATCATTAAGCGTGCCCGTTGTGGCCTTCGACTGTTTGGCGCTTCAGCTTTTTTGCCTCGTCGCTGGTAGTCGACCAGCGGTTAAAACCATCGTCCTCAGCCTCATATTAAAGATGGCGCACGTTCTCTGTGCGCTGATTTCTATTTCCTCATTACGTTAATCGTATCGACGGTCTTTGTGTGCTCCAATAACTGTTCTCTTGCTAGTGGTCATCTAGAATATCAATACTATAGTTAGGAAGTTGAACCAAACATTTACGCTAATGTTTATCTGAGGATATGCCCAATGAGTGATGACTCTCTATATACCCGTCTAGGCGGCTATGATGGAATTGCCGGATTTACTAATGATCTGTTGCCTCGGCTACAAGCGGATGCCCAGCTGGGGCGATTCTGGGAAAACCGTGGTGACGATGGCATTGAGCGGGAAAAGCAGTTATTGATTGATTTTCTATGTTCAAACTCAGGTGGCCCGGTTTATTACACGGGAAGAGGTATGAAACTATCCCACATTGGAATGGGTATCAGTGAAAGTGACTGGACGGTATTTCTTGGTCATGCCGGGGCAACGATGGCTGCATTAGAGGTTCCCAAACAAGAGTGTGATGAAATCGTTGCGTTTGTCTTAAGCCTTAAGGACGATATTGTTGAGTCCTAACAATCGCTTCGAGGGCGGTTATAATTAGTCTATGCCAGTTCCTTTTGAAGAATCCCTTTGCCCTTTGTGTGGCGCAGACAATAGCTGTATGGCGGATGCTGGCCCCGATTGTTGGTGCGTTGCATATGAGGTACCTGAAAAGCTATTGAGGCTCGTTCCACAGGAGAAAAATGGCATCATTTGTATTTGCCGAAAATGTATTGAATCATTCGAGGATGATCCCGATGGCTTTCAAGAGCGGTATCTAAGTCAATTCCAATAGCTTTTTTCGATTATTACCGTCTACATATCAGTAGCTGAATAGCGTTAGTTTATTCCCCTCGGCACTGATCCAGAAATGCCTTCGGTTCCCAACTCTCTTTAAAAACGATCAATAAACTGCTGCTGAGTTTATCGTTAAACGGGACTTTTGCTTCATGTGCGGCAAGCTGGACATAGTCATCAACGAGTCGACGGATTTTATGAGATAACTCACGAGCCGACTCTTTGGTTAGCATTCCCCATACGTAATTCATGTTGTTATCAATGCCACACATTTCCCCTGATAAAAAGTCGCCCATTAACGATTTGATAAAGAAGCGTTGTATTGGACCGTTTGTTTGCCAATGAAAATTAGGGGCTATTTTTAAACGGTAGCGATTTCCCGGTAATAGCTCAATGATCTCAAGGGAATCGAGTTTGGTAAACAGGCCAATCAGCTCGGGTTTGCTTAATTGATAGCGCGCTAAAATATCGTTGAAACTGCAACGATTAATAATGCATACCCCCACGAGTAAAAGCTTAGGGTTATTGACGATACTTTGTTCTTGCTCCATCGTTAGCGACTGTTTTTTTTGCAGCTCCTGTTCAGCCATCGCCAGCAACTCTGCTAGATCCGTATCGGCTAATTCACACAATGTTTCTATACGGGAAAGGGTAAAGCTTTGCTCGGAAAATAATCGCTTCACGCTCACTTCCGATAGAGCTAGCGCGCTTGGACCCGAAAGGGCAGTACCTTATTGGTTTTTGTTGGCTCCAAGTCATCGGTTTTGAAGAGATGGTGGATGCGTTCAATTCTGTTGAATATTGTCAGCGCTCAGGAGTATTAGATTTGAGTCAGTCGTTGAGGCAAAAAATAGGAAATTCAAAGCTGATTTATATTCATGATTTGGGAATCGTTCCCGAATACCGGAAGCAAGTATCATTGGTCGACCTCATTCATCCCGCGGTCAAAAGCGTTGCTTGTCGGTCTGGCGTTACCAAGCTTCTTTTTTGGAGCAGTCCGAAAACCTGCATTCATCACCTGGCCGAAATAGCCGAAATACCCATGATTGTGGCGAACGATGACATGCAATTTTTTTGTGGGGACATATGTAATGAAGATTTATCGGTAGGATAATCAATCACGAGCAAGGAGATTTAAGATTCGGCTAACGCGCGAATGTTAAACTCCTCTTTATTGGCCGTTTCGTAATCTTGCAGATGCTTGATATGCGAGTCGCTAATTTTAACGCCCTGCTTCAATAATAGAATATTATTTTTATCGCGAATATCGCTATCAAGAACCATTCCTTCGGTAAGTTCAGATGTTTTTACTGACTGCTTTTTTTCCTCATGCTCAGAAAAACCCTCCAAAACAGAGAGAAATGTTTCAACAATATCTTTATCGTATTTTTTCCCAGACCATTTCTGAATGTACTCGATTGCATCCACAGAACCGCTTAAATTCCGTTCGAGTCTACCGTTGAAAACATCATAGAAATCCCCTAACACAGCAATAATCCTTGAAATTATAGGGATTTCATCTCCAATGAGTTTGTCTGGGTAGCCAGTGCCATCCACATTTTCTCTGTGATGACGAACGATGTGCGCTATCCATTTTAATCCATCGGCGTTTGCGAGAGCGAGCTCACCCCAAGCCGGGTATTGTTGGTATTGCCGTCGCTCTTCAAAATCAAAGCTAAATACCGGTCTCAGGTTGAGTTCATCGGGCAAGTACAATGTGCCGATTCGGTGAAGGGTAGCAGCTAACTTTAAATCTTTGATTTCATCTGTTTTCGCATTGAGCGACGAGAGAATTTTTTCGCCATACTCTGCAACAAAGTTGCCATGTCCAGAATCTCGCCCTTCCTTCCATTCTAACATCGACGTGACAACGTTAAGAGAGTCATAGAACTCTTTCCCTGCTCGGGTCTGAAGGTTTTCAAGCAAGCCCAAGGCTTGATCGACTTCGATTGTTTTTTCTTTTACTTTTCGATCGAGTAAAAGTGCGAGTCGGCTCAGCTTTTGGTTATTCCGGCTGGAGTCTTCTATGTGTTTCTCCGAATTTTTCAAGCGCTCCGCTTCATAACATGCTTCTTGAAGCGTAGCGTCAAGTTGACTTTCATCCCAAGGCTTGGTGATATAGTTAAAGATTTTTGCCCCGTTAATCGCAGATTGTACGGCGGAAATGTCCGAATAGCCGGTCAATAAAACCCTCACCGTATTGGGGTGGTTATCTTTTACGTTTGATAAAAATTCATCACCAGACATCTTCGGCATTCTCATATCGGATACAACAACATCAAATGCCTCTTCTTTTAGTAGCTCTAGAGCCTTCTCAGCTGAATCTGTGGTGGTGGCCGACCAATTTTTTTTACGGCTTAATCGTGTTAATGCCGTCAGAATAAGGTGGTCGTCATCAACGAAGAGAATTTTTTGTTGAGTTTCATTACTAATCCCTGTGTGATTTTCAGCTTGGGATTCGTCACGGGTTTCTTTTTGTGGTGATTCCATAATTCTCATAAGGTTTAGTGTTTTCTCTATCTCGTTGGTTTAAATAGACAGTATTTTATTTGAATCTACTTATAGCTATGGAAGTAACATGCCAACATCCTTGTCTATAGCAAAATGGAATAGAGCTGACGGGTAATATAATTATTCAGCCATTTTCTAAGCCGGTTTTGGCTGTATCTAGTCGATTCAGGTTAACTTTTTGTATCGACTATTCAAAACGCATCAATTACCCCTCCTATACATCCTCCTAAATATGCAATTCGGAAATATTGATGAGCTACTTTTCGCGGAGTGCTTTGCATTTTGCAAATCTACAAATTTGCAAAAGGCTATCTGCAGAGCTAGGGCATTGATTTAGCAAGAAAAATTACCCTTGGCCTGTTAAATGCTCTAACTATCGTGGGTTATGCGGATTGTTATGTAGCGACAGATCGACTTTGAAAAGGCTTAGCGAACGCGGAAAACTTCGTAATGGTTATTCAATTTTACGTTTCCGAGCCGCTGGATTGAGTACTGCAGATGCTGTGAAACGTTATTTAATCTTCTGCCTTTCCCACCAAAAATTAGACGGTAGCAATGCAACAGTAAAATATGAAAGGGGTATGGTTGATGAGAGTAAAGAACACCTACAGGCATAGTGTATATTGGGTTGTGGCCATTACGTTCTGGGCGATAAACGCCTCCCCTGCTCATGCAGCACCCTTTAATCAATGCCCTTCAGAAGCCTTCTTGATCCAAGATAGCGTTGCGCGAATTTATGGCGTAAACCTGGCTACAGGGTTCTATGAAGAATTGTCGAATAACATGGGAACAACCGGGAAGATCAATGGGATGGGGTTTAATAACTTCGACCAATATATTTATGGTTGGGGTTATGAATTTGGCAGCATTATTAAATTCGGTAGTGATTTTACTGTAGAAGTTGTCCCTGTATCAGGTATTCCCAATACTAATTTCTACGTGGGCGATGTGTCACTTACGGAAAACGCGTACTATTTTTATAAACGCGGTAGCAGCTTTGGCTTGTACAAAGCCGTTCTTGATAGTGCTTCCCCCTCCTATATGAGTGTTGAGCAGATTATCGACGGCACCTCACTCGACCTGCGAATCTTTGATTTTGCTTTTCACCCCACAAACCCTTACCTGTACTCCGTCGATCGTAACGGAGTTCTCGTCCGTATAAGTGCAAATGATGGCAGTTCCACTCAGTTGGGCAATGTAGGCGAAAGCGGAACCTTTGGCGCGGTGTATTTCGATGTGGATGAGAACTTCTATATTAGCCGCAATAGCGATGGGTTTATTTTTCGTATAGACGTTACAGATGCGCAACCTACCGCTGAATTCTTTGCGTTTGGTCCCGCCTCATCGAACAATGATGGCGCGCGTTGCGCATTAGCTGAAATTGTCCCCGAGGGAGCAACAGTAGACTTTGGCGACGCACCTGCATCGTATGGAACGGACATAGAAAACAACGGAGCACGTCATGAAATTTCCGCAGATCTTTACCTCGGAGACAATGTCAGCGGCATCGATGATGGCGTTGATATTGTGACCGGGTTTGAGTCGGGACTGGATACCTTATTGCAAGTACGTGCGACCGGTGAAGGCGTACTAAACGTTTGGATCGACTGGGACCAGAACGGTCAGTTTGAAGATACAGAATCCGCTCTGGAAAACATATCTCTTTCCGATGGTGAAAACCGATTGTTAATCGATGTCCCCCTCGACGCAGTGGAAGGTTCAACGTGGGCGCGTTTTCGCTACTCATCCACAGAAGATATTGGGCCCACGGGCGGAGTCTCGGATGGTGAAGTAGAAGATTATCCCATTACGGTAACCCAGACAGGGCTTACGATAGAAAGCTACCCAAGCTCAAATAACTTTGTCACCCTAGCCTATGAAGACAATTGGCCTCACCTCGGCGACTACGATATGAACGACGTGGTCATGGCTTTTCGTACCCGCCGTTTTATTGACAGCAATAATCGAGTGATTCGTTACGATGTTGAAGGCCATTTATTAGCGTTGGGTGCGTCTTATCATAATGGCTTCGCAGTTCAGTTGGACGGTGTTGCCACAAATAATGTCAATCAAAGCATGATGCGTTTTGAATTGAACGGCGTACTGCAAACGACTTCCGCATTGGAAGATAATTTACCTTCAGAAGATGTCGTAATCGTTGTGCTTGATGATCTATGGGACGGTGTACTGCATTCATCAAACTGTCTGTATTTTCGTACAGAAACGGGCTGTCTTCAAAACCAGCAAATGATTTTCTTAGTAAGCGTGCCGCTCATTGAATCTGTTCCCGCACAAAGCTCCCCTGAAAACTTACTTAACCCTTTTATCTTCGCCACGTCGGATTTATATCATGGGGATGATATTGGATTACATCCTGGTCGAGGACTGGAAATACATCTTAAAAACAATAAGGTTTCGCCGCGTTTCAACCCAGCCTTTTTGGGAATGAGCGATGACGAATCGGATATTGAAAATGGCTTAACCTTTTTATCGGCTAACAACATGCCTTGGGCTATCGAGATGCCGACGTTGTGGTCCCACCCCTACGAAAGTGTTGACATCGTTGATGCGTATCCGAATTTTGAAGATTATGTTGAATCGAATGGACAGTCACAAGTCACCTGGTATGTGAGGTCTCAGGCTCAGCAAGGTTTGGTGGTTGAAAATAATTGAGGCTAAAATGATGAAATTACGAAAAATGATGGGTGTTGGTGCGGTTCTATTCTGCAGTACGGGAGTCATCGTATCGTGCGGTGGGGGAGGAAGCAGTTCGACCGATAACAATTCCAATACTTCGGTCAATAGTCAAATGTTAACCGAGGGCAATGACGATAATGTTGAAGCGTCTAGTGATTCGGGTAACGAATATAGCCGTGAAGAGCAAAGCTCAGAGAGCGTAACCTCTATGAATCTTGTTAGCCGTGAGGATTTTCTTTTTCGGGGTATATCGACATTGCAAATACAAGTGGAAATAGAATCGTTAAAATATCGCCGTGCCTACATCAATATTTGTCATCGAGATAAAGACGGAAACATACAATACGATGATTGCCTATTAAATGCCCCGCTAAAAAATGGACAGATGACCACGGATATAGCGCTTGCTAACGATGTAAACGAATTAGGCATGAGTATTTGGCAATATTCACCGGACGATGACCCAATGGAATATTCATGGACGCGCAGTGAGATAATGCGATGGGCTGTAGAAGGCTAAAGGTTGTGGAGCATAGGAATGAGGAGAAAGAGGTGGGTATTGAGGCGTGACTTTATGCTTCGTTGCTAGAGGGGGGAGCAGTAGGGCTCAGGTCTTGTTCGGGAACCCAATTGCCTTGAGATAGGATGAGCTTTACGCCATCGTTCGTGTGAATATCTTTTACATAACAAAAATTCGATTCGGTTTTTGCTGTGTTCAATCTTACTTTGTCTGGCCGACCGCCTAATACTTCAAAGTTTCCACCCGAAAATTTGACCGTAGCCATAAACTTAGATTGGTATTCAATGACTTTCAATGGGTGCATATTCATGCGTGTAAAACCCTTTCTTAACGGTGCGTTCTTAGATAGTAGTTCAGATTGGCTGCCTGCCGGGCGTATATTCTCATTAAACCTAACAAGAGGTACAGATAATATCGATAAATATTAGTAAATCAGCAAAAAATAAGGTGGTTTTGGAAAGGAATTGGCAAAAAAAATGATTTTTTAAGAGTTTAACAAGCAAGTTCTAGGGAAAATAACTTTTAAAGTCGTCATTTGCGTAATGAACGTGGGAGCACAGACGATAGAAATAGGAGAGCGAAGCAGGTGAACTCAACGGATGAACACAGAAGAGCTAAGCCCCCTCAAAATATTCGCTTTATTTAGAATACGATAGTGAAAGACCTACGCAGATTCCATTTTTATTCGTGAACCGGATTTTTCTATAAGTAAGCTAGTAATCGAAGAAAATTTTTGTTTGTTAGCGCAATCAATCGGCCCAAGCTTGTTTTTTTCGGTAAATAGTCGACGGACTCACATCCAGTAGCGCGGCTGCTTTTGGGATATTTCCATCGCAATACACAATCGCCTGCTCAATCGCTTCGCGCTCAACAATGGCCAGTGGGCGGATACCGTCAGCGTTGCTAATGCTGACGCGAGGTTCGGGTTCTGTATTTGAACGATTGCTGACGCCCTGTTTTCGGGACGGTATTGTATCGAGCGGCGGCGGCAAATGTTCATACTTCACTATTTCATCATTATTGAGGACAACAATATTGCGAATCACATTTTGCAGCTGTCGGACATTACCGGGCCACTGAAATAATCGTAAACACATCTCCGCCTCAGTGGATAAATGTTTAAAATCTTTTCCATCTTCCTCAGCATACAAAGTGAGGAAGTGCTGGGCGAGTAAAATGATATCGTCGCCTCTATCCCTTAGTGGCGGAAGATGAATCGGCACGACATTTAAACGATAATATAAATCCTCTCGAAAACGGCCTGCATTCACCTCGTCCAGAGGGTCGCGGTTCGTTGCGCAAATAAAGCGAACATTGACTAACTCTTCTTTACTCGCCCCGACTTTCTTAATGCTGCCAGACTGAATAAAGCGTAAAAGCTTAGTCTGCAAGTCAAAATCCATTTCGCCAATTTCATCCAGAAATAAAGTACCTCCGTCGGCCATCGATGCGGCGCCCTTTCGTTCGGCTACGGCGCCGGTAAAGGCCCCCTTTACATGCCCAAAAATCTCACTCTCCATAAGATCTTTTGGAATAGCCCCGCAGTTTATGGGAATAAAAGGACCATCCTTGCAGCGGCTCTGACGATGAATCGCTTCTGCACAGACCTCCTTGCCTGTACCGCTTTCGCCCGTAATAAAAACGGTCGCCTTACTTGGCGCAACAGCATCGATAGTTTGATAGACCGCGTGCATTGAAAGTGAGGCCCCAATGAAATTATGATAATGGTCGCGTTCAAAGGTGCTCGAAAAATTGGAAACAATATCGTGAAGACGGTTTCGCTCCAGAGTATTTCTAAGGGTTGTAATCAGGCGGCGCGCATCGAAAGGTTTTTGAAGAAAGTCCTTTGCTCCTAAATGCATCATCTCCACCGCGATATCAACGGAACCGTGAGCGGTTATGATAATCGTTTCACTGGGAATTCCCTCGCGTTGCATCCACTCCAATACTTCCTCGCCGGGGATATCGGGTAACTTCAGGTCGAGCAATACCACTTCTGGTGTTTCGCTAGCGATAATCTCTTTAGCTCTCAGTCCGCTATCAGTGTGAATAAGCTCGATCGGCTCATCGACTAAATACTCACAGTAAACAGCGGCAAGGGAGGCGCTATCCTCGATAAGCAGTACTTTGGGTTTATCCCGCACGTTATTCGTCCTCTCATGATTCTGGGGTGCATCGCTCCATTAAGATTAGCAAAGCATCATCGGGTGGGCAGTAATTTGTGTGCTTATCGAGTATTTGCATGCTATTTTTCAAACTGTCGTCCAACGACTGGCCTTGTGAAATCTTTAGCTCGTTTAAAATCTCCGTCTCTAAGAGATTTCGCCCCTGTTCATCGCTAGCCCCTTCCATTAATCCGTCGGTATACATGGCAAGGCGATCACCCGGTTGTAGCGTTAGCGGCGTCGATGTGTAAACTTGCGACGGCAGCAAACCTAGCATCATGCCCGAACCATGAATTGGAATTAAGGCGCCACTTTCTTGGGAGGTGGACGAGTGCATAAGATCAGTATCCGTTTTAGTTTTAGGCTTGCACGGAATGAAATAGGAGGGAGGGTGTCCAGCCGAAGCTAACTCAATAACGCCCTGGCTTGATATTTTTATTATGCAGCACGTGAGATAAGTTTGGCCGAGCAAGGCATCCGAATGAATTTGATGAGAAAGGTTTTCTAAAAGTGTTGTTGGCACTTGCTCTTCCTTGAGTGCAAGCATGGCGCCCTTTACGAAACCTGCATAGGCGTAAGAAAAAAACTTAGCGGTATCGTTATGGCCCATCACATCCATTAGCGCGATATAGGCCGCATTCTCTCCCTGGTGAAAAACCACCAAATCACCACCACCGGTCCCCGTATTACGCGACGCAATTCGAATTTTCCAGCCAAATACTTCCTCAGGAAGAGAGGGGCTTAACGCTGCGGAAATTTGCTGGTTAACTCGGGTGTTGAGAGTGTTTGAAAGACGTTTGTAGTGAGTTAGTACTCGCTCAATCGTACTGTGTAATGTGTGCTTATCGACAGGTTTTAAAATAAAGTCATCAATACCTAAATGGATTGCGTGTTTGTTGGTGTCGATGTTGTCATCCATGGTCAAAAATACAAAGGGGATACTGGCCGTCTTTTCATTTTGCCCAATGATTTCGCGCAGTTTAATCCCGTTCATCTCGGGCATATTAATATCTGAAACCACAATATCTACGGGGTGCTCATTTAACAGCTTAATTGCACATGCCCCGCTATTCGCAATGAGAACCTTATACTCATTTTCCAAGTAGCTTTCATACAGAGCTGTAAGTGAGCGATCATCATCGACTAACAAGGCGCATTGTCGGTTGTCTATAGGATGCAGAGACCATACGAGTCGGGTTTCGTTAATACAGTGGAGTGTGTGCGCTTGCTTACCTGTATAGCCCTGGTTGTCTGCACTCTGGCTTTCCTTGCATTGGTTATCTTGAAACGGCGCCCAGTTTTCACCGAGTAAAGGGCTAAGAAAAGATGGTTTTTGTGAACTGACCCTACGGCTGCTTATGGATTCCGCTAGTGTTGCAACCAGTTGTAATCCACGTCCACTCTCCTGTTGCGTATCCAATTTAAGAAGAGGGTCAAGCGGAGAATCAGATGTTATTTGACTGTAATCTTGGTGTAATCCATCGTCAGAAATAACTAAGGATAAGCGATCCGAGTGCAAGCCCAAGGTCGTATTTATTTTATTCGCGCGACCGTGTTCGATTGCGTTCGTGGCGATTTCAGAAAAGCAAATAAGAACAGACGACTGGACATCGGCCTGTACATGGCCAAGCTTGAGTGCCGATCCAATTGTCGAGCGGGCTAAAGATAATTCACCTAATCGTCCCTCTATATCAATATTAACCAGCGGCCTTTCCATGTTTACTGCTCCGCAGAGCGTTGTTGGCAGTAGTGCTTAATCATATCGATGCTGGTAGTGGCAAGATAATTCAGGTCGTCCATCTCCGAATTGACCCTCTCGATATTTTGATTCTTGAGCGCAACTTCCATGTTTTTGGCTTTCTCGAAAAGGGCCTTAGCACCGAAACTGCCTGCGCTGCTTTTTAAAATGTGGGCTTCATCTTGTAATCCCTGCCAATTTTGTGAATTGAAAAACCCCAACATCTTCGGTATACGAACTAGGGTTTCCTCATAAAATATTTCCAATATTTTCGGCAGAGCGGTGGCCGAGGTATCTTTTTCAAGCTGTTGAAGGGTTGTTTTATCGACAATCTCGTCTTCGAGCTTTGGCTCAGCGTCGGCGGGCTGTAGGTTTTTATTTCGGTTGCTATGGCGCAGGCCTCTTTTCTGAGCTTCGCCGGCCCAATACTCTAAACAAGACAGAAAACTCGTCACATCAATGGGCTTACTGACAAAATCATTCATACCCGAAGCGAAGCAGCGTTGCCTATCTTCAGAAAAGGCATTGGCCGTCATCGCTATAATGGTGGTATTTTGATTCGGGCCCGAAACTTTGCGTATATCCTTAGTTGCGTGAATTCCATCCATAATTGGCATTGATAGATCCATCAAAATCACATCGTAAGGAGTCTTTCGGGCACGATCGACGGCCTCCTTGCCATTGCTGGCAATATCGATGTGCGGGTATCGATCTTTCAAAATAGCTTTTACAACGGCTTGGTTCGCGGGAGAATCCTCCGCCAGCAAAATATGAATATCGTGTTGAAGAGAATCCCCTTCAGTATTAGACCGGTCGGATGAACGTAACACAGGTGCTTGTTTCCTTGAATGTGGTTCTTCATGTGCCTGGCCAATAACAGCATCTTTTAGCTGATCGATACGTATGGGTTTTCTCAAAACCGTACTATATCCCTTGGCTTTTAGTCGGTCGATTTCACCGATCGAATCGTTGGGGATCAGCCCTATAATCTCAATGCGTTTGGTTTTACATAAATCGGACTTATCTTGAATCGATGCGCAAAACGCATTTTTTACATCGGCGGCGCTAAGGTTGCGGTCTTTAATATCCTTGATCAGGGTAAATTTGTCATAACCATCCAAATTAGGAGGGATATTTAAATCGGACACCACATCACAATTGAAAAAACTGAGCTGTTCCCGAGTCGCATTGAATAAGATTTCGTTACTAGTATCGATATAAACCAAATGTTTCTTTGAACAAGAGCGGCTGATTTCAATGGGCGATTTGGACTTAATCGGTAAATAAACTTGAAAGCAGCTGCCCACCCCAACTTCGCTGGTAGCACTGATATCGCCGCCCATCATGTGCAACAATTTTTTACAGATGGATAACCCCAGGCCTGTACCGCCATAATTCCGTGTATCACTGTTATCCGCTTGAAAAAACTCGTCAAAAATATGATTCTTTTGGTCGGTTGGTATACCGATACCGGTATCTTTTACCTGGATTTGTATTCCCTCTTGATAGGGTGATACTTTAATAAAAACCCCGCCTTTTTCGGTGAATTTAATCGCATTACTGACAATGTTAATGAGAATTTGCTTGATCCTGGCCTCATCACCATAGAGTTCACAGGGGGTTCCTGGGGAAATGACCGTGGCGACTTCCACGGGTTTATTGATTGTCTGACTGGCCATTAACTCTGAAATGTTTTCAAGCGACTCTTTAAAATTAAACCACTGGGCGTTTAGGGCGAGCTTATTGGCCTCAATCTTAGAAACATCCAAAATATCATTAATCAAAGACAATAATGTTTGCCCTCCCTCATAGGCAAGGCGTCCCAGCTCGCGCTGGTCTTCGGTTAAATCCGTGTCAAGAAGCAATTTATTCATGGCGAGAATAGCATTAAGGGGAGAGCGCATTTCATGGCTCATATGGGCGAGAAACCGACTTTTTGCCTCATTCAGTTTTTCGGCTTCCATGCGAGCCAATCGTAGCTTTCGTTCACCTTCGTAAGCGCTCGCTAACTGATCGCTGGTTTTTTCAAGTTTGCATGACTTACTGAGGACTTCTTGCTTCAGCTCAACATTGATGTGTGTGAGTTCTTGGTTCTTCTTGCGGGTTTTTTCCTGGGCAAGGTTTTTATGTTCCTGCGTGTGAAAAATAGAAAAGGCGTGTTCGATGTTTTCGATTAGTTCATTGTCATCCCAAGGTTTACTGATATAGCGAAAGATACCGGCGTTATTCACAACATCAATGGTACCCTGCATATCCGAATGACCGGTTAGCGATATTCGAATGGTCTCAGGCCAGCTGTCAGCGACCTTCTTTAAGAACGTTGCGCCATCCATCTCTGGCATCGTCATATCGGAAATGACCACGGCTATCTGCTCGTTTTGCAGAACCTTTAAGCCTTCTTCGCCACTTTGTGCGACAAAGATACGAAACTTATAGCGACGAAATAAGCGCTCAAGAGCATTCAATATCATCAGCTCATCGTCGACAATTAAAATGCTATCGTGAGTATGATCAATCATGCGGAGAGTAGCGTTATCATAAAAATATGTATTTAGCATAGCTGAATCACTCGGGTTAATCGTTCACTCTTCCGTGTTTAAAAATTGAATCTTTAGTATTTTGGATTCTAACCAAATCGCTATTGATTTGAGGGCGGGTTTGAGCCGCTGGCACTCGCGAATTAACTCCGTACGCAACGGTGGGTTACGCATATCGTTGACGATGCAGCCAATTAAATTCGCGCGACTATGGGTGAGTTTTGATACCGCGCTGTACACATACTTTTGCTCAGTGACCCCAGCCAGTACGACCATGTAACAGCCATCACAGGCTGCGGCCACACGTTCTGCCGGGATATTTTGTTTATTGACGCGGTTCAATGCATTGGTATCAAAAATAATGTAATCGAACATCGTGTGCAGTTCTTTAATGCATTGTTCGAGTTCTCCAGGATTGCGGAGCTTCAAAATGACCGCTCGCTGTTTAGGAACGGTAATACCGATAACCGATGCATGGCAGCCCTTACAGCTGACAAGGCTGGGAGTGCCCAAGGCCACAGACGGAGTTCGCTCATTGCTATAAGCCAGATCGGTGCTCAAATTGGGGCGGTGTAAATTCAAGTCGACGAGGACAGTCGTGTGCCCAGAAAGTAAAAAACGTTGAGTTAGAGACTGGGCAATAGACGTTACGCCCTCCTGATCCGTGGCAGAAGTAATCGCCACCGAACGAATATCAGCCTTACACATATCGTGGTAAATTCGCTCGATCTCCATATTTTGGGCCGGAATAAACACACTACAAACCCAATAACAGCGCGAAGGACGCGAAGCGCAATATGTCGCTTAAGCCTTCACGAATGTTAGCGCCGCGACTGTCGTTTTTATTGGGCACAAAAACGGTGTCGCCCTCGCGTAGCAGAGGTAAATCACTGAATCTCGCATTCCGGCTGAATTTTTTGAGATTAAATATACGTGCCTGGTCCTTACAGCATGAAACGTTAACGATAGCGATTTTAGTAATTTGTGCGTTATTGTCAGGGCCACCGGCTTCGGCTAATAGATCAAGAATCGTCATATTATCGCTAAAACGATAACGACCGGGTTTGTGAATTGCGCCAAGTACCCTTACCGTGGCTTCTTTGGAATGGTCTATCCATAAGCGTTCCTTCTCCGGTACATAGATAGTGTCACCCATTTTTACGTCTGGTAGTAAATGCTCATCGCCAGTTTCAAAATACAACGCTAGATTAAGCTTCGTTACTTTTGCTTGGTTACCATTGCGATGACTGATGCGAATATTATGTAAATCGGCATCTTTCGTGGGGCCATCAGCCGCTGATAAAATATCCAAAAAATTAAGATTGTTGGTAAACATATAGCGCCCCGGAGCACCGACCTGACCGAAAATATAAATGGATTTTGCAGAAGACTGGCGCACCCACTGGGACTTATTATCCGAAGGGTCTTGGGGTAAATCGTGTATTCGAATGGTAGAACCGGCCACGATCTTGGGTAACTGATCGTCAGTAAGCCCCTGCGTCATAAATTTATCCAAATCAAAGAGAGTGTTTTTAATCGACCCGTCTGGCTGTGGGGTTAAAACCTCAATGTTACTGGTATCTGCCCGCGATACCGGCCCGCCAACATGGGCTAATAGGTCAAGCAACGACATTTCCTCAGACCATTCCACCCGGCTAGGTCGGACCACTTCACCGATGACCCTCACCGCACGGTCGGGTGAAATTTTTAACCAAGACTTTTCATTCATATCGGTTTTTTCCGGGACGAAAATCGCATCGCCAGGTTCAATATGAGGAATAGTCGTTTCTCCAAGCCCTTCGGTGAAAGCCGTTAGGTCAAAGCGAACTACCGAATTGTCCGATTTTAAAATACGAATCTGGCGTGAGTCGGCGTAGCGAGTGGGGCCGCCAGCGTTGGCGATAATATCCATAAACCCAGCCTCCTTTGGAATCTCATACGCTCCCGGACGAAACACCTCGCCCATCACATAAATAGTATTCGCGCCGGATTTGACTGCCTCCTCTTGGCGGGGGATAAATACCGTGGACCCAGCCGTAATTTCGGGTAATAAAGCGCTGTCTCCACTTTCTAGATAGGTTTTAAGGTTAAATAACGTGGGCGTGCCCTCACTAATAATTCGGATTTGCTCCACACCCGCGTAGCGCGTTACACCACCTGCGCGCATAATAAAATCCAGAATAGAACCCGAAGATTTAAATGAAAAACTACCGGGGCTGTTCACTTCACCGAACACTTTAATAGCATGCTTCTCGTCCGATGCATCACCGGAATCCGCGATTTTCGCCAGATCAAATTCCATTTCCACATTGCCTATTTTGGGCGAGGCGGGAACAAACAAGACATCCATCGAACGCACCGGCGGCAGCAAGTCAAGATCCCCAGTATCCAAATAGCGCTTGTAATCCAAATTGATAATTTTTCCATCGCGCCTCAGGTGTAACTTATCGAGCTGTGCACCGGAGCGAAGACCGCCAGCAGCCTGAACAATTTGTTGGATATTAGCGTTGGCCGCTAAAATGACTTCACCAGGATTTTTGACATAACCCAAAACATTTACCAAAACCTGACGTTTATAGACATAAACATGTAGATTAATTAAATCCTGAAAAATGGGCGATAAAATACGGCGAACATTCGCTTCCAGAGATGACTCCAAGGTACCGCCGACCTTAAAAGCGCCCACTTCAGGTAAGTAAATACGTCCCAAAGTATCGACATCAAAGGTCGTGTCGATACTCTCCTCACCAGGCAGCGACACACGAATAATATCGCCAATTTGAACACGGTATTCCGATTGAGAGGATAAACTGGATTCTTTGGTTTCAGCACTTTCTGGTTCGGAAAAAACATTCGTGCTCAGCACCGGCAACAGTAATAGAGCAAGAATAAACTGTGTAAACCTGTACATACTTACCTCCCTAGCCCTTGAGTGCTCGCCGTCAGTAAACGAATATTCACACGGCGGTTAACCTGATAAATCGCTTCGCTGTCCCCGGAAAATAAAGGGTCACTCTCACCCAATACCTGTTCAATAATTGTGGACTCCGCTAAACCATGAATGACTAAGAACTGAGTAACGGCCTGGGTGCGGCGTTGAGAAAGCGACATATTGAAGGGTTCCAAACCCCTTTCATCCGCATGGCCTGAAATTATTAAGACGTAGTCAGCGACTTGAATCAAAAGATCGACTGCTTTTATTAACCGGTTCTGGTACTTGGGATTAATTTCTGAAGAATTAAAAGGGAATTGATTATCGCTATTAAGCAGTTGAATTATTTCGTTGCTTAAAGAATCATGACTGCGTGTCGACGCATCATTGTCGACGACCAAAGGCTCCGGTGTGCTATCGTGATCGGGGTAACAAGTATCAAATCTATTCACATAATTCAATTCGACTTCTAAGCGAGCGAGTTGCTCACGCTGAATCAGCAAATTGTTTGAGGCATCGAAAACCATCCCTGCGACGAGTTCTCGCACAATGCGCGTTTGTCTTTCATCGGCGACCTTTACACTAGCGGGGTAGCAACGATTGGCGCCTTGCAAAATTAGCAAATCCAATAAATGCTTCTGCGATTCCCAATCCAACCGAAGTATATGGGCAGTTTTCACCGGATGATGTGCATTAATGGCTAAAAATGTTCCTTGGCGTACTTCTGCTTTTCCACCGCTACCCTGGATTCCCAGCTCTGGTATATAAGCGCAAGCTTGTAAAAACACAGCAACAATGCTGGCATATTTACAAACGTTAAAATCGAGAGGAAATGTAAGCATGGTTACTGAATAGTTGAGGCTGCGGGTTGATATGTATTATCACCGTATTCGCTTAGGGGAATGGCTTCACCCACGCGTAAAAGCGACATCAGTTCCAGTGGCTGCCCACGAACATTGAGAATATGCAATTTCCCTTCGACGGCTCGTACGCGCTTAAATAAAAATACTGTTGCTCCAATACCGGACGAATCTAAAAAGCTCACATCGGCCAAATCGAGGTATAAGGTTCCGCCTCCACATTGCTTGGCTGCGCACTCCAATTCATCTCGAATCTCCTGGCAGCCATGGGCGTCGAATTCTCCGCTAAGTGAAACTATGACGTCGTGGTTAGAACTGAGGTTGATTGAAATTTGCATACTTATCTCCAAAACACATATCGCTAAAGGTTGTAAGTAGAACGAAGTCTTATCGCTCTTTCACATCTAAAGAGGGTGTTGCGAAGATTGGGCCAACCTTGTGAAAATCAATAAACATTAATAATAACAAAGGGTTACGTCATGTCGTGGGCGGATTTTCCATTTTGCAAAAGGAAAGTCTTAATTTGCATTCGCAACATGCGAATTAAATTGCGAAGTTATTCTGGGGTTTTCCTATAGGGGCTAGTTGGTGTGCTGTTCTGTGATTCGCTGGGTTGTTGGGTGCATATGGTTGAGGTCGTTTTAGCACTACGGGAAGTCTTTTCAAGACACGCCACGAGTACATCCTTGTAGGCTCAGCTAATGCCATCCATGGCATTAGATGGTCTTGAAAAGACTTCCCGTAGTACTGCAACTAAGTGCAATTACCAACTTTAAGAAAATTTATTTACTAATATTAATCGATACTTATTGATAATAAATAGATTCGATATTTCCAGAATGTTCCGTCTAATTTCGCACTACATTCTAGGAATAATACATTGCCTAATCTTCCGCATCCTCGACTTTTTGAGTATAAAAATGCTGCAAAATATTTTAATACACGCACGTAGCTAGAGTACTCCGGGAAGTGTTTGCAAGACCTTGCTCCGCCATGGATGGCGGTGCAGAGCCTACATGGACGTACTTGTGGCGTGTCTTGAAAACACTTCCCGGAGTGCTCTAGCGGGCTACCAGAAGAGAAAGAACTCAGTAAAACCTATAAGAACAAACATTAAAAAGAGTTAATGATTCCCGCATTATTGCCCCCGCCCCATAACCATCACGAAAACCGTTTTCCAAGCGATATAAAAATCCATCTTCAACCAAGATACAAAATCACTCAACGCCAAAGAATACGCCAAATCGTAACCCAGCTTAGAGCGTACATCCTCAATACAGGTATCATAGCCCTGATTAATCTGCGCAAGCCCAGTAACCCCCGGCAATACCCCATAAGTACGCTCAGCGAAATACGGAATGGCTGTCTCCAACTTATCGTAAAACCCTGGGCGCTCAGGTCGAGGACCTATTATCGACATCTCGCCACGCAAAACATTAATCATCTGGGGTAATTCATCCAACCGTGTATGTCGTAAGAACTTACCGACGCGCGTAATGCGACAATCATTCTTCGCCGCCCACACAGCACCGTTTTTGGCCTCAGCATCCGTTACCATTGTCCGAAATTTTATCATCGAAAAAAGATGGGTTTGTATCGGCATACACAGACCAATACGCATTTGCGAAAACAAAACCGGGCCTTTCGAATCCAGCCTTATTGCCAGTGCAATAAGCGGGAAAAGCGGTGCCGTAACGAGCAAAATCACCAGGGCCATGATGATGTCGGCCACCCGTTTCATGCGGATAACGGTATCGTGGTTAAGCTCGTCGTCCAGTGTCTTCATTAACATTAAATCGTCCATTGTTTTTACCCTCATGTAACGGTTTTGTCTATTACGCGTATTACGAAATTTATGGGAAATATTCATACGCAATACAAATTTTCATAATGCAAATTCATACGTTTTTACTGCAAGTCTAAGACCAAGAGTTAAGTTTTCTTCCCGTATAAAAAGCCATTCCGCCGATAAAATTGGCAACATGTCCCAATACGATATAGTGCAAGGTTTTAAGCAACAGATTCCTCTGCAATAACGGAAATAATTGCGTCCCTAAAGCGGCAAGGTACAAGGCCGCCTGGGATATAGCCAAGAATAAAAATAAAGGTTGGGCCATTAACGTAGCGCTACCAAACAAACTGCTCATCATAAAAAATGGCATCGTTAGCCGAAGGGCCTTACCTGAAATAAAAGCAAAGGCGACGCCGCGATATTTAGGGTGTAATAACTTATGCAAGTACACTACCTGCTGCGCGTTGCCAAAACTGATGCGCAGACGGCGCCGCCAGTTTTGTTCATCGCTGGTTTGTTCAAGTTCAATCGCATTCAAGCGAGGCTCATAAACAACTTTGTAGCCTTTCGCGATGATATTCATCGGAATAATAAAATCATCGTTGACTGAGTCCCTGGGGATACGCTCAAATAAACGTTGGCGTATCATATAAAACGCACCGTGTGCGCCAAGGCAGGAGCCAAGTGTTTCCTCTCCAATCTGTAGCGCCCGTTGGTATTCCCAATAACGGGCTTCGCCTGTGGATCCGGGGTTGAGTATTCGGTAGTTGCCGTTAACACCGCCAACGGTACTATCCATAAAACGTTCGGCACTCACACTGAGCGCATCAATAGAGATAATCGATGAAACGTCGGAGAGGGCCACTAGCTCGTTTTTCACCTGGGGAACAAGTGCGTTTAAAATCACGACCTTGCCTCTGTTTACGGGGAATTCAATGATTTTTACGCGTAAATTACGGCATAGGTATTCCCGATTGGTTTTTATCGCAATCTCAACCGTCTTGTCTCTGCAGCCATCGGCAGCGATGATAACTTCGAATTTATCTTTGGGATAATTCAGGTAAGCTAAGTTACGAATCTTTTCGGCAATATATTTTTCCTCGTTATAGGCCGGAATAATGATGGTAATTGACGGCAGATCTTTAGGAGGCTCGTGCTCAAGATCTATATCGAGGTGAGGGTGCGGGTGGGGTTTCGGGTGAGAAAAATGCAGGACCAACTTTAACAAAACAGGGTAGCCAGCATGGTGGTATAAAACCATGGCAATCGAAAATAAGGTAATGGCTTCAATAATCATGCGGCTTCTCCAGCGGGTTTACACAGGTCAGCATAGGCTTTGGCCATGGTTTTCAAATTCGCGACGTTTTCAACGAAGACGCGCGGATTAATATTGCTAGTATCGTTGAGGATTTTATTCAAGCCCCTGGCTATTGCATGGCTATCACCGGGTACCACGAGATAACCGGAGTTGTGGCACAAGGCTTCTTTGGCTCCGCCGGTATCGCTAATGACGGCGGGTATACCGCAAGCTTGGGCTTCGAGAACCGACAAAGGCATACCCTCGCGCAGCGACGGTAAGCAGAACGCATCGATGGCTTGATAAAAGCAGGGCATATCATCAATCGAACCTAAAAAATGAATCCGATTTTCCAAACCCAGTCGGCGACTCAGGCTTTCTAAATATTCACGTTGGCTTCCATCTCCTGCAAATGCCACGTGTATATGCTCATCGAGTTTTCGTAAAGCATGGATCAAATGCGATTGGCCCTTGATATGCTCTAAGCGACCGGCGCAACCGACAATTTTTACATCAATAGGGAGTTTTAAAAGGCGTCGCGCACGGAATTCGTCACCGGGGCAAAAATGTTCCACATCGATTCCATTTTTAATCACATGCACTTCCTTTTTCTTTAATCGATAAGCCATTTGGTCTGCGACAACATCGGCATCGGCCACCAAATACGGATGCGTAATGGCAAGGGTGATGCGCTCAAGGCAGCAGCGTTTCAAATTGCTCAAGTGCCAAGCATCGTGTTCAGTATGTATCAAACGTTTTATTCCGCTGAGCCGTGCCGCGATACCGCCGTAGATAAGCGGGCCAATATGATGCGTGTGGACGACTTCAGTACCGCTGTTTTTGAATAACTGAGCTAAACGCGGAATGAGTGTAAAGTCGAATCCCGGTTGTTTGTTCATAAACAGCAAGTCGTGTTGAAATTCTTCTAAGCGTTTCCACTGCTGAACCGATGTGGTTTTCTCGCCTTCGAGGCTGACAATCAACATACGCATATTTTTTTGATTGCATTTTTTTAGCTCTAAGGCCATTACTTCAATTCCGCCTGGGGATAGGTGCTGAACGACTTGAATAACTGTTTTCATACAGTGGAGCCTCTTATTGTCGATTCTTGAAAGGTTTCAGTTTCTGAAAAAAACACACTTTCCTTAATGCAAGGGATACGGCTGATAATCGGAACCTGAGTAATGTTTTCGAGCGTACTGCGGTATCGAACCGTGGTGTCACACAATTCCAGTACTACTGCAAACCCACACCCGAGAAATAGCCCGCCAAAAATACCGGCAATAAAAAACACAATAAAATGAATGTTGTTGGGGGCGGTCGGAGTGAAAGGGCGGTCGATAATTTTCACACGTTTGGCTTGTTCAAACCGTCCTAACGACCCGGTAACCTTAGCCATCTCATAGCGTTGCAGCAGTTCTTCGTAGATATCACGTTTGACTTTTAAATCCCGTTGTAAGCGGATCAATTGATTTTCCTTGTCACCAAAGCTATTGACATTTTTCTTCAGGTTGAGAATCAGCGACTTCAATCGGGATATGTTGTCATCCAGCCCGTCGGCTTTTCGTTTAGCCGTGAGCAAGTTAGTGAGTTGGGAAATCAATATGGGATGAGCATCTGGATTATCTGTACTATTTTGTTCTTGATTATTATTTTGAGCGGCCCTGTTTTGACGTGATATCGCAATATTCCACAAGGTATCTTCATCGACTATGCGCTCCGTAACTTCAATAGTATTGACACGTTCGGCTTCTAAACGACGAAGCGTTCGCTTCACCGCCTGCACTTTACTGTGCCTATCGGTGTAGCGCGCACGGAGTAAGGCCAGATTACTGCGGTTTTCTACAATCGCTTCTTCAAGCTTCGCGATGACGGGGTTGGTTTGCGAAAGCAGCTGTTTAATACCGCTCACATTTTTCACCGCGCCGGCAAATTCGGCTTCGTGCTCCGCTAAGGATTGCCTCAATTGGTTGAGCCGTGTGATATTCATGCTGTGCAATTCAGGCAAGGCTTCTGCGTGCTCCGATTTAAAGTCAGATAACGCTTGTTCTGCAATATCTAAATCCGCACGTCTCCGCTCCAAATGTTCATTGAGAAAAATTGCCGAATCGGTGATCGAAGAGCGCTCGGGTGCGAGTAACTGCTCAATAAAATGGATAGTGACCGACTGTAAAAACGCCTCCATTTTTTCCGCATCGGAGGCGGTATGATCAATACGAATTAAATCCTTACCGATCATTTTCATCGTGAGGCTCGACGAAAGCTGAGCGACGATAGAATCGCGTTGGGTGTCACTCGTATCTGAATTAATTAATTCCAATTCTAAGGCAACGGCTTGAAGAATGTGCCGACTGTGCAGAAGAGTATTAAGCGCATCAACGCGTTCTTTTAGCATGGATGAAACGGCAAAGTCTTCCAAAAACGGGTTCATCTTGGCCGTTTCCTGAATCAGCATGCTGGTATGGGCTTTGTAATGTTTGGGGCTGCTAATGCCGACAAGTAAACCAATAATGGGAAAAATAAGGATGGGGATAACAATCGTGTACCGGCGTCGCCACCCGCCGTGCAATATGCAATACACTCGGTAGGCAATACCATTCATAGCGCGTCCAACCATTGCGATACCTGCCGGGATTTTTCTTCCCAGGTATTGTTCCCAATACGTGATTGCAGAGCGTGTGAGAAAAACGGCAATGACGCAGCCTGATAACCGAGCTTCATGGCGGTAATAAATTCATCGGGTGTATTGGTACACTGAATAATCCCCTTATGGTATTCGGCAGCTGGAAAACGTGTGGCGATAATGGGTTTACCCACGGCCAAATATTCCAGTAGCTTAAGTGGGTTACAGGCCCTTATCTGCTCGTTATCTCGGAAGGGTAATAGCGAAATATCCCAATGCTGGCTGTAACGGGGCAATGCTGCGTGTTCCTTGGGGCCTAAGAAAAATGTATTTTTACGGGCTTTTAACGGGCTTAAATCGACAGACTCTTTACCGATAAAAACAAAGTTCCAATTGGGAAGCTTTTCAATGACCGTCAAGAGCAGGTCCGTGTCGAGCCATTCCGAAAGGCTGCCGTAAAACCCTGCGGTCGGTCTTGAACGTTTGGGCAAATCACTTGCACGAGCAGATGGCTGAGAAAACAAATTAAAATCGACACCATGCAGCAACTCGTGTGTTTTATGAGGAGCAAACTTAGTGGCGAGATACTTACTCGCCGCAATTACCAAATCGGCGTTTTCAGCTAATTTTTCTTCATGTTGGGCGACCACTTGGTTATCGACGCCGGCTAATCCGGAAAAATCGTCGCCACAGTAATACACAAGGGACGTAGTGGGAAGCAGGGGGGCCAGATCCGAGGTAGTAGGCAGTGAACTCCACAGAATGGGATCGTGCAGAGCCAAGCGTTTCATGTATGGCACTATCTGAACTTTCAGAAGTTCGGCTGAAATGTTTCGTGCAAACTGTGAGCTAGGCGCAGGAATACTCAGGGGCTTAATCACAAATATATTGTGCGGAAATTCTTTTGTTTCAGCGGGTTTAGAATTTTTTATGAAAGATTGTTGTATGAAGTGACCTAGCTTTTTTACGATGCGATTAATGTCATGGGCGCAAAATCGTGGAGATCGTAAACCGATGGAGTTGACCCACAATACTTTTCTATCTTTCGCTAAATGACGAATCAAGTGTTGTGTACTACTGGGTAAGCCTCCCCAATCTTCACCAAAAACAACGAGATCGCGTTTGTGCACATTATTGGTTGAATAGTGCTTTGACGATAAACTATCAGACAAATATTTTGGGTGTAAAATAACGGTCTCGTTCATCATTTTTTATCGCCCGCATCAAGAGCACGAACAACGCGAGCAGGGCAGCCAGCGGCCAATACGAACGGTGGCAGGTCGTGGGTTACAACACTTTGCGCCGCGACTATCGTCCCCTTCCCGATGGTAACGCCAGCCATTACCGAAACGCCGGTGGCAAGCCAAACATCATCTTCCAAAATAATATCGCCGACCTGAAAATCTTCCTCAGGTTTTCCTTCCGCACGTGCTTTTGCATTGAGCGGGTGACCGGGGTAGCCGGCTAAAAAGCACTGGCCCGCCAACCTTACATTGTTGCCCAAACGAATGGTGTTGCCGACGGCGATCGTTGTCATCCAACCGATATCGCAGTTGTCACCAATGCTCAGTGTGGGGGTTATGTGCGAAACGGAGCGTCCGGTTATGGTTGTTTTACCGGATACGCGGCAGTGATCACCCAGTTCAATATGTAACGGCCCAGCCATGTAGGGCATTCCCCCGAATAAATAGAGATAACGCCCGACATACTCCACTTGGGATTTAAACATCGGCGTCCACAGCAGTACGCGTAGAGTGTTTTCGAGCATGGCCTCAACAAACTTATAAATGGAATAAAGAGGTTCGTAAATAAATTTGGGTGCCGGTAGATCAAAAGCCCGTAATTCATAGAGCGTTTGATAGAGGCATCGCGCGATTGGACTGGGGCTGGTTTTTACCCAGCCACGAAAATCATGAATACGGTGATAGCTCATCAAACTTACTCCACCGTTACCGACTTGGCGAGATTACGAGGCTGATCAACATCGTTACCTTTCGAAAGCGCCACGTGATAAGCCAGGAGTTGTAAGGGTATGGTATATAAAATAGGAACAAGAAGTGGATCCACCTCCGGCATTTCGATCGCATGCTCAATAAAATCTTTCACGCGATCAATGCCATCGGCATTGCTAATCAATATAATCTTCGCCCCGCGCGATGCGGCCTCACGTAAATTGGATAGCGATTTCAGCAGTAAGCCATTAGGGGGAGCAATAAAGACAATCGGCATAGATTCATCAACTAGCGCAAGCGGGCCGTGTTTTAGCTCGCCAGCAGGGTAAGCTTCTGCATGGATATAACTGATCTCTTTGAGTTTTAAGGCGCCCTCTTCTGCCAAAGGGTAAGCGATATCACGGCCCAGATACAAAATACTTGAGGCATCTTTAATGGTGTAAGCAATTTTTTTGATCGGTTCAACATTATCCAAAAACGCATTCATTACCGCAGGAAAATTGTTCATATTTTCAATAAGGCTGGGAGGTGTTTTATTCTGTGTTTTCATCTCCCGAATGGCTAACGTAAAAACCAATAAGGTAGTGAGCTGAGAAATAAATGCTTTAGTCGAAGCCACTCCAATTTCCTGCCCAGCCAAGGTGGGAAGCACCGCATTGGACTCCGCTGCCATGGTGCTGGTCAATACATTTACAAACGATAAACAGGCTTGGCCTGATTTTTTGGCATGGTTTAATGCCGCGAGGGTATCGGCGGTTTCGCCAGACTGTGAAATAAATAACGCGGGGCTGTGTTTATCGACCGGTGTCCTGCGGTAACGGTACTCAGAGGCGATATCAATATCCACAGCGATATTGGTGTTTTGCTCTATCCAGTATTTTGCCATCATCGAAGCAAAATATGAGGTACCACAAGCAATAATAGACATTCGGTTAATCGATTTAGGGTCAAAGGGAATCTTGGGTAACTGAAATTGCTGATTTTTAATATTGAAATAATGCTGCCACGTTCGTTCAAACACCGCAGGTTGTTCAAAAATTTCCTTTTCCATATAGTACTTGTAACCCTTCTTGCCAATCTCACAAACATTGTGATTGCTGGGTTGAAACGTGCGGTCAACGCGTCCGCCTTTTAGACTGAATACAGAAAATGAATCCAAGGAGATCCGCGCAATATCATTGTCTTTTAAATAACTGACCGACTTCACTTTTTGATCAAAAGCATTCGCATCAGATGAAACATAAAAACCATCGTCAGAGCGACCGATAACCAGTGGGCTGCCTTTACGGGCGGCAAACAGCTGTTGATGGTTATCACTAAAAATGACCACCACACCGAAGCTGCCGTCGATTTCAGAAAGCGCTCGGCATAACGATTTTTCAGAACTCATGCCAAGGTCTAAATAATACGTAATCAATTGCGCAATGGTTTCACTATCGGTGTCGGATTCAAAAATATAACCACTGGCTTCCAGCAAGCGCCGGAGATGATCGTAATTCTCAACGATGCCGTTATGAGCAACAGCCACACGCGCCGTCATATGAGGGTGAGCATTTTTTTCGATGGGCAAGCCGTGGGTTGCCCATCGCGTGTGGGCTATTCCTATATGGCCATCCATGGGCGATATTTTTAATAAATCCGATAGCGCCTTGAGCTTTCCACAAGCGCGACGACGTTCAATTCGTCCGTTATTAATCACCGCGAGGCCAGCCGAATCGTAGCCACGATAACTGAGTGACGAAAGCCCTGAAATTAAATTATCGGTAACTTGATTTGTATTAATGGCTGCGAATATTCCGCACATGGCGACCTCTCTTACTGACGTATTGTGATTTTTACTTGAGCGAATAAGGTTGAACTTATTAACCAAATTACTCTAGGGTTGTCATTAAGTAGTATCAGGAAGTATGCCAATCTAAAATATTTTTAATAACTTATATTAACCGTGTGAGAAGAGTCAGATCAGCGTCTGAAGATGAGTTAGGTCATGTTTTATAGGGAATTTTGACAATAATTCGATGTTTTGAACGATAAGACGTGCGTTCAAAGAAAAGTGGGGCGCTTAAGCGTCTGGCCGTCGCAAAACGCAAATCATATTGCAATGTGGATTGCTATTTCGCTATTAATTTTTCAGCTGTGTGCTGTTCAGTCCAATGAGAAAGCGCCACCACAAGTCCAGCTAAAATATAAATGGGCCATGTAAAACCGTGGGTCAAAAAAGTACCCGACACGATAGTGCCGATAAGACTGGCAAACACCGCTTGCGAGCAAGACTTCATACCCGCGCCAGCACTTTCGGCTTGCCCATGATAATAAGCTTCGATGGATTTTATGGACTGAAAAGAAGCTTTTATCAACATTACGATAAGGTAAACAAAGACCCCAAACCCCAGCATGCCGGTTTCGGCTAAAACGCCAAACCACGTACTGTGAACCGCGTGGTTGAGACCGTCCCAATGAGGGCTATAAAAAAAGTAATTGGAATAAAAATTATCAATGCCGACCCCCGTGAGGGGGTTATCGACAGACATGAGCGCGGCGGCTTCCCAGGCATATAAACGGCCCTGGGCCGATTCGTCAATTCCCTCTTCGGCTGCGCCACCAGACGAGCGGTCAGAAATTCCAGCGAATAAAAACAAACAGCAAGCCAATACCCCGCCTATCGAAGCGAGTAAAACCTTAGATTTTATCCGTTGGTAACCGTATACCGCGAAGACCGCCAACACACCCAGCAATCCACCTCGGCTCTGAGTTGCCATTAAGGCAAAAAATAAGAGCGGTACACTAACAAGGCCCAGCAGCCTATCCACCCGCTTCAAGCCGGGGGTCAATAAAAGGCTAATGGCAAAAGCCGAAGGGAACATGAGCACCAAGGCCAAATCGTTAGGGTCTCCTAGTAACGAACCCAAATCACGCCCAATGGTCACGCGGGTGCCTTCGACCAAGCCGATGCCGTTCATTTTATTAGCAATCGCAACAACGCCGACCAAACTGCCCGACCAAACAATGAGCTTTTGTGCAACATTAAATTCACGCTCCCCTCGGGTAATCCACGCAATGGCAAACATCATGATGATGATTTTCCAGTAAATGCCTTTAAAGTACTCGATGGCGATAGGGCGGTTACTCGCGGTGAGAACACCGATGAGCACCAGCGTAAAAAAAATGCTCGCAACAGTCAGCTCTCGACGCCAATAAATCTTTATTTTCTGCGTGATAAATATATTCCACATCAACGACATCAACGAAGACATTGACAACATCAACGGGATTTTTAAATTGTAGAGCGGGGGGAAAACCTCATGAATACGAAAAAATGAAAAGATAATAAACATCAACACCAAAAAAAAGGTATAACGCATCACGAATAAAGCCCCAAGCGGGGCGAGACCTAGGGCAACAACGACAATCGGGTGGGGTACAAACGACCAAAGCAGCCCAACCAGTAAACAGAACACCGTAATGCCAATGTGCTTTGAATGTTGATGGGGTAGGAGAATTGCATTTGTAACAATCATGACATGCAGCGTTGAGTGAACTGCTTAAATCGTTTAAATGGCAAAGCCATACCGGGAGCAACGCCAACCCGTTTACATATAAAAACAGTACTACGGCCAATCACACATAACGATAAAAAACAGAGCGCAACAATGATTAAGCGACTGGAATGCCAGAAGTCAGGGTTTAAGTAAGTCATATGGAATAGCGAGATAAAACTCATAACCCCGCCATATAAATAAATGATCTGAACTTTAGGGTGCGATAACGCCACTTTCTTCTGACTGAAATAGTAAAAGGCGATACAACGCAGCGCGTGGGCCAACACCAACACAATGACCACACTCCACAGAGAATAGAGCATCGCCGCAAAAAAAACGCCAATCCCTCCGGCTACCATCGTTACCGTATTGATCGTCAATTGTGTATAGGTTTTCTCCCCGGTAAAACAGCCGACATTAATAATATCCGAAGATTCCTTAATGCCCGTCATCAACAGCAAGGCAAAAAATATGGGAATCGAATCGCGATAAAAATCGGGCATAGTGAGGTCGATTAATACCGGGGCAACTAGCCCAGCGGTCAACATAATATACGCCAGTAAAACCAAGCCAACCGTGGAATACCGAGTGCTGATTTCCAAACCGTCTGGCTGGGTAAGCACCGAAAACCGTTTCGGCATCCACCACATACCAAATGGCTGCATTAATATACTCAGGGTCAATGCAAATTTGAGCGCGATGGCATAGAGGGCAACACTATCTAAATCGTGGTACGCGGCAATAGACAATCGGTCAATTCCATTCAAACACACGGCGAACAAGCCGCTACCAACAATCGGAATACTGTAAACAAAAATGGGTTTGATTAAGGCGCGTTGTATCACCATCCCCAGGCTGCGTACATGCCAATACCCGAGTAAAGCCGCTTGAGCACCAGCGGCGATTAGGCAGGCCTCAAATACCCCCTCGATTCCTCCTCCCGTCGATAAAAAATAAACAGTAAAGCCAGAATGCAAAACCACACGCGCTACATTCGCTATACAAAATTGATAGCAATGGTCCGTCATCCGAAGATAACCCAGAGGAACAGCGATAACGCTTTCCAAACAGACAATGGCCAGCACCAGCTGTACACAATAGGTGTTTTTATCGCCGGGTAATATCCCCGCAATAAAAGATGAAAAAGGAAGCGACAGCGATAAAACAAGTAAACCTAAAACCCAGGCAAAAACATAAATAGAAGCGGCGATTTTTTTCGCGTTTGCAGGGCTTTCTGTCCCCGCAAATCGAAACAGGGCTCCTTCTAACCCGCCACTCACCATAATACTGCCAAATATTGCAAAAATTGACAGAATTTCAATACTCCCCATCTGGCTTGGCGATAAAAACCGAGCGATGATGGGCAGCATAATCAGCGAAATCCCCCGCATCAACGCAACGCTAACGGCGTAGGCGAAAATCTGCTTGAGCGCTTTCATTGCAAGCCCGCTTTTTGCCTATCATTACGGAGGTTTTTTTCTAACCGCCCCGTGTGCAAATAGCGACGAGAGACGTCGGCATGTTTAATAAGGTGGGCAATGCCCGAAACGACGGGCTTATAAGTTTCAGCGGCCTTATATTGCAAAGAAATTGCCTGTGAAGCATTGGCTAAGCTTTTAGCCTTGGCGATATTCTTTTTCAGAAAGTGAAGCTTTGCATACAAGTCCACACTGTCGCCAGGGCGGTATTTAATACAACTCTCTCCATCGACGAGAATAGTATCCCAGTAGGCTCCGTCGTTAGGAATAACAATACAAAGCCCAGCAGCCATCGCTTCCAAAATGGACAAGCCAAAGGGTTCCATATTGGCTGTAGACACAAAAATATTACACGCGCTACGTAAATCATCTAAGTTCTCAGGGTTCTCTCTTCGTCGTAAGCGATAAATATGCAATGGTAGACGCGATATTTCGTGGCGAGTAGATTTCGGATTGATATAACACAGCGTGGTATAGGGTACCTGATGTTGGTCAAAACGAGAAAGTGCCCCCGATAAAATACTGATGCCCTTCCAGCGCAATAATGAAGCAGCCCAAAATACGTGAGGTTTCGTAAAATCACTAGTAGATGGGGACGGCCAATTTTCTTCAGCGATACCATTTTTCATAATGATATAAGCGCTGCGCGACAATTCCTTTTTCAATACAGAAGGCGGTATAACAGTCTTCAAAGCATTTTTTATCGAATCCATCGAACTGGGTAAATAAATAATCAAATTCGCAATCGTTAAGCACCGACCAATGGTACGAGAGGCAGAAACAGGCCCGTGTACAAACTGAATAATTGGAAGGGAAAAACAATAACCCACGAAATACACCGACAAATCAACACCGGGGCCAGAAGTTCCCATCAACGAAGTGCCGCGACCGCAGCGCATAACAAGCGCGAGTATAAAAAGGGATATCCACAAATGCTTGAGATAGAAGGCAACGCCGTCCTCTTGGGAGGCCAAGCACCTAAATTCTGCAAAACAGTGAGGAATGGCATTGCTTCCCTTCCACGATGCCGGGTCTCGAGTGAGTACGTGGATCGTGAAACCCAGCTCACTCAGTTGCGCCACAATATTCCGTGTCGCAACCTTAGAACCGCCGTGGTAAGCGATGCCATCAAACAGAATGATTTTTTTTCTGGGTAAAGTTGGATCAATCATATTGATATCTCCCTAGAGATGAATAAAATCGAGCTTTTTGCGTGGTTTTTTGAGTACTCTCTTCAACGGCCTTTTGAGTCGTATCCCGAATGTTCTTATGACTACGGCTATGGATGGGGTTATGAATAGGGCTATAGATGACCTTATGAAAGCGCTTACAAAAAGCCTTATAAAATATTTTATAACGGCTCTTATAAACAGACGCCACAAACCGATTGAAAATAGCATTCCTCAACCCATGGCGGGGTAAAATACACGTTCTATTTTCAGCCGTTAAGCGCTTATAAAGCTCTTCAAATTCTAAATGGTTTCGGTGAATGCCAAATTTTTTAATGGTCCGTTTGAAACCGTTTTCGCCAAGCGATTTTCGGCGCTTCGGATTTTTAATCAGTGTTAGCAGGGCTGAAGACAATGCCTGGTGATTATTAGGCTCAATCAAAATTCCTGATTTATTGTGTACGACTACTTCCGGTATTCCACCGACACGCGAAGCAATCACCGGCAGTTTCGCTAAACCGGCTTCTGCCAATGTAAGGCCAAACGCCTCATCGCGGGGGCAAGCGATATAAATATCAATATCCTTCTTAAGAATCGCAATCGGATTTCGGTGTTCGCCAACAAAGATGACATTCTGCATAACACCGAGTTTCCGACTCAAGAATTCCAGGTTAGATCGCTCATCCCCCTCACCGATCACCGTTAACGAGCATTGAACACCTTGCTCCGCAAGATCCGCGACTGCACGTATACAGAGGTCGATGCCCTTGCGATGGATGAGGGAACCAATCGTGGCCAATTTAATGATGGGGGGGATATCCATTTTCAGCCTATTGAAAACGTTATATTCACCCTTATTTTCAACGTTAGTCGCGAGTAAATGCTCGATATCGATCCCGTTATAGATGACCGACATCGTGGAATCGTCACGGCCATCGCTTCTAAATGCCTGAGTAACAGCACGGCTAACGCCAACCAAGTGTGTATTGTTATGTAAGCCGAGGGATAAGCGGTCGCGGAATAAATAAGGCGCGTGAAGCTGCGTGAGTAAGGGGATGTTTTTGTAACGACAAGCCAAGGCCATCCATTGATTCGGGGCGCCGCTATTCGAATGAACAAGATCAACATGGTATTCATTAATGAGATTAATACCGTTACCGATTAAGCGGATAAAATTTTTAATATCAAAAAAAGGCTTTCCCCAACCTAATAAAATACTAAACCGAGTTAGTATCGATGTGATGTTTAAACGCGTTAGCTCGTCGTATAGCACCTTAGAATTACACCACACCAACACCAAAAATTCAGAACGGTCGATATGACAGATAAGATCGATAAGGCAGCGCTCGCTGCCGCGAATCCAATCTTCGCCGTAATGGACAAATAAGATCGTCTTTTTTCGATTCATCAGAGATCCCCTAGGCGGAAATTTGCAGTGATATATTGGGGGAAACCTCACAGTACACACGCAAATACTGGGGAATAACGGCGGCTGCAGAAAAATATCGATTGATTTTCTCCTTCGCATTGGCCGCCATAATGCGTTTTCCTGGGGCCGATAAAGCCTCCCATTCGTGTAAACAATCCTGAAATGCCATCATATCGCCTGGAGCAACTAACCAACCGTTAACGCCATGGTCAATGAGTTTGGCGATAGAGCCCACCTTAAATGCAATAACCGGAATGCCCCGAGACATCGCCTCGATAATCGACATCGGCATCCCCTCTTGGCGAGACGGAATCATCAAAATTCCAATTTTTGACCAAGCCAGGGCCATATCATTTTGCCTGCCATGCATCACCACATTCTTGGGTAGATCAGCATGAATCTGCCGAGACATCGGACCGTCGCCATAAATATGGAAGCTCTGTATTCGCGCGTTTCTGGCGAGATCACAAAAACGATCCGGCCCTTTTTCAAAACTCAAACGTCCAACAAAAGCAATTTGAGACCCGTGTGAAGGTTTACAATTATCCGTATCGACAAAATTAGAGGTTAACTCATTAGGCTGCGAAATCTTTTTCGAAATAAGATGACTAACCGCAAAGGTATGGCTACACAAAAATGCCGTGTGCCGATCAATCCAATCGTATAACCACAACTTACCGCGAAGCTTCTCTCCCGCATGAAAAGTCGAAATGCATTTAAATCGAAAGACACGCGACAGCAAGCGCGCCGAAATTCCCGCCTTGTAACCGTGGGTGTGAATAATGGCCGGACGGTGCCGAAATATTAGGTGCGTCAAACTCGTAAACCCGCGATGGCAAAAAGTAAAAGTAATACCACGTTGTTTTAAATGCGGGATTAAAGGGTGTTGCAACTGCTCACTCATAAACACCACGCGAACATTCGTGTACTTACCCAACGCACTCGATAACTCAAGAACGTGAGATTCAATACCACCAAATTGAGAACTGTCGAGTAATAACCAAATTTCTTTTTGCATCAGACTTCTCGGAATTGCTATGTTAACGAGGCTATAGCAAATTATGTGCCTCAGTCGCCAAAGCCATATGGGGTGGTGGTTGTCGAGTGGTGGCCGCAGGTTCGTGTGGCAAATTGCAAGAAGGTTGAGGAGCTAGAGTTTGCAAAATGCGAGGCGAATTGGGAGGCTTAGGGCAAGGGGAATGTTGCGGGGGCGTATATCAGCAAGATGAATCGAAAGTGTTTATTAGCGAGGACGGACTTAAACCGAAAATAATGAATACCTCTTATCAAAAATAAGAGATTAACGATTCCAGCGATTCAGATGATGGCGCACGCCGCCAAACTTTCGATCGGTTCCCTTGCCAATTTTTTAGGAGTTTGACCTTGTATTGCAATTGAATATTTTATATATGATGAGGACGTATGGGTCACTTTGGACTTCTACCGGGTCGGTTAATGTGACTGACCAATATTACGAAGTAAGGGAAGATCCTGTAGTGGCAGCGAATTCCGTACCCTCGTTCCCACGGTCTCCGTGGGAATGCAGACCGAAGTATGTTTATACCCTCGTTCCCACGG
>JAWSUZ010000015.1:0-5619 GCA_033852165.1 Agarilytica sp. | reverse complement strand
GAGAACGTTCAAGTTTGGGAATACTTTCGCAGTCTCTCCGCGTGGTAATGCATACCGTGTTCAGCGGTTAATGTGACTGACCAATAAATATTACGAAGTAAGGGAAGATCCTGTAGTGGCGGCGTACTCCGTTACGCTATCGGGTCGCCATGCTTATTCATCTAAGGTAAAACAAGCGTAAATATGCCCCCGCCCTGCTCACCGCAATTTGCCAGTGAAATAGACCCCTTGTTTTTTTCGTACACATGCAAGGTCGCCACCTTGTAGGCGTAATACAATCCAAAGTTACTGCTGTTACAGAAAATCTGAGTGCCGTTTTCGAAGGCTTTGGGTGCATTCAACATTGCCTCTGTGTAGCCTTCGCCATCATTCGTAATCGTGATCACCAACTTCCTATCTTGTATTACCGCGCAAAGAGTCAAACAATGGCTGGTATATTGAGAAAGATTAATCAAGACGCTTTGTATAACACTGCCGACAAGTTCGGAGTCGTAGTGCCATACGAGATCGTAGTCACAATCTACACGTACGGTTAAATCGTGAATTTTCATCAGTGAATCATTAAGGGCCAACTGCTCTTCAAATGTGTCAAGTACAATACATTCATCAGATTGCACCGTCAAATTACCATGCTCAAGTTGATGAATGGTCAATAGTTTAATTAACTCGCCATTCATTCTCGATGCTTGGTATTGCAAAGTAGCAAAATATTTTACTTGCTTCTCATTTTGCGGAGGCATCTCCGTTCTGATGTCATCAATAGTATGCAATAACAGGCCCAAAGAATTTTTCATGTCACATACGCTGGTATTCAGCATATTAACGAAATTGAAATAGAAATCTTCCTCATCATTCATGGCTGCCTCCTAATGGTAACTTTGGGATTTTTTGGGCTTTGTCACTCAATTTTTTATAGCGCGAGAAACTTTTGTGTTCACTCGTGATATTCGTGATGACTTTTTGTAGAGTGGCAAGGCATAGATCCATCAGTTTCTGCTCAAATCCGTTTTCTTGCATTTCACCAATTAAACTTTGCGCCAAATTTAAATGAATACCGATATGCCTGGGGAACATTTTCTGAGCGCGCTCGAAACACACGACTGACTCATTAAATGAGCCCTGATTGTAAAGGCCAATCCCTTCGCGATTGAGCGCAGCCACCCTTTTACGGTTGACTCCACTTTGAGGCTCATCCAAAAATGGGTCAATCTTCTCAAGCGCTTTCTCATCACCCTCGAATTGCTGTGCTAATTCACCAAGAAGGTTCTCTGCACGTTTTTTTTGGCCACTGACCACAAGCGTCTGTACTAGATCCAGTTGAGTTTCAATGTCCATATTCTCACTTTGCTCACTGATGACCTTTTCTGCTTGCTGAAGTAACTTTTCCGCCCGAGTCGGGTCGTCTAAGCCCTGATAAACCTGTGACTTAACCAGGAGGAACTGGGCTTCTTGATCGGCGTTAAAATCGAAACGTTCAGCCGCGACCTTCAAGGCTTTAAGGGCTTTGTCAGGAAGCTCCTCAACTTGGGTATTGTGTTCAATTAACAGTGCCGCCATTGTGCGCCCGAAATTGAGATGAACTTCCACCTGGTCATAACAAGAATGCGTTCCCAATTTCACGCTGCATTGGTAGGCCTCAGCCGCGACGCTTAAGTCTTGGTTGGCTTGCGCCACATTGCCCAAGCGTTGTTGACGTAATATTGATAATGGCGAAATACTAACGGCTTCCTCCAGTGTGGCTTGGCTTAGGTCTATATCGCCCATCTCTTGCTGAGTTTCCGCCAGCAAGTCATATGCTTGCATTAATGAAGGGGTCTCAACAATAAGCGCTTGGAGGCATTCGGATGCTTGCGCCATTTGTCCTCGTGCTTTTAACACTCGCGCTAACCCCATCTGGGCCCAGCCCAAGGTGCGCTCCTCAAGAGCTTTGGAATATACCTGTTCTGCGAGGTCATAACGCTGCTGGCGCACATACAGTTCGCCCAATATTTTCCGACATATTGAGGTGTAACGACCACCTTCAGCCATTTTTTGTTTACACAGGGCGATGGCCAGATCGAGGTCATTATTTTCCTCGGCCTGATAGATCTTAATCATAGCCTCGCGTTGAGTGAGTAACTTATCGAGACGCTGTTTGAGGGCCGCAGCACTAAAAGGTTTGGTTAGGTAAGCATCCGGAGCATAGTCATAGGTAGCCATCACCATATGTTTGCTGACTTCGGCAGTGATTAACAAAAACGGCGCGTGACTTTTAAGCGTGTTATTTTTCCTCAGTATTTCGAGTATATGCAGGCCCGTCTTCTTCCCATCCCCTAGATTGTAATCACACAGAACCAAGTCATAGCTATTCATCGAACATAATTTTAAGGCCTGATTTCCGTTGGTCACCGTATCCACTTTCTCAATGCCAAAGGTATCCAGAATACTGCAGAGTGTATCGAGAAACTGCTTGAAATCATCAATAACAAGCACTCGAAGTTGAGGGTAATTGTTATAGGCCATGGCGCGAACAATCTCTCTATGGTGAATTATAAATTTAGGCAAAATTGACCAGATTTTCCACTCTTTCTGTGGTTTTAATCAGTGTAACTCGGCTGGTAAGGCAAAAGGTCATTTCCAGGATAAGGCTACATGCAATTGATCATCGGTCGTTCATACACCTTGGCGCACTAAATAAAGTTTCCGGAAATTAAGCCGCGTAGTCACACAAGATAAATGGCATTAGATCTCAAAGGTCTTAACAGGATTTTTTTATATCTTAAAAAGAATATTGAAAATATATCCCTGAGAATCTGCTCTAAGATGAAAATGAGGAGGGAACAGCATTGCCCGTTTTAATGTGACCGCTCCTGGCCGGTTAAAGACACTATAGCGACAACCGTGTTTGTTGCCGTATGAAGGGACCGTGGCCATGTGCATGGCATTGGGGCCGCCTGAGTTGGTGGCGTGTAAGGGTGAATGCAAGGGCGAGACGTAAAGGCAGGACTATCTTCAACCGTTGACGTGACGCGATAAAACCTAGGGCGAAAGGTCCAGGGCGATAATGATCTATGCGAGATTAATTAATGAAACTCCTATTAGCGCTATCGATCAATGTAATACTGTTTGCAGTGACTTTTCTGTATATGAGCCACATGTATCTTGGAATCATGCTTGGCGTTTCATTGCTTGTATGGTTTTTCTGGTTTCTGTGGCGCCGTCAGAATCTGGTAATGGAGAGGGTCGAAAGAAAGATAAGCGGCCAAAAGGTGATAATGCCCGTAGAGCATATTATGTTTAGGGCGGTAGAATCCTCCGGCTATTCTCAAACAAGTGGTATGGGCTACATAGCGCTTACAGAAAGATATCTATATTTTGAGCTTGTTCTTCTCGATTTAGTCATTACAGTGCCGACCGGTAAACTTTGTGGGGCTGAGTTTGTTCGGCGTTTGAAAGGCGTCTCACCTGTTAGAAAAATGCTACGGATAATGTTCGTCAATGAAAACGGCGAAGATGATTCTATTGCGATTAATGTTAAAGATATGGAGCAATGGAAGCGTGTGATATCCCAAATTTCTGAGAAATCCTCATAACAAAAAAGATCGAAATGTCTTTCCCCTCGCATAGGGCGCCCGAAAATTGGGGTGCTATATAGCTATCTAACCCGCCATATTTATTTTACCTCCTCGACATTCTGGTGGCAGTCTGAAAATTCATTCGCTCAAATGACAATGATCTGATAGGCAGTTGGCTGAGAATTTTAGTGGTCAGGAGTGTAGAGACATCAGACATATCTATTACCGAATGGAGGGATAAGCCTGAATGGCGATGTGCAGGGGTATTGGGGGCGTTTGAGCATGTTTAGGATTAGGGTAGGGGTGAATATAGCACTTGACTTGAGCCGCTGACATGTCACTATAAAATCTTGTAACGCAAAAATGAGAATTTGAGTTAGGTGTCAAAAGAAAGAGTCAGAAAAGCCCCAAAGTTCGACCTGGAAGGGGTCGATTACAGTGCTATCGCCCCTCATCTTCAACAGTACGACACGGTTGATGATAGTGGTAAATACCTGCATTGGGACCAGCTAAAGTGGCGAGTTCCAAGAGGCGATGCGACTAATATATGGTTGGCTGTCAAGTTCAAGCGTTCTCTTCAAAGCAAATTTACATCTTTGATAGATGAGGTCGGAAATCGGTTTGGATACTGTATTCCCCGCACGCTAGAAGCTAAGTTACATCAAGTGGTAAAAATCGCGGGTGGAAGTGTGGGGGCGGTTGCTAGAGAGGACGCTTCTGAGGGCGCCAAGACGCGATATCTTGTTTCATCCTTAAGGATGGAGGAGGCGATTACCAGCGCGCAACTGGAAGGTGCAGTGACAACACGCAAGGTCGCCAAAAAAATGCTTGAAGAGGAAAGGGAGCCAGTCGATGAAGACGAGCGAATGATCGTAAATAATTTTCGATTGTTACGATATGCCGAGAAGATTAAAGGTGAACCGCTATCGGTAGACCTTATATTGGAGCTTCATCAAATAGCTATTCAAGGTACAACAGGAAGCGACGTGATACCGGGAACGTTTAGGCAAGAAGATGATGTTTATGTGGATGACGGAGATGGAGGCATTGCTCACCAGCCGCCAAAGTGGGAGTTGATGCCCGAACGGATGCAATTTCTATGCGATTTTGCCAATGAGGATCATTCAAATCTCGGCGGTAGTGGCTTTATTGCCCCAGTTGTAAAAGCCATTATTTTACATTTTATGCTGGGCTACGAGCATCCATTCAGAGACGGAAATGGACGGACGGCTAGGGCACTTTTTTATTGGTTCATGTTGAAGGAAGGTTATGACTTATTTAAGTATGTCTCGATTAGTAAACATTTAAAAGAAGACCCCAAAGGCTATGGTCTTTCGTATTTGTATACGGAGACGGACCAAAATGACTTGACCTACTTCATTGATTATCAGCTAACAACTATTCTGAATGCATTTTCTGACCTTAACCAATATTTGGAAGAAAAGAATTCAGAATATAGTCAGATTATGACGGTGCTAAAAAACTCCAGCCTTAATAAAAAATTGAATTTTGTTCAGAGGGATTTGTTGAAGAAGGGAACGAAAGATCCAGGGCGAGTGTTCACGGTAAAGGAAGTGTCCAATTCCTACGAGATCGTTGAAAATACAGCGAGGACTTATCTGAATAAGCTTGTTGAATTGAAGCTTTTACTTTATTCAAAAAGCGGGCGAACAATGCTGTATCTTTCTCCTTCGGATTTGAAGGCACGCTTGACTGATGGTGAATCGAATTAAATTTAAGATTGTGTCGTAAGGGGTGATAGCTTGCTATACCGTGAAACGGCGTATTAACTGACAATTAAATGATTTAAGAACAGGGAAAATCGTCGCGTTATAGATATTTTTGGGGCTGAGATAAAGTCTTTTAAATTCAATAGGTTGAGATGGGTTTGAGAAAGTACATATAGGCAAACTGAATTGATATTTTTAGTTGGTGTGCGCCCACTAATTCTGGTGGCTTGACGGGGTGGATGCCGAAAGATATTGTTCGGTTTCATCAATTAAAAATACCTGTCGTTGATATTTTATAAGGCTACTGGTATTAAAATGTTGAACTAAACCGCTGC
>JAWSUZ010000085.1:0-18066 GCA_033852165.1 Agarilytica sp. | reverse complement strand
CATATAAACCTAAAATGTTAGGACGAGAAAGACTCTATATTCGGTAGCTTTACCTCGTCATTGCGCCAATAGCAATGAACGATTAGCCGCTGAAAACATGGTTGGATCGATCAATATTTTTCAAATACCCCTGTTAATCTCCCATTTTTGTGAAATTAAGAGCCTTTAAAAAGACCATAACCCCATACAATTGGCACCCCCTAATCTATTCAAAAGGTAGGATAAGCCCGCGTGTCATATCTGTACAATTTTTCTTCAGCCACCTTTATTTGGGTACTGATAATCTTTCACCTACTACTACCATCGATTGCGACTGCCGACACGACCGGTCGAGACAGATTATTTGATCTTGATATCCCTTCCCAATCTCGCCATCTAGCGCTTATCCAACTCGCTTCCGAGACCGGTTACGATATTCTATTTGAAGCGGGCGCAAGCTCGAAAGATAAGGTTGATGGTATTCGCGGCAATTACAGTATTTCCGTCGCACTTGAATCACTACTGGCTCACAGTGAGCTTGAATACAAAATTAATGAGATGAAAATTCGCATCTTTCATACGAAATCTCGCGTGACATCACTATCTCGAATTACCGTACTGGGCTATCTGGGAGATACAACTCGAAAAATTTCAGAAAATGATGACGGCCAATACGAATTTCCACTTTACCAACTCCCTCTTTCGATTCAATCTGTGTCCGATGAATATGTGGAGGAGATTCAGGCGCGGGACTTCCGTGAAATCATTTCGTATATCGGTGGTATTGAGTACTTCGAAAGCACAAACGGGATCACGCCGCTGTACTACTCGAGAGGCATCAGTACATTTTTTAGTATTAACGGTAAGCTGTATCTGCGCTCCAGTAACGAACTTGACCCAGCATTGATTCAACGAGTTGATTTTATACCGGGCCCAACAGCCAACTACCTTCGCCCCGGTGGTATTCTCAATATTGTGACCAAAAAACCGATGGAAACCTCCAAAGTTTCTTACGCAGCCGAAGTGGGCTCGAGCGATTTTTATAGAGCAGAAATTGATACGAATGTTTACTCGAAAAATGACCATGAATATGGTTTTCGGATAATTGGCGTATCAGAATCAAGTAAAAATATTAAGAAATTCGCCTTCGATAAAAAGCAAATCATCGGTATTAGCTTCGTTAAACCCTTTTCAGAACACATCCAGTTTTCTTCATCCATAATTCATAATAAGCAATCACAATACCCAAATACGACGACATATCACGACTCTATTCTCGGAAAAAAACTTCCACAAGACCAAACGATGGGCGCCCCCTGGGGGGAATCAAAGACGTCGAGCACGATATTTACCGCCGATATTGCTAACGAAAATTTAGGAGGCTGGCGATCCGGCATTGGTATCAATTGGTATGGCTCTAAATCCGATTTATTGTCCTCTGGGGTTGCACCTTTTCCCTGTCCTGGGTCCGCCCCCTCAGAATTTCCCAAGGCCTGCCTCATCTCTTTCCATCAATATGGCAATCGGTATGAAACCTACGGTTTGGATATGCATATTGAAAAGGGATTCTCGCTATTTGACTATCCGGTATTGATCAGAACAGGCATAGACTACCAACAATACGATCAGCTTTCTTTGATCCACCCTAACGAAATTATTGGCGATTTCGATGTAACCAACCCCGATTATGGATCATTTCCACGACCAAGTTCCCCTGATTCCATCGGCGAATCCCTGCAACTAACTGATTTTACCGGTATATATATCGCGCCCAGCTTATACGCGACGGATAACATCACTCTTTACAGTGACTTCCGCTATGAATATATCAAGTTACGGGGTAACGCCAACAACAGCGTTGCCAACACACGTCGAGAGTTTGATGATAGCTATAACGAGCTAACATCAAAGCTTGGACTAAACGTATCCCTGAGCCCCGATTTTTCGAGCCATATTGCTTATTCCGAATCTTTTACTCACCAAGTCATTCCCAAGGCAGGCCCTATCGATGACATAAACGCTAACACCGCAGGCTTCGTAGACCCTATTCAGAACCAGCAAATTGAAATTGCTTTTAAAAACCATTGGCTGAACAATGCCTTACACAGTAATCTCACCTTCTATAGAATCCGACAATCAGAGTTAAATACATTTCTATATTTTGGAGGGTCGGAGGAATCCGTAAACATTAAAGCTGACGACGTCATATCAAAAGGAGTGAGCTTCAATATCACGGGATCAATCAGTTCAAATTTAGAAATTATCGCGAACATCAGCTACAACCAAAATATGATTACAGCAGAGGCCGTCAGAAAAATAGGCGCTTTTACGATCGTAACCCCACTCGAAGAGAACCGCCACCAGCGACACAGTATGGCAGCCCGAATTGCCAATACATGGATTAATTATTCAACCCATCTACCAAAAAGTGATAACAGTAAGATCAACATTGGCATTGGGGTTAAATACGTTAGTGAGCGAAGCGGTGATGACGCGAATACGTTCCAACTCCCATCCTATTCAAAGGTAGATTTTATTGCGTCCTATACGCATAAGAATAAATTTGAGATTGGGATAGCGGTCAGAAACCTATTCGACAAATACTATTATGAAACAAGTTTGGGCACGAACAACTTCGTTGAAACAGGTAGCCCAAGGACGTTTTCACTGTCGATAAAGTCTTCTCATGGGTTTTAAAATCCTGACGAAAACACATCAATATTATGGGCAAACATGAAGCGACGAGAAGAAACGTTACTAAGGGTTCTAACGACCAGAAATAAAAATATTCTGGCGGTATCATTTTAAAATTACGATTAAGGCTAGACTAATCCTAGACTAATCCTAGACTAATCCTAGACTAATCCTAGACTAAGATTACGCCATTAAACCCGACGGCTATAAGGACGAGCTATACCTTGCACTCTTTTATATAAGAGTAAATTTGATATGCATCTCCTATATGATAGAGTTAGAATTAGAGCTGGAGACCTCGTGCTCGAAACCTGACATAGAATCCATCACACAAAATTTATAACACCGAAGGCTATACATAGAATACATCACTCACACTTCAGACAATAGGAGCTACGCGTGAAACCAATCGTATCGGTATTTATCGCAACGAGTCTTGATGGCTTTATCGCAAGAGAGAATGGTGAACTAGACTGGTTAGATGACGCAAACAGCACCATCACAAAGGGCGAAGATTGCGGATACCTCGCATTCATGGCTTCCATCGATGTTCTTGTGATGGGCAGACATTCTTATGAAAAGGTTTTATCTTTCGGCGATTGGCCTTACCAGGATAAACCCGTCATTGTTTTAAGCAGTAAACCAATCGACATTCCTTCCGCCTTAAGAGATACCGTTCGTCATTCCAGCGAATCACCAAAAGAACTCTATACACGATTATCTCAAGAAGGTGTAGAGCACATTTATATTGACGGCGGCCTTACAATTCAACGCTTTCTGTCTGCTGGACTTGTCGATGATATGACCATTACGCTAATCCCGGTTATTCTCGGGAGCGGGAAGCCGTTATTTGGTCCTTTGGAAAAAGATATCGTGATGACTCATATTACTACGAAGACATTCGATTTTGGATTTGTTCAATTATTTTACGATATTGAATAAAATATTTGTGAAACTTTATTCTATTAAAAAAACGCTAGTACCGTATTAAACATGCTGATATAGGTTTCTCCCATATATCAGCCATCATTACACAATGTAATTTTATAATTAGTTTATGATACGCCTATTTTCTGGCAACCAATAATCACTCAAACACTTATTAAAACTCTGAACCCACAAGCTATCGTATAGCGTTCCTGAATGGGAATTTATTTCCGAAAGCCCCAAGAGGACATTTTTAGCATAAGTATTGCTCGTATTCCTTACGAGTAACTCATGAAAAGTATCGACAATACCGACAAGCTTTGCGGCCTCATTAATACTGTTACCTTTAATCCCGTGAGGGTAGCCACTGCCATTTTCCCGCTCGTGATGATCACAAACAATTTCTATTGATGTACTGTTGTCATGAAACTCTTTCATGAGCTTAGCCCCTTCCAATGGGTGCTGCCGAACTATAGATAATTCATGGTCTGTTAGGGTTGGTGATTTAATGTCGATGAGGGGATGGGCAGCCAGTCCAATGTCATGAAAACACACCCCAACAGAAAGTGCATAAGGATCTATAGGGCTTCCTGCGATTACATTTGTCGCGTAGCATAATTCCAACAAAAACCGAGAATGAGAGTCACTATAGTCGGTGGCGGCATCAGATATTTTAACGACTAGATTAACACCTCTGTTGAAAATTTGAGATTCAATATAGTCACGCGCCTGCAAGATCGGATCGTTCGCCGCTTTGATTACATTCGGCCCGGCCAAGCCGTTAGGGGCGGGTATTTCGATTGGAGTGATCTCGCTCGACTTCTCTTTTAATGGTTCTGGATCGGAATCTATTTTGTCGAAAATCATGGTACATATTTTATGATCTTCATCACCAACGCAACTGTATTTCTCTTCAGTTATTTCACTAATAGCCTCTTCAATTTTGACACCAAAATCCTCTGGATGCCGCACTAACACAATATGCTGAACAGGAATGAGTATTTGCTGTGCTTTACGAATATTGATCGTTTCTTCGAATGAGAGGTCGTGAGCCAATTCCATGATTTTATCAATGACCAGCAATATGAATTCAGATAGTGGTACTGGGTAGAATTTCCACTCGAGAACCTTTAACAGTATTTTTATGGCTTCGTGAAGGCATTCTGACAGAAGCGTAATATTGAGTTTCAGGGTCTCATAAAGTAAACCATCAAACAGGAATTGCAGCGCTCTTACGAGACCCATTTTTTCAGGGTTTTTTTCCAGATTTATAGAAATTTTTTCAGCTTCAGTATGAAACTGTTCAAAGCGTTCAATCAGTTGCTCTAAGAACTCGTGATCAATATTCTCAACTGGAATAACGACACCCATAAATAACTCCATCTATCGTGTATGGCTATAGCGAGCGCCCAATCATATACAGAGTCGCAGTGAGAACGAATTTAAAATGTTAGGTTTTCGTCTCTCAATATGAGTTCTCGGTTATTCCAAGTAACCATATAGTGGAGTGAAGATGGCGTTTTAATTTCGTTCGTAGTAGACATACGTTTAAGGCTGGGCACTAGCTAGTATAGCTTACGGTAGAACAATCAATAAAAATATGTATCGTAATGATAAAGTAAAATAGCTTTCCCTCAGCGCCCAATTAACCGCTACCGGTGTTCATTTTTCCGAGCCTAAATGATGGATAGAGGCAGTGCTATCCGGGCCTAAACTTTGTTTTTGCGGCATAGTTTCGTTTGACTTAACCGGAAAATGCTCAACCTTCCCAGCATGTAATTCTAGAATAGAAATATCATCACTTTGATCTTCTTCGCCTCTAAACTTCCGAACCTCGCTAATTAGGCTGTCGACAGTATTTTTACGATTTTCCAATAAATAATTTGCCAACCTTTCTAGCCCGAAGTATTCACCACTTGCATTACAGGCTTCGCTGATGCCATCGGTATAGATATAAAATCGAGACTCTTCACCGAATTCAACCACGCAAATGACCTCATCAAAGTCCTCTTCAATCAACACTCCTAAAGGCATATTCTCGCCTTCTATCCTATCTAATTTAGCGTTTGAACCTCCATGAACATGTAGATTGTCGTTCATTCCACCAGACCACAGGGTCAACGTTTTACCGCTTGAATCTAGGTATGAAATCGTTGCACATAAAAACATAGTTTCTGGTAACAGCTGTAGTAGGCGAGCGTTTATTTTCCTAGCGATTTGCCCCACACTCTTTTTTTTAGCAGCACATCTGTAGAAGATATCAGATACAGGAAGCGTGCAGATAGACGCACCTAAACCATGACCAGTAAAGTCGCCAACGATATGGTATACACCGCCAGACGGTGAAGGTGCCTCAAGTAAAATGTCACCATTAAACATTGACATCGGCGATGTGTGACTGCGAGCATTACTACATCTTGTTTCAATGTAATCCAAACCATTACGATATATTTGTTCAACGATGGCAAACTCTCGGCGCATTACTTGATCGTGATATTGTAGTTGTGCGTTGGCAGATTCAAGTTGATCGTATAAGGTTTTGGTGCGTATATGTGCATTAACTTTAGCAATCAGCAATTTTTTATTGATGGGTTTACATATAAAATCATCGCCACCGGCATCTAAACAGCTCGTTATTGTGTCATAGTCGTCCATGGCTGAAATAAAAATCACTGAACATAATTGATTTCTTGGTATTTGTTTTATCAATCTGACGGCGCTGCAACCATCTATACCGGGCATACACACATCCATTAAAACAATTCCGACATCTTGTGTATTCTCAAATATTTCGATTGCAACTGACCCATTTTCTGCCGTCATGCACTCATGCCCTTCGCTCTCTAAAGTCAAAGATATAAGTTCGCGAACTTCGCTTTGATCATCTACGACAAGAATTTTCAACGCCACGCATCCTGCATTAACAAACAGAAAATAATTATATTATATCGAATTGTTTATGCAACTTAGAAATGAAGAACAACTTTGAAACCGTCTCATTTGCGTTAGCGAGTCGCAAACTAGCATTATTATGTTTGAAGTAATTTCTTGCTGCTATAAGTATTCCAAGCGCCGAACTGTCCACAAATTTAGTAAATACAAAATCTATTGTTATTGTTTTATTGGCAATATCCTTTAGATTTTCGTAACAGCACTTAAAGTGTTCAACCTCCGGAAAGTCGAACCTTTCACCTAGAATTATATGTACACTATCGTCTGACTGTTTTTTCACTAGTATTGTCACAAATATTTCCTCGGTTTTTATGTTACATGCAATATGTATTTTTTTGTCTTCGACTGAACAAACTGACTTAATAAAACCCATAACTAAAAACAGTAATCGCTACTAATCCGATTTCATGTAATCAAATTTTCCCCATAATCTCGGAAGTCCACACAATACTGTTTTGGTAAGCCTGTTGAACGGCATTTTTACTTAGATTAATCGACTTTAACCTTGACCAATCTACACTATCAAAATCGGCCATTTCATAAGATATCGCGGTATCAAGGATTAGCCCCATATTACCCTCTCGCCTCAACAGCGCATTCGCTAACCATTCACTTAGGTTTAGATTGTCGATTATCGATTGCATTGGCAAGTCCAAAAAAGCATCCATCAATGACAATATACCCAAGGTGAAAAGGTCGTCGCTTCTTCTGTCTGTTAACTCAAGTGATTCCGATATGTATCGGCACATCTGACCTCGAATAAGCGCATTAAAGCAAAGCGCTTGCGGTTTGGATCTAGAGTCACTGAAAGCGAGTATCGTTCCCCATGTGCGCACTTTTTCCAGTCCAAGCAGAGTTAAGGCGAGATTTAATGAGCTAATAGATCCTGGAAAACTAAAGGCGGATGAATTGATGAGCCGCAGCAGTTTATAGGTCAGCACTGAACTCGAAGCAATAACCATTTCTATCTCGTCAAACCCTGAGTTTTGATCTTGCAGAACATTAATCAATCTCAAAGAAGCTTGCTGATCTCCATCAATTTTTTTCCCTTTTACAAGATCGGGTTTTGAAAGAAAATGCCCTTGAAAATAATTAAAACCAAGATCATGGCACTGGACGAACACCTCCTTAGTCTCGATTTTGTCTGCCAGAAATAAAAGGTCATACTTTTTTAGCTGCATTATTTGTTGACGTACATTGTCCATATACTGACAAGCAACATCAATCTTAACCATGTCAACCAACTCAAACAGGTCGTTTTGGATTTTTGGGCTAATAAACCCGTTCAATACAATTGTGTATCCCGACTTTTTTAAAGCCTGTATATCCTTGACCATGCTCTCGTTAATATCGAAGTTTTCGGATACCTTAATGACAACCTTGTTCTCACAAACGGGAGGGGCATTTCTGAGTAATTTTCGTGTGAAGTTGATAAACGCTTTTTTTCCATCAAGTAAATTATATTGAGGGGACTCAATAAACGCGTTTAAAATCACCTGTATAGTTTGCGTATCCCTATCAGAGTCAGAGCTTTCTGATTTTTTATCGTCGCTTGGTTCAAAAAGAAGCTCATATGCGTATACATCTAGATTTTTATCAAAAATTGGCTGGCGGGAACATAGGGTTTCAGGGAGTGACGCATTCATCCTACTTCTCTCGACATACAATGCCTCTATCAGTGGTTAATATATTGTAGCTGCAATTCCATGCAGAGAAGGCCATTAGAACGACTGTTTTTAAAAATAGTTAAGGTGTCAAACATAACGGAATTTAGAATGTCGCATACATTTCCTTAGTGACGCCATAATTTTAATTATAGAATATTTATTCTTAAGGCTTTATTCCATTGTAACCTTACGGTTATAGCCGTTATAAATATTTACTTCTATTTCGTACGGGGGTACAAAGGTACAAAATGGAGTAGAGCATTCACTTTTAGATGCAATCGAAATTAAACTGTTCTTGTTTATAATCCTACCTATGGCATTGGGTGCATTCAACGTCGTGCATCAAAGCCAGCGAATTCAATACCCGCCATTTTCGCCATATCCGCATTCCAACTCGCCAGGTCATCTTTAGAAAACTGATTGACATGGGAGTGCCCACACGCCCGCGCCATAACCTGAATCAATTCGGTTGATGCAAATAGAAAGTTAGCCAGGCGCTCGGCGCCGACATCAACCTGCATGCGTTTACGTAATTCTGGATTTTGCGTGGCAATACCCGCAGGGCAATTATTTGTATTACAAATACGTGCTCCAATACAGCCGATAGCCTGCATTGCGCTATTCGCCAAGGCGACGCCATCCGCACCCAACGCCAACGCCTTTACATAATCACTGGGGACTCTCAATCCGCCCGTAATAATCAAAGTTACGCGACCGCTCTTACCCCTTTTATCCAAATAGTAACGTGCCCTCGCTAACGCAGGAATGGTCGGCACACTGATATGATCTCGAAACAACGCTGGCGCCGCTCCAGTACCTCCGCCTCGACCATCTAAAATAATGTAATCAGCGCTCGCTTTTAACGCAAACTCTATATCCCGCTCAATATGATTAGCACTGAGCTTAAACCCGACAGGAATACCTCCAGTGATTTCGCGTACTCGATCAGCGAAACGCTTGAAGTCTTCGGGGCAATGCATATCGGTAAACGTGGGAGGCGATATCGCTTCGGTCCCCTCCTCAATCCCTCTCACTTCTGCGATCTTAGCTGTATTTTTTGCCGCAGGAAGGTGCCCTCCCGTCCCGGTTTTTGCTGCCTGCCCACCTTTAAAATGAAAGGCTTGAACCTGATTTAATAACGCTTCGTTGTAACCGAATTTTGCGCTCGCCAATTCATAAAAATAGCGACTGTTTGCGCTCTGCTCCTCGGGTAACATTCCACCTTCACCGGAGCATATACCCGTACCGACCGTTTCGGCTCCACGCGCCATTGCTACTTTGGCTTCTTCCGATAAGGCACCAAAACTCATATCAGAAACGAACAAGGGGATTTTAAGCCGCAGTGGCTTCTTACTTTCGGGGCCGATAACAAGTTCGGTTTCAACAACAGCATCCTCCAGCAGAGGCTGCCTATGCAGCTGAGCGGCCATAATTTGAATGTCGTCCCACTCGGGCAAATCAACGCGCGGCACGCCCATCGCAGACATAGGGCCATGGCGACCCGTCTTCTTAAGACCATCGCGAGCGAGCTGATGAATAATCTCTAGCGTTGGCTCTTCTCTCGTGGCTTTGGCTACTGGAATCAGGCTTTTCTCACCATCGATTCCAGGGCCCTCCATGCCCACTTGTTCAGCGTTAAATTGTTTGTGAGTACCATCACAATAGGGAGAGTTACCGGTATGTTTGCAAGCGCACAGCCAAGCCTCGCCGCCTTTATCGGAGACAATAACACGAGGCGTAAAGTGAGTACCCACATGAGAGCCATCGCAAAATGGCTGACTTTGCGAGCGTCCACAGGTACAAAAATGGTATTCCTGCCCTTTACTTAATTCAACTTTTACCGGTTTATTATCAGCGATCATTGGGTTTTTCATATCACGCCCCGTTATGCTCTTAAAGCATTTACATGCCCTGCTAATTCCAACAAAGTTTGGGTTATTTGAAGTGCCGGTTTGAGCATAGTTCAATAGTCAATTAATTGAAATTTCACTGACTTTAACTTTTAATATAAGAATTTGAGCTTGATATTCCCATTGATATTCAAAACGTTTTTTTTGCAATCATAAACTTAGAAAATATTAATACTAGAAGGCCGCCATCCGCAGTAAAACCTTCCATAAGATTAAAATCTGAAAAAAATTTAAAAAAATCTGTTAACAATATTTTCTATTGAAATATCTGATTAAAATACGTCAAACAAAAGACCAAAGCGATATAAAGAACAGCCACGATAGGACTAAATAGTACAGGTCGAAATACTCATTAACCGTATTCGTTCCAGGCAGACAGGCCCGTCATGATTGAAGAAAACAAATTCGTTCGACTACACTGAATGGTATGGTAGTTGATTCTATGAGCACATTAACCCAATGCATGACTCATCTCTAATTAATCTTATTATCTTTGTTATTTCCGGCCTTGTGACGCTTAATGCGCTCTCTTACTACTCCGAACGATTAAAGCTATTTCCCGACGTCATCTGGGTATTGTGTCTTGGCATGATATATGGCGCGGTAAACCACTTCGAGCTGCTAGACCTTCCGGATCTTTACCTAGAACCCAATATCATCCTCTTTGTACTCGTGCCTATTCTCATTTTCGCGGCAGCTAAAAAGATGTGTCTACGCCATTTCTATCATGTGCTAAAACAATCTTCGATTCTCGCCACGCTAGGAATTGTAATCAGCACGGTTTGCATTGCTCTGACTCTCCATTGGGCGTTTCACGTTCCATACCTCGAATCATTGCTCTTCGGCGTTATCGTCTCTGCAACAGACCCTATTGCTGTGAGTGCAATTTTACATGAGGCGAGCGACATCAGCATGGAAAGAAAGATGTTAATCGAGGGAGAATCCATTCTCAATGATGGATTTGTTGTCGCAGTCTTCGCAACGCTTTCGCTGATGGTTTTTGGATCGGAAGAAATCAGTCTTGCGTTAAGCGGTGGGAAATTAGTATTCAATATACTAGCTGCCATTTTGCTTGGTGTCATTCTTGGAAGGCTGGCTCGCTTTTTATTACACGTTTGGAAAAATAGTACTGCATCACTGGCTATTAATATTACGATTGCACTTGCCTTCTCCAGCTTCCTTATCGCGGAATCATTTCATCTGCCTGGCGTTCTCGCTGTATTTAGTGGCGCCCTCGCATTTGGTTATCGTCCTGACAAAAGCATTACTGAAACACAGGCCGCTCAGGATCAGGTATGGGATTATCTAGAATATATTGTCAATAGCATCTTATTCTTCTTACTAGGAGCAAGTTTTTTCTCCCAGGCATCTTTGGAGATAATATCCTTCGCATTTATAATCATAGGGATCATTATGCTATTTGTTTCTCGATGTATCGCACTTGCAATGGTAAGCCCACTTGTAACGATTGAACGCAAGAGAATGTCTTTTCAGGACTTTTTACTGCTCAACTTTTCAGGTTCGCGCGGGGCAATTTCAATAGCCTTGATTCTTTTACTGCCCAATGACTTTGAGTTCAAACCCTTATTCCTAACCGCCGCATTTGTTATGGTTATTGTATCTTTAGTTGCTTATCCAATTTTATTGAAACAAGTATTGGCACACAACAAGATCGTCTAGAGCCCAACATCTTCGCTTGTCGAAATTCACTTAATGAGGACTTAATATGCACCATCAAATTTTACAGTTCTGGTTTAACGAAGTTCAACCTTCTCAATGGTGGAAAAAAGATACTGAATTTGATCAGTTAATCACTGAGAAGTTTTTGGAATTACACAAACAAGCTGAGCAATGCGAACTTTATCACTGGAGAAACAACGCGAGAGGACGCTTAGCAGAGATTATTATTCTGGATCAATTCTCAAGAAATATATACAGAGACTCCGCCAGGGCTTTTTCTTGTGACGCATTAGCACTTGTCCTGGCTCAAGAGGCCATTTCACTAAAATCTGATATAGCGTTGACGCCAGAGGAAAGAAGCTTTCTATACATGCCTTTTATGCACAGTGAGTCCATTAAAATCCACAAAGTTGCTGAAGACTTATTCAGCAAAAATGGTATTCAGTCGAACATTGACTTTGAATTAAAACACAAATCCATCATTGAAAGTTTTGGACGCTATCCACATAGAAATAATATTCTCGGAAGAGAGTCTACCGCTAAAGAAAAAGAATTTTTATCACAACCCGGAGGAGAGTTTTGATACACGTTTAGAGTTGTATCGCTCAACGCTATGTTACTTAAACCAAACGGAGCGGCATCGATTTGGCCAGAAGACGTAACCAATGCGGGACCAGTATTAATACCAATACCGCCAAAAATTCCTGGGCGCAAAAGAGCCATCACAAATATTTGTCTGCCGCCGGAAGATAAGCCAGAAAAGCACTTTTACGACATACTCCGACGCACGGTGATATTTCGAAAATCCAGTAATACCATAGTACAAAGAACAAAGAACAAAGAGTGTTTTATTGAGAAAATTGAAGTGGAACAAGGCCGGTAGGTTTAGTCATGCCCTTCCCTACGATTTAAGCCATGCTCACTACGAATACTATTTTCTGTCACATCGCCATTGGCCTGACCTGTGTCAATCGTATAGTGCTCTTCCATATTCCCCCAATGGTCGAGCGGCTGACCCATAGCGTAATTTCCAGGGCTTATATCTTTTCTATTCATGCCGAGCTGATTGTGACGCGTATGAACCATCTCGTGAGCAAGCATCAAAAATGACGGGGAAAATATCGCATGACCATTCGAGTCCTGACTCTTATATTTTGAATCTGCAACGTTAGGTTCAACTTGTATGCGAGAAGATCGTTGTGGTCCGGCAACCAAAGCTCCCACAACACCTGTCGCTTTTGCATCCGTTTCGCTAACCGCAGCTCCGTAATCGGCTGCACCTGGCGCATCTGGATGAACAGGTGAAATATTCACATCATGGCCATCAGCATTTATATCATGGACCAACCGCCTCCCTCCGGTACTGCCCATAATCCTGCGAATATTCGCAAAGGTATCTGTCGAAAATCCTGCTGGTTGCTCACTGGCATCGCCATGAACCGAGCCGCTCACTTTTAATGCCCCCTCCCCTTTTACAATTGATTTCCAATCCCCTTGGGCAGACGACAGTTGTTGCTTACTCATGCCCTCCTGCCCACGAAAATACGGGACACGCCCCTTACCCATTTCCGTTTCGATTACGGTTCTATGCTCTTGCTGGACTTCATTTAACAAATTGTCAATTAGGCCTCGTAAGTTCCCCGCTACAACCGTATTTCTCCCAACATTCGTATTTAAAAAAGAATAGGCAGCGTGCTCTATAGAATCCAAAGCCTTCAGTTTATCCGTAGAGGTTGCCTGCGTTGGTCCGGTCATCCCTTCATACAAATTGTGTAACATCCGGCCTTTAATGGATTTGGGCTGCCCAGCTGTTTGGAATTTTCGTAATCCACTTCGGATGATCTTAAAAAAGATATTATCGGTAACGCCTCCGGCAGTGACAATTTCGCCATCAAATGCATCTGCGGTTCGCAGCAGCTGCACCACCTCATTCGAGGCTTTCAACTGCACTGGTTCATTGGATGTATTGGTAACGTTGTTGGTATCTTCGCTAACCGGAAAAATGTGTTGAGCCACAGGTCGATTATCGACAAGCCCTAATCCACTATGACTTTTCTTCTGAGTAACGGAGTTTGCAGCCGATCTGCTTTTATTTTCTTGTGAATTCTCATTTCGTGCATACATACCTTAAACCTTTGTAAATTGGTTATATTTGAATGTAAAAGCTGATCTAAAATAAAATGGTTCGAAGAAGAAGGTGTCAAGAATCAAGTTTCAAACAGTCAGTAAAAATATAAAACCCCAAGCTCTACCCGTTAGCGGTATAATTTTCATTTTTATCCAGCAGCCTCTTTAAATGCTCTATCCAGCCAAGTCTATCGTGCTCTAACTTCCCCTCATCTTTGAGCTTAAGCAATATATCCAATGAATGTTTTAGGTAGTGCTGCCGATCGATATCTGGTAGTTGCGAAATTTTATAGTAGGACACTGAAAGGTCTCGCTGCCATTCCGTATTGCGGGGATCGCTGTCGACCAGAGACTTCCTAATCGTCAAAGCATTGTTATAACGCTGTTGCGCCCCGTTAATGTCGCCCTGGACCTTGAGCGTATCGCCTAGCCTGTCATAGGACACTGACAAGTCTCGTTGCCATTGGCTGTTGTGTTGATCGCTATCCACCAGCTGTTTCGAAATGACTAAACTATCGTGGTACCGCTGCTGAGCCCCCTTGAAATCACCCTGAGCCTTGAGCGTATCGCCTACCCTGTCATAGAACACAGCCAGATCTCGTTTCCATTGGGTATTGCGTGGATCACTATCGGCCAGCTGTTTACTAATAGCTAAGCCAGCTTCATATTGTTGCAGAGCCTTCTTAAAATCTCTCAGGGCTTCGAACGCATAACCTACCCTGACATAAGACAGAGACAAATTTCGTTGCCATTCCGTATTACGAGGATCTCTGCCAGCTAGAAGTTTCCTAATCGTTAAACTCTCTCCGAAACATTGCCGAGCCTCCTTTAGCTCACCCTCGACCATGAGCGCATCACCAACACTATCGTAGGCCGCCGACAAGTCTTGCTGCCATCCAGTATTCTGAGGATCAATCTCGGCCAATTGCTTTGCAATGGCTAATCCGTCTTCATAGAATTTTCGAGCCTTCTTCAGATACCCCTGCGCCTTAAGGGTATGGCCTATTTTGTCAAAAAGAACCGAGATGTCTCGTTGCCACTCCGAATTGAGTGGATCCCCACTGGTCAGCTGCTTAGTAATGATTAAGCCATCCTGATAGTGTTGCTGGGCCCCCTTGAGATCACCTAAAGCCATGAGCGAATCTCCTATTTTAACAAAGGAGATTGACAGGTCGCGTTGCCATTCCGTATTGAGAGCGTCACTACCGGCCAGTTGCTTCCTAATTATTAAACTATCTTGATAGCTTTTTTGCCCGTTCTTAAGATCGCCCAAAGCCTTCTGGGTATCACCTACATTGTCATAGGCTGCCGCCAAGCTCCGCTGCCACTCTGTATTGAGAGTGTCTCTTCCTACCAGCTGTCTCCGAATAATTAAGCTATCTTGATAACGTTGTTTGGCCCCCGAAAGATCACCTAGAGCCATAAGTGTATCTCCTGTTTTATCAAAGGAAACCGAGAGATCTCGTATCCATTCGGCATTGTCTGGATCACTGTCGGCTAATTGCTTCGCAATCACTAAACCATCTTTATAGTGCTCTTCAGCCCCTTTTAGGTCGCCCAGCGCCCTGAGTGTATCGCCGACTCTGTCATAGGACATCGACAGGTTTCGCTGCCATTCGGTATTATCTGGATCACCATCAGACAATTTCTTGGCAACGGCAAGACTAGCTTGATAGTGTTGATGAGCCCCTTTTAGATCACCCAAAACCATGAGCGTTGCGCCTACGTTTTTAAAGGATACTGAAAGGTCTCGCTGCCACTCGGAATGAAAAGGTTTGCTTTTTACTTGATCAGATTTTAATTTGAGAGCTGTAGAATACGCCTCAAATGCAAGTGATGTATTTCCGGCCCTAGCTTGCTCACCACCGACATAAAGAAAGTTAAGCCAGTTATCAGGCTCTATTTTTGCGGCTTGCATAAAAGCATCGAGCGCTCTTTGGGTATTCGAAAGTCGGGCTAAAAATCCTTTTTGTCTGGCGGCTTTTGCGGCCTCCGCAAGTTTATTATTTTCTTTTTTTGATGCTTCAGTCGCTTGCCTTAGCAGCCTTGCGACATCTTCATCGAGAATCGCCTCAGCGATAGCCGTATCACCATTCAAGGTTACCTGATTTATCGCCTCCTCTATTCGTGCAGGCTTATTCTCTCTCTGCTCACGTCTCTTTAAGGAAGATAATGCTTCTAGCGCTTCGTCTAACTCTTTTTTGGTTAGATTAAATTCATTTTCCTTACGAAGTGCTTGCTGCTCAAGGGACTTAAAGGCCAACTCAACTGATTGAATCACGGCATCAGACTTTTGTTTTTGTTCGTCATAGGATAGAAATAATCCACCCACGATAAGCAACACCGTTGCGATAAACCCATAATGAAGCAGCAATCTAAGAATGCGACTGCTTTCTTTTTTACTCGGAGACTCCAACGAGACGTTTTTTAGAAAGAATTTAAAAAATCCAATTAAAATAAACAATGCAAATCCAGCTAAGGAAAGCGGGTGTTGAATAAGCGGCAATATGCCTTCCAGATCTGCCACGATATTATTTCCTCATTCGACTAATTAGGTTCCGTGGCAACGAACGATCGAGCCAATCAACAATTTCTGCTTGGAATGAAGCAGCGAATGATCGTATCACGATCTATATTGGGCGCTGAAATCGTCAGGCGCCACATTGAAACATATGGCGCCACACTTTCCTGCTAAAGCAATAAGGAAATTATTCTAAGACTGATGATAAGCAGCATGAAATAACGGCAACGGATATTGTTTGCAATCCTCAGATACCTGAATGCACAACAGTTCAACACTGCGAACGAGCCAGATCTCAAGCCAAAATATTTTTATCCAGACACCAGCGAAGTAATCTCCCACTATGAATATTAGGGAAGTGACTGCGCCAGTACTGCAACCCTTCCTCTAAAAGAAGTTTCCCACTATTAAACGGTAAGAGAAGATCCGTTAACAATTCCCCCTCCCAAAACGCTAATCGTTCGCCATCGGATAATTCAATACCCGGCACGGGAGTAACAACATCGCGTTGTATTGCCGCGACATTTTTAAACGATATGCCTTTCGACACCTGAAGCATCTGAGGAGTTTTGTTTTCTATTGGTTTGTTTTTATTTTCCGTTTCTGTGTGTATCACGCGACTTTTCCAAAACGGGGTATTACAGACATTAAAACGCTCTTCGTAAAATCGCGAAGTAAATTGTAAATGGTCTGTATATTTCTGGTGATGCTGCTGCTGATAAAACTGCCAGGCCATAAGCTGGTCTGTAGGATTTTTTAATGCGGTGTGAATCACGCGGGCAGCACTGAGTCCCGACGCGATTGCGGACTCCACTCCCTGCGCTGAAATTGGATCTTTTGCTAATAAGGCATCACCAACGCGTAACAAGCCATTTTCACCCGCGCTATCTGCCAGACAAATACTTGCGTCACACACGCTGACTGAAGATTGTTGTTCACCAGAAAGAACTGGTTTTAACTGAATCGATTCAGACAGAATCTGTTGATAGAGTTTTTCCGGGGATGTTTTATTGAGCCGCTTACGATCAACAAACACAGCTGCAATCAATAAGCCGGGTTCGACAAAAGAAGACCAACACCATGCTCGATCGGATGCTTCGACGAAGCCATTGCGCGGGTCTATATTGGATTTCCAATAAGCATAGAGTGCAACCGTGTCGAAATGTTTTTGATAACCACTGGATGTTTGGTGTTGTGAATAGCGCCTACGTCCGGAAGCATCCACCACAAACTCACACGAAATTTTTGAAGAACCAGATGCGCTATCTACGCTAACACACCAAGTGTTTTGATCATCACTGCAATCTCCCTCCGTCCCGCCTTCCCGTATCCCGTCTTCCCGTACCCCGTTTTCCCGTACCTTGTTTTCCCGTACCTCGTTTTCCCGTACCCCGTTTTCCCGTACCCCGTTTTCCCGTACCCCGTTTTCCCGTCCCCCGTCTTCCCGTCCCCCATTTTCCCGTACCCCGTTTCCCGTTTCCCGTTTCCCGTTTCCCGTTTCCCGTTTCCCGTTTCCCGTTTCCCGTTGCCCGTTGCCCGTTGCCCGTTGCCCGTTGCCCGTTTCCCCTACCGATCAAATTTTGTCGACAATACAACGCTCGTTAAAGTG
>JAWSUZ010000084.1:0-22128 GCA_033852165.1 Agarilytica sp. | reverse complement strand
AGATGTTAAATGTGTCGCCATCTCCACTTCCGTATATAGTTTCTGTATTTGATGCCCCTAGACCAAACGTGTCAGCTCCTGTAGAACCATCTAAAATCATGGAAATATTTTCAGATATATTAAATGCGTCTTGATATGTATCAGAAGAGTTTCCTTCTAGCCGCTCGAATTCAGAAAAGGTTATGGGGTCGGACGACGGAAACTCTGTAGAAGCTACGGTGTAAGTCGTTGATAAAGTCCAAGTATTATCCTGAGCGCGACCAATTAAAGTGTCACTCTCACTGCCACCGACTAAAATACTAAACTCGTTAAACGCCACCGTATTATCAGTAGCCGGACTAGCTTGTGGTGCAACGGTACCGTCATTAATAGTAGTCAATGCCCAATCGTTATTTTGACCGTGCCCACGAATAGTATTGGTTGAGACAAAAGCGTTATTTGCTGTGATTGTTTCTACATTATCGACAAAAAGGCTCCCACCTACGGCTGTGCCTAATGCAATATTTACAGCTGCTGCAGCCCCGCTAAGATTGAGCACATCAGAACTACCGCCAGCACCATCAATTGACCCCATAAGAGTCTCGCCTGCGGAGAGAGTAAAAGTATCCGTGTTACCGTTCCCAGTTAAGTTTTCGATGCCGGAGAATACGACGTCACTACTATTTAGGTTTCCGATATTTCCCGATGCAGTACTGCTTGTAATGAGCCAAATATTACTTCTACTCGCCGCGGTTAATGTTTGAGTGCCGGTTGCAGTACCACCTACAACGATATTGAGGGCTGTTGTGAAGTTTGAGGTTCGGCTGATGGTTACTTGGCCGTCTTCGCCGGTTATTGTTGCGGTGACTGTTCCATTCGATCCATTGACACCTCCGTCCCCTGCGCCTCCATTAGCAGTGATATTGTGCGATAAAGTAAGGGTATTTGCGAAAATATCCACATGACCAGCATCTCCTCCATCTGGAGTTGCATTAAAAAAACCATTATTTCCATTACTTCCACTAGTAGTTATTGTTCGGATCGAAATATCACCAGAAGCAGTCAATCTCACTCGTCCACCATCAGCGCCATCGTTACTATTACTAACACCATCAGCCCTTGAATCTAAATTCCTTGCAGTAATATCTCCGGCTGTAGCAGTAATCGTTATATTTCCGCCGTCGCTATTAGTGTCACCCTGAGTAGAGATAACATTGCCCAACGTTACATTAGCGCCGCTGATAGTGAGATCCCCACCGCGCGTCGATATCCGATCACTAGTGTTATCCATTGTGACATCGCCGATGCCATTACCATCAGCATCTGCGGTTAAAGTCACCGATCCACTAGTCGCTAGAAAATCAAGATTGCCAATATCTTCTATCGTAATATCGTTTTTGGCCTCCAATATAACAGTGGCGTTAAACGACAATGCCTCCAAGGTGCTTTCACCAATGGTTAAGTTGGATGTTGGATCATCAGTATGAAGGATTTCATTATCAGAACTAATTTCTGAATTATTAGATCCACCACCCCCATTAACAATGGTGATATCGATAGGATCGAAAAGGATCGTGCCGTTATGGCCATTGGAAGATGAAACATTGGCATCTCCTTCATAGACCAACGATGGTCCGGAAATTTCTACCAGGCCTCCGTCACCACTTTCAATACCAGCTCTAGCAGAAGCACTACCGTAAAACCATGTTGCTTCATCGGACCAGTTAATTATTTGGCCACCATCACCATGAGTTTTTGCATCCGCTGAAATTGTTGCATTACTCCCCACCAAGGTACGAAGCGCATTACGTATAGATGAATTACGGCCTTTATAATCACCGCCGATAAGAGCCCTGCCACCACCTAAGTCCCCGGAAACATCAACCGTTGCATCATCAAATAGACCGACATAATTGCCTAGGATTTTCACATCCCCACCAACGCCACTTCCTGACACGGCTGAAATTGAGCCTTCCTCAGTGATAAGTGTCGTATCCACACTATGGATTTCAATCATACCTGCACGGGCAGATCGCTGGCTGTCGGCATTAATTTCGCCATTCGAAGTCACATTCTCACCAATGACCACCACGGTACCCCCTGCGTCCCCCGACGCAGAGAGCACCCCAGTGTTCACAACATTGGCGCCCGCACTTAATGTGAAGGTCCCATCTTCATCCACCACCACGCTGGTGGCTTGTTTTACTTCGCCGGAATTTACCGCTTGGGAGAAAATGTTTTGGCTGGCACTGGCCGATAATAGTATTTGGCCATCTTCGGCAGAGATTTCACCGTTGTTTATTACAGCAGCATCGAGGCCGATATCTTGCTGTAAGATCGATTCGGTAATCTGTACGCCTAACAGACCTTCACCGTCAAAGGTCACAATCGCTTTTTTACCAGCAGCTAAGGTTACAGAACCTAATTGGGCGCTAATCATTCCGTCGTTTTGCACCTGCTGACCAATTAATGCAACATTCCCCCCGGCTGCTGCATTAATAAGACCGGCATTGATGACCATGCCGTCTGTGCCTTCTATAGCACTGAAGGCATAATCACCGTTCATAAAATCGCTAGGCTCTATCGATAGGCCACTGGCTAGGATGCCACCCACATTAATGGAAGCCCCTTCACCAAAATAAATACCGTTGGGATTGACCAATATTACGTGGCCGTTGGCGTCTATGCGCCCGTGTATTTGAGAAGCCCGGTTACTGAGTACACGGTTAAGTGAAATTGATGCGCTGTCTGGCTGAATGTAGTGCACACGCTCATTCGAGTTAACGTCGTAACTCTGCCAGTCGATGGCCATATTACGTGTGGACTGGTTAATAGTGGTGGTATTGCCAGATTGGGTAATACTGCCACCACCACCCACAACCGTGCCGCCATCGGGGCCGGCAATAGCCGTTCCGACTAGCGAAGTAACGCACAAAAGCTGAATTATGGGGTGACGAAGAAATGAAAGGTTAAGAACACGGTGGGGGAAAACGCGTCTCATAAAGTTAGTTCCAAGTTAAGTTACATCATCCAATCGAGATTTCGATAATATCGATACGATCTAATATTGATTGTTTTTATACGTATAAACTACTAAAACTGGCGCAACTGTACGTTAATCGACCGCCAATCACTATCGACTTTTGATTAAGACGATATCTGTGTCACAGGATTTGAATGAACTTCCCTGTTAAATCAGAATATTAATCTCCTAAAACTGTTGTTTCGACGCTTTTACACACAACATATCGTTGAAAGCGGTTAACTCTCAATAAGCTTATAAATTGAAGAGTTATGGATAAGCAAAAAAAAACGACATGAAGCCTCAATCACTTCAAAATACTACATCCACTCATCATAGAAATTTGTTCGCGCGTACGGACTAAGGTAGTCGTTACGCTCGCCATAAGATTTTCTTCTATTTTTTTATTAAGAAAGAGTAGAGCTGACTGAAGCTCCAAATACCGAAAATCCTTCTGCCGTTGAGGAATAACCGGATAGCGCTCTTCGATTTTTCTCAACGGAATTCCTTTGTATACAACGACCTTCACGTCAGATTTAATGGGGCGAGAAGCTCCATGAGTCTGCCATTGCCACCACTCCATACCAATCACTTCACTAGCAATAACCTGTGGACCAAAATCCGAGTATTGCAACACGGTCACACATTTATAATCAGAGGCTGAACAACTAGCAACCATACATAAGGCCAAATATAGCAGTATACGAATCACGCTAAAGTACATGTTAACTTAGCCGAAGCTTCGATTTTAGAAACCTGATCGGATGGAACTACAATAACACCACTCAGCCAAGGAAAGGTCCTCAACGAGCTAGCTTCATATAACTCAGAACCCACTTTATCCCAGTGCACCTCATAGACCCTACCTCTTGAGAATACCCACGTATGCATCCCCCCTCGTGATACACCAAACCCAAAAGTAACATTATCTAGGCTAGAGATAGCAATAGAGTCTAACTTAGATACCCCTGCATCACGATTAAGTTTTTGGAATGATTTATGGGCGTTAGGTGTAATAGTGTAATTATGAACTTTATAAGAAAGCGGAATTTGATAGTACTTACACGTCTTAGTCGCCAGGTGGCTTGTATACGTATGCTCAGGATCAACATCAATAGGATGTTTTGAATCAGGGTTAACATAAATCCCCACCCAACCGTGTGAGTTAACCAGATACCTGGCAAGTTCTGTTCCTCGCTTGCCTAGCTTCCATACCTGGCTCGCCGCTTCTGTGTTCCCTCTTTTTTCAAATGCATAAGCAATCACATTTAAAGAGTAGGTTATACAGTCTGTTGACTTGTAATCTTTGTATTGTATCGGATTCGTCTTTTTTAGCTCACTACCAACTTCATTCGAGTGCTCATCAAATAAAGACATCATTTTATCATGCGCGTAATCTGAAAATATTTTCATTGTCTTCCTCTAACAAAGATTAGTAGATGCTTCTATCAAGGCATATGCGCCACCCAAGCCAGCTTTAATTAACTTGTGGTTTAATTCATCGATCGCTAGACCGCAGCCAACATCACCGCATTCCACACATATTTTCCTGGCACATTATCTGAGCTAAAGCGTTACTATTATTCCATTTAAAACTTTTCCGATCGTCGACACAACAGAACCAAAACCTTCTTTATCCGTAATAAAAAACCCAAATGCTTTTCCGTTTTCCTCTTGCACTTCGAATAGAAAAACCTCAGCAAGATCAGTAGGCGACATATAAGTGAGTCGAATCCCTTTATGCGAGCCGTAGGCAATATTCGCTCTATATTGCTTCGTGATCGTCTCTTCTTCTATCTCCCGGATATATCGTGGTAGCACTTTTTCCACAATCGTTTCTTGGCTGACGGAAAATAAGTCTCTTTTCCCCTTTTTATATATGAGCAACGACAGGGCTGACAATACCTTTGTTTCTGCCAAGACAGCTCTATCTGCAGCCCAATAAAACCCGCATCACCAGAGAATATCCAGCCATCCACTAATCTCAGACTTACACCATCCTTGTGTAGATTATAGATATTGGCTCCACGCCACATGCAACAGCAGAAATTATTGTAGCTAGCACAAACACCTTCTTAACAAAGTTCATTTTCACTTCCTCAGCATGATCTATACAGCCAATGCTTAAATACGACGACCCAAGTACTTTTACCTCTGTTAGTTTCTACTCACGCACCTGAAAGTACTCGGCTGTCACAGAAACTACAACGCGCTAACCTTGTAACACGATATAAAATATAAAACGCATTATTTATGGCCGCTCCCAGCTCGAGAGAACTACCCTCGCTCCGGTTTCCTTATCTACAGCAAGAATTTCGTATTTCAAACCATCAACTTCATGACTAAAAATATAATAACCAAGAGGAGTAGTCTCAAGACTTATGTCCTCATCAATATTGTTTACCCCGTCTGGCGTTGAAGAGTCGCTCAGAACCTCTCGACTTCCACTTGCCGCACGAATACGAAACAAGGTGCTAGTGTTATCATCTGAAACAATATATGCGCCCCCATCAATAGTAAAAACCTCTCCATCTTGAATAGGAAATAGAGGGTATTGGTCATTTGTAGAGATTGGCTCTACAATATAATCAATTAAGTTGCCGTCTAATTCGTATAACCCCGTAGATGGAGCAGAAGCCAATAAAACTATTTTGGAAAGCTCCTCATCGTACCCTATAGCAGAAATATCACCGAAGTCTTCATCCTCACGATAATAAGAGAGGACCATCGATTCCGCCTCGCCAGAATCGATATCGAGCATTAACAACTGAGATTCCGCTTCGTTATCGCTATTAATAATCAGCAACTGCCCCTGATTATTCGGGTTGTAGATCATACTAACAGGGTTCACAATTGTAACGTCATCACTTCTATCGACATTAGTTGATATCGTTTCAACGTCTCCAGTAGAGAGAAAAACCCGGTATATCGAACTATCCAAGAAATCTAACACCAGTATTTCATCAGTACTCGCACCTGGAAGCAGTTTAATCGGAGCTGTCATAACGGCACCATCTGTCACGGTCCCATTTGAAATTAAAGTTCGCTCACCATTCGAGAGATTGAGGCTAAAAATAGCAGGGAATGTCTCAGGAGAATCGCCATCTATATCTATCGAGCCAAAGATAATTCTATTTTGATTTAAATCAGGATCGAAAAGTATTGGAACTACAAAACCAGCATATGGGCTGTTACTCGGCGGATAGGCTGCCCTTGTAACATCCTGAAAAACCCTAACTTCAGCAGCCGTATCATTTGTATTTTCATTGTCTGACACTGCAGCAATTAAGGTATTATCTTCAGGGTCTAAATTTATCATGAGTTGCCAGGTGGCGAAATTATCCGTCGTCTCAACAGGTTCGCCATTTATTTCTAAGCTTTGTATTTCACTGTAATCGTCTTGCGCAATCCCTCGCACTAATACGGAATTACCTTCCGTCATGGAATTTTCTGGCGGAAATAAAATTGTCACGGTGGGCGCTGATTCATCTAAGGTCGTTAACGTAAAGGTATCGCTCAAGCCTTCTATTGTTAGCAAAACATTTGTAGGCTCGGCAAGCGTCGTTGGAGATAATCCGCGCACCTGTATTTGCTCACCGTTACTCACTGTTCCGCTAGCGCTCGTATAACCCGAACCGCCAATCACCTGATATTCGCCACCGGAAATCTGAACAGCCGCTGCGTCATTAATTCCCGATATCGTGATGATATTAGACTCGGTTAATGTACTGGGAGTCATCTCTTCGATGATATCAATAAATACAAATTGTGTCGGCACCACAGCTCTATCTTCAGTTGTCGCAGAAAATTCGGCCTCAACACCGCCCACAGTTAGCGTGGCTTCAGTCGTTTCGCCAAAAGTTGCTGAAGTCCTCAAGCGCACAATAATTTCCTCGCCGGGAGAAACAGCGCCTTCTAAAGCACTAAAGCCAGATCCTCCAACAGAGTATTCACCACCCTCGATGTTTACCACGGCATCATCATTAATATTCATAACGGTGATCGCAAGGTCAACATACACGTCTCGTTCGTGTAAAACTTCAGAAATAACGCCTTCCAAGCCTTCAGGCGTTGTATCTGACAACAAAGTCCTCGCGGTAAATACGGATTCCACCCCGCCTACAGTCAACGTCACTTGAATCGGTGTATTAAAGGTTAACGCGGAAGTTAAACGAACAACTATGGTTTCACCGCTGGAAACTTCACCGTTTTCCGTGATGAAATCGTCACCTCCGATGGAGAATGCTCCTCCGTTAGTGATCTCTACTGCGGCAACATCGTTTATGTTTGAAACGGTGATGGCGTTAGATAAAATGAGGGTATCTCGAGGCCGAAGCGTTTGCGATGCAAAATCGGCAAGGCCTTCTGGAGTGGTATCTTGCAACAAAGTACTTGCGGTAAATACGGACTCCACCCCGCCTACAGTCAACGTCACTTGAATCGGAGTATTAAAGGTTAACGCGGAGGTTAAACGCACTACGATAGTTTCACCGTTGGAAACTTCACCGTTTTCTGTGGTGAAGCTGTTTTCTCCGATAGCATATTCACCGCCTTGAGAGATCTCCACGGTTGCAATATCATTTATATTTGAAACGGTGATGGAGTTGGATTCTATTGCAGTATTTAGGGGCTGGAGCGTCTTCGCGGTGAAATCGGTCAAGCCTTCTGGTGTTGTGTCTTGCTCAAGGGTCGTTGCAGTGAATGAACCGCTGACACCACCGATGGTAACCGTGGATATAGCCGCTGTCGCGAATTCGTCTGAAGCTATTAAGCGTATTTCAACCGTTTGCCCTTGGCTGACCGTGCCCGCTGATGAGGTATAAGCACCGCCATTAATTCGGTATTCACCACCAGTGATCGAGATGCTTACAGCTTTATCGATACCGGATACAGTTATCGTGCCCGACTCAACTGTAGCTTCACGCTCAACCGTATCTTCAGCAGAAAAACTAAAACTATTCGGCGTTAGGTCTGAAGATCCACCGCCCCCGCCACCACCGCACGCTGCGATAAACAGTGATACGACTAGCAGAATAAAAATTGAACGAAGAGATTGCGAACGCGCCATTGAAGACTCCATGTTGAATCGATTTGGCGCTACCAGTATGACTGGTTTGTAATGCGCCCCAGGTGATTAAATTGCTGGGCGCGATTGTGTCAGAAAGTGGGGGGGAGTTCTATGTGTTGTATGGGGTTTTGAGAGGTTGGTTCGGATGCAATGGCACGAAAACCTTCATACTGGACGTAAGGAGTATTATTTGTGCTTTTTCCAGTAATCTGGCCTGCGATGAAGGTGCGCTATAACAACGATAAAAAGTGTTTCCTCTTCTTCTTTGTATTAATAAAGGATTCCATAAGGAAACTTGGAAATTAAACATCTTCGTACACGCTTGCTCAACAACGAATAGGCACAGGGGAATTCCTTTATCCGCAATATTGCTCGTTGATTTTCTTTTTTAAAAAGGTCACCAAGCCTTGCGAGTTCGGCCTCGTAATAACGTACCGCCTCATTCAATTCATTTTCCGCCGGTTTAAGGAAATGGATTTTCATGACGACTTTGTTTTGCCCTCAAAAACATCACTCAGTGGCGTCGAGCTTACTTCACCACTTTCATAACCATCCAAACGGGATTCGGCCTCATTTGCCCATAACGCATCGAGCTCTTGATCAGGCTGATCCAAGCTTTTCAGAAGCTCTTCAGCCAATGAAATTCGTTCCGACACTGGCAATTCCAACACCTGATTTACCAGATTTTTTGTTGTATTTTCCATTAGAATTACCCTCTTAACCTCAAATTTAACACGCGTTAGAAGGTTAACATTTTAGTCTTTTACCATTAAAGGCTGCGATCAAGCACTTTTTGCTCCGAACCTCACATAACTCAGAGGCACTAAGATCACCCCATCACTGCGTTCAAGGCATAATCGCCGCTCATAAAGTCACTGGGCTCTATCGATAGGCCTCTGGCTAGGATGCCACACACCTTGATGGAAGCCCCGTCACCAAAATATATTCCGTTTGGGTTGACCAATATCACATGGCCGTTGGCGTCTATACGTCCGTGTATTTGAGAAGCCCGGTTGCTGAGCACACAATTGAGTGAAATCGATGCGCTATCTGGCTGTAGTGCACACGCTCATTCGAGCTAGTGTCGTAACTCTGCCAGTCAATGGCCATATTACGTGTAGATTGATTAATGGTCGTGGTGTTACCAGACTGGGTAATGCCACCACCCACAACGGTGCCGCCATCAGGGCCAGCAATGGCCGTTCCGACTAACGAAGTAGCGCACAGAAGTTGAATAAAGGTGTTGTATGAGGTTTTGAAAGGTTGGCTTGTGAGCTTTGGCGCGAGGCTCTGCTTTATAGTTAACGTTAGTTGATATCTTACCGAAAGATATCGTTTTTGTTAATTTCCTGACGCTTGTGAATCACGGCCAAAACCTCAATTTGATCAGCCTGGATTTCATAAATAATTCGATAAGAATAATTCGGCAACTCGCTGAGCATAAAAAGGGGAATCACACTTGACCAGATTATGTATATTTTTAAGTTGGCTTTTTGCATGAGCAGTCCAGCTCACCATTTTTTTATGTCCTTGAGCAAGTCTTCTGCGGTTTGTGTATTCTCGTCAGATACATCTTGCTGACCACGCCTTATATTTTCTAAAACGTATAGTCGATACATAATTTCCTCCGTATCCACCGAGTCTGGCAAGCGATTGATGGCTGCAATGGCTTCTTGTTTAGCGTTTTGAGCTCGCATAGTTCGGACCTCTATATCAGGACATTTCTTAGATCATATACCCTATCCGATACCTCAGCCAAGCTATCGCTACCGTCAATTGATTTAAAGGCGTAATCCCCGCTCATAAAATCGCTAGGCTCTATCGCTAGGCCACTGGCTAGGATGCCACCCCCATTGATGGAAACCCCTTCACCAAAATAAATACCGTTTGGATTGACCAAAATCACGTGGCCGTTGGCGTCTATACGACCGTGTATTTGAGAAGCCCGACTGCTGAGCACTCGATTAAGTGAAATCGATGCGCTATCTGGCTGGATGTATCATTAGAGTTAACATCGTAACTCTGCCAGTCGATGGCCATATTACGTGTGGACTGGTTAATGGTGGTGGTACCAGACTGGGTAATACTGCCGTCACCACCCACAACGGCGCCGCCATCGGGGCCAGCAATGGCCGTTCCGACTAACGAAGTAGCGCACAGGAGTTGAATAATAGGGTGACGAAGGAATGAAAGATTAAAAACACGGCGGGGGAAAACGCGTCTCATAGGGTTAGTTCCAAGTTAAGTTACATCATCCAATCAAGATTTCGATACGATCTAATATTGATTGTTTTTATACTGAAAGCTTACTAAAACCGGCAAAACCGTACAGTATTTGCTCATTCGTCACCACCGGAATATTCAAAAGACGTATCCGCGTCACAGGTTTTAGATCAATTATTTCTAGTAAAGACAGGTTCAGAAGCTGAGTTTCTAAACCATGCTGAAAATCTAGAAATACACCCAACCAAAAGCTAGTGTTGCATCACATGCACAAACACATGGTCATCGGCTCGTCTAATTTTTCAATTAAGCAGAAAGAAAAGTATCGTGCATTGCTGCCATTAGAAGAGAAACCACGGCAACGAGAACAACCCCCTATGTCAGGCTAGATAATTGGACTCCCCCACCCTCATAGCGCTACTCTGCTTGGGTCGATTAGCAGATGATAAATGGAGACCATTATGGAAAATACTATCGTTGGTGTAGATTTAGCAAAAGATGTGATTCAAGTTTGTGTTTTCACAAACAAAAAAGTGCGTTCGAATGCCGAAATGATACCGTCTGAATTCATAGATTTTCTCGCTAACTCTAAACCGCTAACCATTGTATTTGAGGCATGTGGCACCTCCAATTACTGGAAGCAAAAAGCAATATCTCTCGGTCATGATGCCAAACTTATTTCAGCAAAGTTAGTATCAGCAGTAAGGCAGAACCAAAAAACCGATAAAAATGATGCACTTGCTATCGTACAGGCAGCATTATTACCCGATATTACCTTTATCACTGGGAAATCAATTGAACAGCAGCAACTACAGTCGACCATGCGATTACGGGAGCTTTGTGTAAAACAAAAATCGGCCACAGGCAATCAGATAACATCTCTTTTATTGGAGTTTAATGTCAGAGTGTCAGGCCGAAATGGCGGTTTAAAGGGCGCGGTTGAATCCACGCTGGAAGATGCTGAAAACGGGTTATCATTTGAATTCAGGGCGGCGTTGGATACAGCCTGGCATCAATATCTCTCCATCGTACAATCCATAAAAACTTATGATGATTGCCTGGAAAAATCCATGGAAATACATTCTGAGTGTAAAAAACTACTCAAACTTGAAGGTGTGGGTACATTAAATGCGATTAATTTATACATTGCATTGGGTTGTGCTGAACTGGGCGTATTTGAAAAAGGAAAGGATGCATCAGCCTGCATTGGTTTAACGCCGATTCAATATTCCTCTGGTGGAAAAACCAAACTCGGTTCAATAGGTAAATATGTGAAAAACAGCGTCCTGCGCAGCCAATTCATTACAGGGGCAATGTCCGCAGTAAACCATGCTACAAATAGAGAAGCTAGAACGACTAAAGACCTATGGATACAATCCATGGTGGAACGGCGAGGAAAAAAATGTACGGCTGTTGCTTTAGCCAACAAAACGGTAAGAACGGCTTATGCCATGCTTACTCAAAATACAGAATATAAAGCCGAATTAATCTAGGCTTTAGCAAGCGTTCAATCAATAAAAATGCACAATCGAAAATAAAAATCAGCCCGTTAATGCAACCGACAACATAGAGCCTTGAGCTCGTAGGTTAGATTTGCTAACGGGTTCGCGTAAATATCGAAGAGCCTGGGTTCGCTACTCAATTAGAGCTCGTACATAAGTTCGCATTTATTTCTTTTATTGGCTTATTGTTGTTGACACGCGGGAGTCCACATAAGTTGTCGTCTAATAGCACCTCATGCCATCATTGAAAAGTTCACGCCCTATACTTTTTGTGATGACAAAATCTCCTAAAAATAAATACTTTGTAAATTAAATCGTTATAGAAGAGCTAAAACGTGCGGAGTGACAAAGAAAAATGAGAGAGCAACCGTTAGGATCACACCTCCGCAAGTCTATCTGTACAAAAAAGATGTATGCATACGGATAGGCGTCCCAAAAAAATTATGATAAAACCAAATGGAAACAAAATATGAGCACGGATAAAGCCAAAATAAAGCTAACGATTGCAAAGTTAATACAGCTTTCAATTGATTCAAATAGAGATCTCACCATAGCAATACTACGCAGTAAAGGGCCGATTAAGATAACGGTTGATCAAAAGGGGAAAGTGCGAATATCTGCAAGTGTACTTAACACCACATTTAGTGGTAACCCAGCACTTGATAGCGTTAGTTCAAAAGTGAAAAACCTGTCTATCACCTTGAGCAATAAGCCTGGTGGTCGTGTAGGATATGCTGGGTCTGTGTCTTTTTTTGGTGCTGCATCGATATCAGTGTCTGGATCTTTTGATCTTGACGCGTTAATTATGGCTTGTACGGGCTTGCTATGCCAAGCCGCGAGACTGCTAAAAGGACGCCCACAGCAAATTGATAAACAATTAGAACAAATCATGGGTTACTAAAATGCGTCTTTATCTCTTATGCGTAGTATTTATTCTTGCTGGTTGTGTGAGCCCATCACCTAAGGTATCTCTTTACAAGGTCTACCAAGAGTACGCTCAGCAAGCAACCAGGGAAAATGTTTTTGATATTTATACACAATATTTTCGAGCCGGTTTTCTCGATGACTTTCAAAAAGATGAGTTTACAAAGGGCGCCATACTTTTAGGTGAAAGCATGGCAAAGGAAGGGGAGTATTTTGAAAAAATCATTGATCAAAATACGGGCTGCCTTCTTATCGATGGATTGAGTAAGCAACAGTTAAAGCCAATGGAGCTGATATTACGCTATGAGCGCAGTGACGCTAACTGGCTCATTCAAGAAATAACGTTTAATCACTTAGAGAACGACTCAGAATATAATAAAAAAGCGCTTTGTCCGGACGAGGTGTAATAAACAAGACATATATGGACGATCCCGTTTCGTCAAGTAAAGCAATCCAAAAATCTCAAAATACGGAGGTTTATTGTTGTACTTCAATGTCACTCTAGTCTTTTGATCAACCATCTTTTTGATTTTAAGAAGGCGGTAACGAAGACATATATCCGGCGTCTGCAAGGAAGGTGATTGACCACCTTCGCGCCCAAATGAGATCCGCACCTGGCCGCCTAAAACACCCACTCAGCGTCTATGATCAGCTACTGGAGGCGTGCCCATGAATATACAGCATGAACGTATTCAGCAGGTTTGCGCGCACCTGAAGCTAGACTCTATCGCCAACGAATGGTCTGCTATAGCGGACAAAGCAATCCAAGAGGATGCTACCTTAGCCGATTTTCTAGAGCAGGTTCTGAGAGTTGAGTTTGAAGCAAAAGCTGAACGAACACAGGCGACCCTATTTAAGTTCTCGGGGCTTCCGTCCTTAAAACGTTTTGAGGATTACGACTTTAAGTTTGCGACAGGGGCGCCCAAAAAACAGCTTCAGCAACTGGCTGGAATGAGTTTTGTTGAGCGTGCCGAGAATATTGTTTTGCTTGGGCCAAGTGGTGTGGGTAGAAGCCATCTCGCCTCATCATTAGCCTACAAAGCCATATTGGCTGGCCATAAAACTCGATTCATAACAGCGGCAGATTTAATGCTTCAATTATCAACGGCTCAATCACAAGGCCGATTAGAGGCTTACTTAAAGCGAACAGTATTGCCCTAAGTTACTTATCATCGACGAGATCGGCTACCTCCCATTCGGCAGGCAAGAAGCTAATCTGTTTTTTACGTGATCGCGAAACGGTATGAGCGAGGCAGTATTATTGTGACGAGCAATTTACCCTTTTCACAATGGTCCAACGCCTTTGCCGACGACAGAACACTCACGGCAGCATTGCTAGACCGATTACTTCATCACGCACATATCGTTCAAATATCAGGGGAAAGTTATAGGCTCAAAGATAAGAAAAATGCGGGCATCGTACCGCCACAAGCAATAAGTCAATAATCATGGGTGGGTCAATATTCAATTGCCGATTTTGGCGATAAGTGGGTCAGTTTTCAGCTGCCGTTGACAGTTGGTTTGGAGGTGACGGCATGAATATCTTCATTTTGAGTACATGAAACGTTATTTGTGCTTTTTCCTGCAATCTGGCTTGCTATGTAATGGTGCGACAGCGACACCAATAGTTTCGCCACCGTTCTTTTTGTATTGATCGCGGACTTCAGTCACCAGTGCGACACAGTACAATTATACTGTGTAGTGCTGGAGACTGAAGTCCGTGTTAGTTTTACAGGACTAATCCCTAGTAAGGTTATTAACTTCTAGGGCCTTAAACAAATCAAAAGGTTTATCACCTGTAACAGATTCAAAATAACGTCTCTTAGGCAAAGAAATTTTTAAGTAATTAACCTCATACAGAAGCTCCCTACTTGACGGATATGATATAGCAGATTGCAGATCTTCAACGGAGCTAGGGTCAGCGTTCAGCTCTCTCTTCAACGCTGCCATTGTTCCCAAATAAAAAGCCAGCTCTAAACGTGTTTGTCGCTGGCAAAGGAAATCATTATTAAACTTCAAAAAAGCCACAGCTGCTAACACATCATCCCTTGACGCCTTCAACAGAGCAAGGTCCTTTGGGTCAAATTCTGGAGGGTTATTTGAACTCTCTAATTTATTGCAATGATCAATACGATCGCCATGAGAATTAGTTGCCTTCAACACATTTCTAGATACATGATCAAAAATCTCTATTGACCCGAAATCAATATCTGAATGGCAGGCAGTCCCAAATAACATGCCACATGCAAACAAAATAGGCCGAAAAACGATGATATTACCGACACCCATGTTTCATTCCTTTCCAGAACTGAACATGTTTGTGATCATATTTTCCGATGTGATAATGAACTATCATCATATTAATCTCTTTTTGAATGACATCCCGTTGAATCTTCGGTAGGGCTGACATGGTTTTAGCGTATAAACTCCAATCAGTCTGAGTAATATTTAAAGCGACTACAGGAGATTTGTTTTTTGTGAAAATACTATGAAATACGCCCGCAGTAAAACCTACAGAAAGTAACTTTGCTAAATTTTGATTATTGCTTATTCGCTCTAGAGCAGCTTTACTCTCTTTATCGAGCTTTAAACCTTCTATTGGACCACATGATATGACAATTTCTTTTTAAGTAGTATAAAGGTGTCGAAGCCTACCCCCACTCCGAGACACTGCCAATGCCCCAAGTTTCAGATATAGGAAGCGTGTCACAACAAATTCAACAGGAACGAGGCTTGAATCAGTAAAGATAAAGGCAAAAATAAAGAACAATATGAAATTGCATCTGATTTCAGCGGCCCTCAAGATTCATATATCACTTATCACTTCAAAGCACTACAAAGCACTACATCCACCGACCATAGAAATTTGTTCGCGCGTACGGACCATATATAACCCCTTGAGCCTCGCGGCTGACCTGACCTTACCGAGTAAGGGACTTTCACATCCAACCTTCTGCGGATTTACCTCGGCGCACTAAGAGCCTTATTAATTTTTCTTCAATATGAATTCTATTTTCCCATGAAAAACAAATATGTTTTTGTCGCCTACACGTTTTTTCAATAACCAGTGTTCATCGCCGGTTAAACCACACTGGCTGGATTCAGCTGTACTTTTCAGTTCCTCAGACAAAATAAAACTCTCGATTGTCTCCAGCTCTAACCGTTCAAGCCACTTCCCTGATAAAGAACTAATTGATAGATTGTTTTCTGAAATAGCATTGGTCCATTCCGTAAGCGCACCAGAATCGGATAAAAAATTAATTAAAACCTCTTTGCTTTCTAGTGCATTTCGAGATGGTGATGGCGAAGTAATGGACTTATTATTTTTGAGCGCTGTCAGATAGTGTCGAATAGATCTGCAAGAAAGATCCTGAACCTGCAAATTCGATACAATACTCGTTAGTGTACTATCGTAGTGCTGACTGGACTTTCTAACGATGCAGCTTAACATTGCTTGATAATCAAACCCCGCACCTGCTGATTTCGGCGTGTGATTTTCACCACGGACAAAAAGTGTCGTATCTTTCTTATAAAAAGATCCACCAGATAAATTTTCGGAACTTTTCATTTTCCAGTCAATTCGACCACGCTCGTTCGGCTGAGAAAAAACCATCATTTCACATAACGGATCTTTTTCCGGAGCTGCAATGCAGGAATGACATAGCAGAAGTAGCGTGACAATTAATAATTTTCTAGTCATCAAAAAACCCAAAACCTTACTTTATAGGTCCCTGTCGTAAAAGCATCATCAATAGTTTTTAGACTGTTGGCTTCCCATGCCGTCGCATGACTGGCACCCGGCGCACCTGAAGCGCCCAAAAACAACACGATCCCTTGCTTCGTGCCGACTTTGGAAAGCATGTTGGCCTTCACCCCGACAGGCCATTCAATATCCGGCGGCCCGTATTTGGCTTCTAGATATTCGCTCATCTTATGAACACTGCCGATAAGATTTTTGCGCTGCGGCCTAAACCCATACCCTGAGCCAACAGGATCTCCCGACTCATTCATTGCAATTGAAAGACGAATTGCACAGGCGTTGGACAAGTTATTGTCGCTAACCTGCTTGCTTGTAAACCCCGCTAGGGTATACACATCTCCACTAAAAACATCTTGCAACTCTACAAGCCGTTTAACCATCTTTTTGAAATCCAAGTTCTTACGCTTGATATAACTTGAGCTGACTGGGGTCGAGGTCGGAGTAGCACTCTCGGTCATTATTGCATTTCCTTATATTATGTTTATTTATTGTTTTATAGATTAACCAAATCTGCATACATAGAATTATGTGGAGGCTTGCAGTCAGCCAATGCACGTGACTCTGCCAAAATGCCGGTCAGGCTTCTAGCAAAAAATGGCCAAAATGACTAACGTGTCCGAAATTGGCGCTATATTCACCACAAACGCAATGCAATGGTAACTGGGAGCGGGATTTATTTATTGAGTCTAGTAGCTTTGCCGCTAGCGCTATTACGGGTACAGCTTTAGTTAATGTAGGTGCTGCTGCATTAGGGTTCCTTATGGTGGCAACTCCTGTTAGCTGAGCCTTAATTGTGGGTGGGGTCGCTGTTGCTGGTGTTGCGGCCTACTGATCAATTCGTGTTAATAGCGCATTTAAAGATAATAGCGGAGCTTGGTACGACTCCATAATGACTTCACTGGGTGTTCAATGAGCTTATTCTCTCAAGTTTTGGCTATGGTCGGAATTGGTATGTTTTTAACTGCTGTCCTCTATGTCGTATTTGGCCAAGTTACAGTTAAAAAGCTCAGAAAAAACCAAAGACAAAAGAGATACTTGGCCTGGAATATGTGAGCGGTTGGGACATTATTAATGTAGCGCAGGCCCTAGCAATTCCGCGATCATGGAGCCGTAAATTGGAGCGTAGCTCTCTTTCCCCGATGTACGCGAATTCAAGTTTACTATTTGAAAATACTAGTAAGCTAGATCGAACACTTGGGGCTGTTTTCTATTGGCTGTTAATAATATCTGGGCTATCGGCACCGCTGATAATACTCATGAATGATTTGGGGTTTATACAAGGATAAGGCTTAATTAGGTAGCTGGAAATATCTAGCTCCCAGCCCCTACACCACCGACCAAGCGGCTCCGCAGTCGGCGGTTCCTTACCCATAATGAATATCAACCCATCTATCACGTAAAAAGTAATAACCTTGCTCAGCTAGCCACTAAAAAAAGGTCTTACCGAGTAGGCGTCATACGTTAGCTCTAGTAATCGCCATCCAATGAGAGGGAGACAGTCCCCAGTAAAATTATTTACAGAGAGGCTTCGCTCGAACGCGCCATAAAACCTAACCGTTAAACCGAAGCAGTACACGCTTTTTTATTTAGCTATTGAGTTTTCTCCCACGGAGAAATAGCTGATTCTTCCCTCGTTAAAATCCTCACTTCACAGTTCCCCCCAACCTCAAAAGTATAAGTGATTTGATCAATACGCTCCTCCTGAGAAATTGAGACAACAAAAACGCCAGTCGCTGCTTCCATAACCCGGCTAGTTCCACCGCCACCTACATCATGATAAGTCATTGCAAGGTCATCCAGAATGGTTCGTATTAATTCTTGTGATCGCTCCAGAGCTGGCCACTTACATATATTTTGAGTCTCATGAATATTTTTTTCTTTTTCATCGGCGTTGGCGCAAGATAGTAGACTGCTAAACAAAATCAGAAACCCTCCAAGCGGGCCCCATATCCTAAGTTTAAATAATAAAAGCCTAACTAAAAACACTATTACTTCCCTCACTAAGCTGACGACGTTTAATCATCGTGCAAGGCGGACAGTGAGATGAGCGCTAGCTGCGGCTGCAGGCTCTTAGCAACCTATAGTTTCATCAAATTCTTACACTTCTGGATCAAGAAAATAGTCTTTCTCAAAAAGTTAGCAATCTTCGAAATAACATCACTCTCTGACGAGGATTTTATTTCGTCCCTTTCTAAACCTCCCATGCTAGATTCAGCTTCGCTTATCCATAGTTCATCACACTTACAATCTGGCTGCTCATTAGTTATTTAGAAGCTCCTCGGTAACACTATCAGCTCAGAAGCAAGCAACTCCAACGCATGGTTTACCTGGCTCTCTGCTACTAACAAATCAGCTTGATCGAAAATAAAGGCGCGAACGTCCATTTGCTTCTTTGCAATGAGAAATGAATTCGGACCGGAAGTTTGTGGCACTAAAATGGTTGAGAAAGCCTACCCTCCCCTAAAAAAACCCACACCAATTCAGAATGATCATTACTTGAGTTTTGAGGAGAAATACTCGAACGCCATCAGCTCTTTATCCTGAAAACAAGAGCCAGATTTTTTTATCAGTTTTGTCGTGCTGACAACCCCACTTTCCGCAACATTAAAAGCAGTATATTCCGAGAAGCACGTATCATTATTCGTGTGATTATTTTCAACGAACAGTATGTAGGCGCCATTAATAAAAACAGTGTGCATAACATTTGTGCCAGAGTGCGTTACCAGTCGACATTTCTGTACTGATTCAAAATTAAGCGGGTATGTCACTGATTGCCCCTTATGCCTGCCAACTAGGTGGCAATTAGCATCTAGCGATAACGCCGTTCGCAGAATAGAGGGAGGTAGATGTTGGGCGTGTGCACAAGCCGACAGCATTAAGGTTAAACATAGCAACCTCATAGCGGAAGCTCCCAGAACCATATGGTTTCGGCGTCCCAATAGTCAGAACCGAGCACTCCATATAAAATCAACGTAACATTTATTGTGACAGCAGTCACGGCACAATAAAAAACAGGTGCAATCTCAAACCCCATATTTTATCCTTCTCCCTCAATTACCATCAAGACAATCCAAATCACCCCATAACTCAACGTCATAGAAAGGGAAAACAAATGGCCACTCCCGCCGGAAAAAGTATAGATCCTAAACTCCCTCCAACCTTAACGAAAGAAGAATTCCACAACAATATTCATATAGCAATCGGTACTCCGAAGAAAAAACGAATCAAGGTTGGGCACGGAAAGTCGGCAAGAATACAAACAACTTCGAAAGAGCATCTATGTAACTGGGCAGAGACAAAAGTCAACCTAAAGAAAAAGTCCATTGACATTACAGTCTATATAGATTTCCACAAGGACAACCTGACGCCAAAGGAGTTTTCAAAAATAAAGATGCTCGCCACAATGGGAATCGGCGAATACTGGAGCCAAAGAATTAACATTTCCAGTCTTCAATATTCCGTACAGATAAACATTAAAGATAGAAAGAACAATTCTATAGAAGTAGATCTAAAAATACACAAGGGTTCAGATTACAAAAGATCACATAATAGCGGTATAATTGATGCATCTTTTATTTACAATCAAGGCTCCTTCCCTTCAAATACGGGCTTAGCGGACAACAATTTCAAATTAACATCCGCCCATGAATTTGGTCACTCCGTTCTATCCTATTTTGGAGGCGTCGGCTTATCCTGGGGCCACAAAGGATCAACGAATCCAGTTTTACAATCCATAAAAGCATCCACTCCAGGATACCCTATGACAGGAGATATCGATTTAATGAAGTATTACGACATACTCAAAAACACTAAAAATATTCCAAATATCTACCAGAGAACAAGAGCAACAGAACAGGATGTAAAACGATTAATTTGGATGAGCAACGTTACCTTTTCATCATAGCCGAGAATATAAAATGCTAATCAAAATTTCACTAATAGCCCTCGCCTCGCTATTTGTTGGCTGCCATATTTTACCCCCCTATTACTCGACCGAGGTCGCTTTCATAAGGGTCTACAATAAAACAGGGATTGATATTGCTTATCAAGTCAATTTAGGGGATGAATGGACAGGAGCTATCGCGGTTCCCCCAGAAGGAATTGATTTTTTTTATCAATATGAAAGAAAGTCAAAAAACGAAAATTTACCCCCCAATATTACTCAAATTAGAATAAAATTCGAAAATTGTCAGCTAAATCTCGACCGACAGCAACTGGAGAGTAAAATGAAACAGCCAACAGATAAGGGCGCGGGCTGGAATTTATACATTACTCAATCACTTATCAAAAATACTAGATGCTAGACAGGTTTTCAACTACGCCGAAAGACCTCAACATGCTTTCAACCTTGGTGGTTTTAAGACCAATAAAATCTGGAGCGGTTAAAATTCTAATCTTTAATCGGTCCTCCTCAAACACGGATATAAATAGGCCATTCTTACTGTAATAAGCAGAATTTAAACCTTCTGACGGGTCAAAACGAAACGTTTGTAACGAAATAAAAACCAGCGATCGGCCATTCCGTGACGCCTGCCAGATACCGCAAATCTGTACCCATTGAGTACCACTTTCAAAAATAACACCTTAAAAAAACCTTCTTTCGTATAAAACTCCATATTTACAAAATATTGTTATTATTTCGCCTCACAATTAACAACAACGGTATGCGCGACTATATCGTGCCCACATTGGTTCTTATCACCAAAAATCGCGACAATATTGATCAATGAAAAAATCGGGCCGATCATCGGTGCTAGACCAAGCAAAAAAAACACAGAGTAACGTTTTAACACCTGCTTTGGACTGAGCTTCAAGCCAGAATCGACATCCACCATTTTTATATGCAAAGCCGCTTTTCCTAGGGTTTGCCCTTTAGTAATAAGCAAAGCTAAATTGAGAAAGAGAAAGGCGACGACGAAAATGCTCGTCACGAATAAAGACCATACAAATTCCGACTCCACAATCTGATCAAGGAACAAAAACCAGTCTGTAAAATGCATAATGGGATAGACAACAACCAACAATGCCAACGAATCCAAAAATGAAGCTAGCAATCTACTACCTTTGCTTGCGAGATCAACTTCGGTATCGGAAGATTTCTTTTTATGGAGGTTGGGATTGATTTCCGTACGGTCGTCATCGTTTTCTTGAGGGGGTAAATCAGGTGATGTGATCGTTCCATTCAACATAATTCTAACTTCCTTTTTAACGTAAAAAACGACTCAACCAAACAGACCGATTCATAAAGGCCGAGGGAGAGTATTAAGCAAAGGGAGTTTAATCAAACGAAGGAATGCGTATAAAGAATTATTCACCATCCTGTGATTGAGTAGCTTCCGTTGCATCAATTATGAGGGGCGATTATACATACAAAGGTTGGCCTGTCTATTCTCGAACTTATTAGTGCCCGCCCATAAATAAAGGTTTATCCCCGCACCTACGAGGATCAACCTATTCTGCTCCGCCAGGACCTGCGACCAACTCTTGACAAACCCCTATATTTTTCACATAAACAATCGTCTTTGCATGCAACCACTGGCTAGAAGCTTCTTCGCAAACTATATAAGCATTTTTTTCAAAAAAACCACCCATAAAAAAATGCATTAACTGAGGAAAAACAATCATAACAACGTAAGCGCCAAACCAACTG
>JAWSUZ010000083.1:2783-10304 GCA_033852165.1 Agarilytica sp. | reverse complement strand
GTGGGAACCGTGGGACCCGTGGGAACAGTGGGAACCGTGGGAACCGTGGGAACCGTGGGAACCGTGGGAACCGTGGGAACAGTGGGAACCGTGGGAACCGTGGGAACCAGGATAAGATTGAAACGGGTTTTGGGTAGGGTGATGAAGGGGAAATGAAGTTTATTCTTTTCAACCGAGTCTGACCCCATTGAACCCGAAAGGGTTGAGAGCCTGCCCCGCGAGCAAGGCGAGTGCTTTGGGTACGGTGAGTATGAGGGAGCAATACCGAATTCATGTCGGGGGTAAAACGATTTCCTCTTAACGCCCCAATATAGCTAGCGCTCAGAATGCCGTATTAAATTTACCTGGGACTGCAATGAGTCTGGCCTCATTAAACTTGCCTGACCTCATTGAAACTTACGTTGAATCCACAACCCAGAACTCAAAAACCAAGGAAAGTAGCAACGGAAGACAACCCGTCCCCCGCCGCCACATGCCACCACACCAGGTTCTACGCCAGTTCCCAGTCGCTAGATTCCCCTACACGTCAATGTCCCGCTCTCCTGGAAAATCGGCGGTAATATGCATTATTCCAGATTCAAGATGAAGGGTGGCGTTTTGACCTATACCGAAACCCATCTCCTTTAACCACTTGCCGCGCAGCACAATACACGGGGCTAAGGTCAAAGCATTTGGATTCGCAACGGTTCCGTCAAGATCCGGCGGTTCAACAAAGACCGATGGCAAAACCGTGAGTTCGCGGGTATAGGGAAAATTTTCTTGGGGTAAGGGGGACTCTAGCGTAGAATTAACTTCAGCCATAATGGACTCTCTTTTAGTCTGTTTAGGTTAGCTGCCTCTGTTGTGTTGCTGCACACAGGGGTGGCGTTTTTTACGTTAAATGTTTTTCACGAAAACGTGAAATTTATTGATTGCTTCTCCTTTTCTTGTTTAGAAGCCCGTTTATTGAAACCTAAACACCTGAGCAAATCAACAGCTAACTGATCTTTATTTAATACTTGAGATGTTAATCATGCGGATTCTCAATGGGGTCAGACTCGATTGAAATCTTCTATTCGAGTCAACTATAAAGCTTATTAATTTTTCAATCGAGTCTGCCCCTGTTGAATGAAAAAACTTAACAATCCAGTTCGCGGCATTCCCCTTGAGCAAAAAGTCTGCAACTATTTCAATGGGGTCTATTTCAATGGGGTCAGACTCGATTGAAAAGCCAATAAACTTCATTGTCGACCCGAACCGCAAATGTCAATCGAGCCTGCCCCATTGGAAAAGCTCTTAAAATTTAGCTCGAGGAATGCCCCTTGCGTAAAAAATCTGCGACAAAACGAATGTCATTTTCTAAAGACTTCTGCGCCGTGGCAAAGTTTTCCATTTCAATTTCTTGAACGTATTCATCCAAAATCGTAAACTCAGCCAAAAAATTATCCGTAGGTTGTGTTAGTAAATCCGTCATCGCGGAAGCCGAAATGGGTTTACTAAAGTAAAATCCCTGAATTAAATCACAACCATTTTCAGCAAAAAATGTTAGCTGTTCTATCGACTCCACACCTTCGGCAACCACATCTAGATCCATGGTTTTCGAGATGGCCAAAATCACACGTATAATTTCTTCATCTTGCTCATTAATACCAATATCAACCACAAAACTGCGATCAATTTTAAGCGCATCTAAAGGCAGCTTACGAAGATAGTCTAGCGATGCATTACCGACACCAAAATCATCAATCGAAATTTTAACACCCAGATCATGGATTTTTTCTAACTCTTGTACAATCCGCCCCTGGTCCTCTAACACGCCAGTCTCGGTTATTTCCAGTTCAATCATCGCCGGATTAATATTGTAACGAGAAAATATACACTCCACTCGTTTGCAAAAATCACCCGCTCGAAGCTGCCGAGTCGAGACGTTCACCGATACAGTAAAGGTTTTGAACCCTTGCTCTTGCCACGCCTTAACTTGGCGGCACGCTTCTTCTAAAACCCAATCACCGATTTCAACAATTTGACCCGATTCCTCAGCAACGGGAATAAACTTATCCGGGCCCATGGCAACCCAGTCCTCATTTGAACCTTTTGGATTCCAACGCAATAATGCCTCACAGGACACAGCCTTCCGCAGCGATAGCGAGACCTTGGGTTGATACACCAACGAAAACTCATTCTCCGCTACCGCGCGCCGCAACATCATCTGAATACGCTGCTTCTCTAACATTTCCTTGCGCATATTCGGCAAAAAGACCTGGTAATTATCACGCCCCTGCTCTTTCGCTTCATATAGCGCTGTGTCCGCGTTTTTAATCACCTCTTGCATATCCAGCGAATAATCATCGTATTGAAACACACCAATACTGCAGCTCACGTTAATCGTTGCGCCCTGCACATCAATATCTTCTGACATTGACCCGATAATTTTTTGTGCCACCAACGTTACGTCAACAATATTTGCAACACCGTAAAGTAGCACGCCAAATTCGTCACCGCCTAAACGGGCAACCACATCACCATCGCGAATGCTAGACGATAAACGTCGACTCACGGCCTGTAACAGCTGATCGCCACCATCATGGCCATAACTGTCATTAATAAATTTAAAATGATCCAGGTCTATCATCAGCACACTCAAGGGCGTCTTCGAACGCTTGGAGCGCGATATGGCTTTTCTTAAGCTGTCGTGAAAATAAGCCCGATTCATCAGGTTCGTTAATGGGTCGTAGGTCGCCAAATATTTCAGGTTGGCTTCAATGGCCTTACGCTCCGAAATATCTTGGAACATCACCACACTGCCAACAACATCACCTTCCGCATTCTTCATCGGCTCACTGGAATACTCGATTTCAAAAGAATCGCCGCCCTGGCGCTGCCAGCTCTCGGTGTCGCAATGGCCGCTCTCAGCACCGAGAACAAAACGGTAGAGCGCGGAAATCTCCCACGTTTTCACTTCTGAACTTTCAGCAATAAGAAAGTCTTCAATATGCTGACACATCAGAAAAGCTTGGTTAATTTTAAGAATTTCTGCGGCTTTGGGATTCGCAAAGGTAATAGCGCCAACTAAATCGATGCCTAAAATGCCTTCACCGGCTGAGTTTAAGAGAGCTTCCAAGCGAGCGCTCGTTTCCATTTGCTTTAAGCGAGACTCATCTTTCAGTTTGCTTTGTTTTTCTAATTCCACAAACTGACTGACTTTGTTCGTTAAAATGATGGGCACAATAGGCTTCAGAACATAATCCACAGCACCCACTTCGTATGCCTGCATGAGTTTTTCATCGTCACGGTCTGCCGCTGTCACCATGATAATGGGAACATCCTTTGATGCCTTTCTTGCGCGAATAAGGCGTGTCGCTTCAATACCGTTCATACCCGGCATATTCACGTCCATCAAAATCACGGCAAAACGATGTTCCTCAACCTGGCGCAAGGCTTCCTCGCCAGAGCTGGCAAAAAACAATTCGACATCCAAATCCTCGATCACCATTGAAAGCACATCTTGGTTGCATTCTATGTCATCAACGATAAGAACTTTACTACGGTTCATCAAAGGACCATCACCACTGTAATAATTGTTACTGACCGGTAAATTAATATTGGCATCAAAACCAAAATAGTTTGAAAAATAATGTCGTTAAAATAACGCTATCAAAACACCTATAATAATAGTGAGAAGCACACCACTTTAGTTTAGGTTGAATCACCGAGGATGCATAACCGACAGGATTTAATATTGATGATTTGTTCGTCTCATCATCACGAAAATAAGACCTAATGATTCTAAGCGACGATGAACACGAACCCCAATGTCATAAGACGCGTATTTACGAAGAAATAAATGACAACTCTACTTCCCGAGCGTGAATCTCATGTGCCTTTTTTAACAAAATCCGTAACAACCCCAATCACTCGCACCAAGGCCTTCTGGGCAGACATAGCACTCACAACCGATGACTCACGTAGATGCTCGCTCAGTTCCGTAAACTGCTCCGTAAACACCCAGTCCCCCGCTATTAACAGCTTCGTCATATCCTGCGCCGATACGGGTCGACTAAAATAGTAGCCCTGTATCAGGTCGCACTTATTTTCCGCGAAAAAGCAGAGTTGCTGAATTGTCTCGACGCCTTCTGCCACCACATCGAGTTCCATGGTTTGGGAAACGGCCATCATCACGCGAATGATTTCCTCATCCTGAGAATTCGAACCGATATCGACGACAAAACTGCGATCAATTTTAAGTACACTCAACGGTAATTTACGCAAATAATCCAACGATGCGTTGCCCATACCAAAATCATCAATGGCGATGCGTACGCCCATTTCGTGTATTTTATCCAACTCAGGAATAATACGCGCTTGATCTTCAAGTGCACCGGTCTCCGTAATTTCTATCTCAATCATCGATGGCGTGACCGAATAACGCTTAAACGCCGCAGCAATCTTCCGGTGAAATCCCCCTGCGCGCAGCTGGCGCATGGAGACATTCACCGCGATCGAGCAGACCTTAACACCCAGGTCATGCCACACCCTCACCTGCCAACACGCCTCATTTAAGACCCATTCGCCAATTTCGACAATTAGACCAGACTCTTCTGCAATGGGTATAAACACATCAGGACCAACCGCTTCGCCGTTTTTGGGGGCCCAACGCAGCAGGGCCTCACAACCTACAATTTGCTGACTCCCTAACGAAACTTTAGGTTGATAGACCAAGCTAAATTCTTCCTTTACCACTGCTCGCTGTAACATCATTTGAATGCGTTGTTTTTCCATCAGCTCCTGACGCATATGCGGAACAAAAGCCTGGTAATTATTACGTCCCTGCTCTTTCGCCTCATAGAGTGCAGTATCGGCATTTTTAACCGCGTCGTTTAAATCCACCGAAAAGTCGTTATACAGATAAAACCCAACGCTACAACTTACATTGACTGTGGCGGTCGGGAACTCGACATCTCGTGACACGGATCTAACAATTTTTTTCGCTAGAGGGTGAACGCAGTCTTCATCTTTTACGTCATAGAGAATCAACCCGAATTCATCACCACCCAAACGGGCCACCACATCACCATCGCGAACACACTCCATTAAGCGCTCGCTCACGATTGTGAGTAGCAAGTCGCCACCATCGTGGCCATAGGTGTCGTTTATAAGTTTGAAATGATCCAAATCCAGCATCAAAATACACAGAGGTTTTTTTGATCGCCGCGAACGTGCAATCGCTTTTTTAAGGCTGTCGTAAAAATACGCCCGGTTCATCAAATCGGTTAGCTGGTCGTAGGTCGCTAAATATTTAAGGTTTTCCTCTGTGGCCTTACGCTTGGTTATGTCCTGAAACATCACCACGCAGCCAGTCACTTTACCCATCGTGTCCGTCATCGGTTCACAGGTGTATTCAATATAGAAGGACTCACCATCCTGTCGCTGCCAACGTTCCGTATCGCAATGGCCACTCACAGCTCCCAGAATAAAACCATAGAGTGTCGATAGCTCCCAATTCGATTCGGAGCCTTCATTCGCCAGCAAAAAATCTTCAACATGCAGTTGCAATAGAGCGGATTGTTCAATCTTTAAAATAGAGGCGGCTTTCGGGTTGGCAAATGTAATTTTGCCCACCATGTCCACGCCTACAATTCCTTCTCCAGCAGAGTGTAAAAGTGCCTGTAATCGCGAGTTGGTTTCGTCCTGTACACGCTGCACAGCATGATTGAGTTTCTTTTGTAGCTCGATCTCAACAAACTGACGCACTTTACTGATAAGGACCATTGGCTGAATCGGTTTTGGCATATAGTCCACTGCGCCCGCATCGTAGGCGCTCACCAGACGTTGGTCACTCACTTGCGTCGAGGTGACCATTATCACGGGGACATGGGTGGACGGGTCGTTGCCGAGTATTTCCTTGGTCGCCTCGATGCCATTCATCCCTGGCATACTCAGGTCCATAAGAATGACGGCAAAGTGATGCACGTGCGCGAGGTGAACCGCCTCTTCGCCGGAACTCGCGATATACATATTGACGTCTAAAGGCTCGATGATTGCCGCGATTAATTTTTGATCGGCGACGTGGTCATCAACGATGAGCACTTTACTACGATTTGGCAACAGTTCACTCCACTGGTTATAGCCATTACTCAGGCTGCGTTGTTAGCCTTGTTGTTCAACCCTTTTCACCTTAAATTCATCGCTAAAATAGTGGCCGGTATAACCACTAATAACGCGAAAGGTGGCTAGACTTAACACAAGAATGAACGCCACCGTTCTATTTAGGGCTCTTTATTTAAACGCGTTGTTTTCAATCTCGAGAGGCATATGTTCTCAAGGTCTCTGCAATGGCGTATCCACGCTAGACCTTGGCCCCTATCGCTCTTTACTTGACTTGCGAGCATGATTTACAGCCAAATAATATGTCGGTTCAAATTAAGATTAAAAGAAAGAACAGTCTTATTTTAGTGTAGGTTGAAACCGCAAATATGCGTAGTTAAGGCACCTCTTTTAAGGTAATTTAACGCCAAAGTATGAGGCAAAAACTGAAACGGAGATATGTCATTAGCCCTTACAACGCTATGTAATTATGAGCCAATTACTTAATCTAAAAGGGAATACTAGAAAGACCCAGCAGCCAAAAAGCCTACGCCCGTAAACAGATATGGGCGCAGGAAAACTAACGGCAGTTAGTGTTCTTTAACTGAAGTTGGAATTGTAAATGCGATGGGGCCCCCGTCACGATTTTCACGCTCTTCACGTCGCTCTCGCTCCGAATGGTCTTTATGTGCCTGGCGAAACACATCGGCTTCAAAGGCGCTTAAATCGTCAAAACGTGGCGAATTCTCCTCGATTTTAGCGCGATCAGCCTCAAACTGAACCGCTTGTTTGACACAGTCAATAAAAAACTGAAAACCTTCTTTCGCCTGAGCGGAAATTTCTGAAATAAGGTCTGGACGCATTGTTTCGCCCATATAGGCCAAACAGTCACAGCTGCTGCGTAATGTGTCTTCTGAAAAGTGTTGAATAATCGGATTGATTACTTGATTGGACATAGATTGATTTTCCTTCTGCAATTTTCAAGTTGCGTTCGCATTTTCGCCCTAAGAGTTTAGGGCGAACGGGAAGGTTGAAAACAGTAAAAGGCACCGCCCTGAGTATTTCCCAAAGGTATCGTATTTCTCAGGCCCCCCGATCATTGCGAGAAGTAGCTGAACAGGTGAAAATTCGTAGCGCTACCAACCTACGATTTGCCTGCCTTTTGGAGTTTTCAAGCCCCGCGGCCGGGAGAATATGCCTTCAGGAAATAAAGTCAAGAAGGGATATTGCCAACCAGCAAGGATAAACGCCAAAACCAAAACAGACCCGCCTCTTTTATTTTACAGGCTTCTCTTGGCTCACCTCAAGCCGCTTTTTGTCCTCATTTTCATCTCCGCCGAAATAGAAATTGATTTGCCACTGGAAGCGACTGAGAAAGTATTCTGAACTCAAATACCCTCGTTCCCACGGTCTCCGTGGGAATGCAGACCGAAGTTTGTTTATTGCACTTAATTCGAA
>JAWSUZ010000083.1:0-2759 GCA_033852165.1 Agarilytica sp. | reverse complement strand
TTTGTTCATATTCCAGTAAATCTGATAATTCTGACCGGTTTTCACTTCACGTATGCATTCCCAGTATTGGAAAGTTATCCATTTATTAATGGTCTGGTTCGCCGGTTGCGCGACCGGGCAAGAAGGGTAATCGCTCACTATTTTGTTACGCGAGCACGGACTGTTAAAGCGGACTAAAATTTATACCACGGGCTGTAACAAAAACTCCCTCGATATCGTCCAGAAAGGTGCCTACCCAGCTGAAGACGTTGAGCATAAAACGAAAGCTTATACTGAGGCCGGGGACAAGATGGAATTTTCACATTATATGGTTGAGCAGTATGGCAATATTAAACTGATGGATGAGCTAAAAGACACTATTACCTTTTCGTATCACAATTGGGTGCGCGATGGTGTCTTTGGCGAGATGAACTGGGTGATTTGCCGAAATGTAATTATTTATTTTGATAAAGATTTACAAAACCCTATTTTGAGTTTGTTTAGCGATAGTTTGTGTCGCAAGGGGTTCCTCTGTTTAGGACCACGAGAGACTCTGGACTTTAGCGTTGTAAAAAAAGACTTTGATATTTATTCCGGCCCCAACAAAATCTACCGGCGGAATCATTAGCATGGGCAAGCTGAAGGTATTAATCGTTGACGATTCGCCAACTGACCGCTCGGTTATACGCACTATTTTGGAAAGATCTGACGATATTGTTGTATGCGGGGAGGCGGAAGATGCATATGCAGCTCGCAATGCGATAAAGCACTTACAACCCGATGTTATAACATTAGATGTTGTAATGCCTAAAATGGATGGCATTGCATTTTTACGCAATTTAATGCGTCTGCATCCTATTCCCACGGTTATGATTTCGTCCGAAGTCGGGCATGGCTCGCACCTGGCCATTGAAGCTCTGGCGCTTGGTGCGGTTGATTGTATTCATAAACCAACGGCCGATAGCCTTGCCAGTACCGCCAATGAAATTATTAGCAAGGTGATCAACGCGGGGCAGACAAATATTGATGGCATTCGGATAAACAGCTATGAACCCACTACCCCTCTGTCGACGGGTGAGGTGCCCTATCGTTATATCCAAAATCGTGTCATCGCTATCGGGGCGTCAACAGGCGGTGTGCCTGCAATTGGAAACGTTATTTCAATGTTGCCAGCGGCCTTTCCTCCGATTGTGATCGTGCAGCATATTCCACCGTTGTTTTTAACCAATTTTGCGCTTCGTTTAAACAATACCTTTTCTGCAAATATTGTTGAAGCCCACCATGGTCAAATGATAAAGCCTAATTGTGTGTATTTGGCGCCCGGTGATTTCCATTTGAAGCTGATTAAGAAAGACGGCCAGTATGTGTGCCACTTACACCAAGGGGAACGGGTTAATTACCAACGACCGGCGGTCGATATATTATTTGATTCTATTGCAAACATAGCAGAGGGTAATGCCAGCGCAGCGCTGTTAACGGGAATGGGAGATGATGGCGCCAAAGGATTATTAAATATGAAAAATGCTGGATGTTTTACTATGATTCAAGATAGGAATAGTAGCGCGGTATGGGGCATGCCCGGTTCGGCTCACGAATTAGGTGCCGCTCAGGAAGTCACCCCGCTAACTCGTGTCAGCCAGCGTCTACTGTATTCATGCCGCTTACAAGGGGCTAGTGATGAGCCCTAAAAAAACTCTCTTTGCCATTGAGGATGATGCTGGCATGCGGCGTGCCTAGAATGAGATTTTAGCCGATGACTATAATCTCTATTGCTACGAATATGCTGAACAAATATTACAAGTGGTCGATAACATAAAACCAGAGCTCATCATCATTAATATTGGTTTGGCCTATATGAATGGTTATGAACTGTGTGACGCCTTGAAACAAAAAGATGGAATGGAGGACATTCCAGTTGTTTTTGTAACGGGTCGAAATTTTTCGGAAGATAAGGGCCGTGAATTTTTTAGAGCCGGTGCGGAATATGTAACAAAACCCATCGAGGAAGCGCCCTTTCACGCTATCGTCGATAAGCTATTAGTTAGCAGTAATATTGGCTGAAAATACAAAATTAAAAGTGCTTTTTATGTCAGCGCCGTGTTTAAAGAAGTTGTCGCTGCCTTAAAAAATCTGGTCTAAATGAAGTTGGAGTTTGTTGTTGTGACAAAAAAAACCATATTTGCCGTTGATGATGAACCTGCAATGCAGGATATATACACTGAAATGTTTGGCGACGACTTTGAAATATTTTGTTACGAGCATCCCGCTGAAATGCTCCATAAGGCGGATGAGTTAAGGCCAGACCTCGCGATTATTGATATTGGCCTATCGGGTATGGATGGCTATCAGCTTTGCGATGCATTGAAACAAAAAGATGGCATGCGCGATATTCCGGTCATATTTGTGTCTGGCCGTGATTACTCCCAAGATAAAGGGCGAGCTTTTTTCAGTGGTGGCGCGGAATACCTAACCAAACCCGTCCGAGTATCGTCTCTTAGGGCCGCCGTTAATCGACTGGTTCAGTAAGTCGAGCTTAAGGTAGTCGCACTGAGGATATGACGCCCCCAGAAATGACGGCCGGGGTCTTGTCCTCGGTCATATATTCTTTTCTCCGCTCGCGTCCAAATCCTAAAAGATCTTGTTCTCAAGCCTCGATTTTTCCCATTGAATTTACCCATATATAGTCTAAATTTTAAGGAGACGGTACGGTTCCAGAATGTGAGAAAAAAGCCCCGATGCGAAAGCAGCCGACGGCCCCTCAGTTAACTTACCTCCGGCAA
>JAWSUZ010000014.1:0-83332 GCA_033852165.1 Agarilytica sp. | reverse complement strand
AGCTTTCAGTTTAAACGAGATGAACATCCTAACTTCTCGCTCTCTAGAAGCGTTGTCGCTGTCTGGAGAGGCGCGCATTATGCCGACGAGGCACTACTCGGTCAACAGATTTTATCGCTTATTTTTAAAATAAAAAATGGCGCCTATTTGCCCGGCAATGCGCGTGTTTTTTCTACTTCCGGAGTATAAATATAGTCGTGAAACCGATCATATTCAAAAATTAGTTGGAAGTTTTTCCTGAATCTATGCTTTTTCTTCTGAGTAAGCGCAGGACAACCCCCCACACATAAGTTGCGGGCCCAGACAAAGCGTACGTGAAAGCTAAAGCAAAAAGAACTTTCGGGGGATTAACTGTCACGGCAACAAAAACCATCATCGTAATAAGCATGGCGACAAAAGGAACTCGACGATTCTTGTCTAAGCCTTTAAAGCTCTGATATTTCACATTTGAAACCATCATCAGGCCAACAAAAGCAATAACGATCGCGGCAAAGATAGAGATTTCTGTCGTCAGCTCCAGCTCACTCCCCAACCAAACGCCAGAAGCAATCAGCGTCGCTGCCGGTGGACTAGCAAGGCCCGTAAAGAAATTACTATCGGTAACGCCGGATTGCGTATTAAATCGCGCCAGCCTCAGCGCAGCGCATGCAGTAAAGATGAAGGCGGCCCCCATGCCGTACTTCCCTAAAGGCTGCAAAGCCCAGCTATACGTAACAATGGCCGGTGCTAAGCCGAACGAAATCATATCCGAAAGACTGTCGTATTCAGTACCAAATGCACTTTGTGTATTGGTCATACGAGCAACGCGGCCATCGACACCGTCCAGTATCTGAGCAGCAAAGATTGCAAGAGCCGCATGTGCAAAATTCCCATGCATTGCTGCAACTATCGCGAAGAAACCACCAAATAAAGCGCCGGTAGTAAACAGGTTAGGCAGAAGATAAACACCTTTCCTGGTAACTTTTTTACCGTTTTCTGAAACCTCCTCAACATGCTCATCAATAGGAAGCCCGCTCGACACGGATAAATCCTCACCCGCCCCACCTACTTTAGACTGACTGTCACCACCTGACATATTCTCTCACTCCAGTTCACAAAAAAAATCGCGGCTAAAGCCGCGATTTCAATTAACAACACGCAATCAAGTTAAACCTAGTTTTTAGATTTATCAATGATTTTGTTCGACGCAATCCATGGCATCATTGCGCGTAATTCCGCTCCAACCTTCTCGATAGGGTGGGCAGCGTTATTTCTGCGGCACGCCGTCATTTCAGGATAGTTTGACTGCCCTTCAAGAACGAAACGTTTGGCATAGTTTCCGTTTTGAATATTTTTAAGTGCTTCTCGCATAGCCTTGCGAGACTCTTCATTGATAACTTGAGGCCCTGTCACGTACTCACCATATTCCGCATTATTGGAAATGGAGTAGTTCATGTCAGCTATACCGCCTTCGTACATAAGGTCAACAATCAGCTTAAGTTCGTGCAAACATTCAAAATAAGCCATTTCCGGTGCATAACCGGCTTCAGTAAGAGTTTCGAAGCCCATTTTAACCAATTCAACCGCGCCGCCACAAAGTACAGCCTGCTCACCAAACAAATCTGTTTCTGTTTCGTCTTTAAACGTTGTTTCAATAATGCCAGTACGACCACCACCAATTGCGCTTGCATAAGAAAGAGCTACATCTTTCGCCTTACCTGAGGCGTCTTGATAGATCGCTATGAGATCAGGTATTCCGCCGCCTTTAGTGAATTCGGTGCGCACGGTATGTCCAGGCGCTTTAGGCGCTATCATGATCACATCCAAATCGGCGCGAGGCACTACTTGGTTGTAATGAATGGAGAAACCATGAGCAAATGCGAGTGTAGCGCCCTGCTTAAGGTTGGGCTCTACTTCGTCTCGATACAATGAAAATTGAAACTCATCAGGAGTCAATATCATAATGATATCGGCTTCAGCAACGGCCTCAGGAACGCTTTTTACTGGAAGACCAGCTGCTTCAGCTTTTTGAGCCGAAGAAGATCCTGGACGCAATGCAACAGTTACATCCACGCCGGAGTCTTTCAAATTGTTCGCATGTGCGTGACCTTGTGAACCGTAACCAATGATGGCTACTTTCTTGCCCTGAACAATTGAAATATCACAATCTTTATCGTAGTAAACTTGCATGTCTTATCCTGTTAAATATGGTGTTAATAATTTGGCTCAACCAATCGCGTGCGAATTATAGGCTGAGAATCTTTTCGCCTCTACTTATTCCTGAAACGCCAGAGCGAACAACCTCAATAATCGCCCCCTCACCAACCGTCTCAAAAAACGCGTCTAATTTATCGCTAGCGCCGATGATCTGTATGGTGTAAATGCTAGGCGTAACATCAACGATCTGGCCTCGAAATATATCGACACTGCGCTTAATTTCAGCTCGCTGAGCGCCTGTGGCCCTCACCTTAATGAGCATCAACTCTCGCTCGATATGAGCGCCCTCAGTCAGATCAACCAGTTTTACCACGTCGACAAGCCGATTGACGTGCTTGGTAATCTGCTCGATTTTATGGTCATCGCCGTACGTAGTAAGCGTCAATCGAGATAATGATTCATCTTCAGTGGGGGCAACATTGAGAGATTCAATGTTATAACCGCGCTGAGAAAATAATCCCACCACCCTTGATAGAGCTCCTGGCTCATTTTCCATTAAAAGTGAAATAATCCGCCTCTTAGTCATTACGTTCTCTCCGTTTTACTAAGCAACATATCCCGCATGGAGCCAACTGGCGGCGGAACCTGCATCGGGTACACATGCTCAGATGGATCAACGTAAATATCCATAAAGACAGTCTTATCTTTCATAGCAAAACATTCTTCCAGCTTTGACTTCAACTCTTCACGCTTGGTAACTTTAATTCCAACGTGGCCATAGGCCTCCATCAACTTGATAAAGTCAGGCAAAGAGTCCTCATACAGACTTTCTGAATGACGACCACCGTATTGCATGTCTTGCCACTGCTTTACCATTCCTAGTGCCTGATTATTGATGCAAATAATCTTTACCGGTAGTTTGTATTGAGTGCACGTTGAAAGCTCTTGAATACACATCTGTATGCTGCCCTCTCCCGTAACACAAACAACAGTTGCATCAGGATGGGCAATTTGAACACCCATAGCAGCAGGAAGACCGAAGCCCATCGTTCCCAAACCGCCAGAGTTAACCCAGCGACGAGGCTTATCAAATTGATAATATTGAGCAGCAAACATTTGATGCTGGCCAACATCAGACGTAACGAAAGCATCTCCTTTTGTCACTTCAAACAAAGCTTTAACAACTTCCTGAGGCTTTATCGCTCCTTCAGCAACATAATTAGGCTTAGTCAAAATGCTATAGCGATCTCGCCACTCATCAATTTGCTTCCACCAATCATTGATAGCTGCCTCATCTGGCTTTTGATCGCTGGCCTTAACAAGCTCCAACATCTCATCCAATACACTTTCAACAGAACCCACAATAGGAATATCTGCAGTAATCGTCTTAGAGATCGATGCAGGATCAATATCCACATGAATCACTTTTGCTGAGGGGCAAAATTTACTGGGCGTAGCTGTTACACGATCATCAAATCGTGCGCCGATAGCAAAGATAAGATCAGCATGGTGCATTGCCGTATTAGCCTCAACAGTGCCATGCATCCCTAACATACCTAAGAACTGCCGATCAGTGCCTGGATATCCGCCCAAACCCATTAGGGTGTTGGTTACTGGGTAATTCAATATTTTTGCCAACTCTGTCAGCTGCGCTGATGCGTTACCCTGTATAACACCACCACCGCTGTATATCACAGGGCGACGTGCTGCAAGTAATTGCTGTACCGCTTTTTTAATTTGCCCTGTATGACCTTTAGACGCTGGAGAGTACGAACGAATTTTCACCTTTTCAGGATATTCGTAGTCATACAAATCAACAGGGTTAGTTATATCCTTCGGTACATCGACAACAACCGGGCCTGGCCGCCCCGTCGAAGCAATATAGTAGGCCTTCTTTATGATGGACGGGATATCACGTGCGTCCCTAACCAGAAAACTGTGCTTCACGATAGGCCGAGAAACACCCACCATATCGGTTTCTTGGAACGCATCTTCTCCAATTTTATCCAATACAACCTGTCCGGATATCACAACCATGGGAATCGAATCCATATAGGCTGTCGCAATACCTGTAATTGCGTTCGTAGCCCCAGGGCCAGAAGTGACTAGCACGGTGCCCACCCTGCCGGTTGTACGAGCATAACCATCTGCAGCATGAGTTGCCGCCTGTTCATGTCTAACCAGTATGTGTTCTACTTTATCCTGACGGAACAATGCATCATATATATGAAGCGCTGCGCCACCGGGATAACCGAAAATAACATCAACACCTTCGTCAGCTAATGCTCTAATCAGCATGTCTCCGCCGGAAAGTTTTTCCACGTTGTCAATCCTCTTTTACTGAAAAATAAATCAAAATTATAACGCCTCCAGACGCGTAAAGACGCCCAGCAAGCCGTATTCTCTATACTCTGTATCTATGATTGAATTTCCCCGGACTCATGGCAAAGAAGGTTTATCAGCCTCCGGGAGAGCGTGTAGGTTGAACACTCTAGCGATTAAGGACCGTCAGGTTGAACGTTGAGTTACCTGAAAAGAACACTAGCTAAGGTTTGTTAGCCCGTCCCCCGAAATCGCGACACGAGATTGTCTCCATAACGGTAGAAAAGTCAAGAACAAGTCCATCAATCGTCCAGTTTGAGCCATAAAGTCATTGTTCTGACTCTTTTTTGGAGTTTTGAATGGGTTTATCTCAAAATTTTTTGCAATATGCGCTTAACTATCAGATAGAATAAAACACATTGAATCAGAGCATTCGGAATAATTAATGAGCAATTTGATACAACAAACTTTACGCTTTCCTGGCACTCTTTTATTCGCTTTCATTTTGTTGGCGTCAATGACATTAGTTGCATACGCTGAAGGATACTACCGCTGGATAGGCTCCGATGGAGTCGTCCACTACGGGTCAAGGCCGCCCGTTGGTGTCACCGCAGAACAGGTTAATACTTGGGGGAAATCAGCAGGAGGAAACACAAACTCTGCCACAACGACAAACAAAAACCTAACGGCAAAACAGCAACAAGTTGTCGCCGCCCGCCAACAGGAATGTAAAGACGAAAAATCGCGTTTAACAGCCCTTCAGTCAACTGGCCGCAGAATCAGCATGCAGCAGGAAGATGGAACGACCCGCTACCTCAATTCAGACGAGATCCTGCAAGAAATATCCACCTCTGAAGACTTTATTAAGCAAGCATGCCAATAAAATCTGACAATGACTCAGTACATTTCTAGCGGTTTAACAATAGGGCGTCACCGGAGTGGCTCCCCAGCCTCAAAGTCAATTTGTTAGGCTTATTTAGAAAATACTATTTTCCCGTCAATCAAATGGGCTTTTATAGTATCTCCAGGCAAAAACTTACCCGACAAAACATCTTGAGCGAGTGGATTTTCAATCGCTCGTTGAATTTCTCGTTTTAAAGGACGAGCACCGTATACTGGATCAAAACCCGCGTCGGATATACACTCCAAAATTTCAGAGCCAATCTCTATTTTCAAATCCCTCTCGGCTAACCGTGCCCGCAGAACATCCAGCTGAATATTGGCAATGTCCCTAATTTGATTTCGCCCAAGAGGATGAAACACCACTACTTCATCAATACGGTTAATAAACTCGGGCCGAAAATATCCCGATACAACTTCCATTACCGCATCTTTCATCGCTTCGTATTTATGATCATTTTGTTCATCCAAGGAATCTTCCCCATCAAAGCTAATACTGTCGAAGGCTTTATTTTGGACAATATCCTGAATGGCTCCAGACCCTAAATTGGACGTCATAACAACCACAGTATTACGAAAGTCCACAGTCCGCCCCTGACCATCGGTTAAGCGGCCATCCTCCAACACCTGCAATAAAATATTGAACACATCTGGGTGAGCTTTTTCCATTTCATCTAACAAGAGTAAAGAGTAAGGCTTACGCCGTACGGCTTCTGTGAGGTAACCACCCTCTTCGTAACCTACATAGCCAGGAGGAGCGCCGATCAGTCGAGCCACAGAGTGTTTTTCCATAAATTCCGACATATCGATACGGACCATGGCATCCTGGCTATCGAATAAAAATTCCGCCAACGCTTTACACAGCTCCGTTTTCCCCACGCCTGTAGGACCTAAAAACAAAAAAGAGCCGTTAGGTCGATTTGGGTCGGAGAGTCCCGCACGGGAGCGGCGTACCGCATTAGATACGGCAATAACAGCTTCTGACTGCCCAATTACACGTTGATGTAAAGCATCTTCCATAGAGAGTAATTTCTCACGCTCGCCCTCTAGCATTTTGGCTACTGGAATGCCCGTCCACCTTGAAACAACTTCGGCTATTTCTTCTTCTCCCACCTTGTTTCTAAGGAGTCTCATTTCTTGCATTTCTACTTGGCTGGCCAAATCCAGCTGTTTCTCCAGCTCTGGGATTATGCCGTACTGCAGTTCCGACATACGCCCAAGATCTGCCGCTCGTCGAGCCGCGTCTAAATCCAATCGTGCTTGTTCAAGATTCGTTTTAATTCCCTGAGTGCCCTGTAAAGCAAACTTTTCTGCACTCCAAATTTCGTCAAGATCGGCATACTCTTTTTCTATCAGATGAATTTGATGGCTGATTTTTTTAAGGCGCTCCTGAGAGGCCAGGTCGGTGTCTTTTTTGATCGCCTCGCGTTCGATTTTTAGTTGAATCAGCTTGCGCTCCAAGCGATCCATCGCCTCAGGCTTGGAGTCAATCTCCATGCGGATACGGCTACCAGCCTCATCAATTAAATCGATCGCTTTATCTGGCAACTGCCGGTCAGTGATGTAACGCTGAGATAACTTTGCCGCTGCTATAATCGCAGAATCGGATATATCCACCCCATGATGGACTTCGTAGCGCTCTTTTAGGCCACGAAGTATTGCAATGGTATCTTCCTCCCCAGGCTCTTCTACCAGTATCTTTTGAAACCGCCGCTCCAGAGCGGCATCTTTCTCAATAAATTGGCGATACTCGTCCAAAGTTGTTGCTCCGACACAATGCAATTCACCGCGAGCCAAAGCTGGTTTCAGCATATTACCTGCATCCATCGCCCCCTCACCTTTACCTGCACTCACCATGGTATGAAGCTCATCAATAAACAAAATGATCCGACCTTCTTGCTTATCAAGCTCTTTTAATACTGACTTTAATCGTTCCTCGAACTCACCTCGAAACTTCGCGCCCGCCAATAATGAACCAATATCAAGCGATAACAGCCGCTTATGTTTTAATCCTTCAGGAACCTCACCATTTATAATACGCTGAGCTAAACCCTCCACAATGGCGGTTTTTCCAACGCCCGGTTCGCCAATTAATACTGGGTTGTTTTTTGTTCTCCGCTGTAAAACCTGTATCGTTCTTCGGATTTCATCGTCCCGACCGATAACGGGGTCAAGCTTACCGGCTTCCGCACGGGCCGTTAAATCAACGGTATATTTGTCTAACGCCTGACGGTTCCCCTCGGCATCAGCGTCATCCACCGTTTCGCCACCACGTACATGCTCCACAGCAAGCTTGAGCTGGTCATAGGAACCAAACTGCTGAAGTAACTTGCCTATAGCGGTGTTTTTATCTTTTAACGCCGCAAGCAGCAACGATTCACTGGAAATAAACGCATCCCCCCCATCTTGAGCATGCTTATCCGCTAGGTTCAGTAAGCGCCCCATCTCTGGGGACATACGGACATCTCCCGTTGGGTTTTGAATTTTAGGCAACGTTTCTAATTGCTTGGATATTGCATTCCTTAACCCGGCAACATCAAACGCAGCATTTGCAAGTAAGGGGCGAACCGAACCTCCGCGCTGATCCAGCATCGCCTGCAGCAGGTGGACAGTCTCTAGATTGCTGTGATCTCGCCCAACCGCTACAGATTGAGCATCGGAAAGCGCGATTTGCAGTTGGTTAGTAAGGCGGTCTATTCGCATGTATAGCTATTCCAAAGTGTTATTTCTATGGGTTAAGAGATTGGGGAGCTAGATGAGGAAAACAAGATCATGGCATTCTCTTCTCTAATTCAAAACTGAGTCGCTCCGAAAATTATAATGATTGTCTTGAAATAGCATACTTTTGGCGTATTGTTGGGAGTTATTATTCTCAATCAATGTCACAGTATCTGAACACCTATACTTACCGAATACGGTTGAAAAGCCCGAAGTTCATCGTTAGGTAAACCCGACATAAAGGATATCGCTATGAACATACGCCAGCTAATAACGCCCATTTCCATTGTGTTAATTTTAGCCTCAAATTTCGCCTATGCGGAAGCAAAACCTCAGAACTTCACTCCAGACACCGAAAACCTCACAGAAAAAAAGAGTCGCTTCTTTGATGAGTTTTATATCGCGCAGAACGCCAGCCTTTCCCAATACAAGAAAGTACTCGTTCTCGACTCACGGGTAACGTTTGATAAAGACTGGATTAAGGACAATAGGCTAAAAGTATCATCTAAATATAAGGATAAGACGACTACACGCTATTCAAAGCTGTTCAAAGAGCAACTAACTAAAATATTTGAAGAAGATACCCGCTTTACCGTCGTCAACGAAAAAGCAAAAGATGTACTTGTGATTGCAGCTAATATCAACGATCTGGACATTTATGGGCCTGACGATAAGCCACAAATCAAGCAATACGTATACAGGGCAGGTGAAGGTCAGTTGCAAGCATCGCTAAAAACGCATACGGGTAAAACTCTTGCTACATTTGAAGACAGAAGAGAGTCTATTGATAGAGGGAGGCAAACCCCCAGTAGAACAAACTCCATTTTAAATGAGAGAGATTTTCGCTTATTGATGAGAAAGTGGTCCAAACAACTAGCCAAGCACATTGCAAGCAATTAGCGTTGGTCGTTTTTTGGACGGCCATATTGATCGAGGAGTTAAAAGCCGGGGCGAAATTCGCCCCTATTCCCTCACGTTAACCATATTAGACTAGCGAACCTGCCCGTTTTTTTGTCGCGGCGGTAAGAATAGAACCGACGATCCGAATAAGTGCAAAACTCTCCGCCGTATATTTCAACAACACCCGCCCCAGTCAACTCAGATCGAGCCAAGCCGTAAAGGTCCGCAAAATATTTGCCTTCACGATCTCGGCGCTTTAAAAAACACTTCTCAACTGCACACGAATAATTTCTTTGGCTTTGAGCCTCCTGAAAGGATGACAAAACGTCCTCCCCTACCTCAAAGTGCTTTTGTGAAATAGAAGGCCCCAAATAAGCCATTATTTGAGAGGAATCACAGCTGAATTTTTTTAATGCATTACTGATCATTCCACCGGCAAGCCCCCGCCAACCACAATGTACTGCGGCGACCTCATCCCCAGCCTTACTCGCAAATAACACGGGTAAGCAGTCAGCCGTCAGAACCGCGCAAACGTTTGAACGTTCTTTAGAAAAGACGCCGTCTACGTGCAACGATTCGGGGGCAGGCAATGTTTCGACGTGAGCAGAATGAATCTGATGTAACCAAGTAACAGGCATACCCACATGCTGATACAGGTAAGACCTATTTTGAGAAACGCTCTCGCCCCGATCACCAACATGCTGCGCAAGGTTCAAAGACGCATATGGGTGGCTGCTGACGCCCCCCGAACGCGTGGTGATGAGAGATTTAACATTTGAAGGCAATGGCCATTCGGGGACGATAAATGTGGATCCTGAAGGCATTATTAAAAAGCTGTTCGTAAGTGTGACAGAAGATCATTAAAGTCCTTAGGTAAATCACACTCCCAAGCACACTCTTTTCGAGTCTGTGGATGGGTTAAGCCTAACTTGATCGCGTGTAGGGCCTGCCGAGGAAAGTTTTCCAGCAACTGAAGCCTTGCGTCTCTCATCAGCTGGCTTTTCGATATTGCCCGCCCATAAACTGGATCGCCAATCAAGGGGTGAGCTATATGCGCCATATGAACTCGTATCTGATGAGTTCTACCGGTCTCTAAGGCTAGCTGCACATGGGAGTAACCATCGAAGACTTCCACGGTCTCATATCGAGTCTTTGCGGGCTTACCCCCATCTACGACGGCCATCTTGACCCGCTGGGTAGGATGCCTGCCTATTGGAGCATCAACACGCCCCTTATTGCATTCCCCCGCAACAAGGGCTTGATAAACCCTCGAGACACTTCGCTCCTGTAACTGTTTTACCAAGTCATTTTGAGCTGGTAAGGTTCGAGCCACCACCATTAATCCTGAGGTGTCTTTATCAAGGCGATGAACAATACCCGCCCTTGGCAATTGGCGCAGTTCAGGAAAGCGAAATATCAGTCCGTTCAGTAAAGTCCCATCCCAATTGCCTACTGCGGGATGAACAACCAGTGATGGAGGCTTATTAAGTACAATAATTGAGTCGTCTTCGTAAACGATCTCCAAGGGAATATCTTCAGCTTCCCAATCACCCTCAGACTGTATTTCGGTAACCAATATCAGCTCTTCACCACCGCTCAGTTTAGATTTCGGTTTTGCGCATTCGCCGTCTACCCTCAGGTCACCAGCTTTTATCCAGCCTTGAATGCACGATCGGGAATAATCAGGGAACATTTCAGCCGCAACTTGATCGAAGCGACAGCCAGAATTTTGTGTGGGCACAATGCCCTTGAGAGAAAGCTTAGAGGTCATTGTATTTAATGGTGATGCTAATTACACTGTCGCCGTTTTGTTCAAACTACAGTTGTTCGAACTACATATATTCAAACTAACATAGCAAATGCGATATCGCCAAACATATCAGCCGGGTTATTTTATAATGCGAAGCGTTCGATTCACTCTCTTTTTATGCGCTATTTTCCTTGTTGCTTGCAGTAGCAATGAGGAAAAAGACGAAATCACTGATACAGAGCAAGTGCTGTATGAAATCGCCCAAAAACAACTCAAGTCTTCCAGCTGGGACGCCGCATCAGAAACATTGCAGCTGCTAGAAGAAAACTTCCCATTTGGCACATACGCGGAACAAGCCCAGCTAGAGCTTATCTACACTTATTTTCGCACTGTTGATTACGAACTCGCCATTGCCGCTTCAGAGCGGTTTATTCGCCTACATCCTCAGCATCGCAGTGTCGACTATGCCTACTATATGCGTGGTGTTGCCAGTTATTACAATGAAACAGCCATCACGACAGTGTTAATTTCAGATGTATCCAATCGTGATTCTGGCTCAGCTAAGGATTCATTTAACTATTTTTCTCAATTACTCAGCCGCTTCCCTAAAAGCATATACGTATCTGATGCCCGCCAACGTATGGTTTACCTGAGAAACATTTTATCTCGGCAGGAAATTCACATCGCCAACTATTATTTCCGCCGAGGCGCGTTTATCGCCGCAGCAAACAGAGGTCGATACGTTGTCGAAAACATGCAAGGGACGCCTGCAGTACCAGACGGCCTCGCGGTAATGGCACAAGCTTATCACTTGCTCGGCATGCAAGACCTTGCCGACAACTCTGTAAAAGTACTGGCAAAAAACTTTCCGGAGTACCCATCATTCGATCAAAATGGGGACTTTACCTATCGTTACAAGATGGAAGCCCAACGTAACTGGCTCAGTTACATCACTTTTGGTGTTCTTGATAAAAGTGAGTTTGTGAACTTTGATTCGAGAGACATCTACAATCCACGATACACCAGATCAACTGAGTCCAAAGTGAGCAAACCGCCTCGGGCCTAATCCAAACGGTTAGTCCAAACTCAGCACATATCTGGCTCAAACCAAAATTCGAACATCGCTTAACGTCATAAATCTCCCCGCGGACTTAAGGTCCACCGGGGGAACGTTCATCCCCCCTCCCGGAATTACTCCCCAATATGCCAAGCATTAGTGATTGGGTATCGACGATCTCGCCCAAACGCCCTCTCGCTGATACGAATACCGATGGGCGCCTGACGGCGTTTATACTCATTCAAATCGACTAAACGCAAGACATGCCGCACCTGTTCGGCATCAAAACCCCGAGCAATTATGTCGTCGTGACTTAAATCCTGCTCAACATATAATTCCAAAATTTGGTCAAGAATTTCATAAGGAGGAAGTGAGTCTTCATCCTTCTGGTCAGGAGCCAGCTCAGCAGATGGGGGCCGGGTAATCACACGCTCGGGAATTACATGCCCTATAGTATTCCGATACTTCGATAATTCGAACACCATCATTTTAGGAACGTCCTTCAACACATCCAGTCCACCAGCCATATCCCCGTAGAGCGTCGCATAACCAACCGACATCTCACTTTTATTGCCTGTTGTTAATACGAGATAACCCAACTTGTTAGACAACGCCATAAGTAATACACCCCGGCTGCGAGCTTGAATATTCTCCTCCGTGGCATCAGGTTCAGTATTTTCAAATGCTGGCTCAAGACTCGATAAAAAAGCGTTATACATTGGTTCAATATCGATAGAACGATATTTCACACCCAGAATGTTCGCCTCTTCTTCAGCATCATTTTTACTCATATCAGAGGTATAGCGAAATGGCATCATCACCGCTTCAACACGTTCGGCTCCAATAGCATCGCACGCTATCGCCAGTGTAAGAGCAGAATCAATTCCCCCCGAAAGCCCCAGGACAACGCCTTTAAAGCGATTTTTATTAACGTAATCTCTCACCCCAAGAACCAGTGCGTCATATGCAACACTTAACTCAGAGCCCATTGTCCATAGCGGTTTTTCGCCAGCAGCTAGCAGCTCCTTTTTATTAGAATCAAGAGTCACGCACATCAACGCTTCCTCAAACAGCGGCCCACGACTAATTAAACGGCCAGATGCATCACAGCATAGTGATCCACCATCAAACACCAGCTCATCCTGCCCTCCCACCCAATTTACAAAAACGACCGGAGCATTCAGTTGTTTCGCTCGCTCACTAACAAGGCCCTCTCTCACCTGCTGCTTATTAAGATGGAACGGTGAAGCATTGAGATTCAGCAACAGATCTATATTTTCCGCCTTTGCCTGGTCTACAGGGGCGCCATCCCATAGATCCTCGCAAATAGTTATGCCTATTTTTATGTCTCCAATAAAGAACACCCCAGCATCTTCTCCTTCCTTAAAGTAGCGTTTCTCATCAAAAACCTGATAGTTAGGCAAGCATTGCTTAGCGTATTCACATACTAATTCGCCTCGATAAATTACACCCGCCATGTTGAACAGCTTTCCATCATGTGACTTGGGGTAACCCACGACAAGATATGCTTCAATTTTAGCTTTTCTCAAAACATCCAAAGCCGCATCAATACGTTTCTCTAGGCTAGGACGAAGTAATAAGTCCTCTGGAGGGTACCCAGTAAGGGTAAGTTCAGGAAAAACCACCACATCGGCCCGATGATTAGCAATAGCTTCTGATGAAGTGGTGATCACTTTTTCTGTATTACCCACAATATCACCCACCAAAAAATTGATTTGGGCCAATACAATATTCAACTTCGACATAAATTTTATATACTCCAATAAAACATTCGCGCTACCTGCTATTTTCTTTCATACGCACACAAAGCGCAAAAAATACTGCTTTTTTAAACCATTGAGGAACGTTCTATTGAACATCAGTCAAGAATTGTCCAGTCATACGACGTTGCGGGTCTACCTCTACTACCGATTGATCATAGCGACGGTTTTGTACATGATGTACGAGGCAGGGATAACCTCGTCCACCTTTGGACTTATCAATCCACCTCTGTTTAGAGGAGCCAGCATCAGCTATCTGGTTATCTGCGTATCCTCCCTCACCCTATTATTCGACCGCACCTCTTATAAATCGACGCTAAAAGTATCCCTGCTACTAGTGTCTGACCTTCTAGCCATATTGGTTCTCATACACGCCAGCGGTGGTTTAAACGGTGGGCTGGGGTACTTATTAGTGATTACCGCTGCTATTGCCAGCATGTTTCTAAAGGGGCAGATGGCATTTGGATATGCGGCCTTTATATCTATCGCACTGATTTTTCAGACCTTGTTTATCACCCCAAACACAGGAATGGTCAAGTCCCTATTTGGTGCTGGCACGCTGGGCTTTTTGGTATTTATCACGACAGGCGCGTTTCGATACCTTTCTCAACGTATTTTATTAACCTCGAAAGATGCAGCTGAAAAAAGTGCTTATGCACTACAAATCGTCAAGCTCGCTCAACTTATTGTCACCCGCATGCAAACGGGAATTGCTGTACTTGATAAAGAGAATCGAATCGAGTTGATTAATGACTCAGCCCTTCAACATATGGACTTATCCAAAGAAAAAAGCTATCTAGGCGAAAAAATCACTAATTATAGTGATCTTGGCAGTCTGCTATCCGCATGGCACAAAAACCCCATTAGCGGCATGGCCCAAGTTCACCGGCTCAATGCAAAAAAAGACGTACGCATTAGCTTTGCCGCACTCGAATCTGAAAATAGGCCATTAACGATCCTATATATTGAAGACTACCGCACGGTTATGCAGCAGGCTCAGCAACTCAAACTAGCTTCTTTAGGACGGCTAACAGCCAGTATTGCCCATGAAATCAGAAATCCCTTGGGCGCAATTTCCCATGCGGCCCAACTGCTCATAGAGTCACCACATATTGATAAATCCGACACCCGCTTTACTGAGATTATTTTGCAGCACTCTCATCGAGTAAACAACATTATTGAAAATACAATGACACTATCGAAACGTAAAGAGCCTAAAGCTGAAACTCTCGATCTCAAAAAGTGGATGCCAGATTTCATTGAGGAATATTCCACCCCCAAAGACTGTAACATCACCTACGAGTGGGATGAAAATCAGGAGAATATCAAAATGGACCCAACGCATTTACGCCAAATTTTAACCAACTTGTTCGACAATGGTCTACGGTATAGTATGGAACACACGAAAAATGCACACATTTTGGTTCGCTCGGGTATCAGTAAAAATGATGACACAACCTTTGTCGATGTCATCGACTACGGGCGCGGTGTTCCAGAAGATGAGATTAACAGTATTTTTGAACCTTTTTTCACCACAGGCAATCAAGGTACCGGACTCGGTCTTTATATTTCACGAGAGCTATGTGAAATTAATCAGGCCCGATTGGACTATCAAAAGACTACAGACGATAAAAGCCGATTTAAAATTAATTTCCCACACCATCAACGCATAATCTAATTTTTACTATGACTACTAAAGCACTCATCATTGATGACGAACCGGATATACGCGAATTATTGTCCATCACCCTAAATAGAATGGACATCAAAACAGAAGTAGCAGCTGACGTTGCTTCGGCAAAAAAACTGCTCGACAAGATATCGTTCAATATATGCCTAACAGACATGAAATTGCCGGATGGCAATGGTCTCGACATAGTTAAGCACGTACAAAAAACATTGCCAGACCTTCCGATAGCGGTCATTACCGCTCATGGAAATATGGATACGGCTGTACAAGCAATGAAAGCCGGCGCGTTCGACTTTGTTAACAAGCCCATCGATATTAATGCTCTGCGTAGACTCGTCAATACGGCAATCAGTTCAAACAAGATAAGCAGCAGTAAATCCCTTGGTAGCGATGAAATCATTGGAGATTCGCCATCTATTCACGCCTTGAAAGTGTCGATCAATAAACTCGCTCGTTCTCAAGCTCCGGTATATGTCAGCGGTGAGTCTGGCAGCGGGAAAGAACTCGTCGCCCGGTCTATACACAAAGAGGGTGCACGAGCCAGCAACCCTTTCATTCCCGTAAACTGTGGCGCTATACCTAAAGAATTAATGGAAAGTGAATTCTTTGGCCATAAGAAAGGAGCATTTACAGGAGCAACGCAAGATAAAATTGGACTGTTTCAAGCTGCAGATGGAGGAACTCTTTTTCTCGATGAAGTTGCTGATCTACCGTTGGACATGCAAGTTAAATTGCTTCGTGCCATTCAAGAAAAAGCCATTCGTCCCGTCGGGGCTCATGGTGAAATATCCATAGATGTGCGAATCCTTTCTGCCACTCACAAAAACTTACAACATCTAGTCGAGCAAGACGAATTTCGGCAAGATCTATTTTATCGACTCAATGTAATACAACTTAATGTTCCAAGTTTGAGAGAGCGGTCTGAAGATGTCCCTGTGCTTGCCCAACATTTTCTGAACAAAATCGACTCAGAGAACAATACCAAAAGCACGCTATCTAAAGGCGCCTTGGCTGAGCTCATACGATATTCATTCCCTGGGAATATTCGTGAACTTGAAAACATATTGGAAAGGGCTTACACCCTTTGCGACAATGAGATAATCGAAGTCGGCGACTTGCTGCTTTCCGCGTCGCAAAAGATAAGCCCAAAAGATAACCAGCCGATCAATTACTATAATAACTGCCTAAAGTTCCCGTCTATCGACGAGTACATAGCTGAGGTTGAAAAGGAAATATTATCCGACGCTCTCGAACATGTTAGGTGGAACAAAACATTGGCAGCGAAAAAACTAGGCATTAGTTTTCGCTCCTTTCGTTATCGCCTATCTAAACTAGGCTTAGCGGATGAGAATGATCCGGACTAGCGGCTCCCCGTCCAGAAAAACATTTACTGAATACGAATTTCTGGATGGGCGCCAATTAGTCCAAGTGAAATAAATCACATTCAAACCAAGACTTTATCGCGCACCAAATAATATTTTCAGCGAAAATTTGGCTAGGAATTTTTGTTCGAAAAACGAAGTTTGTTGCTAGAAATGAAAATTTCGAGGTCAAAAATAACGGCGCCAAGACAGTTACATAAAGGTATCCTAGCCGATCATTGGAAACCATCATGTCTTTGTAAGTAATGTCTTACAAGATAAAAGGACATCATCGACTACCCTTATTCATCCTTTCTCGTTATTCTTCCTCGCACAAAATTATTTCGACAGGGAAGAAAAATGATAAGAAGTCACACTCAAAATGGATTTACTCTCATAGAGCTGCTTGCCACCCTAGCAATACTTTCAATATTGCTAGGCATAGCAGTCCCGAGCTTTCGCCTTACCATTGAGAAGACCCGTTCCGATACGATCACCGCAAGGATCTTCCACCAATACCAATTGGCTCGTGACCACGCCATCGATCACAGGATCGCCGTACACTTTTGTGGGACTGACGATATGGAAAACTGTCAACGCCTCTGGCATAAAAACCTAGTCGCATTTTCTGACAAAAACAACAATCGCCTTATCGAACCAGAAGAAATAATTCACATCGAACAATTTGACGACATGAATGGTTCAATGATAACTCAAGCAGCTTTTGGATTAAGCCATACGATCCTGTCCCCAACAGGAACAGCAAAACTAGCAGGTAGTATTATTTACTGCCCGGAAGACAACGATGAAAAATTTGCACGAAAGGTGACCTGGAATCGAATTGGTCGCCTATACAAAGGCTGGGATAAAGACGGAGATGGGATTGTTGATGGGATTGATTTTTCGAAGGTATGCACTGAAAACCCATAATTCTTAAAATGCCCTACTGGCTATAAAAAGAGGAGGATCAATCCATACATTTGGCTTTGATACATTACACAAGCAAGAATACTATTCAGATGCAGCACACGGCCCCCTAGATACTCTTTTTATCGCGGGGCATGCTAACAAACCCCATACGCCCTGCAACAGTTTCCTCGATCACACACTCAGCTTCAGATTTCTTGAATCGCCTTCGATATAGATGCCCTGCGTTATCTAACAAACCCCGCCCATGAAGTAAATGCGGCAGACCGTCTTACTCGGAGAGCATTCTCACCCCCAATCCCGGCAGTAATAACGGAAAAATAAAAGAGGTTTAAAAAGTTATATCGTAATTAGTATCCAAGCCCCTACCAACAGACAGCAGTAGCATCAACAGCGGAGTCGTCAAGCGCCGCCTTTTGCCCCAAAGAATCCATTGATAGTATTTGACAAGAAGTGTCCAAAACCTGAGCTCCGTTTGCCGTCGCTGAAATCCTATAGCAATTCATACTTTCGCCACCCGTAGAGCAATCGACAACCGCCATGGAGTAACAACCTTCCGGCGATTCATCCGTGTCGCTGTAGTTCAAGCCACCATTAGAAAAAGAAAGATCACTGGAATATTGGTTAGACTGAAAATAGTATTTTTCTTGTAAACTCGCGATTTCCAAAATCGCATTTTTTGCATCATTGCGACAATTTTTTCTCACGCTTTGCTGATACGATGGAATAGCAATAGATGCCAATATTGCAACAATTGAAACAACAATCATCAGTTCAATGAGCGTAAAGCCTTTACTTAATGTCACTCTTAATCCCTTTTCTATCTACTACCAATTAATAATAATTTCACGCCACGAACGGCGGCCACTAGGCATTCCTGGTTCACGAAGAATTTCCTCAGCTTCCGTTAAGTTGCCTCGACTGCCCTGACCAACAACACGCTCATTGACTATCTCAACATCTCGCACAAAACCATCGGAAATCTCATGAGAACCATCAGACCCACTATTAACTTCGCTATGGCACGTTCCTAACACAGCGGACGGCGCTGCAGCTCCAGCCGGATATAAATAACTACTGCCAGGAGGGTTACACTCTAAACCAGATGCAGAATAGGTTTGAGACTGAGGAAAACAATATGGTCCAACAGCGGAAAGCAACACTGCAATTGCCCAAAAAATACGTTTGTGACCTTTAGTCATATCCTTAACCCTTATAGAACTCCATATAATTGAATATCACTCTTCAATCATTTTTTTATTTTCATTCAAATTTACAGCTACCGTCGATTGCAACATTACGCGAGACAAACCGTCTTCGCTAACAGCCAAGCTCGTCACTCGATATAGAGCTGCGCAATCAAGTGGAGCCAAAATTGAGCATTCAGCAGATTCATCTTTATCAACATGACACATAAATTCTACTATGTACTTTGCATCGTCAAAATCACTATTAGGAATTGAGACCGTTTGATGAAAAGCTGCCGAATTCCATATGTTTTTATTCAACCAGTAAGGAGTAGCATCTGCCGTGGCAAGCTCACATTCAGGCAATATTGCTCCCGACTCAAAAGCCCCGTTAAAACATAACCCATCTTTACATTTTTCGTTATAGCAATTTGTAGAGCATTCAGGCTGAGCTGCAATTGGGTCATACCCATCATTTATAATATTGAACTCAGCAGCACTCAAAGCAAACTCTGCAGCATGAAAAGTATTTTGACGGGACTGTGTATTACTCGCCATTTTCATCTGCATACTGGCCGACCTCATATTTGTAACACCAAGCATTGTCATAATCAGTAAAATAATTAAGCAAATAATTAGTGTAGATCCATGCTGTTTTTTCGACAATGAATAATGAATGCGCTGGGTTAAATTTCTTATCATTAAGTACCACCTCTATTTCGTACATTTCCAGTCACGACAATTTTTTGATAGAGATAGCGTGTATTCGACAAATACTCATAATTATTGGCGTTAAAGCCTCCACCGAGATCAACATCATGGGCAGATGGATAAACCCGACTATTGGATTTTAGAACCACTGTTACACGGACATTCAAAACACGCCGCCAATCAAACCAACTATATTCAACCTCTAAACCTTTCAGTTCCGTCGCATTATAGTAACGGTCAATTTTACCATCCGCGGCCGGTCCAAAATCTACGCCATATATAACCTGAAAATCCTCAACGCCGCCCACCAACTCCCTCGCGACAGATCGACCCCGCTCTAAACCTGATCTATACAGAGTCGACACTCCGGTAATGTCAGAGTTTTTAACAAAAAAAGCGCTCGACTTAAACGCCATAACAGCAGAACCAGGTCTGAATCGATAACCTTTAACCAAGGGACCGGGTATATCGCCAGAACAATCATAGGCTACGCCATCTGAATCTGGGCGTGCAGGCGAACAACTGCCGGAAAGTGGAGATACAGCAGCATGCTCTACCCATCTGGACCTGCTCGCGGGCCCTATCATTTGAAAAACTGATGTATTTGAACAGGACGCATCTTCGACAATTAAAATATCTCCGACGTTAAAACCATGAGTTTGTGACAACCTCATACGACTTTTCACAACTTCATGATATGAAACTCGTATGGACTCAGATGATTCACCTCGATTAATAATGAGTACGTCCGTATTTTCTCTCGCATCAGAGAACTCTGCTGGTAGCGCACTAGGTCCAGCGTCAGACACCTCATAACCTTGTACACCCTTACTCGCGTACATCCAGTCGCCGGCATCATGATTCAGAGTATTAGTTAGATCATTGAAAGTGCTGCAGCCAAAATACCCGGCCATACGAATCTCATGGACCAGTTCCCCAGCAAGAAATCGAGAATTTTCCTGAATAAACGCAACTTCTTGCTCCATTACAAAATTATTTTTACTACCCACCATTACAGAAACGGCACCGCTCAGAATAAAAAGACCTATAAACATCGCCACCAACAATTCGACCAGCGTCACGCCAGCAGACTTAACACATCCAGAAAAACCATAAAAAGAGCGCAGAGATTTTTTCTTTTTAAAACTTCTCATAGATAAACCACCAAACTTAACGATTCCGGCATTCCGTTATTTGAAAATTTATTGCCGCCATCAAACTCCACAGTCACAACAACCCCACCAGCAACAGCACTAATTTTTGCATCACCGTTGGGAAGTGTTCGCTTAACGTGGCTTTTCCAATCCTCCATATCCCACGCGGCTATTTGTTGAGATGAACAACTACTCGAAGCGCAATTTTCAGCCCCCGAAAGCTCTTGGCCGACTTCAGTTCGATAACGAGCGGAAGCCCCCTTATTTGTGCGCATGCGCTCGGATATATCCTGCAGCAATATATTGGCCTGGCTGTAATAATAGGCTTGTTGATTAAATTGAATCGAACGAACTTGCAGCCCCAAAACGCCCATCAACCCAACCCCAAGGATTAACGCCGCGACTAATACCTCAACCAAAGAAAAGCCTGGCTGACGATGACGGTTTCTAAAACCGGGGCCAATGCGTGTATAGCAATATTGATTTATGAACATCTAAAATCCACTCCGTTGGAATTTTCATGAATACCGTTTGTAACGTGACCGACTGACTCTACGTCCTGCCCCGTCAGATTATTTTGCATCTCCCAGGCAAAACACTCATCCTTATCTGACTCTCAGAGAATAAAAGACACAGCGCTAACTTGCCCCTCTCTGAGGAGAAAACACGCCCAAAACTTCATTCGCCCCACGGCACGAGCAGAAGAGATAGACTCAGAAAGCGAAAACAAGATGAGGGGTTAGCGTCTCGCCGCTCAGAAAGAATAGCATTGCGTTTTATACTTGAAATAAAACTAGGGGTAGCTATAGCTGCCAGAATGGCAATAAGGGAAAGCGTCACCATCAGTTCCAAAAGGGTGAATCCATTTGGTTTATAACTGATAAGGTTCTGAATTTTTAATCTAGATTTTTGTGTTTTCACTATGCAAGTCATTCCTGGACGTCCCTTCGCTTTCCCTAACTCCGAGCACTATAAAGGGATAACGACAAAGGGTGTCCGGGATATTACCTAATATGAGACGTAGTTCTCACAAGCTGACACAAGAATGACGTTGTTGTTACCGAAGTTCTTTCGGCAATGAAAAACTAATATTTTCCTCACGCCCAGAAAGTTCGACAGGTACAGAAGCACCCAATCTCTTTAACCCACGAATTACATCAGCCACCAAGACTTCTGGAGCTGATGCTCCAGCAGTAATCCCTATAGACTTTGCAGAGTCAAACCAACGCTCATTTAAATCTTCTGGACCATCAATTAGATAAGAAATCGTACCGCAGCGCTCAGCAAGCTCACGTAAACGGTTTGAATTGGAACTGTTCGGTGAGCCCACAACTAAAACCAGATCACATTCAAGCGCCAACTGCTTGACCGCATCCTGGCGGTTTTGCGTGGCATAACATATATCGTCTTTTTTAGGGCCTTGAACGGTAGGAAAACGCTTTCGAAGACGCTCAATTACCTTTGCCGCATCATCCATGGAGAGAGTAGTTTGCGTGACGTAAGACAAGTTATTTTCATCAACAACTTTCAAATTATCGACGTCCTGTTCATCCTCAACCAAGTAAATGGTGCCACCATTAGAGTCATCATACTGACCCATTGTGCCCTCCACTTCAGGATGACCATGGTGCCCAATCAGCACACACTCTCGTCCATCGTTACTGTATTTTGCAACTTCCATGTGAACCTTTGTCACCAAAGGACAAGTCGCATCAAATACTTTTAAACCGCGAACCTTGGCCTCGTTGCGAACCGCTTGTGAAACGCCATGGGCACTAAAAATGACAATCACGTCATCAGGTACGGAGTCCAACTCATCAACAAAAACTGCGCCTCGATCTTTCAGGCTTTCAACAACGAATTTATTGTGAACAACCTCGTGACGAACGTAAATCGGTGCACCGAATACATCTAGGGCTTTATTCACAATATCAATAGCGCGATCAACACCCGCACAAAAACCCCGAGGGTTAGCTAATTTAATTTCCATTAAAAACCTATAAACTCGACAAAACTAATGAGTAACCGATGGGTTAACATCAAGTACTTCAACATTAAAAATAATCGTACGCCCCGAAAGTGGATGATTGAAATCGATCACCACCTCATCACCATCAAAGGATTTTACGACGCCAGGAAACTCACCACCCTTTGGATCAGCAAACGATACAACCAAGCCTTTCTCCAACTCCATATCTGAATCGAAAGATGTTCGGCTAACTGTTTGAAGATTGCTGTCATTGGGCTGACCAAAGCCTTTTTCTGGAGGTATCTTAAAGCGATTTTTATCGCCTGCCACCATACCAACAATCACCTCTTCAAACCCCACCATCAGGCTGCCATCACCAAAAGTGAATGTAGGTGCTTTTTTCTCAAAGTTCGAATCGATAATATCGCCATTTTCCATTTCTAATGAAAAATGCAGCGTAATTTTTGTGCCTTCGCCAATAGCCAATTCTGATGTCATTTTATTTTTGCCTCAACAGAGTTAGGTTTGTCAGAATTTTCATGCTTGGTTTTTTTCATACCAAAGAAAGCATCCAGCAGTAAAATTCCAGCGCCCAAAGTAATGGCCGAATCTGCAATATTAAATGCAGGAAATTGGTATTCGTCGTAATAGACCAAAATAAAATCGACCACGTAACCCAGCGTAACGCGATCGTATAAATTACCCAGAGCTCCGCCCAAGATAAGTGACAAGCCCAAAACCTCTAAGCTTTTCCTTGAGCCAATCTTGGCAATCCAAACAGCAATCCCCAAGCTTACGGCTCCAGCCAAAATACCAAAGAACCACACTTGCCAACCACCTTCACCCGCTAAAAAGCTAAAAGCCGCACCATAATTGTGGCGCAGAGTAATATCAAAAACGGGTAAAATATTAATACGTTCGTGCAACTCCAAAGCATCACTGGCTAATCTTTTGGTGAACAAATCGAATACAACAGCCACAAAAGCAATCGCATACCAAAGGATCAGCCAACGGCGATCGCTTTGTTGATCAACAATAGTCACGAGTCTCTCCTTCTCCGTCAATGTTAGTGACACAGCGCTGACAAATTTCTGGATGTTCGGCAACAGAGCCTACATCCTCACGAAAATGCCAACAGCGTGTGCACTTATCATTCTCAGATTTAGACACACTGACTTTCAATCCCGCCACATCGGTATCCGAAGCTTCAGTTCCTTGATCATAAGGTAAGATAGTTACACTGGAGCACATTAGGGCAAAACGTAACTCGTCTTCAATTTTCGCTAATTCAGTCGTCAATTCACCCGAACAGAACAGCGTAACGTCAGCTGCAAGAGAACTGCCTAAACCATCTTTACGTTTTTCTTCTATCGCTTTATTAACCGCAGTTTTAACGTTAAATACGGTTTCCCAATAGCTACGGCCTAAGTTTTCGGAATCCGATAACTCTTCAAGCGGCCACCAATGTGCAGCAAACACAGAACCGTCTTTTTCTCCGGGAATTTCTTCCCAAATTTCGTCTGCAGTGAAGGATAAGATAGGCGCAATCCAGCGTACAAAAGCGCTCACGATATGATAAAGCGCAGTTTGGGCTGAACGACGTGCGTGGCTATCTTCTGGCGTCGTGTACTGTCGATCCTTAATCACGTCTAAATAAAAGCCGCCCATATCGACAATACAAAAATTATGAAGTTTTTGATAAATTTGATGCAATTGATAACTGTCGTAACTGGCAATAATTTCTTTCTGTAATTGTGCCGCTCTGTCGATCGCCCACTTATCCAAAGCAACCAACTGATCAAATGGCAAAGCATCTTTTTCAGGATCAAAGCCGCTTAGGTTTGATAAAAAGAATCGTGCGGTATTGCGCATACGACGGTAGGAATCCGCTGTTCGCTTAAGTACCTCATCGTAAACGCTCATATCACTGCTAAAATCAGTAGCCGACACCCATAGACGTAGCACATCCGCCCCGAGGTCATTGGTGATTTTTTGTGGGGATATAGTATTACCCAACGACTTCGATTGTTTCTTCCCATCTTTATCGACGGTGAAGCCATGGGTCAGTACTTGCTTATAAGGTGCAGAACCATTAATCGCCATCGCTGTCTTTAAAGACGATTGAAACCAACCACGATGCTGATCCGAACCTTCCAAATACAAATCCGCTGGGTAGGTCAAATTATCGCGTTGCTTCAACACCGAAAAATGCGTAACGCCAGAATCAAACCAAACATCTAAGGTATCAGTCGTTTTTTGATACAGTTCGGCCTCATCACCCAGCAAATCTTTAGCGTCCAATTCAAACCATGCTTCGATACCGTCACGTTCGATAAGCTTCGCGACTTCTTCGATTAAGCGCGGAGTTTCCGGATGCAACTCTTCCGTATCCTTATGCACAAACAAAGTAATCGGAACCCCCCAAGTACGTTGACGAGAAACACACCAATCAGGACTGGAATCTAACATCGAACGAATACGGGCTTCGCCCCATTCAGGAATCCATTCAATATTATCGACCTGTTTTTTCACATCATTAAGCAAATCTTTTTTGCTCATACTGATAAACCACTGCGGCGTCGCGCGGTATATCAACGGCGTTTTTGTTCGCCAGCAATGCGGATAACTATGTGAGAATTTTTCTTGATGCAGCAGCGCTCCGTTTTCGACCATAAGCGCAACAACTTTTTCGTCAACCTTGTAAACGTGCTCTCCGGCAAAGACAGGCACTTCTTTACGATAAATGCCAGCGCCATCGATGTAGTTAAGTGTACCAATATCGTACTTTTTACCGACATTGAAATCGTCTACGCCATGATCCGGTGCTGTGTGTACACAACCCGTACCCGCATCTGTCGTTACATGGTCACCCAATATAACCGGCACTTCCTTATCGTAAAATGGATGCTTTAACACAAGATGTTCTAATGCATCACCTTTAAATCGTGCAACTTCTTGTAATCCTTCAAGCTTTGCACGCTCGGCAACCGACTCCTGTAGAGCTTCTGCAATTACAATGCGTTCATCACCGTTTTGTAATACGACATAATCTAATTCTGGATTTAAGCTTACCGCTTGGTTTACCGGTAGCGTCCACGGAGTAGTCGTCCAGATCACAACTGAAATCTGACCCGAACCACCCAAAGAACCTACTCGCTTTTCAAATTCAGCAGCATCCACTACTGGGAAGCGCACATCGATTGAATACGACGTTTTATCCTGATATTCCACTTCAGCTTCAGCCAATGCAGAACCACCGACCACACTCCAGTAAACCGGCTTATAGCCTTTCACCAGATGACCATTTTCCGCAATTTTCCCCAGAGATCGAACAATATCCGCTTCCGTCTGAAAATCCATTGTCAAGTAAGGTCGATCCCACTCACCCAATATACCTAAACGAATAAAATCTTTCTTCTGCCCTTCGACCTGCTTAGCAGCATATTTACGACACTCTTTTCGGAAGGCTGCAAAGTCGATTTTGACTCCCGCTTTACCCTTCTTTTTTTCCACCATATTTTCAATCGGCAAGCCATGACAGTCCCACCCCGGAACATAAGGCGCATCGAATCCGCTCAAGGTTTTCGACTTAATGATAATATCTTTTAGAATTTTATTTAACGCGTGGCCAATATGAATATCGCCGTTAGCGTATGGAGGACCGTCATGAAGAATAAATTTTTCTGCACCTTCACGCGCTTTACGAATTTGACCGTAAAGATCTTGCTCTTGCCATTGTTTAAGCCTTAGCGGCTCACGCTGGGCGAGATTTGCTTTCATGGCAAACTTCGTGACAGGTAGATTCAGTGTCGATTTATAATCGGTCATGACGTTTCTTTCTATATCCTAACTGTAAAGTAATTAATTTGATTTACGCAGCACAGAGCAATCTTCGTTACTCAATTTTCTCGCTCTTTAAAATAGGCGCGCGCTGCCTCACAATCTTGTCCAATTTGCGATTTCAAATCTTGGATATTCGCAAACCTCTCTTCTTGACGGATTTTTTGATTGAAAACCACCGTCATAAATTCCCCATAGAGGTCAACCTCTGCATCCAACAGATGGACCTCAAGTAAAGGCTTAGCCGCATCTTCAACAGTCGGTCTTACCCCGACATTCGCGACCCCTTCCCAGGAAGCTCCGCTGGCATTCCCCCCGGGGTAAACATCTACAGCATAAATTCCCTGCACAGGAGTACGGTGCCGTCCCAACCCTATATTCAAAGTCGGAAAACCCAGTGTCCGCCCTAACTGCTTACCGTAGATCACACGCCCACTTACGCTGTAATCCCGGCCCAACAAGTCGGCTGCATCAGCTAGACGGTCCTCCTTGAGCAGCTTACGAACCCGCGTACTACTGATTCGCTCACCATCGTCCAACTGAGTTTGCGTATCACAGACAGTAAAGCCATTTGCTTTACCCGCTTCACACAACATGTCGAAATCACCTGAGCGATCGCAACCAAAATGAAAGTCATCCCCAATAACCAAATGTTTGACGGCCAAGCCCTTGATCAAGACTTCATCAATATAAGCCTTCGCGGTAAGTGTTCTCAAAGACTCATCAAATCGCAAACACAGCACCCGATCGATTCCCTCTGCGAATAGTGCTGAAACTTTCTCCCGTAAACGCATAAGCCGCGCCGGAGCGCTCTCCCGAGAAAAGTACTCGTGAGGCTGAGGCTCGAATACCATCACCAAAGAAGGGAGATTCAGTGCTTTCGCCTTTGTTTTAACCTGTTCCAATACCACCTGATGCCCACGATGGACACCGTCAAAAGAACCAATCGTCGCGACGCAACCGCGATGCCTGGCCTTAAGGCTTTTGAGACTATGTAAAAACTCAGGATTCCCCATGCGGATCACTGCCAAATAAAGCCGGGAAGTATACCTTAGCCAGGCTTAAGGATCATCCGCAGAACGCCTATTCTGCGCCTTTCAGCTTTAAATCCCGCATGCGCATACCAGAAGCTACCAGAGCTCCAACGTAAGCGATAAAACCGACACCCACATAGACAGCAAGGTTCAAGACCCTGTCCCACCACTCCAAATCAACAAACGTAGGTAAGACATACGACAAAGCCAACAGAGCACAGACCATCAAACCATTCGCCAATCCAGCTCTCGAAGCAAAAGTAGGCCAGCCTTTTGCCTCCTTATAAACCCCTTGTTTCCTTAAAGCACGAAACAATAAACCAGCATTTAAAAATGCCGATGCCGCTGTCGCCAAGGCCAAACCCGCATGCCCAATTTGCCATATAAAATGCAACGGCACCACTAGAGCAATGTTCAATACCATGTTCACAGCCATGGCAATAATGCCGATACGCACCGGCGTTTTCATATCTTTACGAGAAAAGAACCCGCTCACCAAAACCTTAATCAACATAAAAGCCGCAAGCCCCAAAGCATATGCCTGCAAACTATACGACGCCATTACCACATCGCTAGGCGAATACTGACCGTATTGAAACAATGTGAATAGTAAGGGCTTAGCCAAAATCACCAGCGCAAAGGCAGAAGGCAACGCAATCAACAACACCATTTTGATCGCCCAATCCAAGGTATCACTGAATTGCTGACCGCTCTTCTCATTTAAACGAGAAAGATTAGGCAAAATTACTGTTGCAATCCCCACACCGAAAACCCCCAAAGGCAACTCCACCAATCGATCCGAAAAATACAGCCACGAAATACTGCCGCTAGGTAAAAATGTAGCCAGAATAGTATCTAACATTAAATTAATCTGACTTACCGAAACCCCAAACATTGCAGGAGCCATCAAGCGCAACACCTTACGAACAGCCTCGTCAGACCAATCCACCTTAGGGTGAGGCAAAAGCCCCAAGCGCATCAAAAACGGAGCCTGGAAAGCAAATTGAATAACACCAGCTACCAACACCCCCCAAGCCAAAGCAAAAACAGGCTCCTCAAACAATGGCGAAACAAACATAGCCGCAATAATCAGCACTACATTCAAAAACACCGGTGTAAATGCAGGCACCGCAAACTTGTCATAACTGTTTAAAATTGCCCCAGCAAAGCCCGTAAGAGAGATCAACAACAAATAAGGAAAGGTAATTCTGAGCAGGTCTGACGCCAAACTAAACTGCTCCGGGTGCGCAAGTAAAAAGCCTGCGCCAAAAATTGACGTTACCACTGGCGAAGCCACCACCACAAAAGCCGTCAACGCAATAAGGGTCACCCCCAAACAACCCGCCACTCGATCGATAAAATGCCGAACAGCTGCCACACTCCCATTCGCCCGATACTCCGATAGCACCGGCACAAATGCCTGAGCAAACGCCCCCTCGGCAAACAAACGTCTAAAAAAATTAGGTATTTTAAACGCAACAAAAAACGCATCAGCACTTCCACCCGCCCCCAACAACGGCGCAAACACAATATCCCTCAACAAGCCCAGCACACGAGAAATCATCGTCATGCTGGAAACCACAGCACTGGAACGCAATAAGCTTGGCTTAGATTTTGGTGTTGTTTTTTGATCAGATGACAATGCTATTACTCACTAAATAGATACGGAAAATCGATAGGCGTGGGCATTGAGCCATGAATGATTTGTTTTCACAAGTCGCATAGCTACACACTTCCAGCCAATTGAAAGATCGAAACAAAAATACGATTACATTCTGCAATTCCAGCACTAAGCGCGATCTATGAGGGAAGTAATTCCAAGACCATCTAATGCCAAGGCGACCGCATGCTCCTGCGCGGTCTAATAATTCACGTCCATGTGATAAATGGCATTCGTGAGCCCACAGGGACGCGTTTACGGCGTATCTTGGAAATGCTTCGCGCATAGATGGTGCGTAACCACCACAAGACACTATCCACTATTCGCCACAATCCATCGCCACACCGCCCGAATCCAACCATCAAGCTGCCCGTTTCTCCCTGTTTAATGATTAGCGTAAATCAAAGAAAACAACTTACAAACCAAAGGGTCAACAGTCATGAAAACATTAACTTTAGTATCAGCCATCGTAATCTCAGCAGCACTAGCACTACCAGTACAAGCCAACGAACAACGCGCAGAAGACGCCAGACACATATCCACATTCGCAGCCACCACCATCGCAGGTGCTCTCGCAGGCGGCCCCATCGGAATGTTCATCGGAGCAATAAGCGGAGCATTTTTGATCGACAAGAATCAAAAAACCTTCGAAGCAAAAATCGCGCTAGCAGAAGAAGTCGACCAATTGGAACAAACAATGGAAAGTAAAGACGTCGCTATCGTCGACCTACAGGGCCGAATCGCTAAAAAATTAGAATTCCAAGTCATGTTTTCTACAGGCGAAGACACTCTCACCTTCCAAGACCAACAACGTATTAAATCGTTAACAGAATATCTAGAGAACAACCCTGAGTTAAAAATCCGACTCGACGGACATGCAGACCCTCGCGGCACAGACGAATACAACAACGTTCTGTCAGCTGAACGTGCCAAAACCGTCGCACAAGCATTTATCGATCAAGGTATTGAAGAAGACCGCATCGACATTCACTCACACGGCTCCAGCCTTGCAACCGCCATAAACGGCAACAACGACCAACATGCCTTTGAGCGCCGCGTACACATCGAAGTGTTTAGTGAAAGCAATGAAATCGCCAGTAACCCCTAAGCACTTGATTCGTTCTAATGTTTCACAACAGTAGAACAACCCAGTAGCCCTGAGAGTTTGGCCCGGTTCATACCGGGTCCTTTTTAAGCAACAAACTCACTATCAGGACAAAAGCTTGGGATACTCTTTGGGTGAAAAACACCCGCCCAATAAAAACACGGAAGTGAGCTAGAAGAACAACGCAAAAGGAATTACAAACGGATAAGGCAAGCAAGCGCCCAAGGAGAAATGCAATGCGCTTCGCCCAAAGAGTATCCCAAGCTTCTGTCTCTTATCGAAAAATATCTTTTCCACTCCAGCACACCCCCTGAGATCCAAATTTCAGACATAAAAAAAGCGACTATAAAGTCGCTTTTTTCATTCTTTATTGTGTTCTAGGCATTCGCTTTACGTCGATAAAAACCAATCATGCAAAGACCAGAAGCCAAAAACCAAAATGCTGCAGGTAAAGGTACGGCACTAACATTTACTGAAATTTGGTCAATCCTAAAAGCGTCCCAAGAAAAATCTTCTGCTATTCCGAACAACGGATGGAATGCGCCAATCAACCAAGTTGAAGCAGTGGCCGTAGCATTCGTCGCGTTAGCGCCCAGCTCAGCATCGTAAATACTGCCAACAGACCAAACACCGAACTCATCGATAGCGCCTAACGAAACATCGCTATCAGCATATTCTGGTATAAAACTGACTCCTACGGATGAAAGCGTCACGTCACGATCAAATTCCAGCATCAAAAAGTCAAAATCTAATCCATAGTTATCGATATCGCCAAGCTTACCGCCTATACGCTCGACACCTAAGCCCAGGTCATTCATACCGATTTTAGCTTCTAGAATACCTGCGAAAGGGTTGTAAAGATCGCCGCCACTTGACCAACCACTCACCTGCAAATCGATTCCACCAGCCCGATAGTTAAGAGCATCGGAAAAATGCCCCCATTCACCTTCAGTAGAAGCTGGATCAAGCAAATCAAAATCAACTGTCAACGCATTGACTGGAGCCGCCAATATCGAAGCCAATACAGCCATCAATATTTTTACATTCATTCGTTATAACCCTAAATGGTTTGCACATACATTTATTCTTAGCGATCAATAAAGCACAAAGCGAGCCAAAACAAAAAAAGGCTTAATATTCAAGAGTCTGGAAAGAACTTAAGAGGACATGCAAATGTATAAGGTGTCATTATGTATAGCTTTTCGACATTTAGACGTGATTTCCGACATTGTAAAAGCTCAAGAACATTTGAAGAAAAAGCGCAGTGACTCAGTAAAGAGACGAGAAACGCTCAATAAACACACGATACAATTGGTGATCGGCCATAAACCCGGCGCTTTAAATTCGTTCGCAGTAGATGCCTGTTTATAGATCGTCGCTAATCAGCCCATTATTCACACTGGCGTTTCATTAAGGCGATATAGTCGTTTAAACTACGCCCGTTTTCATCCGTAAAATAAACCCCTATTGACCGAACGCTCACCATGCGATCGATACGAAAATTCCTAAACTCCATCCTTAATTGGCACCATGAGGTCAAAGTCCAGACCTTCCCCCAAAAATACAAAGCCAATGGGTTCACTACGCGTCTACTGGCCTGACCATCCTCTCGCGTATAGTCAAATTCTATTTGTTGTTTTTCGTTAATCGCGCTGCGCAAAACATCGATATTAGCGAAGGTTTCAGACTCAAATTTGAAAGGGTAAGCATACAGATGGCTTTCTTGAGTCAGGCTACGTAAACTCTCAGGTAAGGCACCCTCAATTTTATCAATTGCAGACTGGCCAGCTTTTCCAAGCTCTTTACCGCCCCACGTGCCCACCATTCGTGCACCTAAGACAATTGCTTGAATCTCGTCCTGCGTGAACATTAAGGGAGGAATATCGAGCGAATGACGAAGCCTGTAACCTACACCTGCTTCGCCTTCCACTGGAACGCCAGACAAACTGAGATCCTGAATATCCCGATAAATTGTTCGCTCCGAAACTTCCAAACGCTCGGCAAGGCCCTTTGCGGTCACCAAGCGGCGATTTCGTAAAATCTGCACAATTTGGAAAAGTCTGTCTGCACGCCTCATAAAAATAGGATCCTTAGCCCTTACGCCTTACTTCATACTGTAAAGCCCAATTCGGTTACCTTCGCTATCCGTAACGTGAGCAAAATGCCCGCAATCACCGTCCTTAATAGCTGTTTTGGGAAACAGAACTTCCCCGCCTAATTTCACCGCTCGATCCAGTGCTGGAATCAAATCATCCCCAGCATTAAGGTATGCAATTGTCCCAGTTTTGCTGGGGTTGTAATCCTTACCCTTCACTAAAGCCCCCGAAACTAACGCAGGATTAGCACTAAAAATAGCCATATCAAAGCCGCCCATCGACTCGTCCAGAAAGCTTACATCAAGCATTTCAGAATAAAAGGCTTTTGCTCGGTTAATGTCAGTAACAGGGATTTCGCACCACGTAAGTATATGATTCATAATTTCCTCTAAAATCAGTAAGTTATAAGATAAATTCAGACTACGGAGAAAACTATACTCGGGTGCTACTGACAGCATGGTGTCAGTAGTGATTGAAATTTTCTAATAAATTATTCGAGAGAAATTTGTAGATCAAAAATTATTAAATAGAAAGAGCTACAGAAGTGAACGCCTCGAATGGCCAATGCCGCCCGGATGCCAACGTCAAACGCGATTCATAAGGGCTTTTAACGGCCATTTTAATTCAGCCCCCTTACAAACAATCAACTACAGAACATATTGATACGGTGTATTTTTTGTGAGGGTAAGTCGGACACGAGCAAAGAAACAGGGGGGATAGAGCAAGGCAGATCGCCCTGACCGAGATCCGCTATGAGTACAGGCTATATTCAAATTCGGGGCGCTACTAACGTCACCATCGTGAAAAAGTGCCTTTTAACGGCTACCTACAAATGATCGCAATGATCCGTAGCCTGCCCAAGATCAATAAGCTCTCGCATAGCAACAGAAAACATTGCGTAATCCGTCGTTTGAGAACCCTGAACCTCATTAATCATCCCTCGCCAGCGGCTCACAAGGTAATGATTCTTCTCTGACCACAGGGCAAAGACTTCATCCAAACCTCGGCCCTTTTGCAAACGCGCCAACGCCACCGTCAACTTCCTTAACTGAGCTTCTAAATCATCAATGTAACTTTCACGAGCAAGGGCTTGCCAATAGGATTCAACCCGCACATTTGATATCTGCGTCGCAAACCAATTCAAGCCAAGTTCTTCCAATAAACGAAAAAAGATAGGTGAAACATCTGCCAATTTTTGTTTGCTGATAATCGAGGCTTCAACTAAGCTCAAACCGGAAAATAAATTGTCCGGCATGGATAAGGGAAACACCCATTCCTTTAACACACCTTCAGAAAGCAAATACTTCTGTCGTTTCTCCCATTCATCTTTCGCAGTCCCCATCACCACTCTGGAGGTTAATTGCTGCACCCCAAAAACACCCTCTTTGAAAATCGCGACTTCCTTAGCCGGGTTTAACCCGGAACGTCTGTTCCGTAAAAACCATCGTGTTCCACGCCGAACTCGGCGCACCATGCTGCCCATCAACTTATACTGAAAAGAAGCCGGCACTTTGTTATCCAGAGACTTGATGTAGCCCTGAAATTTTTCAAACTGAAATATATCCCGCGAAACAATGTACGCCCGCGCAACATCGTCTAAAGCTGCCCCAGTGGTCTCAAGCAAGCGATGACCGGCAGTAATTCCCAAGTTATTAATTAAATCATTCGCAACCTGCGTCCCTACAATCTCTCGTCGCAATCGGTGATGGTAAATTTCACTTGGATATTTTTTTCTTAACTTTTCAGGAAATGCTGTTTCTATTTCTTTGACAATATAAGCATCTTCCGCAATATCCGACGCGATCAATGCTTCTTTCAACATAATTTTTGCGTAAGAAATTAATACCGAGAGTTCAGGGCGAGTCAGCGCTTTACCCTGACCTTGCCGCTCCACAATGACATCATCATTGGGTAAGAATTCGAGCTGACGATCTAGCCTTCCTTCCCCTTCCAAAAAGTTAATAAAGCGACGGTATTCTGTTAAACGCGGTGCCACTTCATACTCAGCCAAACTTATTGACATCGTTTGACGGTAATTATTTTGTAACACCAGAGCGGACACGGCGTCCGTCATACTTGCCAGTAAATTATTCCTCTGTTTACCCGTGAGATCTCCATTCGCAACCAACTCATCCAATAATATTTTTATATTGACCTCATGATCCGAGCAATCAACTCCTGCAGCATTATCAATAAAATCTGTATTACAGGCCCCAGCATTGAGCGCAAATTCCACGCGCCCCAACTGGGTAACGCCAAGGTTTCCACCCTCGCCAAAAACCTTACAACGCAACTCATCACCGTTCACACGCAGACAATCGTTGGCCTTATCGCCAACATCCCCGTGAGTCTCCCAGCTAGCTTTTACGTATGTGCCTATACCACCATTCCAAATCAAATCAACCGGCGCCTTTAACAGAGCCGTAATCAGATCATTGGGCGCAAGATTGTCCGCTTCAATCGCAAACGCCTTTTTCATTTGCGCTGATATTTTTATTGCTTTGGCTGCACGAGAAAATACCGCGCCGCCTTTCGAAATAAGTTTTTTATCGTAGTCTTCCCAGCTGGTTCCCGGCGTTTCGAACAAGCGTTTACGCTCTTTATAACTCGAAGCGGAATCCGGCGTAGGATCAATAAAAATATGTAAGTGATTGAAGGCCGCCGTTAATCGAATATGTTCAGACAGCAACATCCCATTACCGAAAACATCACCAGCCATATCGCCAACGCCGATTACGGTAAAGTCGGTCGTTTGAATATCAATGTCTTTCTCACGGAAGTGACGCTGAACTGAAACCCAGGCACCTTTTGCGGTAATCCCCATTTTTTTATGGTCATAACCTTGACTGCCTCCGGAGGCGAATGCATCGCCCAGCCAAAATCCATAATTGGTAGAGATTTCATTCGCGATATCAGAAAAGGTTGCAGTCCCCTTGTCTGCAGCAACGACCAAATAAGGATCATCCGGATCTTTTCTAACAACACTTTCAGGTGGAACAACATTGCCATTCACAAGGTTATCCGTAACGTCCAACAAACCCTGAATAAAAATTTTGTAGCAAGAAATTCCTTCTTGAAAAAACTCATCTCGCGACATTGACTTGCTAAGTTTTTTAGCCACGAACCCACCCTTCGCGCCGTTAGGAACGATCACAGCATTTTTGACCTGCTGAGCTTTCACCAAGCCTAAGACTTCCGTGCGATAATCTTGTAAACGATCAGACCAGCGTAAACCTCCGCGAGCAACAGTTCCTCCACGTAAATGCACACCCTCCACTCTTGGCGAGTAAACAAAAATTTCAAACAGTGGGCGAGGCTCTGGAATATCGGATATTTCACGCGGACTGAATTTAATGGATATATAACTTTTATCTTCACCATCTGAATTTTTTTGATAGTAGTTAGTGCGCAATGTTCCGCTTATCAAATCGAGATAACGCCGAAGCGCGCGATCTTCATTTAAGTTCGCCACACCATCCAAAGCTTCAAGAATATTGCCTTTAATTCGACCCGCTCGTTCATCACCCATATCATCCGTTTTATGCATTCTAGGATCAAAACGGGCCTTAAACAACGCGATTAAATTTCTCGTAATATCCAGATGATGGACCAAGGTATCGGCAATAAATCGTTCCGTGCTATTAAATCCAATTTGCTTTAAGTACTTGGCATAAGCGCGAAGAATCGACACCTCCCGCCAATTTAAACGGGCACCCAACACCAAACGGTTAAAGGCATCGCTCTCACTCCCTCCTCGCCAAATATTGTAAAACGCTTCCTCAAAATTGGAACGAACCCCGTGCACATCTACATTCACTGGCAATCTAAAGGCAAGTTGAAAATCATGCAACCAGACATCACCACGATCGGCAGTCTCAATTTTATGCGGATGTTCCCCCAAAACACGAAGTCCTAAATTTTCCAAAATAGGAATAACGTCTGACAATTCCAACGGCGCGTTCAAATGCATAATTTTAAACCGCATCGTATCTTCGGCAACACCGATCGGACGATAGAGATTCATCGCGACATCATTACCAGAACATAACGTTTCTAGCATTTCAATATCAGTAACAGCAGAACGAGGGTCAAACTGCTCTTGATAGCTTTGTGAGAATGAAAAGTGATAGCGATTAAAATAATCAATACCGCTAGCCTCACCAAAATAATCGATTAACGCAACCTGTAAATGTTCTTCCCAGTTTTTGATTATATCCCGAATAGAATTTTCTAATGCATCAACATCAACATCAACATTGCGCTGACTACTTTCATCAACACGAAATACAAACTGTGCCCGCGCCAGGGTCGACTCCGAAAAATTCGTTGTAGAATCACACTCACTACTGCCAAGCGCATCACCAAGTAAACGCTCTATTTTTAGGCGAATACGCGTATTATATAAATCCTTAGGAACGTAGACCATACAATTAACAAAGCTACCAAATGCGTCCTTTCGCACAATCAAACGCACAATATGGCGCTCATTGATTGAAGTGATATTCCAGATGTTTTTGTACAAGGTATCTTCATCTGACTGAAAAATCTCTTCCCGAGGAAAACTCTCAATCACACGCAGCAAGTTTTTCCCATAATAACCGCTGGTATCCAATCCGGTGCGGGTAATAACATTCCTGACCTTCTTCCGCATCAAAGGGATTTTTAGGGGCGACAAGTTAAATACGGTATACGTAAACAACCCTAAAAATCGATATTCGCCACAAACCTCTCCATTTTCTCCATATTTTTTTACCGCGATATAATCAGGATAAACGCCACGATGGACATTCGATCTCGTTGCAGATTTTGAAAAGAAAACCACATCGTCGCTTTTATGAAAAGCTTTCATCCCTTCATTCGAATCGATAAAGATAACATCCGAACTGCTATTTTCTAATTTACGAAAAATACCCAAACGATGTTCAACCGTTTCTTTCAGGCCCTTTTTTCGGCCGACTTTAACAAGGTCGTAATCTCGATACCCCATAAAGGTGAAATGGGATTCTTGTAGCCATTGAAGGAAAGCAAAGGACTCTTTGGCATGCGGGCAATGTTCATGAATGTTCACCTTTGCAATACCTAACCGCGCCACAATCGTTTTGTAATCACTCACGACGTTGACGACATCTTTCAATACGCCGTCTATAGACTGGCGGATACTGACCAACTGGGACTCATCGGTATGTAGGTTGATTTCAACGTAAATCAACGCCTCCCTTTTACTTTTATCTGACGAATCAGCTTCGAGAGATTGGAACAGCCCGTCCTCGTCACGTTGAGTCGACATCACAAAGCTTTGCACAACATGAATGGGGATCTCTCGCCGGTTCAGTTCCAGACGAATGGAGTCCACCAGAAAAGGCATGTCTTTCTGAATAACCGTAATGACAGTCCTGCCACACATCCATCCTTGTTCATCAAGATTGGGATTAAACACTTGAACACGTGGCCCGCCCTCCAAATCCTTTTGCAGTAAAACCATAAGGCCATACAAGAAGCCGTGAAGATCGCTCATCTCGCGACCAACCCAAGCATCGATAGGGAAAAACTTCAAATACGGTTTGGCAAATGCGAGGAGAGGTTTAAGCTCTTCCTCCTTATGTGACTTTTTGACAAAAGATGTGTAATTTTTGATCAGCTCCGCACAGTTGTCGACGTGGCTAGCATTGATTTCCACCGCATATCCCTCGTTATTTTTGGCCGAAAGGCTATTGATATTGCTAATTGTGGCCTTACATAAGAATAGTTCATAAAAACAGCTTAGATTGGGCAGGTTTCCTATGAAAACGCCTAATTTTGCAGCGATTTGCACCGTTTTAATCGGTGAACGAGGCTAGACCAAGGGAACTCACAGAATAAAGTTGAGGTCTAGGGAAGCTCTGAATAAACACAACAGCGATTCGATAAGAAAATCGCAGCTCACGGCCATAAGGTAGAAACACAAAAATGTCGACGCTAACCGAATTAAACACACTGAAAACTTGGCTCGATAGTCAAATTGTTGGTCAACCCGCCTTAATCGAACGCCTACTTATCGCCCTTATCGCCGATGGCCATTTATTGGTAGAAGGCGCCCCCGGTCTGGCAAAAACTAAGGCCATCAAAACCCTCTCGGAAGGCATCGAAGGCGACTTTCACCGCGTACAATTTACGCCCGATCTCCTGCCATCCGATATTACCGGCACCGATATTTACCGCCCCGAAACTGCGACCTTTGAATTTCAAAAAGGCCCGATCTTTCACAACTTGGTACTGGCTGATGAGATCAACCGAGCGCCAGCAAAAGTGCAATCAGCCTTACTAGAAGCCATGGGCGAAGGGCAAATCAGCGTAGGGAAAACCACCTACCCTCTACCCGACTTATTCTTAGTCATGGCGACCCAAAACCCCATTGAGCAAGAAGGTACCTATCCTCTTCCAGAAGCTCAACTTGACCGATTCTTAATGCATGTTCGTGTCGATTTCCCTGATGCAAATGCAGAACGTGAGATCCTTAGGTTGAGCCGACAAGAGGCCAGACAAGGCTCAGTCAAGTCGAGCCTTGACGCAACCGTTAGCCAAAAAACACTCTTTCAAGCGCGAGAAGAGAGCCTTGCTATCCATATGTCCGATGCCGTTGAGGAGTATATTATTCAGCTCACTCAATCGACACGTAACCCCGTATCCTACGGCGATGACCTTGCACGCTGGTTAGACTTTGGCGTCAGTCCCCGAGCTACCATCAGCCTCGATCGCTGCTCACGCGCACACGCGTTTCTACACGGACGCGACTACGTCAGTCCCGATGATGTACGCGCAATACTCCACGACGTATTTCGCCACCGCTTAATCCTCAGCTTCGAAGCCGAGGCCAACGGCCAAACTCCCGATAAGATAATTGATGAATTAATCCTCCGCGTTCCCGTCGCGTAATCTCGTTTCAGTGGATACAAACTAGATCATGCAATTTGGAAGTGATACTACAGCCCCCGAAGGCGTCTACGTTTCTGTAGATGCACTTCTACAGCTACGCCACCTCGCAAAAGATATATCCCTCGAAACCAATCGAAAAAGCGTAGCGCTGATCGATGGTGACAGCCGCACCAGTTTTCGCGGTCGGGGGATGGAATTTGCGGAGGTTCGCCCCTATCAAGTCGGCGACGATGTCAGAAACATTGACTGGCGAGTGACAGCCAGAACACAAAAACCCTACACCAAACTGTTTCAAGAAGAACGCGAGCGCCCCGTATATTTACTCGTCGATCAGCGCTCACCTATGTTTTTTGGCAGTGTGAATCAATTTAAATCCGTGTACGCAGCAAAATTTGCGACGACGATTGCCTGGGCTGCATTACAAAACAATGATCGTATTGGCGCCCTCATCTTTTCCGATGATGACCAAACCGACACTCGCGCACGACGCGGTAAGCATGCGGCGCTTTCATTCATACATCAATTAGTGGAATACAATCACCAACTGACTTCCCCCGTTGCTCCTCCAGCGAAAAACTCAATGGAAGATATGCTGAATGATATTCGCCGCGTGGCCAAACCTGGCAGTGCGGTTTTTATTATCAGTGACTTTCATGATTTTAACGAAGCTTGCAGAGAACCCTTGTCGATTTTGTCTCGTCACTGTGATCTCACGGCCGTCCACATATATGACCCATTAGAAGAGGCGCTGCCTGCAGACAAATTTTTATCCATTACGAATGGCCAACAAAAGCTCAATATCGTTGGGCAGTCCCATAAATTTTTGGACGGATACCATAATAGCTTCGAAAAACAACGACTCGCCTTGAAACAAGCATGCGGTCAATCACGAACCAATTTTGCTTCAACCTCTGTGGCTAACTCAGTTGAATCATTAGTCCACGACTTCTTTTGCTCTCGACGAAAAAGAAGAGGAAGACGTTAATGTTATCTTTTCTTGCTCAGTCGCTTTCGTCTCTAACTGTAGGGGCTTTGTCAGAACTTAAGGTGTTGAGTTTGACTATTTCCCGCTTACTTTCAGCGTTTGAATCGTCGTTATTCAATATGAACTTTGCGCAATTTCCGGGAATGCCAAGTGGCGGACAAGCCGTCGACCCTCGTGAGCAATTACTCGCACAATTACACGATGTGGTAGCGCCAACAGGACAAGGGTGGTGGCCTCCCGCTCCCGGTTGGTGGATCTTAGCAGTCTTATTTATTTTGCTGACGAGCTGGAGCTCCCATTGGCTCGTAACGAGAATTAAGGCCAACCGCTATCGAAAGCACGCACTGAATTCACTTGCCAACATATCAGGGCAAGAATCATTGAAAGCAAGCGAACAATGCAAGCAGGTTATTTACCTACTTAAACGTACATTTTTTACCGCATACCCCGATTCCCGCTTAAAAATTGCGGGGACATTCGGCAAGCAATGGATAGATCTAATCGATACCACCATGAAGAAATCCCATGCTGATGATTCCTTAGGGAATGCAATTGAGTCGCTCTTATATCAGCCAGATGAAAATGAAAGTCATGAAGAGAAAGCTAAAGAGCATACCGAAAAACTGATCACGTATGCTCAGCATTGGATAAAACACCACAAACCCCGTGCGCGTCTTAAACACGTCCCATGGATGCAATTAAGTGGTGATACTCATGTTTAATTTCGACTGGCCCTGGGTCTTAACGTTTCTGCCCCTCCCTTTTCTGGTTATTCTGTTAATCCCCCGCTCAAAACGTGAGGACGCAGCGCTGCGCGTGCCCTTTTACCAGCGTGCTGAAAGTGCCATACACGAGGGTCGAAGTCTGTCGCACAACAGCGCTTGGATGACCATCATGCCACTGTCATTAATCTGGATTCTCTTAGTTGGTGCGGCTGCAAAACCGCAATGGATCGGCGATGCTATATCAATCCCAACCAGTGGCCGTGACCTACTGGTTGCCGTCGACATTTCAGGCAGTATGGAACTGGCCGACATGGTAATCGATGGAGAGCAAATCCCACGTATATTGGTCGTCAAATATGTGGTCGGAGAATTTTTAGAAAGGCGCTTAAACGATCGACTAGGTCTTATTCTGTTTGGCTCACAAGCTTATTTACAATCACCTCTAACCTTCGACAGAAAAACCGTTAACCGTTTATTACAAGAAGCCCAATTGGGTTTTGCTGGTAAGCAAACTGCTATTGGTGACGCCATTGGCTTATCGATTAAGCGCTTAAAAGATCGGCCTGAATCCCAACGAGTCGTCATACTACTCACCGATGGGGCGAATACCGCAGGAGAAGTGGAACCAAGAAAAGCTGCTGATCTTGCCAAACAAGCGGGAGTTAAAATCTACACCATTGGTGTTGGCGCAGACGAAATGATTCAAAACAACGGGTTCTTTCGCCAACGCATTAATCCTTCAGCCGACCTCGATGAAGAGAGCTTGCAATACATTGCCGACAAAACAGGCGGGAAATATTTTCGTGCCCGCAACCCCAAGGAACTCGCTCGCATTTACGATCTACTCGACCAGTTAGAGCCTATCGAACAAGACGATGAGTTTTTTCGCCCGACGCGTAGCCTTTTCTATTGGCCGCTCGGCATTGCGTTACTACTAAGTTTTTGTTTCGCGAGTTTGTCTACGATGTTTCCCACATTTTTTAGTCGAGCGGTGAATTAAATGGAAACCATACTCAGCGAATTTCATTTCATTCGGCCATTGTGGTTGCTTGCCTTCGTCCCAAGTGCTGTTTTATTCGTTTTTTTACTGCGAAATTTTCACCGCAGCTCGCAATGGCAGTCATTAATTGACTCGAAGCTCCTCCCATTTCTAATAGAAGGTCAGCTTTCCAGCCAGAAAAAACTGCCGATGATTGGTGTTTTCGTTATCTGGTGTCTATTAATTATCGCCATGGCCGGCCCCACATGGGAAAAGAAACCCCAACCGATTCAGCAAGACGGTTCCGCCTTGGTAATATTGTGGGATCTTTCACCGTCAATGAACGCCGAAGACATTAAACCTTCCCGCCTGATTCGTTCACGACTTAAACTCATCGACTTGCTCGATACACGCATAGAAGGTGTAACAGCCCTGATCGCTTACGCAGGTGATGCTCACGTTGTCACACCGTTAACCGACGATACGAAAACCATCAAAAGTCTACTTCCCGGTCTATCCCCAGGAATAATGCCTCAACAGGGTAGCAACCCAGAACAAGCCCTAGAACTCGCAAACGAACTATTAAAAGAAACCGGCGTTATCACCGGCGATATCGTATTTGTAACGGACGAGATTGCTTACAGCGCGCATCGGGAATTGTCGATAACGGCTGAAACAAGCCAACACCGCATAACCGTATGGGGAATTGGAACCAGCGAAGGCGCTCCTATCCCACTATCCAATGGCCGCTTCGCAAAAAAACGAAACGGAGAGATTGTCCTCGCAAAAGTTAATCATCAAGGTTTATCAGATGCTGCCATCAGTATGAAAGGCACCTACATTCCGTTCTCAAACGACGACGCCGACATTCAATCCATATTGCATTTTGGCTTTGAAGAAACCATGGAAAAAGAAAGTGAGAACAAGCGCTTAAGTGACGAGTGGCATGAACAAGGGCATTGGCTCATTTTATTTGTTTTACCATTTGCCGCCCTCTTATTTCGTCGCGGTTGGTTATTGTGTTTTGGTTTTGCCATATTTCTCAATCCATCTCCGTCATACGCCCTTGGCTGGCAAGATTTATGGAAAAGCAAAGATCAGCAAGCACAGGAACTATTGCAGAACGATCAGGCCGAAGCCGCCGCCAACACATTTAATGACCCAGATTGGAAAGCCATCGCCCATTATAAAAATGGAGATTACGACGAAGCCATATCTCAGTTCAATCAAGGTAGCGATGCCCAGTCAAAATACAATTTGGGCAATGCGCTGACGCAACAAGGTGACTACGAAGCCGCAACTAAGGCATACGACGAAGCGTTGAAAGCCCAACCCGATTTTCCGGAAGCCAAGGCTAATCAGAGTATTGCTAAACAGCTGAAAGCAATGGCTGAGCAGCAACAGGAACAACAACAAAATTCGGACCAAAAACAGGACGGGCAAGAAAATCAAGAGCAAAGCGATCAGCAAGACTCTCAGGACCAACAAAACCAATCCTCGGATCAACAACCAGACAACGAACAGTCCGACCAGGAACAAGAATCTGAAGATTCAAAAGACTCTCAAGAAGAGACCTCAGATGAGCAAAGTGAAAACGCGAAAAAGAGCGCCGAAGAAAAACAACAAGAAGCTCTAGATAAACATTACAAAGACGACAAAGAGCAGGACGACTCTGAAGAGCAACAGGACGAACAGTCTCATTCGCAGCAGCAAGAAGAGCAAGACAGCTCAGAAGAAGAAAAAGAAGCTGCGAAAAAAGCGGAACAAGAGAAAAAAGACACAGAACAAACAGATGAAGCTCAACAGGCACCTGAAAAGCCTGAGTTATCTGAAGAAGAACAAGAACAGCAACAAGCCCTTAATCAATGGTTACGTCGAGTTCCCGATGACCCAAGCGGCCTCATGCGTAATAAATTTCAATACGAATACAACAAACGTCGTCGAGAATCGTTTGATAGGCCCATGCGATCACCCGATGAACAGCAAAATGAAGAGCGCTGGTAAACCGATATGAAGAATTTACTTTCCCTGCACCGCTACATCCTTGGCATTGCCTGCCTACTGATCTCCTTTCAGATTCAGGCTCAATCACCCAGCCTTAGATCCATTGTCGAGCGCACAACAATTACCGCAGATGAAACGCTGATCTTAACGGTACGCTACAATGGCCCTCGCCAGCAAAGCCAACCTAGCTTTGCCCAGCTGAATTCACATTTTACGATTAAGTCTCGTCAACAAAGCAATCAACACAGCGTGATTAATGGCAAGGTTTCTTCTCATACTGACTGGACATTAACACTATTCCCAAAAAAAGAAGGCCGTTTAATCATTCCCTCCTTTCGACTCGGCAGCTTAATCAGCGATGCGGTTGAAATCACGGTAACACCAGAAAGACCGGTTCCCGCAGGGCAAGTGAAAGATATATTTATCGAAACTGTTGTCGATAAATCCAGCGTCTATGTTCAAGAGCAACTCACCTTAACGTATCGTTTGTTTTATTCTCGCAACGTCAACGCCTTTGAAGCAGAACCCTTAGTAATAGAAAACGTGATTAAAGACAGCTTGCCCAATGCCCGCTACAACCGCCGCATAAACGGAAAATTATACGCCATAGCAGAATATAGCTATGCCTTGTTTCCCCAAGTCAGCGGTGAATTTGAGATACCGTCTTTACAATGGCTGATTAAAATTCCTAAGAACAACACGAATCGCTCCTTTTTCGGTTTTTCTAGTCGAGTTGAAGCGGTCAGACGTCGTACTGACAAACACACCATTACCGTATTGCCTCGCTCCAGTACATTTCCAAGTAATAAGCCCTGGCTCCCTGCCACCCATGTATCACTCGAAGAATCGTGGAGCCAAGATCCCAATCAAATGAATACAGGGGAACCCCTAACTCGCACAATCGTGTTAAAAGTGAAGGGGTTAATGGCCTCACAGCTCCCTCCTGTTTGGCAGCAGCAAGTCGTGAACAATCTTAAAATTTACGCAGACAAACCCGAACTCAGTGACGAGAAAAATAGCGATGGTTTTACCGCGATACGAATCGAAAGTGCTGCTGTCGTTTTAAACGCTGCTGGCAGCGTTACACTACCAGCAGTGAAAGTGCCCTGGTGGAACACGAATACTGACACGCTTGAATGGGCCGCAATCCCCGAGAGAGTTATTACAGCAAAAGGCACGACACCTCTATATTCACCTCACAATTCACCTCTAAACTCACCGCAAAATGCAGGCAACATTGTAAGCAGTACGCCGCTGGCAACAGGACAAGTCAATCCTACGGCTCTTTCCAGTAAAGAGAATGATGAGTTAAATAGCCAATTATTTTTTTGGAAAACACTGAGCCAAGTACTGCTGGCCTTATTAGGCGCAAGTATCAGCTATATTATTTACGTACTTCGCCGCCCCTCCGCGAAACCCTCGTCACTATACAATGCCGATGAATCGAATATTAAAAAAGTTTTTTCGCTGTTACAAAAACACTCTCAAAGCGGAAATGCTAAGGAACTTCGTGAAACCTTATTGATATGGGCGAACCTATATTGGGAATCACAACCACCCAAAACCTTACAAGATATCGCCAATCGGATAGATGATGAAAAAATCCGAGACGAAATTGAAATATTGGACGCCAATCTCTACGCTGACGCGCCGGACTCTCCGCACGAAGGCAGTAAGTTAGCCCAATTACTGAAAGCCTACATATCCCAACAGAAAGTTCAAAGCCCTAGCAACAAGCTACAGCCCCTGTATGGAACCTAACGCCTATACTCTCGAATGAAAGAATGTTGACAGCTCTAGGGCTGTCAACTTAACCTCAAGATTCTTTCTGTATAACGTCAACACGAATAGATATAATCCTGGCCACATGACACCAAAAACCCTCAAGCGTATTCGTACCGGCTTAAAAATTGTGGCCTGGAGCGCTGCTGTTTTCGCCTTCGTCATCACGATTTCCCTCATTCGCATTCTCGACAGCAAACCCAAATACAGCAATGCAAGTTCACTTTCGAGTAGCAACCTAAAGCTTGCCACTAGCTTTGTCCGGCGCATCAGTAAAACCATAATTAACACAAAGAAAACAGTAACGGTCCAAGCGTCGAGCAAAGAACTGAATAGCACTCTCGCTTTTGTTAATCGAGCCTACACGGGGGTTTCTGGCGATGTTAAGGTCGTCAATAATACGGCAATATTTTCTATTTCAATTCGAATAACCATATTGGGTAAAATGACTTACCTCAACAGCCAAGCAACGCTGCTCAACTCAGATGGGGGGCTACGTTGGACCCGGGTAAAACTCAGTTCAATGGACTTGTCAGATAAGACCAGTAATTATTTATTTAAAAAACTGATTCACCTACTACTAGGTAAGCGTTACGGCAATAGTATTATTGCCGGTATCGATTCCTTCAAAATCAATAACCAAGCACTTGAACTCACATTTTCACCTCCTGGAGATCTGCAAAAAGGGTTTGCCAAAGCCATTGCACGCATCAGTGCCTACGCGGGCCAATCCTTACATTTTAAGACCGAGCGCGTACAGCACTACCTCGGGTTTTTGGTTGATTTGACTCGCTCCCTGCCCCAACAAAATGTTTCAACAGCTGTCTATATAAGGGTACTGATGACAGAAGCCCAGCAACAAACCACTAGCCACAACTTATCTGCCAGCAGCGAAAACCTTGCCGCAATATACGCGCTAGCCATACAAGTCGCTCCTGGAGTCTTTCGTCACTTTGTCGATGACTTAAAGGTCAATCGCCTCAATGCTACCTATCAACCGAAACTCACCCTAAATACCCGGCACGACCTTGCCAAGCATTTTGTTTACTCCGCAGCCTTACACATCCTTGCCGAAAAAGGCATGAGTTTTTCCATTGGAGAAGCCAAAGAAATACTCGATACTAATAAAGGCGGCAGCGGTTTTAGTTTCGCCGATATAACCGCAGACCTCAGCGGCATACGCTTTGCTCAACTCGCCATTAGCGATGACGAAAATGCACAGCGAATACAAGAGCTCTGTGCTTTCTCCTTAGCTGAGTCCGACTTTTTTCCTTCAATAGATGATATGCCTGAAGGCTTATCTGAAAAAGCCTTTAAAGATCATTTTACCAATATTCATTCCGATAAATATAAAGCTCAACTAGAAACCATTGAAAAACGTATTTCGCTGATGCCTCTGTCCAAATCAAACAAAGATAACGGCGACGGAGACGTAATAATAGATGCTATAAGAAACGTGATAAATGAACAGCCGTAACTTAGGCCCCACGCAAGGAAACTAGTCGGCTTCAGAAAACGAATAACCTAGCATTAGGTTGGTTGAGTTCGATTACCCTAGGCGCCCGGCAGCCTCAATTAAACAAGCTAAAGTACCGATCCACACATTTTGCTGCTGTATCCATTTCGCGCCCCACCCCTGCCCCTTCAGCTTTGCCCTGCCAAGGCTACTGCTTAAACCACTACTCAAGCCTCAGGACTAACCACTAAAGCCAGACCAGTTCCGCAATAATGAAACAAGATCAAACCACCCTCCCAGACAAAATCCAAGCTAATTGACTACATCGTGTAGGAGATATCGCACAAAAACCAAGGAGAATGTCGCCTAGTTCTTCACTTGTGTAGCTGGCACTATAGCGCCACTGCCATCAACGACCGGCTAACGTTGTCAGGGATTAGGCATTTTTTGCCAATGGCAACCTTAACAATCAACTAGGAAGAACAAGAGTCATGAAATACTGCGTTATCGCGATCAATGATAATAATAACTATCGTTCGATCATCTGCCACTACGATGAGCACTCAGACATAGGCCTTGTATTAAGGAAGAAATATTATTGCGAAACAGCGACCAGCAATCTAATAGCGCTTGGCGACCTTAATCACCTCGACGAAAACTCCATCAGCTCTTTCCACGAGGATTGGGGCTACCACTGGAACGAAACCACCCCGATTTCCCACGAGAATCTCAAACTCCTCGTTTTATACAGCGACGCCGTTGGCGCCGACCGCCTTCATGTATTTGAAGATAACGAGTGGGAAAGTTTACTTATATTCGAACCCGAAGAGCGTCTAAAAAGCGCCTAGTATGGTCTTAGCGTTAATTTTTGCCAGATGAATATTGCCCAAACCGGACCAGTAAGCTCTTAGAAAATCCGAATACTTATCCAAAAACCAAGAAATACTCAAATTAGCAAAAACTAGATGAAGGTCTCCATCTCACACCTCAGTCTAGTTTTTCACCTCACATTCAGCATATCAAAGCCCTCTCCAGCGCCCGCGGTCTAATCCTACTCATCAGACTAAAACGCTTTCCCTCATTTCCCGCATCGACCATATTTTCGACTCTTCTTATCAATAGTAAAAAACGTCGACTTGATCGATTGATTCGAATCACAACAATCGTTAAATTACACAAAAGAAAAGATCAATCATAGGAGATGTATAATGCGCTACCGAATACTTGTACTTGCCTACGTTTTAACGTGCGCGGGTTTCACCCAGGCTAACACCAGTGAAATACCAAAAGACTTGCAAGATTGGACAGCCTGGGTAACGGAAAAGCACCCAGAACTGACCTGCCCGATCAATGACCGCAGAGGTCAATATGATTGCACCTGGGTATCCTCAACCGTATTATCGGTACAGCCTAAGCATCTCGATTTCACCGTTAACGTCACGACCTTTTCACCCGGTTGGATATACTTACCCGGAAAAGACAGCCACTGGCCACAGAGCGTCAGTCAAGGGCAAGGCTCTGCGCAGAAGCCCTTGCCCGTTAGGCGTTCACAGGGCCGCCCTCAAGTACACCTTGAAGCCGGCGAGCACACGATACAAGGAAAGATTCATTATCAAAAAATTCCACCTAATTTACAGATCCCACAAAACAGCGGACTGATCACTCTTAAGGTTAACGGCAAAAAGGTCACACGACCTGAAATTGACTCAAACGGTGAGCTTTGGTTAGACCGGGGCAAAACAGAAAAGAAAGAAGTCATCCGTAACACAGAAGAGATACAAGTCTACCGGCTGATCAAAGATGAAAACCCAACAAAACTCATCACCCGCATCATCCTCAATATCAGCGGCGAACCACGAGAAATTCAGACAGGCCCATTTTTGCTGGACAATTTTATCCCTCTTTCCCTTAAAAGCGCATTACCGGCACGTATCGAAAACAATAAAAACCTGCGTGTCCAGGTAAAGCCGGGGCGATGGGTTATCGAATTAACGGCTCGATATAAAGGCCCACTGTCCAGTTTACAATATGACTCAGGCCTACCCAGCTGGCCATCCAGCGAAATTTGGTCCTTTGAAGCAGACCGATCGTTGCGCTCGGTTCAAATTTCCGGCCCCAATAGCGTGGACCCCAACCAAACTAATTTACCCGCAGAATGGAAATCCTTCCCCGCATATAAAATTACCCCCGGACAAACCTTAACGTTAAACGAGGTCCAACGTGGTGACCCAACACGAGAGTCCGACGACCTCACCATTAAGCGCAACCTTTATCTCGATTTTATGGGCGAGGGTTTCACCATTAATGATGTCATTAGCGGGCAGGTTAAAAAAAGCTGGCGCTTGGATTCCAGTACAGACTTGGTATTAGGCAGTGCCGAATTAAATGGTTTATCCCAGTTGATCACAAAATCAAAGGACGCGGAAACTCAAGGCATCGAAATTCGTCAAGGCCATTTGAACATCAAAGCCGTTGGCCGACATGAAGGGCTTGGATCAATGAATATTTCTGGCTGGCAACAGCTATTTAGCAATGTCAGTACAACCCTTCACCTTCCGCCAGGCTGGTCCTTATTTGCAACGTCTGGAGTCGACACCGTTAACCATTCGTGGATATCACAATGGAACCTATTGGATATATTTTTAGTGGCCATCATTGTCGTCGCCGTGTATAGAATGTGCGGCGTAATACCCGGGTCGATCGCACTCATCACTATGCTATTTTTATACCACCGAGAAGGTGCCCCCTTGTTCATCTGGTTAAATATCGTTGCCGTGTTAGCTCTCATAAAAGTAACAGAAGGAAAACTCAAAACCAATTTAGGACTTTACCAGACACTTTCATTTTTTATATTAATTTTGATTATTCTGCCCTTTTCCATCGACCAAATTCGGCAATCTATTTACCCCCAACTCAAACATCCGGATATAGCCCAAGTCCATCGACAGCAGGCTGCTTATAACAGAGAGCAGGCTTACGAGGGTGGCGAATATGATATCGCCATGCCGAGTATTAGCTCAGCCCTTGAGGATGAAAACTCAACCATGAAAAAGAGAGGTAAATTATCCCGCGCCAAGAGCAAGTTCTCCAGCTACTCTTCAGCTAAAACAGAATACGACCCCAACGCCATCGTACAAACTGGCCCCGGTCTACCATCATGGCACTGGGAAACAGCAGAGTTATCTTGGAACGGCCCGGTTACCGAAAATGAAACATTGAGCTTATACTTGGTTCCACCTTGGCTAAACCGCATAGGGTTTATTGTATCGGCTCTACTAAGCGTTCTATTTGGCGCGGTACTGTTTATACAAAGCAACTTACTCTCTGTACTTTCCAGTTTTCGCGTGAACTCGCTAAAAAATAAACTCGCACTGCTGCCAATAGTTTTCCTATCGACACTCGCGCTTAATATTCCCGAGACGGCACAAGCTAGCGTAAACATCGACAGTAAAATTCTAGAAGAATTAGAAAGCCGTCTAACGGAAAAACCTGAATGCATTCCAGATTGCACGAGCATTGAATACGTCGGTTTAAAAACAGAAAAAAATCGACTGACAATAACGATGAATGTCGATGCACAAGAATCCGTTGCCTTTGGACTACCCGCGTGGAAAAAAACTTGGCTCCCTCACAGCGTTAAAATAAAAAACAAAGACGCGATTATTAAATTCAGTCAAAACGGTCAGCTTTTAATACAGCTCGATAAAGGCAGAAACAAAGTCGTATTAACAGGCAAAATACTCACTCAACAAGTGGAGCTAAACTTTGGCTCCCCAGTTCACAATATAACGACCCATACCGAAGGCTATGAATCGAACGGAATTCTCGATGGCTATGCCAAGACAGGAAGTATCCAATTACTTCGACTTGCTCAACTCAGTAAAAAACAAGATGCTCTTTTACCCGACCCGATCCCTCCTTACGTCATCGTCACTCGGCGACTTAACTTAGGCTTAGAATGGCGCGTCTCAACCCGTGTCCATCGCGTTGCCCCGACCCTCGGCGCACTTTCAATCACGCTGCCCTTACTTAAAGGCGAGTCCCCCCTCTCCACGCTAGAACGAACCGGCAACCAGGTCAAAGTAAACTTCGCGCCCAACCAACGCGATGTCATCTGGCAATCCGTCCTCAAGAAACAAGACGTCATTCATTTAACCGCTACAGACAAATATCACTGGTCAGAAGTTTGGTCGGTGGAAGCCTCTCCTGTTTGGCATCTAGAGTTTGACGGCATTTCGCCGGTTAAAAAAGCGAACAGCACACTTCATACCCCCATATGGATGCCATGGCCTGGTGAAAAAATATCGTTATCCGTGAGCCGACCAGTTGCGGAAGAAGGTGAAAGCCTAACGATTGATTTCCTAGACCTGCAGCATCAACTTGGCCAGCGTACCAACCACAGTACATTAGAGTTTAACGTGCGAACAAGCCAAGGCCAGTACTACCCGTTCACCCTTCCTGACGGCGCAACACTTGATTCAATGCTTATCGATCAAAGCTCACAAGCCCTCGTGCAGACCACAGGCGAGATCGCCATTCCATTGCACCCAGGCAAGCAGGTCATACAACTCAAATGGCATAGCGATAGCGGCGTGGAACTCAAGTCAGAACTTCCTAAAATTCAATTAATTAAAAATACCACTAATATACGTTCGAGTATTATTTTACCGCGTGACCGCTGGGTATTATTTGTTGGCGGCCCAGCTTTTGGCCCGGCAATATTACTGTGGGGATGGATGATAGTCGTCGTTCTCGTCGCGTTCGTTTTGGGCAAAAGTGCGATCACTCCACTTAAATTTCACCACTGGCTATTATTGGGATTAGGCGTAACGAGTACCAACTTTTACACACCACTTCTCATCGTTGGCTGGTTGTTTGCCATCGGCCTGCGAGGAAAATACTCTGGGGTTTTGAAAGCGAAGAATTTTCGCTTGATTCAATTCGCTCTTTTTGGTTTTAGTGTAATCGCACTAGGATCGCTACTGATTACCATCCCCATGGGCTTACTTTCTAGCCCTGAAATGCACATTGTCGGCAATGGATCTAGCGCATACAGCTTAAACTGGTATCAAGACAGAATGGGAGATTCATTCCCCAACGCCTGGGTGGTTTCCGTTCCCATTTATGTCTATCGCATCGCCATGCTTGTCTGGTCGTTATGGCTGGCAGTGTCATTGCTCAACTGGCTAAAGTGGGCGTGGATTCAAATTTCGATAAAAGGGATTTGGAACTATGAGGGCGACGAGCAAGCAGAAAAAAACAAGCAAGAAAAAGCCAAGGAGGAATAAAAGTAGTGGGAGCCCTAACAGGCTCCCCAAGGTCTGCACCTTTATTAAACATTGGAGAACCATAACCCGAGTTACTTTTGACAAGAGTCGGGATCTACTAGCAACGCGGGAACAGGTGGAACGATTCGTTTAACGGGCTGTTTTGACGGCAACTATTTCTCACATTATTTTTACGACCCCATAGGACGCGACCAAACCGTCACCGTTTCAGCGGAATCATAGGGGGATGAAAACGGCAATTACAATAAACATTGTTATTTTGACTCCTTCGAAATTGTAAATTTCTCCTCAGATGGTATTTACATCGATTCTATATCCATTACCAAAGACAACTACACCTTGACACTTGAACGCTTTGTCGACGGATGTAACTTGATCGACAACGAAGGCTCTCAATCAAGCAGCGAAGCCTTTCACGCCTCGGGTGAATCATATGCATTTTGGGTGGACAGAGACAGTGAAAATCAGATTTACCTCGTCCCCCCATCATGTCGTGAAAAACTGGCCCAATGTTGCCAAAGACTACTATGCAGATAATAAAGTCGTAGTTGTTGAGGCTTTCGTAGACAGCGTGGGAAATAACTCCACAGGATTATCGAAGTGTATGTTGAACGCAAACTAAATTAACTCTATATTGCTCACCTAGTATTATAGGTGATCATACTTCCAATCCGGTTTTATTGTTCAGTTATTGCTCAGCGATGACTTAACTATCAGTTAACCAGCAATTATTAACAACTAACAATCATTTAACTCAGTGGAACCCAATAAAACGTGTTTGAACAGAAAAACCTACTCAGGCTAGTCGAGTTGAAAATGCCCTTTGGTAAATACCAGGGCCGACTAATCATCGACCTCCCCGAGGAGTATTTATTGTGGTTTGCGAAAAAGGAGTTTCCTGATGGAGAACTAGGCCTGCTGATGCGTTTGGCCTTGGAAATTAAGATCGAGGGATTAGATAAGCTTATTGATCCCCTTAGAAAGCACCCAAAGCCAAAAAGAATAGTATTCTGAACGAACTCGTCTAGCGTTTATAGAGATCATAGGGATTGAGACTCCTCAACCCCCAGCACTATTCTCACCAAATCGGATAATCTATAGTTGCCCAGCCTATTTATCTTCCAAGAAGTTTCGAATTGCATCCTTCTTGGTTCCGATAGCTAAAAAAGCATCGGCATGCCCCCACGGTCCCAGAATCTCATCATACGTAACCTGCTTATTTTGCATGAGCAGTTTCGTGTAGAGAGCCTGGGTCGTATGCCCTGGAATAAGTACGTCATGCTTGGATGGTAAAAGTAAAATTTTTGCTTTAATTGGACGTATGCCTTCAGCCAAAGTCTTTGCTTGACCCACTCGGTAAAGCTGATTAGCTCGAATCAAGTAAAGAACAGAATTTGCATCGAGACGACGCGCTTTTTCCCTAGATTTTTTCTCAATTTCCCCGTACAGAGAAAAACTACTCAGTATCGACTTTCGTGGACCAAGTTCGTCATTCATCTTTTCTTTATATTGGCGATCCAAGATAAAGCCACTTATTCCAGCTAAATTAATTGACGCAATAGCATTTGTAAGACCGTCGATGGGCTCTGCCTTACCGTAATAATCGCCACCATTCCAGAGCGGGTCCGATTTGATTGCATTCGCCCACTGTTCAGTTTCGGCAATAAGATAACTATTCGCCTCTCCCGTTGTGACTACGGCAATTGCTCTTGGGACCATATCAGGGTAAGCACTTGCCCACTCCAATGCTTGGAAAGACCCCATTGATGCCCCCACTACTGCGTGAAGTTTTTTAATTGACAAACTTTCAAGTAAAGCATGTTGCACATTAACAAAATCGCGAATCGTCACAATAGGAAATGTTAAACCGTAAGGTTTATTTGTTTTCGGATCGATACTGGAAGGACCAGTCGTGTATACGTTTGGGCTTTTAACATTCGCATTAATCAGTGTATCTGAACTAATAACATAATATTTATTGGTATCTATTGATTTGCCAGGGCCAATAATGGAATCCCAGTAACCCGGTTTTTTGTCATCTTCACTGTACTTACCTGCAGCATGGGATGTCCCGCTAAAGAAATGAGTGATCAGTATCGCATTATCTTTCTTTGCGTTTAGCGTACCGTAACTTTCCCAACCGATCTCAATATTGGGAATGGTTCCGCCATAAAAGGTTTCGTAATTTTCCATCGTAAAGCGCTGCTTTGTCGTAATGAGCGTATCTGAAAAGACCGAAGGAATATAAAAAAGAAAAGAACAAATAAAACATTTTAAGCCAATACTGCTGAGCTTAAGGGTTAAGCTGTTAATCATCGAAAAACCTCTTAGGCTTAAAAGCCTTTAGTTATCCATACATCATAGCTAATTTTCACAATTAAACAATTAGACGCCATTAGCGATCGAATTACGACATCAGCTATTGCCTAAGTGCTTTGCCATACTCGATTCTGCTCTACAATATTACACCGTACAAACGAGCCCCTGACTAATATTCAACCTATCCCTAGGCGGCAACAACCGTCAAAACAATATTACGATGACATCAGTAACGTACTTCCCCCCCCCCAAAAAAATATACCATCTGAGTATAGAACCTGAGACCAGGATCACCCAGTGATCGATGATCAATCCCAAACCATTCAATGATTTCCAATCACTAGAGACTATTCGCTAATACAATCTCACTTCAGCACCATACACATTCCGTCATATATTAACTCCCAGCCCATACCTGATTATGATTTAGCGTTAAGCCACACCAGCTCTACAGCTTAACTCCTTGATTGTCGTACTGTCGCCAAACCTTAAAATTTGACCTCATCGCTTTAAGTAGTTCTTTCGCAGCGTTTCGCTCAAGCATTCCAAAATGATCATATTCAACGTCCTGATATACAATTTCTTGTGCCATCAGCTTAGACCACAAAAAGGCATCATCCGAATAACGCTCTTGTTGATCCCATGCTCTAAAGTAAAGAGCGTCCACATCCCCCAAACTAATATCGGGAGAATATATAATGGCCGCTTGAACACGCGCAACTCTTTGGATCCTTTCCTTTAACTCATGCTCAATGAGAGAGAGCCCTACGTTATTGTCAGAAGCCCCCCCCATCAATTGAGCAACCATCATATCGACTTCGTCTAGATTTTTTCCTTGCGCATACTTTAATTTCTGGTCATTGATTTTTTTTATGGGTGGCGGACTGTCCAGTAACATTATGGATACATTCTGTCCCTGTGATTTAAGCTGACGCGCCATTTCAAAAACAATCCAACCGCCAAAAGAATGGCCGATCAATGTGTAGTGACCATCAGCCTGTACTGACTGTATCGCGCGAATATTCGTCTGTGCGATTTCCTCAACAGAATCCAATGGCTCAGCGCCATCCTCTAAACCAACCGCTTGCAATCCGTAAACGTCTCCCATTGCCGAGAGTTCGTCGCTTAACGAAAAGAGATTTAATAAACTACCGCCCAAACCAGGAACGATAAATAGTGAGGATTTATTTGAATCACTTTCTTTCATTAAGCGTAAACAAGACTCAGACACATCTATAGAATCCGAGGCTTCTACCAATTTAGAAAATTCTGCCACGCTAGGTGAATTGAACAATGCTGTCACGGGAAATTGACGACCATAAACCTGATTAATATTTCCGACTAATCGCAACGCCAACAACGAATGCCCTCCAATCTGGAAGAAGTTGTCACTTAGGCCCACCCGTTCAAGTCCCAAGGCCTCCTGCCAAATTTTACACAGAGCCTTTTCTATTTCCGTATTCGGTGAAAGATAGTTCTCACTCTGCAAGAGCAAAGTATCCGGCAGAGACAATGCCAAACGATCTAATTTCCGATTTGGTGTTAAGGGCATAGCATCCAGAACGACAAATAATGAAGGAACCATATAACTGGGGAGCTGGTTTTTAACATGTTCTGAAAGCTCTGTATTAGAAGGAATTTCCCCGCTGTCCTTGGCAACGAAAAAGCAGACCAAGTGATCGAAACCATCCTTGCTTGCATGAACACCAACGGCAACTTCTGCAATATTTTCGTGTTGACGCAGAATCGTTTCGACCTCGTTCAATTCAATACGATATCCCCTTACGCTGACCTGAAAATCTTCCCGTCCAATAAATTCAATTTCCCCATTGGGTAAATAACGGCCCAGGTCTCCGGTTTTGTATAGCCGTGTATTTGCATCGGTTGAAAATGGGCTTTGAATAAATTTCTTTGCGGTTTCCTCTGGTTGATTGATATAACCGATGGCCACTCCTACGCCGCCCGTCACTATTTCGGCTACAACGCCTACCGGAACCGGCTGTAAGTATTCGTCCAGTAAATACATTTGGGTGTTGGGGAAAGCCCTGCCAATCGTTAATTTCTGCCCATGCTGTTTATATTCATACAAGGTCGAGCCCACTGCCACTTCGGTATTGCCGTAGACATTTAAAAAACGGCAATCTCTTTCGGTCCAACGCTTAACCACATCGTCATTGCAGGGCTCAGCAGAGGACACAATGGTACTTAAGCTTCTCGGCATTTTATCCAGTGGCAATATCGACAATAATGAAACTGGCCAGGTCACGGTCGTAATACGTTCTCGATTCAATAATTGATAGAGTTGTTCGCCCGTCAATGACTCGTCATCCGTTACCTGATATAGGGTCGAACCCGCAACCCAGGCCATAAAACTGCCCCATATGGACACAGCAAAACTAAAGGAGGCAAACTGTAAAACACGCGCCTCTTGATCAAGTAACTGCCAATGCTCATGGGCAAGTGGCATATTTCGCAAGCTCTTATGCGCCACCAAAATTCCTTTCGGAACGCCGGTTGTGCCGGAGGTAAATAATATATATGCAGGATGTTCTGCTTGCGGAACTTCAACAGGATTAGTTTTTTTACATTCCTTCCACAATTGCCTATCGCGATCAAAACAAATAATACGCGCGGCGGTTTTGGGCAAGCGATCCATAACTGACTGCTCAGATAATATCAAGGTCGGCTGTACGGCTGCCAACATATGGCCCAATCTTTCTGTCGGATAATTCGGGTCAAACGGCACATACGTCCCGCCAGATTTTAATACAGCTAGTAGGCTAATGCCCATCCAGACCGAGCGACCAACACATACGCCCACACGAGTATCAGGCCCCACACCTTGGCTGCGCAACCAGTGTGCAATTTTATTCACCTCAACGTTTAACTCTTGATAACTGTATTCAACATCGCCACAGACATAGGCAATTTTTTTGGGTAACCGAGCAGCCGAAGCTTCGAACAAGGCATGAATACACTCTTCATCTGGATATGCTTGCGCAGTATCGTTCCAATGCGTCAGTTGTTGCTGTTCTTCACTCGACAGTAAGGCAAGTGAATAAAGCGGCTTTTCTGGAGCTTTCATCGCTTCTGTCAGTAGCGCAATATAATGCCGGATAAAGCGTTCGATGGTTTCGGCGCAAAATAAATCGGTGGCGTAGGCAAATTCACCTTGGATCCCCGTGGGGGTCTCCACCAATGAAATATTCAGATCCAGTTCAACCGTTTGCCGTTTCTCTCCAGAAAATGGTTTCGACTTTAGACCTTGAAACTCAAGACCCTCTCCACGCGCTTGATTGTGTAAACGAAACATCACTTGGAAAATAGGCGGCACACCCAAGCTCCGTTCCGGCTGCACGGCTTTCACTACTCCGTCGAACGGAACATCTGAATGTGAAAAGGCATCCAAAGCGGTATCTTTGACCTGTTGCACAAGGGTCGTAAAGTCATGATCACGCTGCACATCACAGCGCAGTACGACCGTGTTAGCAAAACACCCAATTACATTCTCTAAGACCTGCTGCGGTCGATTGGCTATCGCCGTCCCCAAAGGGATATCTGTTGTCCGCGCATAACGTGAAATTAATACCGCCATGCCGCTTATTAATACGTGGAAAAGTGTCACGCCTTGCGCTTCAGCATAGGCCCCAAGTGTTTTGCTCAATGCCGGTGATAGGGCAATCAGGCATCGATCGCCGCGATAACTTTGTGCTGGGGGCCTCACGTAATCCGTAGGAAGATTGAGTAATGGCGCTAATCCATTTAACTTTTCCTGCCAATACGCGCATTGCTGATCATAACGTTCGCCCATAATATGTTTTTTCTGCCAAACAGCATAGTCGCCATACTGCACCGACAGCGGCGCTAATGGCGAATCTTTTCCTAAGCAAAAAGCATCGTAGAGCTGGGTTATTTCTCTAAACAGTATGTCCATGGACCAACCGTCCATTACCGCATGATGAGAAACCATACTGAATATATAATCGTTCGACCCGACACAATAAAGCGACACCCTAAACGCGCTTTCTTTATTTAAAACAAACGCTTTTTTCGTGTGCTCTTCGATCAACACCAGCACGTCTGTTTCATTGGTTTGAATAACCCGTAGAGACCCGGAAGAAAACAAATCAATGGTTTGAACTGGGCCCGATGCATTTTCAAGAACACGGGTTCTTAAATTCTCATGACGACATATCAAGCTATGGAGGCTTTTCTCCAGGGCAGGAATATTTAACACTCCCGACAGGCGTATGGTAAACGGAACGTTATAAAGTGATCCTCCGCCTTCTAATTGGTATAAAAACCAATAGGATTGTTGAATCAAAGACAGAGGAATAATCTCATCCGCCAGGCGAGCTTGAATGGCTGGCAATCTCGAATGACCATGTTCCTGCTGCTTATCAATAAAAATTGCCAAACTTTCTACAGAGGGTTTCTCAAATATAATTCGCAGAGGAACCATCACGTTCCATTGCCCCTCTATGTTTGATACTAATCGAGTCGCCAACAACGAATGACCGCCGAGACGGAAAAAGTTATCGCTCACGCCCACCTGTTTTAGGCCCAATATATCTTGCCAGATCTCACACAAGCGTTTTTCTGTTTCTGTTTCAGGAGCGACATAGGTATCTTGCAGTTGGCTCATGTCCGGCGCAGGTAAGGCTTTACGATCGACTTTACCATTGCGCGTTAAGGGCAAGGTCTTAAGGACGACAAAGGCCGAGGGTAACATATAGTCGGGCAGCGCCTGGTTAAGATGGTCGCGCCATGCTGCCAATTGCGTGCTGGCAATCGATTCGTTTTCAGTCCCCTCTTGATCAGTAATGACGTAGGCCACTAAACGCTTATAGCCATTGTCTTCTCTGGCAATCACCACGGCCTCTTTAATACCCGAATGGCTTAATAGCGTATATTCGATTTCGCCCAGTTCAATTCTAAAACCACGGATCTTAACTTGATTATCGATACGCCCGGTAAACTGCAGATTGCCGTCTGGTAACCAACGCACGAGGTCACCGGTTTTATAGAGGCGATCAGAAGGGTCATCGCTGAATGGATTTTGAATGAACTTTTCGGCCGTAAGTTCCGGACGATTAAGGTAGCCACGTGCGACACCCGCGCCCCCCAGATAAAGCTCTCCCACAGCACCGAGAGGCATTAAACACCCCGCGTTTACATTGGCATCCAAAACATAGGCATGTCTGTTACTGATCGGACGACCAACGGGTATCGATGATTGTTCATCCCCATCCTGATGAATCAAATAAGAACAGCTAAACGTTGTATTTTCCGTTGGTCCGTATCCGTTAATGACACGGAGGCTTGGATTAATCGATTGTATTTTTTCTACCGACCGTTTATTGACAATATCACCACCGACCAATAAGTCCTTAAGTTCTGGTAATGCTCCGGTATACGCCGAAGTAAACTGATCAAACAAACCAGATGTCATCCATGCGGTATTGATATTATTGTCTTTGAGAATTCCCCCCAGCTTCGTCATCTCTAGTAAACGTTCTGGCTGAATAACGAGAGTTCCCCCGTTTAATAGGGCACCCCACACTTCGAATGTTGCCGCATCAAAGGAAATGGGGGAATTCTGCAGCATGATGGTATCGCGAGACAACGAAACGTATTCGACATTAACCACAAGCGATATCACATTCGCATGTTCCACCGTGACCCCTTTCGGCTGCCCCGTAGACCCCGAGGTATAAATTACATAAGCCAAATGACTCGGCATTAAAGTGATAGAAGCGGGTTCCAAATTATCATGTGATTGTGCGCAGATTTTCCGCTGGCTATCCTCATCATCCCAACACAAGGCTTGTGTTGAGTTAATCGGTGTACGTGCAAGCACATCACGGTTTGTGATAACCGTTTTTAAGCCGGCATCTTCCAATAGATAGGTCAATCGCGCTGCCGGATAATCCGGGTCCAATGGTACATAAGCGCCGCCCGATTTTAAAATACCGAGGATCGAAATAATCAAATCCAGTGAGCGATCCAAACAGATACCCACCAAGGTGTCTGGTTGAATATACTTTTCTGAAACCAGGTAATGCGCCAACTGATTGGATTTTTTATTTAATTCGGCGTAACTCAATGTCTGCTCGTCAAGCACTAGGGCAATTGCATCAGGATTGTTTTTGGCTTGCGCTTCAAATAATTCATGAATACAACAATCGTGAGGGTAATCCGTTTGGGTATCGTTCCACGCCACTAATTGTTGGTGTCGTTCACTCTCCGTTAAAAAATTAATACTATGAACATTCTCATGCGGTGTTGTGAGGAGCTTGTTCACCAGCAAAGTAAAATGTTCGGCCATCCGCTTAATTGTCGACGGTTCAAATAAATCCGTATTATATTCCCACACCAATGACAAGCCTTGATCCACTTCGGCAACATTGAGCGTTAGATCAAACTTCGCTTGAACATCTCCGTGATCGACAGAGCTCAGTGTCAACCCTGGAAGTTCCAAGGTGATTTTTTCGTTGTTTTGTAACACCAACATTATTTGAAATAGTGGGCTATGGCTTAAGCTCCTTTCGGGCTGTAAAACTTCAACTAATTGCTCAAACGGCACTTGTTGATGGGCGTAGGCATCCAAGGCTGTGCGTTTACATTGTTGTAATAAATCTATAAACGAAATATTTTCTGAAACATCACTGCGCAGGACTAAGGTATTCACAAAAAACCCGATTAAATCTGCCACTTCCGTTTGCTCACGGTTAGCGATTGGACTGCCCATCACAATGTCTGATTCACCGCTATAACGCGCGAGCAATACTGAGAGTATCGCGTGTAATCCCATAAATACAGTTGCGCCCTGCTCAAGACATAAAGCATGTAAACGTTCGAAATTGGCCTTGCATAGCTGAGCACTGACACTCGCGCCAACAAAGGTTTGTCGCTGAGGGCGTGAGTTATCCAAGGGGAAATTATGCACAAGCGGCAAATTCGATAATTGTTTCTTCCAATAATCCACTTGTTTATCTAACACATCACCTTGTAACCATTGTCGCTGCCAGTGAGCGTAATCTGCATATTGAATCGTTAGCGCTTGCAGAGGATTTTCTCGCCCTTGTGCATAGGCCAGATACAACTGACTCAGCTCGTTAACCAAGATACCCATCGACCAACCATCGGAAGCGATGTGGTGCATGGTCATCAAAAGAATATGTTCGCCTTCCGATAATTTGAGTAACCTCGCCCGCAACATTAAATCAGCACTTAGATCAAAAGCCCCATTCGCCTCGTCCACACTATTTTGCTGAATTTTTTCTCCCTGTGCAGCCGCATCCAATTGGGATAGATCAATATACGCTAACGCTATGTACGAGAGCGGCTGAATTTGTTGTCGCGGTCCCTCTTCGGTATCGACAAAAATTGTCCGTAAACTTTCATGACGATCAAGCAAAGTGCTTAAAGAATTTTGCAGGGCCGCCACATTTAAAATACCAGACAAGCGTAACGCTGCAGGCATGTTGTACTGCGTACTGCCCGGTACCATTTGATCAATAAACCACAGACGTTGCTGCGCATGCGACAGCAATAACGGCTCCGTCCGAGACGCACATTTAATCGGCGGGTAGGCCGAGGAAGAATCCAGTCCTTCAACCGCTATTGCCAAGGCCATAACCGTATTCGATTCGAATAATGTTTTGAGCGATAGCTCAACGGTCAAAGCGCGGTTCACCTGCGATACGAGTCGAGTCGCCAATAAGGAATGCCCCCCGAGGTGGAAAAAATTATCGTTTACGCCCACCTGCTCTAGGCCCAGTATCTCTTGCCAAATTTCACATAACACTTTTTCTGTTGACGTGCGCGGCTCAAGGTATGAGTCTTGTAATTGATTCATATCCGGTGAAGGTAGTGCTTTACGATCGATTTTTCCATTGGGCGTTAACGGCAAGGCTTCAAGTACGACAAAGGCCGACGGCAGCATGTACTCCGGAAGGGTTTGGCTGAGATGATTTCGCCATTGTTCCATGTAATGGCGGACGATCTCGGCTTCAGATCCCTCATCCATCTCTATCTCTACACGTTCAATTGCATCATGACTTAGTACGATATACGCGACTAATCGTTTGTCACCATTATCTTCTCGGGCAACCACCACCGCCGATTTAATTCCGTTGTATTTTAATAAAGTATTTTCAATTTCGCCCAGCTCAATTCTAAAACCACGGATTTTCACTTGATCATCGATACGTCCCAGAAATTCCAGATTACCATCAGGCAACCAACGCACCAAATCTCCGGTTTTATAAAGACGATCTGTAGGCGCATCACTAAATGGGTTTCGAATGAATTTTTCGGCGGTGAGTTCTGACCGGTTAAGATAACCTCGTGCTAAACAATCACCGCCAATCAACAACTCACCGGGAACACCAATAGGTACCGGCTTTAGCTGATTCGATACAACATAGCTCACCGTATTATCCATCGGTTTACCGATTAACATGCGATCGATGCCTTTGGGAAGCGCCATGATAGTCGCCCAAACCGTTGCCTCTGTTGGTCCATACAGATTAAAAAGAGATTCCATTTTGGGACGCATATATCGCGCCAGTGACAAGGGAAAACTATCACCACCCACGAGTGCATGCCGAAGGGACGGCATGTCATTTTGGTGATATAAAATAGTCCACGTTGCCGGTGTTGCCTGCATCACGGTTGTACCACTATCTCGCATAAGTGCCGCAAGAGACGATCCATCTTGTACAGCAGCCGAACTCGCAATAACAACTTTGCTATTCGAAAGTAATGGAAGATAAAGTTCTAATACCGCAATATCAAAAGAAATGGGTGTAACAGCCAACCAACAATCATCGGATCCAATATTCAAACGATGTTTAAACGCGTAAAGAAAATTCACAACCGCACGGTGAATTATTTTTACGCCCTTGGGATTCCCTGTAGAACCTGAGGTGTAAATCACATAGGCAAGGTGATTAGACCTTAAGTCCAAATGACTGGGCGCCAAATTTTCATATGGCTGTGAACATATTTTTTTCTGACTATCCACATCATTCAAGCACAGGGCTTGCGCTGAAGTTATAGGTGTACGTGCAAGCACTTCTCTATTCGTGACAACAGTATCCAATGCCGCATCTTCCAGCATATACGCCAGACGTGCTTGCGGATAATCTGGGTCCAACGGCACATATGCTCCGCCTGCTTTTAATATACCGAAAAGAGAAACCACCAAATCCAGCGAACGATCCAAACAAAGACCCACTAAGGTATCCGGCCGAACATTTTTTTCTTTCACCAGATAATGCGCCAGCTGATTGGCTTTGTAGTTTAATTCACCATACGTCAGCTGTTGCTCTTCAAAGACCACGGCGATCGCATCAGAATTATTGTTTACTTGCGCTTCAAACAATTCATGAATACAGCTTTCGTGAGGATAACCCTTCGTCGTATCATTCCATACCACCATCTGCCGATAGCGTTCGCTCTCATTTAAGAAATTAATTGTCGCAATATTTGTATGCGGTTCGGCAAGTAAATTATCGACGAGTAACACAAAGTTCGCAGCCATTCGTTCAATCGTCGGCTGTTCAAATAAGTCTGTATTATATTCCCACTCCAATGCTAGCCCTTCATCCATTTCGACGACGTTAAGTGTTAAATCAAATTTCGCAGAAACATGCTCTTGAAGCATAGCCGTCAGTGTTAAACCTGGAAGTTCTAACGTGCTTTGCTCGTTATTTTGCAGCACCAACATTATTTGAAATAAGGGGCTGTGGCTTAAACTCCTTTGTGGCTGCAATACCTCCACTAACTGCTCAAACGGTACTTGTTGATGGGCATAAGCATCCAAGGCTGTACGTTGACATTGCTGTAATAAATCAATAAAAGAAAGTTCGTCAGAAACATCGCTACGCAAAACCAAGGTATTGACAAATAAACCGATTAAATCTGCCACTTCCAGTTGCTCACGGTTAGCAATGGGGCTCCCCACCACTATGTCTGACTCTCCGCTATAATGTGCCAGCAATACTGATAACGCTGCATGCAGCCCCATAAATAACGTCGCACCCTGCTCACGACATAATGCGTTTAGGCCTTCCGAACTGGTTTTCCCAAGCTGAGCACGATAACTTGCACCGGCGAAGCTTTGTTGCTTTGGACGTGCTTTATCAATAGGTAGATTATGCACAACCGGTAAATTCGATAATTGTTGTTTCCAATAATCGACCTGTTTGTCCAATACCTCACCTTGTAACCACTGTCGCTGCCAGTGCGCATAATCTGCATATTGAATCGCTAATGACGGCAGAGGGTTTTCTCGGCCTTCCACATAAGCCATGTATAACTGACTCAGCTCTTTAATCAAGATTCCCATCGACCAACCATCGGAAGCGATATGATGCATCGTCGCCAATAAAATATGCTCACATTCTGAAAGTATTAACAGCTTAACGCGCAGCATTAGGTCAGCGCTTAGATTAAAATCCTCATTCGCCTCATCCATAATATACTGCTGAGTTTTTTGATCCTGCGTCGTCGAATCCAAATGGGAAAGATCAATAATCACTAATTTTACTCGTGACACTGACTGGACTTTTTGTCGCGGCCCCTCTCCTGTATCGACAAAATTTGTTCGTAGGGTTTCATGGCGGTCAACAAGTGTATTTAAAGTATTTTGTAGGGCCAGAACATCTAGAAACCCCGACAATCGTAAAGCCGCAGGCATGTTGTATTGCGTACTGCCATGTGAGAATTGATCAATAAACCACAAGCGTTGTTGTGCATACGACAACAACAGAGGTTTCGTGCGTGGAGTGTATTCAATCGCTGGGTATGCAGAGCTGAGCTCCAATTGGTCAATAGCCATTGCTAAAGCCCGAACAGTATTCGACTCAAATATTGTTTTTAACGGCAGATCAACGTTCAAGGCTCGGTTCACTTGTGACACCAAACGCGTCGCCAATAGCGAATGTCCTCCAAGGTGGAAAAAGTTATCTGTCACGCCTATTTTTTTCAAGCCTAGGACATTTTGCCAAATCCCACACAAGGATTTTTCTGTTTCCCTTATCGGAGAAATATAGACTGTTTGCATCTGACTCATATCCGGCGCAGGTAAAGCCTTACGATCCACTTTACCGTTAGGTGTTAACGGTAAAGCATCAAGAACAACAAAAGCCGAAGGTAACATATACACGGGCAAGGTTTGTCTGAGATGCTCACGCCAGTCATCGATCCTTTCATCCTGTACACGACCAAACAACTCGCTATCAGTGGGATTTTTCGCTGTAACAATATAAGCCACTAGGCGCTGATCGTCGCTTTCTTTTCGAACAACGACCACCACCTCTGCGATTGAGGTTTGTTCTAATAGGGTATTTTCAATTTCCCCCAATTCAATTCTAAAACCGCGAATTTTTACTTGATTATCTATGCGACCAACATAGTCCAGGTCCCCACTGGGTAACCAACGCACTAGATCACCGGTTTTATAAAGGCGATCTTTTGAATCAGAACTAAAAGGGTTTTGAATAAATTTTTCAGCGGTTAATTCTGGGTTATTGCAATAACCTCGCGCCACACCAGAGCCTCCGACATAGAGTTCTCCAACAACACCAATGGGACACAGACTTAAATCAACAGCACATACATATATTTTGACATTTTGAATCGGCTTACCAATAGCTATTTTTTGCCTATTCATATTGTTGACATTATAACGGGTAACAATATCAGTCGCTTCGCTGGGGCCATACATGTTCACGATACGCACACTACTGGGTATTTTTTTTCTCCAACGATCAACTTGGTCTCGATGTAGTTGTTCTCCTCCCAGCAATACCGTATTGATATGAGAAAACTCTACCCAATTATCAGACCCGACTAACAGGCTGTTAAAAGCGCTTGGCGCACAGTTAATAACGGTGGGAAAGGTCTTTTTAGAAAGTGCCAACAAATAATCCACGTCAAACGAATCGGCCGACGGCAATATAATTGTTCCACCAACAGACAGGGGAGTCCAAATATTTTTTTGCGTTAAATCAAAGCCAATAGCACTGACGATAAGAAAGTTATCTCTAGAAGAAAACGTGTATTCTTTTGCGTACCAATGCACTAAATTAGAAACGCCACCATGGAGTACTTCAATTCCCTTTGGCTTACCCGTAGAACCTGAAGTGTAAATCAAATAAACCAAATCTCCCCGCGCGTTGTGAGAGGCAAGGTTACAGGTAGGACAATTAGAAATATCTTCCCGAACTGCATCCAGATAAATTCGTTTTCTCACGGAAGTAGAATTTAAATCCCCTTTCATTGATTGGGTGATAAACGTAGGAGCCTCGCAATTTTTTAACATATATTCCAATCGATCCTGGGGGTAATTAGGATCAAGCGGCACATAGGCTGCGCCAGCCTTCAAAATAGCAATCAGTGCAATGACGAGATCTGGCGAACGTTCCATGCACACCGCTACGAGCGTATGCGGTTGAACGCCTTGGGCATGTAAATAATGAGCAAGCTGATTTGATCGCTCGTTGAGTTCCCTATAACTCAGCTCTATATTGTCACAAACAACCGCAATGGCATCCGGTTGTTTATGCGCCTGCTTTTCAAATAACTCTTGAATACAACATTCACCAGAGTAATCTACCTGAGTATCATTCCAGCCCAGAAACTGTTGATTCCGTTCGCCTTTATTCAGAAAGTCAACAGTAAAAACGTTTTCCTGTGGGTTTTTGAGTAAATTATCAACCAGCAATATAAAACTATCCGCCATTCTTTCAATCGTCGTTCGCTCGAATATATCCGTATTGAATTCCCATTCAAGCGCTAATCCTCCATCCGTTTCCACAGCATTCAGCGATAAGTCGAACTTCGATTGAAAATATTTTTTAGGCTCATGGCTCAGCGTTAAACCCGGTAATTCCAAGGTACTTTGTTCGTTATTTTGCAACACAAGCATAATTTGAAATAACGGGCCATGCCTTAAGCTTCTTTCCGGCTGTAGTACTTCCACTAGTTTTTCAAACGGAACTTGTTGATGCGCGTAAGCTTCTAGGGCTGTCTGTTTACTTTGTTTTAATAACTCGACAAACGAAGGATTGCCAGACATGTCGCTGCGCAACACTAAGGTATTAACAAAGAAACCGATTAAATCCATGACTTCCGCTTGTTCACGATTTGCAATTGGGGTCCCCATTACAATGTCGAACTCACCACTATAGCGCGCAAGTAATATCGAGAATGCAGAATGCAAGCCCATAAACAAGGTCGCACCTTGCTGGACACATAAAGAATTCAAGCTATCCAAACTGACCTTATTAAGGTCAGCACTAACGTTATCACCCCTAAAACTCTGCTTTTGTGGGCGTGCATTATCCAGTGGCAGACTATGAACAACAGGTAAGTTTGATAACTTTTCCTTCCAGTAATCAACTTGCTTATCTAATATATCACCTTGCAACCACTGCCGTTGCCAGTGTGCATAATCGGCATATTGAATTTCCAACGATGGCAATGGGTTTACTCGACTTTCCAGATAGCTCTGATATAAATGACTCATCTCTTTGATTAAAATACCTGCCGACCAACCATCAGAAGCAATATGGTGCATAGTCACTAATAGAATATGTTCGCCTTCAGATAACTTGACTAAATTCGCGCGCAGCATCAAATCTCGACTCAGAACGAAACATTTTTTTTCTTCATCTACAATCCTCTGATCTAGCTGGCTAGTTTTCTCCGTCGCAGTTTGGTCCGACAAATCAAATACAGGGAGGTCGAAAATCGATCGTTCCTGAATCACCTGTAACGGCCCTTCACCACTATCCACAAACACCGTTCGGAGGCTTTCATGGCGGTTAACAACATCTGTTAAAGCGTTTTTTAAAGCACCAACATCAAGGGCCCCTGAAAATCTCAGCACTGCCGAAATATTATATTGTGTACTGCCTTCGTTTATCTGATCAATCAACCAGAGACGATGCTGAGAATACGACAGTTCGTATCCATTTTTATTTCTTGGCATAGAATGGATACGGACCGCACTATCCAGTTGCTCTTTATTCACTAGGAAATTAATCAATTCATTTTTATTGGATTTTATTAAATCTATCACATATGGTGTTAGAGAACTTTTTACCGATCGAGTTTTTAACGCTCCATTTACCACATAAATAATGACGTCTCGGTCAAGTAACTCACCAACGATACTACGGATTTCATTACTCACCAGCTGACTTCCTCTTCGTTCGCTAGCGTTTCTTCAAGTAGCGACTCTTTTATTTTATTTATATGATCTGAAATAACATTACTCAAATCCCGAATATTTTCGGTTGAAAAAACATCCTTAATCTTTAAACTAACATCAAAATTCTGATTAATATTCGCCAGTAATTTTGTTGCCAATAACGAATGACCTCCTAACCTGAAAAAGTTATCCGTTAAGCCCACCCGTTCAAGGTTTAAAACACCCTCACATAACTCACACAACAGTTTCTCCGTATCCGTTTGCGGCGCAACATAATCATATTGTGATTGACTCATGTCCGGTGCAGGTAAGGCTCGACGATCGACTTTACCATTGGGAGTTAACGGTAAGGTATCAAGTACAATAAAGACTGACGGGAGCATATAATCAGGTAAGGTTTGGCTGAGATGATGGCGCCATATTTCGATCTGCATAGCGACAAGCGATTCATTTAAGGTCTCTTCTGAGTGAGTAACGATGTAAGCTATTAAGCGCTTATCACTCTCACCTTTAAGCCCCCCATTTTTCCTCTGTTCTATCTTGCCTGCACGGGCAATCACCACTACCTCTTTAATTCCCTCGTGTCGTAACAACGCATTTTCAATTTCTCCCAGTTCAATTCTAAAACCACGGATCTTGACCTGGTCATCGACACGCCCCATAAACTCAAGATTACCATCCGGTAGCCAACGCGCTAAATCACCCGTTTTGTAAACGCGGGCGGCGGGCGTATTGGCAAATAAATTTGGAATGAATTTTTCTGCCGTTAGTTCTGGACGATTGAGGTAGCCACGAGCCAATCCAGCACCGCCAACACATAGCTCCCCAACCACACCAATGGGAAGTAGCCTATCGCCTTGAACAATATAAGCTTGGTTGTTGTTCAGGGGTTGGCCAATGTTAACAACGTCACCACATTCGACTTTTTTAACAGTTGAGCAAATCGTATTTTCAGTAGGGCCGTAGGCATTAAAAAATGAACAATGAGAATTCCATTTTTCGGCCAGCTCTTGCGAACAACTGTCCCCCCCCACGATCACGCACTTAAGGTGTGGTAATTTATTTGGCTCTAAGACATTGAGAATGGTCGGCGTCATCATAAGATGACTGATTTCATTCTGGCAAATCAACACGTCAAAATCTTCTTTCGCTAGCAATAAATCTTTCGCAATCACAAGGCTAGCTCCGAACGAAAGCGTCATCCAGATTACCCAGCTAGCTGCATCGAAGTTAATCGAGTTGTTATGCAGGAAGCATGATTCATTGTTTATCTGAAACCTTTCAGCATTATCTTCCACTAGGCCCGGCAAACCTGAATGAGAAATCATAACTCCTTTCGGTAGTCCAGAAGACCCAGAGGTGTAAATCACATACGCTAGATGACGAGGCGTTAATCCCAGGTTACGCGGCACTATATTATCACCTGACCGCGATACGATATTCTGCTGAATATCGGCATCATCCCAACACAAAGATTGCACGGTTATTATCGGTGTACGAGTAAGCACGTCACAGCTGGTGATAACCAAATTCAATGCTGTGTCATGTAACATATACTTCAAGCGTTCTCCCGGGTAATCCGGGTCCAACGGCACATAAGCACCGCCCGACTTTACTATACCGAGAATAACGATCACCAAATCCAGCGAACGATCTAGACAGATACCGACCAATGTATCCGGCTGAATACATTTTTCTTCGATTAAATAATGCGCCAACTGATTGGACTTTTTATTTAACTCGCTATACGTCAACTGCTGATCTTCAAATACTACGGCAATCGCATCAGGATTCATTTTAACTTGCGCTTCAAACAACTCGTGAATACATTTATCCGAAGAGTAATCCTTTGCGGTATCATTCCACTCCACCAATAACTGGTGACGCTCATCCGCCGAAACGATGTCGATCTCCTCCACAGGTTTTTGCGGCCTGTTCTCTAAGGCCTCTACCAAACCTTCCATTGCTGTCTGCAAATACCGAATGACCCGCGCCGGATCTATTTCTGAGTTCACCTGTGCAGTCATCGAAAAGCCTTTGCTCAGATCATCAATACAAACGCTAAAGGGATAGTTACTACGTTCGCGACCAGATAAGACCTCAACATTCAAATTCTCTGCGCTATCATTAGACGTAAGAGAGGCATGGCGATAGTTTAATACTGCGCTAAATAACGGTGTACCACCGGGTAAACCACTGCATTGTTGTACAAAAGCCAATGACGCTTGCTCATGCGGAAGCAAGGCCAAGAGTTCAGCCTGAGCATGCAAGACCATGTCCTTTGCACCCAAGCCGTCCAATATTAATCGGCACGGCAATGTATTAATGAACATACCCAGCATTTGCCCTGCACCAACGGTTCCTTGTAATCGACCCGATAATACAGTGCCGAATACCACATCATTACGCCCGCTACAGATGCCCACAACCAAACCAAACACCGCATGAAAAAACGCGGCAGGACTTATCGATAATTTCCGTGATAGTGTTCGGATACGATGCGATAGCGCATCGGGTAGCTGCTGGCTTGCTTCGATTATTTCACCACCATCGCCATGAACATCCAGCAAATTAAACGGCGCAGTAGGCTCTGTTACAGTACCTAGTTTATCTCTAAAAAATGATTCATGGTTTAACGTTTTGGCTTGATGCAGAGCGTGCGATACAAATTCTCGATAAGGAGAAGGCGACATTAAGACATCCTCCTTACCATCCAAAATCACCTGCACCTCGGATTGAATAATATCCAATCCCACATGATCAGTAATTATATGATGCAATTGCAGCAGAATAAAATACTGCTCTGACTCAAAATCTTCAGCGATTCGAACACGCAATAAAGGTGCTTGAGTAATATTCATAGATTGCCGATCTGGCGCCATCTGATCCAACATTTGAGGCATTGCTTCAACATCCGGATTCAACACTAAAGATTCAATTGGTAAAATCACATGACGACACACCACTTGCACAGGCTCAGGAAGACCTTCCCATAACACGGCACTACGCAATACATCATGCCGATTAATAACCTGCTGTAATGCGCTTAAAAACTTTTCTCGCTGCTGACGTGTTTTGGCCGCCAACAATACCGGTATGACATATGGGTCTCCCCCTTCTTCACTCATTTGATGGTGAAATAAAATACCTGCTTGTAATGGAGCCAAGGGATAAATGTCTTGAATGTTTTCGACGCCTCCTGGAATTACAGAAGCTATGTTATCTATCGACATCTGCTCAAGTCGTATTAAATTCAGCATCTCGGGTGTTATCGAACGGCAATCTTTAGGAATTAAATTGGCCGGAGCGCGAAATACTTCTGGGACGTTATCGCTCGCGCCATCCAGACACTTTGCTAATTCGCCCAAAGTGTCTTTACTGAATAAGGTGGCCACATCGGTATTCCACCCAATGGCTTGTAATCGAGCTAACAGTTGAATCAAGAGAAGTGAATGTCCGCCCAAGCGGAAAAAGTTATCAGTCACGCCCACTTTTTCCAGGTTCAGAATGTCTTGCCAAATCTGACACAACACGTTTTCTGTTTCCGTTCTCGGTGCAACATACGCCTCTTGTACTTGGCTCATATCCGGCTCAGGTAAGGCTTTACGATCCACTTTTCCATTTACGGTTAACGGTAAATTTTCAAGTACAACAAAGGCTGATGGCAACATATACTCGGGTAAAGTTTCGCGTAGATACTCTCGATATTGCTGCGTGACATTATTTACATACGTTTCGTTGTTGTACTCTTTTCCATTCTCATCTCCATTCTCATCTCCTAGCTCATCTCCTAGCTCATCTCCTAGCTCATCTCCTAGCTCATCGCCTAACTCGTTAGTATTTGGTACAACATAGGCGATTAATCGTTTATCTCCATTGTATTCTCGGACAACTACCACCGCCTCGTTAACCCCTTCATGGCTTAACAAAGTATTTTCAATTTCGCTCAGTTCAACTCTAAAACCACGAATCTTTACTTGGCCATCAATTCGTCCCATAAACTCCAGATTGCCATCGGGTAACCAACGGACTAAATCACCGGTTTTATACAACCGATCTGCGGGGTCTTCACTGAACGGGTTTTGGATAAACTTTTCGGCGGTAAGTTCTGGACGGTTGAGATAACCTCGGGCTAAACCGTCCCCTCCCAAATGCAGCTCTCCCACGACTCCAAGTGGCGTTAGCACCCCTGCTTTTGCATATTGATCCACAACATAAACTTGTGCATTACTGATCGGGCGGCCAATGGGTACCGATGCTTGCTCGCCTCGCCCCTGTCCAATTATATACGTACAACTAAATGTTGTATTTTCTGTGGGTCCATATCCATTAATAACCTCAAGGTTCGGATTAATGGATTGTATTTTGTCGACAGAACCTTGGTTCACGACATCACCACCGACCAGCAAATAATTAAGTTGTGGTAACGCGTCGATATAGTTTGACGAAAACTGATCAAATAAACCGGATGTCATCCATGCGACATTGATATTATTGTCATTAAAAACCCCGCCAAGTTTCGTCATATCCAATAAGCGTTCTGGTTGAATAACGAGGGTGCCACCATTTAATAGCGCTCCCCACACTTCAAACGTTGCGGCATCAAAGGTAATCGGGGAATTCTGAAGCATGACAGTCTCGTTCGATAACGGCACGTATCCGGCATTCACGACGAGTGACATCACGCTACGATGCTCCACCGTGACGCCTTTTGGCTGACCAGTAGAGCCCGAGGTGTAAATAACATAAGCCAAATGATTCGGCGTTATATTCACATCACTAGAGATTGGGTTGTCGCTTGATTTTAAGTTGATTTTTTTGCGCGTATTCAAATCATCCAAACACAGCGCACGTCCTGAAGAAATCGCTGTGCGTGCAAGCACATCGCAATGCGTGATGACGGTATCCAAACCCGCGTCTTGCAACATGTACATCAATCGTGTTTCTGGATAATCCGGGTCCAACGGAACATACGCACCGCCCGCTTTTAAAACACCTAGAATAGCGATCATCGCGTCCAACGAGCGGTCTAAACATATTCCGACCAGAGTATCTGGCTGAATATTTTTTTCTGACATCAGATAATGCGCCAACTGATTGGATTTTTTATTTAATTCTCCGTAACTTAATATTTTATCATTGCAAACCAAAGCAATCGCATCAGGATTCGCTTTAACTTGTCGCCCAAACAATTCATGAATACAACAATCGTGAGGATAACCTGCTTGGGTATCATTCCATGTCACTAGCTGTTGATGCCGTTCACTCGCACTTAACAATTCAACCGTGAAAATACTTTCATTCGGTATTGTGAGTATTTTATCGATCAATAAAATAAAATGTGCAGCCATCCGTTCAATCGTCGTACGATCAAAAATATCCGTATTGTATTCCCAGCTCAGCGATAAGCCCCGATTCATTTCGACGACATTGAGAGTCATCTCAAACTTTGCTTGGACATGCTCTTGAGCCACCGGAGTCAACGTTAATCCCGGCAGTTCCAATGCGCTTTGTTGATTGTTTTGCAACACCAACATAACCTGAAATAATGGACTGTGACTTAAGCTCCTTTCCGGCTGCAAGACTTCCACCAACTGCTCAAACGGCACTTGTTGATGGGCGTAAGCATCTAAGGCCGTGCGCTTAGATTGTTGCAATAAATCATTAAACGACGGATCACCAGAAACATCACTGCGCAACACCAAAGTATTAACAAAGAAGCCTATTAAATTCTCGACTTCTGCTTGTTCACGGTTAGCGATTGGGCTACCCACCACAATGTCTGTTTCGCCACTGTAACGCGCGAGTAATATAGAAAACATCGCATGCAAACCCATAAATAAAGTTGCGCCCTGTTCAATACATAAGGTGTTTAAAGGTTCCAAACTGGATTTATTAACAAAAGTTTCGATACTCGCACCGGCAAACGTTTGCTGTTGTGGCCGCTGGTGATCTAACGGTAGCTTGTGTGTAATCGGCAAGTTAGATAGTTGTTTTTTCCAATAATCGACTTGTTTATCCAATACTTCTCCCTGTAACCATTGTCGCTGCCAATGTGCATAATCGGCATATTGAATCGGCAACGGTGGCAAGGAAGCTTCTCTCCCTTGCGTATAGCTTTGATATAATTGACTGAGTTCTCTGAATAAAATATCTGCCGACCAGCCATCAAATGCTATGTGATGTATCATTACCAAAAGAATATGTTCATCTTCTGACAAAATTAACAGCTGAGCACGCAACATTGGATCTCGGCTCAAATCAAAATATCGATTCGCCTCAGCTAAAATAATCTGCTGAACTTTATCGGTCTGAGCCACTGCTTCCAGATTTGACACATCAATCAGCGATAGATCTACTCGATAGGCTGACTGAATTTGTTGCCTTGGCCCATCTCTGCCATCAACAAAAACTGTGCGCAAACTTTCATGACGTTCAATCAGCGTACTTAAGGCATTCTGTAAGGCTGACGTTTTCAATTCACCTGACAGTTTTAATGAAGCGGACATATTATATTGCGCACCGCCGCCAGCTAACTGGTCAATAAACCACAATCTCTGCTGTGCATGCGACAACGGTAATGACTGTGATCGTGACACGCATTTGATTGGCGGATAGTCCGAAGAAAAAACAAGGCCATCAATAACGATGGCTAAAGTCCGAACCGTATTCGACTCAAACACTGTTTTGAGCGATAGCTTTACCATGAGGGATTGGTTTACGTGAGAGACCAACCGCGTTGCCAATAATGAGTGCCCCCCCAAACGGAAAAAGTTGTCCGTCACGCCAACTTTTTCTAGGCCAAGAATATCTTGCCAAATTTCACATAAAACTTTTTCTGTTTCCGTTACCGGGGCAACACACACCTCCTGCACTTGACTCATGTCCGGATCAGGTAAGGCTTTACGATCCACCTTTCCATTGGCTGTTAATGGTAACCCTTCAAGTACAACAATGGCCGATGGCCGCATGTATTCGGGTAGAAATTTCCGGAGGTAGCCGTGACATTCATCCTGAAAATCATTTGAAAACATTTCGTCTTTACACTCTCCTATTGGTACATTATCTCTTGGTACAACATAAGCGACTAACCGTTTATAAGAATTATGCTCTCGGGCAACCACCACAGCGTCCCCAATCCCTTCATAGCTTAGTAAAACGTTTTCAATTTCTCCCTGTTCAATTCTAAAGCCACGGATCTTTACTTGATCATCAACACGCCCCATGAACACCAGATTACCATCTGGCAACCAACGAACTAAGTCGCCAGTTTTATACAAGCGATCTGAAGGGGCTTCACTGAACGGGTTTTTAATAAACTTTTCGGCCGTAAGCTCTGGACGATTGAGATAACCACGGGCTAAGCCGTCGCCCCCCAGATACAGCTCCCCCACAACACCGATCGGTGTTAACACATCGGATTCTGGATGCTGATCAACAACGTAAACTTGTACATTACTGATAGGACGACCAATGGGTACCGAAGATTGCTCCCCCCCTTGACCAATTAAATATGTACAGCTAAAGGTTGTATTTTCTGTGGGCCCATATCCATTAATTACCTGAAGATTGGGGTTAATGGATTGTATTTTATCGACAGAAACTTGATTCACAACATCACCACCAACCAGCAAATAATTAAGCTGTGGTAACACCTCATGATAAGTGGACGCAAATTGGTCAAATAAACCCGATGTCATCCATGCGGTATTGATATTACTGTCATTAATAACCCCTCCAAGCTTCATCATGTCAAGTAAACGTTCTGGCTGAACAACGAGGGTTCCACCATTTAACAAAGCCCCCCACACTTCAAAAGTTGCAGCATCAAACGTAATCGGGGAGTTTTGAAGCATAATAGTAGCGTTCGATAACGGCACGTATTCAGCATTCACGACAAGAGAAATCACACTCCTATGCTCCACAGTGACGCCTTTCGGTTGGCCTGTAGAGCCGGAAGTGTAAATAACATATGCCAAATGGTTCGAGCTTACACCCTCCACTCTCGACACAGTGTTAGCGTGCGAGCCTGAGCTTATGCTTTGGCGTATATTCTCATCATCCAGGCACAACGCGCATTCAGAATTAATCGGTGTACGAGCAAACACATCGCAACGTGTAATTACCGTATCCAAACAGGCATCTTTCAACATGTATTCCAATCGCGCTTCCGGGTATTCCGGGTCCAACGGCACATAAGCACCGCCCGCTTTTAAAATACCAAGAATAGCGATCACAAAATCCGATGAACGCTCTAGACATATCCCCACCAAGGTATCTGGTCGAATATTTTTTTCATTGAGCAAGTAATGCGCCAGTTGATTGGATTTTTTATTTAATTCGTCATAAGTAAATCGTTCCTTTTCAAATACCAAGGCTATCGCATCAGGATTGTTATTAACTTGCTGTTCAAATAATTCATGAATGCAACGATCTTGAGGGTAGACCTTTTGGGTATCATTCCATTCCACCATCTGTAGATGCCGTTCACGCGCACTTAAGAAATCGACGGTATTAACATTCTCATCAGGCATTGAAACGAGCTTATCCACCAATACGCCAAAATGAGCCATCATCCCTTCAATCGTTGACGGCTTAAATAAATCCGTATTGTATTCCCACTCTAATGATAGGCCCTGGTCCAATTCGACGGCATTGAGTGTTAAATCAAACTTCGCTTGAATATTTTCACGTTCCATAAGGCTCAGCGACAAACCCGGAAGTTCCAATGTGCTTTGATCATTATTTTGTAAGACCAACATGATTTGAAATAATGGGCTATGACTTAAGCTCCTTTCAGGCTGTAGCACTTCCACCAATTGCTCAAACGGCACTTGTTGATGGGCATAGGCATCCAAATCAGTACGTTTACATTGCTGTAATAAATCAATAAACGAAAGATTCCCAGAGACATCACTTCGTAGCACTAAGGTATTAACAAAAAAACCAATCAAATCCGCGACTTCGGTTTGTTCACGATTGGCAATGGGACTTCCCATAACAATGTCTGACTCACCGCTATAACGCGCAAGCAATACAGAAAAGACGGCATGCAAGCCCATAAACAAGGTTGCGCCCTGATCGACACATAAACCCTTCAATCCCTCCAAGCTGTCTTTACTGATATAAGTCGTGATACTCGCGCCGGAAAAAGTTTTCTGCAGGGGTCGAGCGTTGTCTAACGGTAGATTGTGCACAACTGGAAAGTTCGATAATTGTTGCGTCCAATAATCGACTTGTTTATCTAGCACCTTCCCTTGCAACCACAGTCTCTGCCAGTGTGCGTAATCCGCATATTGAATCGCCAGCGGAGATAGAGGGCTTTCTCGACCTTCCGTGCAAGCTTGGTATAACTGACTAAGTTCTCTGAATAAAATATTCCCCGACCATCCATCAAACGCTATGTGATGTATTGTCACCAACAGAATGTGCTCACTTTCTGACAGTTTGAGCAGTTGGGCGCGCAACATTAAATCACGACTTAAATCAAAAACTTCTTTCGCTTCGGCCACAATAGTTTGCTGGATTTTTTCAGTCTGAGTCACCATATTCAATGCGGATACATCAATTAGCGCTACGTTTATCTGACTGATCAGTTGAACCTGTTGCCGTGGCCCTTCCCCATCATCGACAAAAACTGTTCGTAAACTTTCATGTCGATCGACCAGCGCACTGAGTGCTTCTTGTAGGGCTGATACGTCTAAATCGCCACACAACCGTAACTCAGCAAACATATTATATTGCACACTGCCTTCGTCTAATTGGTCAATAAACCACAAGCGCTGCTGGGCATGCGATAACAATAACGGCTTCTCTCGGGATACACATTCAATCGGAGGGTAGGCGGAGCTGGAATCTAGACCATCAATAACGGCTGCCAAGGTCTGTACAGTATTGGATTCAAATACTGCTTTTAGCGATAGCTCAACGGTCAAAGCTCGATTCACTTTCGATACCAGCTGGGTCGCCAATAATGAATGGCCGCCTAGGTGGAAAAAATTGTCCGTCACGCCAATTTTTTCCAACCCCAGAATCTCTTGCCAAATCTCGCACAAAACTTTTTCTGTTTCGGTTTTCGGTGCAACATAAGTCTCTTTCGCCTGACTCATATCCGGATCAGGTAAGGCTTTACGATCCACCTTGCCGTTGGTTGTTAACGGAAATTCTTTAAGTACAACAAAGGCTGTTGGCAACATATACTCAGGTAAAGCCTCACGCAGATGCTGACGACATTGCTCCACGATATTGTTGACGAACGTTTCGTCTTTGCACTCTTCTTTTAGTTCATCTTCCAGTTCACCCTCCAGTTCACCTCCTAACTCCGCTCCTAACGCATTATGGTTTGGCACAACATAGGCGATTAGTCGTTTATCGCCGCTGTCTTCTCGGACAAGCACCACCGCCTCATTAATCCCTTCATAGCTTAATAGCGTGTTTTCTATTTCGCCCAGTTCGATTCTAAAACCACGAATCTTCACTTGATCATCGATACGTCCCATAAACTCCAAATTGCCATCCGGTAACCAACGGACTAAATCACCGGTTTTATACAAGCGAGCTTTGGGGCTTTCACTAAACGGGTTTTGAACAAATTTTTCAGCGGTTAATTCTGGACGATTGAGATAACCACGGGCTAAACCGACACCACCAATATAGAGCTCCCCCAAAATTCCGGGGGGCAATATCTGTAAGTCGCTATTCAATACATAACTCTGCACGTTATCTATAGGGCTGCCTATTGATAAGTTCCTAACTACGCCATCCTGCTTGGATCGCACAGAAGTAATAGTCGCTTCTGTAGGGCCGTACAAATTAAAATAGCGAAGGTTCTTGGCCCAAAAGTTAACAGCATCTATCGAACACACGCCGCCGCCAGTAGCCAAAACCTTGAGTTCAGGAAACGCTATCTCTTTCTTCTCTTGAGCCATCAACAAAGCTGCAGGAAGGGATGCACAAGTAATTCTATGGTCCGCTATAAAGCTAAAGACGTTTTGCATTGGAGAAGCAAAAATAACAGACGCCCCGGAATTCAGTGCGCTAAATAAAATTCCCGTTCCGGGGTCAAAATTGAATGACAATAGATGCAACACCCTGTCGCGTTCATTAATGTCAAAATCCTTTATTTCTACCGTATTTAGGTTAACTAAACTCTTATGCTCAACCATGACGCCTTTGGGCTGCCCAGACGATCCAGAGGTGTAAATCACATAGGCAAGATGACGACTTTTTAGCCCCCGATCATAAGGTTTTATATTTTGATTAGACTGTGATGATAGTTTCTGCGTTACAACTTCCTCATCCCAACACAACGCTTGGTCTGACGAAATCGGTGTACGCTCAATTACTGCCCGGCTTGTGATAACCGTATCCAGCGAACAATCTTCCAGCATGTATACCAGACGTGTTTTCGGGTACTCCGGATCCAAGGGCACATAAGCACCACCCGCTTTCAGCACACCAAGAATGGCAACTACCATATCCAGAGAACGCTCTAAACATATCCCCACCAATGTGTCAGGTTGAACATGCCGCTCTGTAACCAGATAATGTGCGAGTTGATTAGATTTTTTATTCAATTCGCCATAAGTGAGTTGTTGCTCCTCGAACGCCAAGGCGATCGCATCGGGATTGCTTTCGACTTGCCGCTCAAACAATTCATGAATACAACAGTCTTCAGGGCCATCCGTTGCAGTGTCGTTCCACGCCTCCAGAAGCAGATGCCTCTCTTCCTCCGTTACAAGATGTATCTCCCCTAAACGCTTTTCAGGTGACTCTGACAATTGCCCAAGAATATTGACAAAGCGAACGGCTACCCCCTCAACCTCTTCACGATTAAAATAGGCAAAGTTATAGGAGAAATCGACCTGTACAGGCTCATTTTCATTGAACTCCCAAATCGAAACAGTAAAAGGCGCCTGACTGACATTATGATCAAGCGTCGTTGATCGACCTGGGTTTTTATCAAAGAAAACATCATGCATTTGTTTCGCATAATTAATACTTAAATCAAATAGATGCTGACGGTCGACATCACGATTCAAGCCAACAGCCCGATTGATTTCGCTCACAGGAAATTTCTGGTGACGATAATGTCGTCGTAAATCTATTGCTATACTTTTAATGAGATCAATGAAGTTTGACTCAGAATCAATTCTAAACGTCACCGGACTTAAACCAACAAACAGGCCCGCCGTATTACGAAAACTTGCATTGCTTCGATTCAGTATGGGAAGCCCCACAACCAATGACTCTTGATGATTAACACGGCTAAAATAGAGCGAGAGCGCTCCTATCAGTACGTGAAACATTGAAACGTTATAAAGCTCCGCTAAGGTATTTAGTCGGTTGTAGACCAAGCGCGGCAAATAAAATGAATGGCAATCACCAGGAATTATCTCACTTTGGTAAAGGGACTTATAACGTGGCGAAAATAAAGCAGGAGGTACCGATTGGTATTGATTTATCCAGTATTGTCGATCAATTTCAAAATTATCTGAAAAACCATAATCTAACTCTTTCTTAATATGGTCACGAAAAATCGGCGCTGTAACATCGGGATCCTCACCTATGGAAAGTGCAGTATATATCTCTGCCAGAGATCGATTTAACAATCCAATACCCCAACCATCAGCTACTAAATGATGATATTGCGCCAACCACCAATACTCACTATCACCGACCTTCAGTAAGTCATATCGAAAAAGTGGCTTTCCATATAGTTCATAGGGTTTTACAAAGCGATTTCTCATCCACTCCTTAGCTGCTTCATGCGCGTCAGCTTCACTAGAAAAATCGAGTAATGGAGTTGAAACAGATAAACTAGGTAAGCAATGCTGCGTGGGTAAATCACTTTCACCCGCCCCTTTTTCAATAATCAGTCGAAGGGCATCATGTTTTTTCACCAACAGATTAATCGCCAGTTCAAATCGTTCCACATCAACATCACCGCCAATACTGACATATCCACCGATATTATAAAGAGGAAGGCTTGCATTCAACAACTGATCAAATAAAATATCTCGCTGCGCGCATGACAAAGGAAAAGACGGCTCTAGATCTACCACTACAAGATTACCTCAATTTTGTATTCTTAATAAATAAGTTAAAAACGAATTCACTAATCGTTTAAAACCAGAAAAATATTCTGTTCGCACATGTCAACATTCAACAAACCATCCCGTAACGCCGAGTGAAACCCGCTCGACTTTAAAGGCGTCATCGATTCGGATTTCATAATCAACACGTCACCCATGTAAAAAATACACGAATTACGAGCGTGCAAATCCGCTTAGATGGCTATCAAAACCTTCCAACACACCGAAATAAAACACTTTTCCAAAGAGTACAAACGACTAATCAGCGAAACTGATAGTATTGACTTAGCAGAGTTTTTCTTATTATAGATATCGAACCTATACACAACACAGATTCGATATATTATTTTTTTGTTAACCAAGTATAAAAATATGAACGCACAACCGATTTAAAAACGAACACTCCCCATAAACATTAACTACAGGATCAGAAAACCAACCTCCCAATAAGAAACATCTACGCATTCCCATCGGAAAATATTACTTTTCAGTTTTAAAATATATTTCGCAATTATACAAATCATTTTCTACGCTTTAATTTAACTACAAATACGCCCACATGACACTTTCAGATCATATTTTCTAAAAACAAGTCGGACCCGCCCACAAAAACGCCTAATGCCATTCTTTTTATTATAGAAGCATCTTAAAAGCGCAGATAGAAAGCGTTAGCCCACAAGAAAAGTCAAACCATGGAGATTACGTGACACGCAAAATAACTTACGACTTCGCAAAGTTCAACACCCCTCAAAAATATTGGCGCGTAAATGCCCAGCTTTTCGGAAATTTAACTTATTAAATAGAAAATAAAATATATCAACAACAAAACAGAAACGAAAGCCGCAACAATATGCTGAAAAACACTCCCGACAACACCGCAACCAATAGGCCCCAGCACCAACTTAACAAGTGAATATACTGTAAAAAATAAACCCCTAACAATACCTGACTCACCCCCTAACCCGACGAAAAGAAGGAAACAGGTTAAATACCTACACCTGACAGCCAATACACCAGAGAAAATTGAAGCATCCAAACCAAAGATAAGGAGAACACAATTTAATAGGAGAGAAAAAATATGACCCTCTGAGGGGAGCCCCAGAAGAAGTGATCTCGACACCAAGATCATAAGCCAGGCCCTATTCTCGTGCTATCAATAGGCCGCAACACATTACTAACATGAAGCTTGAGTCAGAGCTCAATTTTAGAACAATTCATATGCAGAATGAACAACAAACATCACAAGGATGATGAGATGAACAC